>NZ_BCQI01000011.1 GCF_001544355.1 Alicyclobacillus acidiphilus NBRC 100859
TATATCATAAATTTCATTGGACGGAATCGTATCTCGTCCATACGTTTGTCAAAGGCATCTTGACGGCGGATATGTTCTTTTTGTATTTTTTGCTGGTTTCCATGCAGTTGTACGTGGTATTTCCTTTGATGCTGAAATTTATGCGCAAGTTTCAAAACGCGCACATGGCGATCTTCATCATCAGCTTTGCCGTAGAAATCGGACTTATGGCATTCAATCAATCGTTTGTGCAATTTGTGAACATTCACCATGTGCCAGGTTGGGTCGGCGACTTGGTGAAATATCGGGATCGAATCATTATCACGTACGAATTCTGGTTCGTTGCTGGCGCTTTGCTCGCGATCCATTACCAGACGGTCAAAGCTTGGGCGTTGGCTCACGTTCGTATGATTGTTTCCATCCTTGTGGCAGGGCTGTTCGTGCTGTGGGGTGTGTACTTCCTGAATCGATTCGGATTTGGATTGAACGATTCGAGAGCGCTCGACGTGCTCCAGCCAGTCATGATTCCGTACAGCCTCGTCGTGGCGGCTGTACTGTGGATTGTTGGCATGAAGTGGCAGCGCGTCAGTTCCGAATTGCCAGTTTTAAGCCGCATCATTCGGTTTTTTGGCAGTGTTTCCTTTGGAATCTTCTTGATTCACCCGGTCACATTGCATTATGTGGACAAGATAAATTCATTGGTTCACGCTTCGCTTGGCGTTCATTTCGCGTTGTTGCCGCTCTGGATCGCCTTGACCTATGTGGTGTCCGGATGCGTGGCGTATTTGATTGGCCGCGTTCCGTATCTAAGCTACATCGTCGGCGAAAAGACGCAACCGAAGCGCCGGGCGCCTGCCGCGCCTTTGTCGAAGGCAGTCTGAGGCGTTCGGCTCCGCTTTTACTTTGCACCCGCCATGGGTCGTGAATAACGAGGTGTATTACTTATGTCCAAACTTCTTCAAGCACTCCATCAGGCACTGACGAACGCGGAGGAGCCCAAAGTTTTCGATTACGGGCGCTGGTTTGACGCTGGCACGTTGATGTCGGACGTTCGGGCAACCATGGAGATGCTCACTGAATTGAAGATCGTTCCTGAGGCTCAAGTCATGATTGCAATGCCGAATTCGTACGACTTCCTGGTGGCCTATCTGGCGGTGCTATCCCATGGCGGCATCGTGGTTCCAATCAATCCGGAAACGCCCACCGCTGAATTGGCTCGCGTCATGGAGCGGTTCGAGGCAAAAGCCGCGATCATATGTGCAAATGCCGCGGATGCGTGGCAGGGCGAGTTGGTCGACTCGGGCTTGCGGCGTGTGGATGTGGATAGGCGGGGCAGCGGATTCACCAACTTCGTATATTGGTCGAACGGCGCGCGCGCGTCCGCCGATTCTCAGACATCGGCTTCGCCTTCCGAGGATTCTCCGGCCGTGTTGATGTTCACTTCAGGAACGACAGGCAAGCCGAAAGGTGTGATGCTTCGGCATCGACACCTTTACGCTGCGGCGCAAAACGTCATTCAGAGTCACGCATTGTCGGAGCGCGACGTCACATACTGCATTCTGCCGTTGTTCCACATCAATGCTCAAGTGATCGCGCTGCTCGCGACCTTGAGTTCAGGCGGCAGGGTCGTCATGAGCGACAAGTTCCACGCGTCGCGTTTCTGGGACGACATCGAGAAGCACGGTGTCACTTGGGTTTCGTGTGTTCCCACCATTTTGTCGATCCTGACCAAGCTCGACGCGCCGAAGGACTGTGCCCGATCGCTGCGCTTCTTCCGTTCCGCCTCCGCGCCGTTAACCCCGGCGATTGGAGCTCGGATTGAATCGATGTACGGCGTCCCGGTCATTGAATCGTACGGCATGACGGAAGCGGCGGGGCAGATTTGCGTGAATCCGCTGCCTCCAGGCGTGCGTAAGGCGGGATCGGTGGGCAAGCCGTTCGGGCTCAGTCTGCAGATTGTCAACGACGATCGACAACCGGTTGGTCCTTACCAGGTGGGGGAAATCGCGATCCGAGGCAATAACGTGATCGACGCGTATGTAGGCATGGAGCCGTCGCAGGATTACGGATACGGACCAGGATGGATTTACACGGGCGACTTGGGCTACCAGGATGACGATGGATATGTCTTCATTACAGGCCGCGCCAAGGAAATCATCAATCGTGCCGGAGAGAAATTGAGTCCTCGGGAAATTGAGGACGTGCTGAACACGCACGAGGAAATCGCGAGATCGGCAGTGATCGGCCTGCCTGATCCAATGTACGGCGAACGCGTCGTGGCTTGGGTCGTCCCTGCAAATCCCGACGGAATTGTGCCTGATGAACTTCGCTCGGATCTGATGAGCCTGTGCTCAACACATTTGGCCAAGCACAAATGTCCTTCGCAAATCCTGATTGCGCGCGAGTTGCCAGTCAATGCGACGGGGAAAGTACAGAAGCATCTGCTGCGGGAGATCGAACCGAAAGATATGTTGGCATAGTCGGATTTGTCCTCGCTGAGCCGTGATTCGTCCGCTGCCTCTGGTGCTACAGTGTCCCCGGTGGCAGCGGCGGCATGGTGAAGGGAGGATTCTCATCTTGTCCCGCGTGTGGCTTTGATTCCGTTTTGGATCGCAACGATTCAATTTGTCGATGGACATCATTCATCGCTTCGTTGATACTCTCAAGCTGTTTCTGCATGGATGCGAGTTCCTCAAGTCTGCGGTTTGCTTCCCGAAGTTCCCGGTATAACTGCTGGGTCGTTTGATTGGTTTGAATTCTCCGGCGCTGCAGTGATCGAGCCGCCGCCGTTTGTCTTTGGCGGCCTGCCGCCGAAGGGTGCTGGCGGATTCTGGCGTTTGTTTCTTCGATTTGTTCTACCGATTTCTTCGATCTCGAGTTGTTTCCGCCGCTTTTCCCCTTATAGGTTGTTGCGTTTACGACATGCGGAGTGTCCTTTGGGGATCGCTCTGCTGTCTGGCTAGAACCGTCCGTGGACTCCATTTGCCGCTGTGCGTCGTAATACGCGCGAAGCAGCATGGGTACCCAACGGAATCTTTCGAGTCTCCTCATGTCGCCGCCTCCTTTTCCGTACAGGATATGCACGGCCCTATTTTGTGGACTGGGCGTGTATCTGCCGTATTCCTATAACCACTTGCCAAATGTGGTACACTTTGAGAAAGCTTGTTCAAAATTTTCAATGCGATTTCTAATCATGTGTGTTACATTCGCCTTCAGCGAGTAAACGCGCAAATCGAACACGAAGTTTAGGAGGCAGTTCATGAAGTCTTTGAAGAGGTATCTACCACCTGTCGCGGGGGCGGCTGTTGGCGCCGTCATTGTCGGGGGGGTGTGGTTTGGAACATACATGGTTCACGGTAAGGATTCCGTGGTCGCGATGGTCGGCAATACACCCATCACCAGAAGCCAGCTGCTGGCGGAGACGGAAGCGTATGCTGGGCAATCGATGCTTTCGGAATTGATCTCCAACCAACTGGTTGAAGACGCTGCCGCGAAGCAGCACATCACTGCGTCGCAGGCCGAGATCAATCAGGAATTGCAAAGCATCGAAGCGCAGAACGGTATCACGTCTCAGGCGCAATTGCAGCAAGCTTTGCAACAGAGCCACATGTCGATGGACGAGTTTATGAACCAAATCAAGGTTTCCGTGCTCGTTCAAAAGGTGGCGGAAGCGAAGGTCAAGGTGACCCCTGAGGAGATTCAAACGTATTACAATCAGAACAAGAGTTCATTGGGGACGCCTGAGCAGCGGACGCTCTCGCACATCGTCGTCAAGACGAAGTCCTTAGCGGATCAAATTCAAAGCGACTTGGCCAAGGGTAAGTCGTTTGCAACGTTGGCCAAGACGTATTCCACGGACACCACCACCAAATCATCCGGCGGATCGCTTGGTACGGTTTCCCAAGAGTCTTTGGCGCAGACCGATCCCAGCATCGCGACGGTCGCTTTTCAGTTGAAGAAAGGCGAAGTGAGCCAGCCCATCAAGACCAGCAGCGGTTATGAGTTGGTACTCTGCAGCGCCATCACACCGGCCAAAATTCCTACGCTGGAGCAGGCGAAGAAGACCATCACTCAAGACATCAAGGAGCAGAATGCCGAGTCCGAGGCCGAATTGGTCGCAGATCTCATCAAATCGGAGAAAGTCGACATTTTGGACCCTTCCTATTCGAGCGTGAAGACGTCGCTCGAGAATCCACAGACGTCCAGTTCCAGTTCGTCGAGCGGCTATTGATGATGTTGGCGGCTTGAAACATGCACATGGGGCTGTCCCGAGAGTCATGGACAACGTGACTGGGGGACAGCCCTCTTGTCTTGTGTGGGACCGTGGATTCACTGGATAGGGTGGTGCAGATTGGGGATCGGGGTTTCACGGCAGATATGATACAGTAGAGTGTATTGAGACATTGCGGAGTGGAGTGGCTGCGGTGACAGCGATAGAGACAGGTGTAACGGCACACGTTTCGATTGACGAATCCCACCATTTGCGGATTGGCGGCTGCGACGCGGTACAGCTTGCCCAACAGTTTGGAACGCCGCTCATCGTCTATGATGAACAACTGATGCGCGAAACGATCCGCGCATTTCACGAAGTGTTTCGGCGCGAGGGCGTGTCGTATCAGATTTCTTACGCGAGCAAGGCATTTTGCACGATCGCGATGTGCCAACTCGTGTATGAAGAGGGATGCGGCATCGACGTCGTGTCTGGCGGTGAGCTTTACACGGCTATCGCGAGCGGTGTGCCCGCGGAGGCCATTCACATGCACGGAAACAACAAGACGCCGGAGGAACTGGCGTACGCGCTGGAGGTCGGGATCGGCGCAATCATCGTGGACAATTTCTACGAGTTGTCGCTGCTTGCAAAAATGGCTCAGGACGCGGGAAAAGTGGTCGACGTCCTGATTCGGATCGCGCCGGGTGTCGAGGCGCACACGCACGACTTCATCTCCACCGGCCGTCAGGACAGCAAATTCGGGTTCGATCTCGCCAGCGGCCAGGCCGACGCGGCGCTTCGGCAGTTGATCGACCTAGATAGTTTGCGGTGCATAGGGATTCATGCCCATATCGGATCGCAGATTTTCGATGTCGATGGATTCCGGCTGATGGTGGAGCGATTGGCGGATCTGTACGTGGCCGCCAAACGCGAATATGGGTTGCCTGTGCGGATCCTCAACGTCGGTGGAGGTTTCGGGATCCAGTATACCGACGAAGTTGCACCGCCGGTGTCAGATACCTTGGCCGCCATCATCGAATCCGCGAGACTGGCTTTCGATGCGCGGAAGGAAGCGCTGCCGACATTGTGGATCGAACCGGGCCGAAGCATCGCGGGACCGGCGGGTATCACGCTGTATCGAGTCGGATCGCAAAAACGGATCCCTGGTATACGCAATTATCTCGCCATCGACGGGGGCATGACGGACAATCCCAGGCTCGCCTTGTATGGCGCCAAGTATCACGCTGTATTGGCGAACCGGGCCGACGAACCCGCGCAAACAGAATGGTCTGTGGCCGGAAAGTGCTGCGAAAGCGGCGATATGCTAATTTGGGACGCACATTTGCCTGAGCCGGCGAGCGGCGACATCCTCGCCGTGTTCGCAACCGGCGCCTACACGTACTCGATGGCAAGCCACTACAACCGGATTCCAAAGCCTGCTGTCGTCTTCGTTCGAGACGGTCGGGCGAAACTTGTGGTTAAACGCGAGACATGGGCGGATTTGGCCACTCGGGATCTGCCGTTGTCCTTGTAAGATCGCTATACTGAAAGTTGAGGGCTTTGCCGAAAAGGAGGAGGAACAACATGTCGACGAAGACAGCCGACTCTTTGCTTGAACTGATCACAGAAACATCGACGAATCTTCCGCCGGATGTTCGCCGGGCGATTAAGAAGGCGCAATTGGAGGAGGAGTTTGGAAGTCGCGCGGCCATCGCGCTGAACACGATCGTCGATAACATCGTGTCGGCCGAAGAGGACGTCCAACCGATTTGTCAGGATACTGGTATGCCTACCTTCATTGTGCACTGTCCGGTAGGCTTCAATCAGATACAGTTTGCGAAGGAGATTGAGACGGCCGTCCGTGAAGCGACCAAGCTTGGCAAGCTGCGTCCCAATTCGGTCGATCCGCTCACGGGTAAGAACACAGGCGACAACTTGGGCGAAGGCACGCCTGTCATCCACTTTCACCAGTGGGAACGCGACGAGGTTGAGGTGAAGCTCATTCTCAAGGGCGGGGGCTGTGAAAACAAAAATATTCAATACGCCTTGCCCACGGAGCTGCCTGGTCTGGGCCGGGCTGGAAGAGACTTGGATGGTATCCGGAAATGTATCCTTCACGCGGTTTACCAGGCCCAGGGCCAAGGATGCAGCGCCGGATTCATCGGCGTGGGCATCGGCGGAGATCGGACCACGGGATACGAATTGGCCAAGGAGCAGCTGTTCCGGCCGCTTGACGACGTCAACCCAAACGAAGACCTAGCGAAGTTGGAATCGTACATTCTGGAGACGGCCAACCAGCTGGACATCGGCACGATGGGTTTCGGAGGCAAGGTTACGCTGCTCGGTTGCAAAATCGGCGTGCGCAATCGCATCCCTGCGAGTTTTTATGTCTCTGTCGCCTACAACTGTTGGGCGTTTCGTCGGCTGGGCGTTGTGCTCGACCCTGAAACAGGCGCCATCAAGCGGTGGCTGTACCGCGACACAGAAGAAAAGCTGGAACGTCCGACGAACGCGTTCTCGACGGAGTCAGCGATTGTGCTCGAGGCTCCCATCTCGGAAGAACAGATTCGATCGCTCAAAGTTGGCGATGTCGTGTTGATCCGCGGTCTTATGCACACGGGGCGCGACGAGTTGCACAAATATCTGATGAAGCACGACTCTCCGGTCGATTTGAAGGGCGGCGTCCTGTATCACTGCGGACCCGTCATGTTGAAAGACGACGACGGATGGCATGTCAAGGCAGCCGGGCCGACAACGTCGTCCCGAGAAGAGCCGTATCAAGCGGATATCATTGAAAAGTTCGGGATTCGTGCCGTGATCGGCAAAGGCGGCATGGGCGACAAGACGCTGGCGGGGCTGCAAAAGTCTGGCGCTGTGTACTTGAACGCCATCGGCGGTGCCGCGCAATTCTACGCGAACTGTGTGACCCGCGTGACCGGTGTGGATTTCCTTGAGGAATTCGGGGTTCCTGAAGCCATGTGGCACCTGGAAGTCGAAGGATTTCCGGCGATTGTCACGATGGATGCGCACGGCAATTCGCTGCACAAAGAGGTCGCGGAGGAATCCATGGTGAAGTTGGAAGACTTGCGCGATCCCGTTTTCGCCTAAGCCAAATCTGTCATCAGAGGGCCAAGGCGGTGGGCTGCATGGCCCGGTCGAGGCCGCGAAGGCGCTATTGGCCTGATTGTGAAGCGAGATCGAAGGCGATCCGAAGCGCGATTGAAGAGGCTGTCCTTGAAAGCAGTGAATCCTGCCCAGGGCAGCCTCTTTGTGTCCACCGTCAGGAACGCGAGGGAAGGCGCAGCTTTGGAACCTTGCCGCTCGCTTCACTCGCATCATCTGGTTTCGCGCTGCCCCTTTGCCAGCCTGCGCTGCAGGCCTCCCAGCAGATCGGTGTAAGTTGCCCAGTCGCTGCGACGCAGCCGCCACAGATCCTTGCCCTTTCGATTGGACACGCGGTTATACCAGTATACATACACCCACAGCTCAAACACGTAGGACAACGTGGACGAAATCGACGCGCCATACATCCCCATGAGCGGAATCAGGAACAGGCACACCAACGCGTTGACCGCGATGACCATCAGGTTGACCCACATCAGTGTCAGCGGCTTTCCTTTGGCGTTGGTGAAGTATTGCGCGATCACGTTGGCCGTCGCCTTCAGCACGAGTCCCGGCAGCAGTACATAGAAGGGGCCGACGCTGCCGCCGTACTTGGACCAACCGTACATCAACACGAGGAGCGGCAGGACGAGCGCCAGGAGGATGCCGCCGAACGTCGACGTGATCAGCGTCTGCCGCGACGCGACTTCCGTGATCTGGCCTGCATCGTCGCTGGTCGCCGCGGTGACCCGATGGAAGACCATGGTCGAGATGGTCTGCGTGAGCGTGTTCAGGATTTCGGCTGCGGCCACGGCGACGCCGTAGGTCGAGATGACATTCGGATCCCGCGTGATCAAGAGCATCCAGTAGTCCGTTCGGTAGTTGACATACCCGGTCACGATGGCAAGCGAGGAAGCGGTGCCGTACGAGCGCAGGCCGCGCCATTCCGCCGCGGACCACCGCCACTTCAAGACGCGCGCTGTGCCGAGCGCCCGATACGCGACAATCAGCGTCATCACGACGCAAATGGCCCACGACAAGATCCAAATCCGAAACGTCCAAAGCAGCCTTTCTGTGTTCGGCGCATGCGGCTGAGCGACGATGAACGCCGCGTAAAGAATCAGAAAGACGCTGGCCTGCGCCATGTTCGCGCGGTTGAGCCAGGAAATTTGGCCAAGCGAATTGAGCAGTTTGGAGCCGTAGCCAAACAGGAATGTCAAGGGCATGCCAATCAACGCGTACATGACCACGATGGAGGGATGCAGCCAGTACGCCACCGCAAAGCTCGCCAGCCAAACGAGAATGCTGAAGATGTACATCACGAAGTTGCCCATTTGGACGATGAGTTCGCGATCTTCGGGGCGCCGCGGCAGCGCGTACGAGAAATAGTTCGTATAGCCGCCGCTGAACGACTGTCCCAAGGTGGCGATGGTGGTAGACAGCTGAAAATCGCCTCGATCCGCCTTTGGCAGATACCGTGCGGCCATGACGCTGTTGATGAACGCCAATCCCGAGGACAAACCGCGGTAGACAAATGAATATAGAGTAAGGCGACGATTGTTCAAGGTCATAGCACTCCGTAGGATCGAATGATTGCTCGTGCGTCTAGGTGCCGCATAGCTAATGTACCATGCAGGCGTCTGCCCGACGAGATCGCGAATGGGCGGGCGTGTCGGAATCGCAATCGCCTACGTGTTATGGTACCATTCGTGTACAAGTTTGGAGCGTTGAGTTCAAACAGAGATAGACTACTGCAGGAGGGGCTCATGGTGCGAGCAGTCGATCTTATTGCGAAAAAGCGAAACGGCTTGGCCTTGTCGGCGGAAGAGCTGCGCGCTCTGATGGATGGTTACATGAATGGTGCCATTCCGGACTATCAAATGAGCGCGTTCTTAATGGCTGTCGTCTGGAACGGGATGACGATCGAGGAATTGACAGAATTCACGCAATTGATGGCCCATTCCGGGGACACGCTCAGTCTGGACGAGATTCCCGGCGTGAAGGTCGACAAGCACAGCACGGGCGGCGTCGGCGACAAGACGACCCTTGTGTTGGGACCGCTGTTGGCCGCCATCGGTGTGCCTGTGGCGAAAATGTCTGGTCGAGGGCTCGGTCACACAGGCGGGACCATCGACAAGTTGGAATCGATACCTGGCATGCAGACCGCGCTTTCGACGAGCCAGTTTATCGAACAGGTCAAGCGCATCGGCATCGCCATTGCAGGTCAGACCGGTGATTTGGCTCCGGCCGACAAGCGGATCTACGGACTGCGGGACGTGACGGCGACCGTCGAATCGTTGCCGCTCATCGCGTCGTCCATCATGAGCAAGAAACTGGCGAGCGGAGCGAACGCGATTGTCCTCGACGTCAAGGTGGGCAGCGGCGCATTTATGAAAACGCTCGCCGATGCGAAGCGTTTGGCGGCTACCATGGTTCGCATTGGGCGCGAAGCGGGCCGAAGTACGGTCGCGGTGTTGTCCAACATGAACGAACCGCTCGGCCGTGCCATCGGCAACGCCCTGGAGGTGAAGGAAGCGATTGCGACCCTGCGTGGGCAAGGGCCTGCCGATCTCGCCGAGATCTGCCTGACGCTTGCCGCCGAAATGGCCATCCTTGCGGGGCGTGCCGCCGATCCGGACGAAGCGCGCCGCTTGTTGCAACAAGCTATCGACGACGGCCGTGCGCTTGCGAAGTTCCGCGAACTGATTGAGGCGCAGGGCGGGGACGCCAGCGTGATCGACCATCCAGAGCGCCTTCCCGCAGCGCCGCACGTCCAGACGTTGCGCGCCGAGCGGGCGGGGTATCTCGGGGCGCTGCCAGCCTTGGCGTTTGGCGAGGCCGCGATGCGGCTTGGGGCGGGGCGGGCCTTGAAGGAGGACGTGATCGATCCGGCGGTTGGCTTGGTTCTCGAAGCGAAGACGGGGGATTACGTGGAAGCGGGGCAGCCGCTGCTCACAGTTCACGCCGCTTCCGAAGCCGATGCCCTGCGGTGTGTGGCCGAACTGCAGCCGCTGTTTGTCGTCGGCAGCGATCCGGTCGAGGCTCCCGCCTTGGTCCTGGGACGGATTCGCGCTGAAGACATCGATGTGGACCAAGACGAACTGCTGGCAGCCGCACACGAGGCGAGAGAGGCGGCGTATGTCCCGTATTCTCATTTTGCGGTCGGAGCCGCGCTGCGGCTTCGGGACGGCCGCATCGTCACCGGAGCGAACATCGAGAACGCTTCCTACGGATTGACCAACTGCGCGGAGCGCAACGCGATCTTCGCCGCAGTCCTGGGGCGCAAGGACAAACAGCAGGCACGGAAGGCCGACATCGTCGAGATCGCCGTCGTGGCCGGATCGCCCGATCCGGTTCCGCCATGCGGCGCCTGCCGCCAAGTCATGGCCGAATTTTGCGCGCCGGACACGCCGGTCATTTTAGCCAATCTGGAGGGGCATATCCGCCGTACGACCGTGGGGGAACTGCTGCCAGGGGCGTTCACGCCTGAACAGCTTGCGTCGTCACCCGGATTGCAGCATGTGTGAGATGGACAGAGAGGCCAACGAGGATAGGGAGGAACCGTTGTATGTGGAACATTGGATCGGACGCGTGGATGCGTCAAAGTGTGGAACTGCTCGCTTCTGCCGTGAAAGGCAAGGCGCGCGATGAGATAGATGACAAGTACAAGTGGAATCTCGCGGACATCTACGCGACCGTCGACCTGTGGAACGAAGACGCGGCGAAGTTGGAGGACTTGCTCGAGTCGTTCGCGAAACGGGAAGGCACGCTCGCCGAAAGCAGCTCCAGTCTGCTCGACGCGCTCAGAGAGCACGATGAGATCGGCGTGATCGCCGGCAAGCTGTACGTCTATGCGAAGATGCTGCTCGACGAAGATACGGCCAAGGGCTCGTCGCAGGATCTGCATCATCGCGCCGTCTCGCTGATGGTTCGCACGAATGCCGCGACGTCGTTCTTTATCCCGGAAATCTTGACGATCGACGAAGCTCGCCTGCAATCGTTTGTCGACGAGAACGAAGGGTTGACGATGTACCGGTTTGCCCTCGAGGAAATTACCCGTCAACGGGCGCATGTGCTTTCGCCAGAGAGCGAGCAACTGCTTGCGACGTTCGGAGAGGTCCTGGGCGCGCCTGGAGAGATCTTCGAGATGTTCAACGATGCGGACATGGAGTTTCCGACCATCGAGGACGAACACGGCCAGCCGGTTCAGGTTACGCACGGTTCCTATCTCGAGTTGTTGGAGCGGCGTGATCGGGGAGTTCGGCAACGGGCTTACGACGCCGTCTTACATACGTACAAACGCAGCCGCAACACGCTCGCCGCGCTGTATGCGACAAATGTCAAGCGCAATGTGGTCAACGCCCGCATCCGCAAGTATCCGTCGGCGCGCGCGGCTTCATTGTTCGACGACAATGTCCCGGTCAGTGTGTACGACAATTTGATTGCGGCAGTTCACGAATCGCTTCCTGCATTGACCAAGTACCTGCGGCTGCGGGCGAACGTGTTGAAAGTTGACGATTTGCGGCTGTCCGATCTGTTCGTGCCGCTCGTGCCTGACCTCGATTGGAAGATTCCCTACGACGAGGCCAAAGAGCACGTCCTCAAAGCCGTACAGGTCCTTGGCAGCGACTACGTGAGGATGGCTGAGCAAGGGCTCGGTGGCCGCTGGGTCGATGTCTATGAGACCCGCGGCAAGCGTTCCGGCGGTTACTCCTGGGGGACATTCGGCACGCACCCGTACATTCTCCTCAACCACAACGACACCGTGAACGACATGTTCACCTTGGCTCACGAGCTTGGACACTCCATGCACAGTTACTTTTCGAGAAAGACACAGCCGTATGTGTACTCGCACTATACGATCTTTGTGGCTGAAGTCGCGTCGACCTGCAATGAGGCATTGCTGTACGACCATCTCGGCAAGACGGTGACGGACGACGCGAAGCGGGCGTATTTGATCAACCAGCAGATTGAGACGATCCGATCCACGCTCATCTCGCAAACGATGTTCGCGGAGTTCGAGAAGCTCACGCACGAATGCGTTGAGCAAGGCGGATCGCTCACGTCCGATTGGCTGAACGAAACGTACTACAACTTGAATGTGAAATATTACGGAGAGGTCATCGACGTTCCGGAAGAAGCGGGCTGCGGCTGGATGCGGATACCGCATTTCTACAACTCGTTTTACGTGTACAAATACGCTACCGGAATTTCGGCCGCCATCGCCTTGTCGCGCCGCATCCTCGCTGGTGGACAGTCGGCGGTGGACGATTATCTGCGCTTCTTGTCGGCGGGATCGTCCAATTATTCCATCGAGCTGCTGCGCGGCGCCGGGGTCGACATGACGTCGCCGGAACCGGTGCGAGCGGCTTTGCAGCAGTTTGACACGCTCGTCGACGAGCTTTCCGGTGTGCTAGGCATCGAGTAAAGGAAGCGGCGGCTGGATGTGGATGGAGGCGGTCGATCCCGACGGTCAACGTGCCGCGGCTGACAAACGGGCGTGGGGATGGTCGGGATCGACACGCGGTGTGAATGGTGCTTTTGCGGGCCTTTTCACGCCTAGACCTGTCGTGAAGCGAGCGGGCTTGGCACGGAATTGCGCTTATGGCCGTTCGCGTAGCGGGCTGTCTCTGCGTGAAGCCGCGTAAACAACTGCAAAGGCCCGTCGCCGAGCGCCTCTAGGCCAAGTTCGGTGACGCCGCCGGGAACCCGAATCTGGTCAATCACCTGCTCGAACGTCATGCCAGCCTCCAACAGGGCTGCGAGGCCAGTGATCATCGACGCAAGCAGCGATTCGGCTTCCGCTCTGTCGATATTGCCGGTCTGCGCGGCCGCTTGCGCCCAAGACTGGCAGATGCTCGTCAGAAAGGCCGGCCCGCAGCTGGTCAGGTCCGAACATACGCGTACTTGCGCTTCGTCGATCACGTAGGGACGCCCGATGGCAGACAGCTTCTGTTCAAGCCGCAATTTGTCCTCGGGCGAAATGGTGCGGGGGTACGACACCAGAAGCGCCCCCTTGTGCACGGTTTGCGTCAGGCTGGGAATCAGCTTGACCGGCGTGGCCGGGGTGAATTCTTGCCATTGGTCGAGATCGATGGAGCTGATGGTGGTGAGCAGCAGTTGATTGCGGCTCAGCGCCGGCCCGAGCTGCTGCATCATGTGAAAGCCGTCGGCCGCCTTCGTGCACAAAATGACCGCGTCCACGCAGGATACCAATGATCTCCATGTGTTACAGACTGCCATATTGGTAAAATCGGCGGCGACGGCCTCAGCTTTCTCTGCGGTCCGATTGTATACGTAGACGCATTCTGAGGAGGTCTCCGCGAAGGCCCGAGCAAGCATTCCGCCCATGTGCCCCGTGCCGATAATTCCGATTTTCATCAGTCGCCACCTCCGAGAAAATGTTCGCAACGCGCTTCTGTCATCTATATTCTGTGAAGTCCTTCGATAGTCTGGTTGGCTTGGTCTTTTTGAACCTTGATTGTGTTTGGTACAATACAGATGCGTAGACTAGAAATCGCTGTGACGAGACAGAAGCTAGGAGAATGGAGGTCAGCCGCGTGGCGAAGAAGACCATTGAAGATGTGAGTTGGTCGGGCAAGCGGGCGCTGGTTCGTGTAGACTTCAACGTTCCGATGAACGATGAGGGGAAAATCACAGACGACACCCGCATTCGGGCAGCACTGCCGACGATTACATACTTAGCCGATCACGGTGCACGGGTCATCTTGATGAGCCACTTGGGACGTCCGAAAGGCCAACGGAACGATACATATTCGTTGCGTCGGGTCGCGGATCATCTCAGGGGGCTCTTGTCAGGACGACGCGTGTTTTTTGTTGACGATACAGTAGGTGAAACGGCCTTGGCAGCGGTGAACGAGTTGCAGGACGGCGACGTCTTGGTGCTCGAAAATGTCCGTTTTTACCCAGGAGAAGAGAAGAACGACAAGGATTTTGCGAAGGCTCTGGCTGGGCTTGGCGACGTCTTTGTCAATGATGCCTTCGGAACCGCCCACCGGGCGCACGCGTCGACAGCGGGTATCGCCGATTACTTGCCTTGCGTCGCCGGTTACTTGATGGAGAAAGAAGTCGGCATCATGGGACAAGCGTTGGCCAACCCTGAACGTCCGTTCGTCGCCATCATTGGCGGAGCAAAGGTCTCGGACAAGATCAACGTGATCGAAAACCTCCTGCCGAAGGTGGACGCGCTCTTGATTGGTGGCGGTATGGCGAACACGTTTCTCGCGGTGCAGGGCTACGACATGGGGAAATCGCTCGTGGAAGCCGACGCCAAGGAAACGGCTGCGCGACTGCTGAAGCTCGCTGAACAACATGGTTCGCGGCTGCTCCTGCCGGAGGACGTCATCGCTGCGAAAGCGTTCGCGGCGGACGCCGAGCACACCGTGCGTCTGGTCGACGAAGTAGAGCCGGACGAAATGGCACTCGATATCGGGCCGAAGGCTATCGAGGTGTACCAGCGGGAGATTCGCGGGGCCAAGACGGTGATTTGGAACGGACCCATGGGCGTCTTTGAAATGCCGGCGTTTGCGAAAGGGACGTTTGCCATCGCCGAGGCGATGGCCCATGCGGACGCAACGACCATCGTCGGCGGGGGAGACTCCGTGGCGGCCGTTGAACAAGCCGGGGTGGCGGATCGGATGTCGCACGTCTCGACGGGCGGTGGGGCTTCGCTGGAGTTCTTGGAAGGCAAGTTGCTGCCTGGCGTGGCCGTGATCGCCGACAAGTGATGCGAGTGAGAGCGGACGTGCGCGTGCCCTGCAAGCCGCGACGGCTGTGTAGTATCACACGATGAGAAAGGTGGGATAGCGATGGCCAGGATTCCTTTGCTGATGGGAAATTGGAAAATGTATAAGACGGTGGCGGAGGCGAGAGCGTTCGCCGAAGCGCTCGGGCAACAGTCGGCTGCGCTTGGCGACGACGTCGAATACGCCATCTGCGGGCCGTTCACGACCTTGCACGTGTTGCGCGTGATGCTGCCGACGCAGGTGAAACTTGGTGCGCAAAACGTGCATCCGGAAAAGGAGGGCGCGTACACGGGCGAGATAGCCCCGGGTATGCTTGCCGAGTTCGGGACGAAATATGTCCTGGCTGGACATTCTGAGCGGCGCATGTTGTTTGGCGAATCGGATCAATTGGTCAACCAGAAAGTGCGCGCGATTCTCGAAGCAGGCATGACGGCGGTGCTATGTGTGGGCGAGAACTCTTCCCAGAAACAGGACGGCATCACCAAGGAAGTCGTGACGGGCCAAGTGCGGCACGGCCTGGAAGGATTGACGGCAGAGCAGGTCGCGGGCGTCGTGATCGCGTACGAGCCAGTCTGGGCCATCGGTTCTGGGAAGACAGCAACCCCGGACGACGCCCAGTACGTGGCGAAGGAAATTCGCGCGATCATCGCCGAGAAACACGGGGCAGACACAGCTTCTCAGGTTCGCATTTTGTACGGCGGCTCCGTGAAGCCGGATAACATCGCTTCGTTCGTCGCCGAGGATGATATCGACGGCGCGCTGGTCGGCGGCGCGAGTCTTGATCCAACGTCCTTCGTGGCGATGGCTGAGGCGGTAAGGGGTGTGGTTCGATGAGCGGATTTCAACGCAAACCGCGGCCAAGCGGCAAGGGACCGGTCGCACTCATCATTCTCGACGGATTCGGGTTGAACGAGACGCACGAGGGGAACGCGGTCTATCTGGCCAATACGCCGAACTTCGACAAACTGTGGGAGACCTATCCGCACACGCAATTGACCGCGAGCGGCGAGGCGGTTGGACTTCCTGAAGGGCAATTCGGGAACTCCGAGGTCGGTCACTCCAATCTTGGCGCCGGGCGTGTCCTGTATCAGGATTTGACGAAGATCACGAAGGCGATTCGTGATGGGGATTTCTACCAGAACGATGTCTTGAAGCGGGCGATGAACGCCGCCATCCGGAACGGCAAAACCCTGCATCTGTGCGGATTGGTATCCGACGGCGGGGTGCACAGCCACATCGATCACCTGCTTGCGCTCCTCCGCATGGCGGCCGGCCTCAACGTGCCCAACGTGGTCGTCCACGCGTTTCTCGACGGCCGCGATACCTCGCCCAAAACTGGCGCAGGTTTTGTGCAGCGCGTGCAGTCGCTCATGGCCGATCTCGGCGTCGGCGTGATCGGCAGCGTGATCGGGCGTTACTACGCGATGGACCGCGACAAGCGCTGGGAGCGCGTCTCTCAGGCGTACAATCTGATGGTTCACGGCGAAGGCGAGAAATCGTCGGATCTCGTCGCCTCCATCGAAGCTTCGTACGAGGCGGACGTCACAGACGAATTCGTGAAGCCGATTGTGCACGTCGACGCGTCGGGCAATCCGGTCGGCAAGGTGGAAGACGGCGATTCGCTCATCTTCTTCAATTTCCGGCCGGACCGGGCAATCCAACTGTCGCAGGCGTTTACCAATGACGGATTTGACGGGTTTGATCGCGGCCCTCGCCCGCCGCACGTACATTTCGTGTCGATGACGAAGTACAGCGACACGGTCGGCGGCGAAATCGCGTACCCGCCGGACAGCCCGCACAACACGTACGGCGAGGTCGTCGCCAACGCCGGATTGACGCAACTGCGCATTGCGGAAACCGAGAAATTCCCGCACGTCACGTTCTTCTTCTCCGGCGGACGAGAGGCCGAGTTTCCAGGCGAAGAGCGGATCCTGATCCCTTCGCCGAAAGTCGCGACGTACGATTTGAAACCAGAAATGAGCGCGTTCGAGGTGGCGGACGCGGCCGCGAAGCGGATGCGCAGCGGCGAGATCGACACCATGATCTTGAACTTCGCCAACCCAGACATGGTCGGCCACACGGGTTCGTTGGAAGCGGCCATCAAGGCGTGTGAGGCGGTCGACACGTGCCTGAAGACCGTTCTCGACGCGATTTCCGAAGTCGACGGCGTGGCGATTGTGACGGCCGATCACGGCAACGCCGACGTCATGTACTTCCCGGATACGCACGAAGTGTGCACGACGCATACGACGAATCCCGTGCCTTGCATCGTCACCTCCAAGGACGTCAAGCTTCGCAGCGGCGGCGTCTTGGCCGATTTGGCTCCGACCATGCTCGATTTGCTGGGCGTCGAGCAGCCGACCGAGATGACGGGGACGTCCATCATCGTTCACGAGTGAAGACAGGAATCACATTGAGGAGTGAGTGGAATGTCAGAGATTTATGACGTACATGCCCGCGAAGTATTGGATTCGCGAGGGAACCCGACGGTTGAAGTGGAAGTGGAACTGGAGAGCGGCGTGATTGGACGCGCCATCGTTCCGTCCGGCGCGTCCACAGGCGCGCACGAGGCTGTGGAATTGCGCGATGGCGACAAGAGCCGCTACCTGGGCAAAGGCGTCCTGGAAGCTGTGAAAAACGTCAATGAAATCATCACGCCGGAACTGATTGGCGAAGATGCGCTGGATCAAGTCGAGATCGACAATCTGTTGATTGCACTCGACGGCACGCCGAACAAAGGGAAACTGGGCGCCAACGCGATTCTGACCGTATCCATGGCGGTCGCAAAAGCTGCCGCAGCAGAAGTCGGACTTCCGCTGTACCGTTATTTGGGCGGTTTCTACGCGCGCACATTGCCGACGCCGATGATGAACATTCTCAACGGCGGCAAACATGCGGACAACACCGTCGACATCCAAGAATTCATGGTCGTTCCGCACGGCGCGCCGACATTCCGCGAAGCTTTGCGCATGGGGGCGGAAATCTTCCACAACTTGAAGAGCGTTCTCTCCAGCAAAGGGTTGGCGACCACGGTCGGTGACGAGGGCGGTTTCGCTCCGAACTTGAAGACCAACGAAGAAGCCATTCAAATTATCGTCGAAGCGATTGAGAAAGCAGGCTATCGCCCAGGCGAGCAAGCATCCATCGCCATCGACGCCGCGTCGACCGAGTTGTTCAAGGACGGCATTTACCACTTTGAGGGCGAAGGCGTAAAGCGTTCGGCGGACGAAATGATTGCGTACTACGAATCCCTGCTCGCGAAGTATCCTATCGTTTCGATTGAGGACGGCCTGTCCGAGGACGATTGGGAAGGCTGGGCGAAACTGACGAAGGCGATTGGCAGCAAGGTGCAGCTCGTCGGCGATGATTTGTTCGTCACCAACGTGGATCGTCTGCAACGCGGCATCGAGTCCAACGTAGGCAACTCGATTCTCGTGAAGGTCAATCAGATTGGCACGTTGACGGAGACCTTTGCCACCGTCGAACTCGCAAAACGCGCCAGCTACACGTCCATCATCTCGCACCGTTCGGGCGAAAGTGAAGACACCACCATCGCCGATATCGCGGTTGCAACGAACGCTGGCCAGATCAAGACAGGTGCGCCAAGCCGTACGGATCGCGTTGCGAAGTACAACCAGCTGCTCCGGATCGAAGAAGAGTTGGGCGGGGCTGCACAGTACGCTGGAAAATCCGCGTTTGTACAACGCTGATTTTCATGGTAGACTAATCGTCGGAAATCGCGTGGAGCGGAGGTGACAGGCAGATGATGTTGGCGGCAAAGGTCGTTCTCGTCGCATTGTGCGCGTTACTCGTCCTCGTCATCCTGCTCCAGTCGGGTCGCAGTGCTGGATTGTCGGGAGTGATTACGGGTGGTTCCAACCAGTCGTCCAACCGGCGGGCCAAAGGAATGGACTCGCTGTTGGGCAAGGTGACTGTGGTGTTGGCCATCCTGTTGTTTCTCATCACGATGCTGATTGCGGCGTTTTATCATTACAATATTAAGTAATGTGAACAGCTTGGTATCGTGGTGTCCACAAGAGGTGTACCGAAGGGCCGGACGTCCGTCATCGAAGATGGCAGGGGCGTCGGCCCTGTTTTTGTGCGGTGTGAAGAACTTGGTTGCGGGCACGATCACGTACATATGGGGTGATGTTGTTGAGGCAGAAATCGTGGTACTTGGTGTTGGTGTTGTTTGTCGTTTCGACCAGTCTGCGGCCAGCCATCACGTCGATTGGCCCGTTGATGACGCAGATACAGCAACATTTGCAGATGAACGCCCTCACGGCGAGCTTGCTGACTTCGATCCCGGTCTTTTGCATGGGAGTCTTCGCGCCTTTGACAAGTTCCGTCGGACTGCGTTTCGGGATCAATCGCGCCATCCTGTACTGTGTGATTTTGATTGGCTTGGCCACGGGTGCTCGCGTCTTCACGGACGCGTCCGTCGCGCTGCTTGTGACCGCGTTTGCCGCCGGCGTCGGCATCGCTGTGATCGGGCCCTTGCTGTCCGGGTTTATCAAAGAGCACTTCCCTGACCAAGCGCCCACGATGATCGGAATCTACTCTCTTGGTATCGGCGTTGGCGCGACCATCAGCGCCGGCTTGTCGATCCCGATTTCGACCGCCCTCTCTTCCTGGAATGGGGCTTTGGCGGTCTGGGCCATCCTCTCGCTCATCGGCCTCTTCATGTGGCTGCCTGTGTTGACGCCTCGACCGGATCGACCGGACGTTCTTCGCAATGGAGTCAGGCGACGCGGCCTCCCGTGGGGAGAAGGCCGGGCATGGCTCTTGCTGGTGGCATTCGGGTTGCAGTCTGGCGTTTATTACTCTGTAACGACGTGGCTGGCTCCGCAAGCGGAGGAACTTGGCTACACGGCTGCGACAGCCGGGATGGTCTTGACGACCTTTTCGTTGATTCAAATGGTGTCGAGTCTCATCATCCCGATTTTCATCAATCGTTCTCGCTCACGTACACCGTGGCTGGTCCTCTCCTGTGTCGCCACCGTGATTGGCCTGTCGGTGTGCGGCTTTTGGAATGGACCGGCTGGTCCCTGGGTCGCCGACGTATTTTTGGGCGTTGGCCTTGGCGGACTGTTCCCGATTTTGCTCATTCTGCCGCTTGACGAAACTTCAAACGGCGAGGATGCAAGTCGGTGGACCGCGATGATGCAGTGCGGCGGATACATTATATCTGGCGTCGTGCCGATGCTCGCTGGCGCCATCAAAGACGTGTACGGCCAGTATCGATTCTCATTCGAAGCGCTGGACATCCTTGCTCTCGCTTTGCTCGTCACGTCGTTCTTTTTGGCACCGGGCCGCGCTCGGGGAACTCGTTCAGGTTCGCGCTGAAAAAGTTTCCACCACAAAGAGTGGCGATCTCACCCAATTGTGTCCATACTAGTACGAGACAAGATGGGGCATGGAGTGATACCACATTGGATAGACAAGAACTGCTCGAGTATATGAAGAGCGATATTTACAAGCCGTTGACCGCACAAGAGTTGTGCGACGTCTTCGACATCGCGAAAGCCGCGGATTTCCGGGACTTTATCAAGATGTTGAACGAGCTGGAAGACCAAGGCGACATCATGCGGACAAAGAACAACCGGTATGCCTTGCCGGAGCAAATGAATCTCGTCCTCGGCAAGCTTCAGATGAAAGCCCGCGGCTTTGGCTTCGTGCTGCCTGAAAAGAGCGGCGAACCCGACGTCTACATCCCAGCAACCGAAATGAACGGGGCGATGAGCGGAGACAAGGTGCTGGCGAAGGTCGTTGAGACGAAGACGAAGGGCGGCCAGCATCGCGAAGGCGTGATCGTGAAAGTGGTCGAGCGGGCCAACGAGCGCCTGGTCGGCAAGATCACCATCTATCCGCAACACGCGTTCGTGCACCCGATGGACAAACGGCTGTCGGAGGACATCTTCATTCCGAAAGAGGCAATTGGCGACGCGCATGACGGCTATGTGGTCGTGGTCGAACTGACTTCATTCCCATCCGCAACGCACGGACCCGTCGGGAAAGTGGTGGAGGTGCTCGGGCACCCGGACGAACCCGGCGTCGATATCCTCGCCGTCATTCGCAAGCACGGTCTGCCTGAGTCCTTCCCCGAGGCCGTGCTGCGCGCCGCGGAGGCGATTCCGCTTGAGATCGATCCCGACGAGATCCAACATCGCCGCGATCTGCGCTCCGAGACCATCGTGACCATCGACGGCGACGACGCCAAGGACCTCGACGACGCGGTACACGTGAAGGAACTGCAGAACGGCAACTATGAACTCGGCGTGCATATCGCGGATGTTGGCTACTACGTGAAGGAAAACAGCGTGATCGACAAGGAGGCGTTCCGGCGCGGGACCAGCGTGTACTTGGTGGATCGCGTCATTCCCATGCTGCCGCAACGCCTGTCCAACAACATTTGTTCACTCAATCCACAGGTGGATCGGCTGACGATGTCGTGTGTGATGGAGATCGACGCGAACGGGGGCATCGTCAGTCACGACATCTTCCCGAGCATCATCAAAACGGCGGCTCGCATGACGTACAACAACGTCCGCAAGATTCTCGTCGAACGCGACGAAGCGCTCATCGAGGAGTATGCCCCGCTGGTGCCAATGTTTCAGCGGATGGAGACGTTGGCGCTGATCCTGCGCGAAAAGCGGATGCGGCGCGGCGCAGTCGACTTCGACTTCGACGAAATCTACGTCAAGGTGAACGATCTCGGCGAGCCGGTGGAAATCATCCCGCGCCAGCGGTCGATCGCCGAACGGTTGATTGAGGAGTTCATGCTCGCCGCAAACGAAACGGTGGCCGAACACTTCCATTGGCTCGGCGTTCCGTTTGTGTATCGTATCCACGAAGAGCCGGACGCGGACAAGATGATCGATCTCAACGCGTTTCTCCACAACTTCGGCTTCCATCTGAAAGGCGCAGGCGGCAGCAAGGTCCATCCGCGCGCACTCCAGGAAGTGCTGGCGAAAGTGCAAGGAACGCGCGAAGCGCGAATGATTTCCACGGTCATGCTCCGATCCATGCAACAAGCGAAATACCGACCGGAATGCACGGGCCACTTTGGGCTGGCCGCGGAATACTACACGCACTTCACGTCGCCCATTCGGCGCTATCCAGACCTGACGATCCACCGCATCATGCGGGAGGTGCTACTCGGGGGACTGACGCCGGAACGCGAAGCGAAGCTGCGGGAATTCGTCGAAGAAGCGAGCCGCCAATCGAGCGAGCGGGAACGCGTTGCCCAGGACGCCGAACGGGAAGTGGATCAACTGAAAATGGTGGAATATATGCAATCCCACATCGACGAAGAGTTCGACGGCATCATCACGAGCGCGACCCAATTCGGCCTCTTCGTGCAGCTCGACAACGGTGTGGAGGGACTCATCCACATCAGCGCGCTGGATGACGATTATTACGTGTTGAATGAACGCCAGATGGCGCTTATCGGCGAACGCAACCGACGGGTGTTCCGCATCGGCGATCCCGTCCGAATTTACGTCGCCCGCGCCAGCAAGGAAGATTTGCGGATCGATTTTGGACTCGTCGAACATCGTCGCGAAGCGACTTTCGTCGGCGGTGAGGGGAGTGAGGCCATCGTGTATGATGAAGATTTGTCGCCCAAGGAGCGCACGCAAAGCATCCGTCGACGGGAAGCGTCCTCGTCCGATGCGCCGCGCCGAGGCGCGGGTCAAAGTGGCAGCGGGCACACTGGGCGCGTGCGCCGGGATCGAGCGGCCGGACGCAGCGTCGAAGGTGGATTCAGCCGCGATGGACGCCGACGAGACGCTTTGGTCCTGCACGATCACGAAGATCCGGCCGTCGACGCCCGCCACCCCGAGTTTGCGGCGGGGCAGGGATTGGCAGAAGACATGCCGTACGACGAGTGGGATGCGGAGTTCCCTGATCCGCGCGAATTGCGCGAATCCCGCGAAGCCGAGCAAGGCTCCGGCCGCCGCGGTCGCAGCGATTCAGAGAGTGATCGATTTGAGCGGCGGGATCGCGAATCCAAAGGCGGCAGCCGTCGCAACGCTGGCCGCGGCAGCAGCGCGGGTCGCGGGGGTAACGCTGGCCGCGGCAGTGCAGGTCGCGGGAGCGGTGCGGATCGCGGAGGACGTGCAGGTCGTGGTGGCAGCGCCGATCGCGGCAGTAGGGCAGGCGCCGGCGGCAATCCGCGTCGGACCTCGGATGAACGTCCGGCGTCAGGCGATCGCTCACGCAGCGAAGGCCGCACAGGCGGCTATCGCACCTGGGGAGGTCGAGAGGACGCACGCGGCGAGGGGGGAGGCGGTCGCCGCCGCGATCGCTCAGCGCCCACACGGGGTCGCGGCGATGACTACGTGTATGCCGACGGACGGAGATCGTCTGCCAAGAAGCACAAAGGCGGCGCTAAGGCCGGCGCAAAGTTTGCCGCGAAACACGGGGGAAGCAAATCCGTGGCCGGGTCCAAAGGCGCCAGCAGCCGCAAGCGCGGCAGATAAGCACACCTTGTTGAGTACACTTGTTCGGACGGCCATAACGTGGTAAGATCATTTGCACGCTGCAATCAATCTTGATGCATGTTGGAGTGACACGTATGGCCAAGTCTGGCGAGGGGAAAATTCTCGCGCAAAACCGAAAGGCGTACCACGATTATTTTATCGAGGAGACGTTTGAGGCTGGTCTCGTGCTCACGGGAACAGAAATCAAGTCGATGCGCAAGGGTTCGGTCAGCCTTCGCGACGCATATGCCCGCGTCGAGAAAGGCGAAGTGTTTTTGCACAATATGCATGTGGCCCCGTATGAACAGGGCAACCGTTTCAATCACGATCCGCTCCGGACCCGCAAATGTCTCCTGCACCGCAAAGAGATCAATTACCTGTTTGGTGCGGTTCGCGAGCAAGGGTATACGCTGGTACCGACGAAAGTGTACTTGAAGCACGGCTTTGCAAAGGTCGAGCTGAGTCTCGCGAAGGGCAAGAAGCTGCACGACAAGCGCGAGTCGTTGAAGAAGCGCGATGCCAATCGGGAGATAGAGCGCGCGCTCCGAGATCGACAGAGAGCGTAACGAACGGCTGGCAAATTTGGCAACGCCGAGTGAAAGTCACCACGATGTGACCATTGTAGGGGCCACCAGCGCGTGGTATAGTAACAGTGTCGCTGAAGCGATGGCGGTGATTCGCCTTCCATCGTGATCGACACATGAGATGAGTACCTTGAAGCAAACCATAGACTGAGAGATTGCTGTGTAGTACCTTCATGTCGCACCAAGTGGAGTCCATCCATTGGTTGGTGTGTCCGTCCATGCAATCACGCCAGGCTTGGACCCAAAACGCGGGGGCGTTTTGGATTCGACGGGGGTTGTTCGAGCATGTACGGCGGGCCGTGGGGCTGCGCACACGTTAATCACGCGGACTTTCTTTAACTGGCAAAGCTAAGAGCTTTACCTCAAACAGCAATCTCGCTCTCGCTGCCTAATTAGCAACGAGACCGTTACATCGTGTGTTGTCTGTGCACACCCTGTAACGTCAACTTAGCAGACTAGCCGATGACCTTGTTCGCGGGCCACCGACGAAACTTTAGCGAACTCGCCTGTGCACCAGCGTGATCGTCCGCGGGTGGCAGGGACTTCAGTAGACGGTCTACGCCCGTAGATGTGCATGTAGCGAGATCTTCGGACGCGGGTTCGATTCCCGTCGCCTCCACCATGTAAAACCACGACCAAAACTGTGGTTTGTGATTTAAAGCATAAGTTGTCCAAGATGGACAGCTTATGCTTTAAATTAGTATGGGACAATTTATGGTTTAAATTGAGTCGTGGATGATAAACAGCGACCCGGGACAGTGGCTGTCTGCGGCAAGGGACGTTTTTGTTCTTTATAATAATGAAATCAATTTCTTTCTCTAAAGTCTTTTATTGCTTTCTCTACAGCTTTTCGATACAGATGTTGTCGCACATTAACCTGAGAAGAAATTAGGTTCTGTAATCTCACTTGGCTCGGATACATCCCTCTTTCCAGTAAATAAATAGAAATGTCATAGACTTCTTTGTACATCTTCAGTTGGAACTCTTGTTCGTATTCTTGCCTTCTTTGTTTTATAAGTTCTACTAAATCAGGATAGTGTCGTTTAAACGAAGACCAACTGTAATTGCCTAACTCTTGAGCAACTCGTTTAACCGAAAGTTCTTCCGGCCTCAACTCCACTATCAACGATAGTGCGCGTTTTCTTATTTGTGCCAACGTATTTGCTTTCTTTTGCGCCCTCATTCGTGATAACTCATTGTACTCTTTCGGAAAGTGAGCTTTTAGGACATTACAGCTCGTATTCAATTCCCTTGCTAATTCCACCACTGATGGTGGATTAGGGTTTTTAAGAACAATGGAAAGTGCTTCTTTATATCTTTCAAGCGTATGACTGTCCAGATGATTTCTTGGTGGTCGAATCCCTTTTATAGGGAGTTCCCGTCTATTCATCTCAAATATACGGATAGACTGTATAAACGGCAAACGTGTTTCATAGGTCATTTGAATTAACGTGTCTAATTCAATGCGCCTTGCAACGCACATTCGTGTAGAAATTGTACGATATAAACTGGACTCTGTTGAAAGTTTGCTACGAACATATGTAAAGAATCTCATGAAAGTTTCGGGTTTCAACTCAGTAATCCATGTTTCCGTCAATGCGGTTATCATACTGCATATCGTTTCTTCGGTCCAAGCTGCATATGGATCGCTAAGTTCCTTTTCTAAGTTCATCGTTTCCTGACCCAGCCATGCACCGCATTTGGCACAATGTCCAACTCGATAAGAGGTGCTGTTCATGAAGTCAGTCTGTGTATAAGAACAATTGGGACACGAATTCACGAGGTTTGTGTGATGAACTGGGCAAGTTTGCAAAGCAGCAACGAACCATAAAAGAGGCTCATAGATTGTTTGTCCGGTATTCGCCCATTCCTGTAGACAGTACGGGCACCATTTTCGAACACTCCCAAGTTTGTAAGAGGACACGAGATGCTTCCATGGGAGAAATGTCATGAAACGAAGGTTTGTGTGATATGTTGCTTTTTCTAACAATTCGACGTAACGTTCTGTCTTATTACTACACGCATTGAATTGTGAAAAAGTCACGGGTCGACCTTGATCAAATAGTGTCCGGTATAGCAAAGGTAGAGTTAAGCCGTGTTCCTCAGCCAACCGACAAAGGTAACTACAAAGACTTTCTACGTATATTGTCCCAATACCAATCGGTTCAAGCCTAAATAACAAGCTTCGTTTCGGGGATTTCAGTTCCGGCTTTGGTTCCTCTATCCATGTGAAGTCCATTAAATTCAACTCCGATCATCTCGGCATATTCAGACTTCTGTTCCCGTCTTGTCGCGTGTCGGCCTACGCTGTCCGGGTCTGTGTCTCTTATGTTCCTTGGTTTCTGTGAAAACACTTTCTCGAGTTGACTCAAGCCCAACAGAGAACGAACACGCTTGGCGTAACAGTTCTTCGGATTCTTTTCTTCTGTAAAATGATGCCTCACCCGCCTGTGCTTCGGCCAACAACCGCATACATGTGTCTGCATCGTGAGCCGTTGCCTGGAGGTGCTCCAATCGCATCGTATCATCACCTTGGTGAAGTGCCAGTGAAAGTGCGCGTTCCAGCCAATTTTTGAGAATGCCGACACAGCCAATGGAGTGTGCATAGAGCTCCTCCACGTGACTGAGAAGGTCCGGCATTTCCTGGAAAGGAAGACGACGTTGGAACTCAAGAACCACATTTGTAAATATCTCAATATCACGACGATTCGTGTTCATGTAGCGAAAGAAATCATACCTGAACGAACGTCGTCCAAGTTGTCCACTTAACTCGTTTACGGGCAAAAGCTCGTAGGTGCCGACCAAGATAATCGTTACACCAGTAAGGTTGAATATGGTTTTTAAATTGTTCATCTGGTCATTCATGCTCTTCCCGCTCGCGACTTTACCAAGGTGTTGTGCTTCGTCGATGATCATCACGCGTGTTTTTCGATGGTGAAGTGCCTTCAACATATCACGCCTCAGTTCGTCTAATTTCAGACGCTGAACCCACGAACGATTCCGATCATCCATCAGGACGGGATTCAGGATTCGAAGGACTTCAGTGTACAAATCACTCCAGCTAAAGTTTCCTTTTCCATGAGGAGCTTTGGCCTCAATCCGAACAATAGGAATAAAGCCTGCATCGTTCTCCATCTCGGCATAGAAATGTTGAACAAGCTTCTTTTCAAAGTCTTCGATGAGCGTCGTTTTGCCAACTCCACTTGGACCCATGACAAATAACAGTTCCGCGGAACCAGGGTCGATCGTTACGCGGAAGAGCGTTTCTTCAAGATGATGTAAATTGGGATGCCGTAACTTCTGTTCATGAAAAAACCTGAGCCTTTGGTGAACCGACTCTTGTAGGAGTTCTTTCGGGAACTTGGCCGTTAACCGATCAGCGGGAATATTCAATTTCATGATCATAAATCCTCCATCTCATCAAAATTTTCAATCACAAATTCATGCTGACTCTGGTCTTCTGGGTGTAAGGTATCTGGAAAACCTGCAACCAACGGCGAATCAGATATACGGTTATCAAAGGTTGGCTGTCCCTTTCTAAGTCTCTCTTCATCTCTCGCCCGTTGAAGCTCCAACTCTGTATCCTTAGCTTGAAGGATGGCGTCAACCAACTGTCGTTGGGTCGGGGAGCCCCGATGTGAAAGTCGTTTGTGTAGTCGGGCCGCTAGGCGTACCTCCTTCTCGGTACGATTACGGAACACCGAATACCGGTAAGAACAGCACTCCAACCAACGTCCGTCCAGATATGCGAAGGCGATTCCCATGTTGTCCGGATCGTACCGAACCGGAACCCGTTCGTTTTCCCATCGGGCGCTTCGGAATTCTTCATTCCAGTAATAAATTCCGTTAACTTTGATGCCTCTGCCCGGTTCAATTTTGGATGTGCCTTTGGGCGTTGAAGGACACGTCATGATGACAAAGTCTCGATTGTACGGCACAATCCTGGCAGGTCGTTCTCCGGTGATCGCAATGCCCACTTCGTACGCTTCACGCGGGCTTTGTCCGAGAGCGGGATGACGCTTCTGGTCATATGCAGTGAAAAAGTAACTCTCAAGAGCATCGTTCAGTGCTTCCAAGGTCCAGACTGCCAAACGCTCGGGATTTACTTCATCCGTGATTTGACGAACATTTTTTAGTAGTTGGGTATTGCCCTGCAGTTGATAAATGAACTCAGCATGGGTACTTCCAAAGAGACGTTCGATGACGTTGCCATTCCGCGGTTTGCCCTTACGGCTAGTCTTCTCACACTGAAACCGCGCCAAAAGCTGTTCAAAATATACACTTTGAAATTCCTTTCCGCCGTCCACCACGACTTGATCCGGCATACGGTGATACCTGCGTACAATGTCCCGGACCACACGCATCAGAGACCGATAGCTCGGTTCGTCAAAATCTACGTCAAAACCCAGGATGCGCCTGGAGTACGCATCGATCGCCAACGTTAACCATGGTCTACCGAGAACCTGTCCCCGGCGTGAAACAAGGAGAATGTCAAGCTGGGTGTGATCAATATGGCAAATTTGAAAGGGCCTATCCCCATGCCTTGGCGTGTCGCGGGCAAGATGCTCTTCGAATACCTCATACCGCATAGCAATTTTCTCCCCTTTGCGTTTTCGCTCCTGTTGATGCTTGGGTCGACGTTTCAGAAAGCGCACGAAAGTGACGTAACTTGGAGCAGGAATTCCTGCCTCCGTACACCGCGCTTGAAGCATTCGGTAACTCGCGAACATCGAGGGGTTGGTGCTTACTTCGTATGTTTCTTCCACCGTGGATTGCATGAGTGATAGCAGTTCCTCGGGAATTTTCCTCGTTCGGTTGCCTTTCCGGGCATGTCCGGGGATCAGTCCGTCAAAACCGTACCCGGTTACCTCTTCCGCTAACCGAAAGGCCCTTTCCCAACGTCGAATGGTCCGGAGAGAAACGTTAGGATCCGGATTGTTATGCGTTTTCCAGTATTGCTTAAGGATTTCGTAACGCCTCAATGCTTCTCGAAGCGCGTCCGGATGTGTTCCTGAGAGTATGGAAGAGTAGTGATTCACGGGTGCATCTTGTAGAGGCACCCCGGTAATCGATCCCCTCGCGACCAGTTTCTCGAAGACGTCGATTTTCAGGATGCGAAAGTCGTCACTCGCCTCTCGCTGTAACGTGACTTCCGTCTGTCCAACATGGAATATGGTCCAAACGATACCATCCCAGGATATGGCCGAACCCGCTGTCAGAGAAATTTGCAGGGGGACACGCGGTGGTGTCGACTCCGAGGTGAGAATGGTCAATGCTTCGGCCACGTCTCTCGAGGGGTAGAGGTGCACATATTCCGCATCAGCCAAGCATTCTGCGTACCAATCCATGTAAATGTCATTTTGCGCAATCAGAGTATAAACGGCATCGGAAGGGATGTCCGATGATGTCGCAAGAAGCTCATACAGCGTCGTTCCGGGATTCTGATACAAATGAGATAGAACCCGATCTTTCACGGATCCGGGAACGGTATAAGGGTATTGTAGATAATGGGACAGAAATTCCAGGTTTCGCAAGTATATCGGGTGGAGCTCGGATTTCACGCGTAATCGATAATAAAGCCCATAGGATTCAGCATAAGCTTGGCCCGGCGGGCATAGCCACTTCCGACCCTGTCGGCAGTAACGGTTTGGCTCTTTCTCCGCTAACTTTTCAAGCCGTTCGTCCGGCTTCCATTCTTCCCAGCCAGCCTCGTGTTTACGAATCACGAAGAAATCCGGGGTATGCCATATCCCAGCTTTAGTGCCATTGGCTCGAACATAGTTCAGTTTGATTTGGCATGGCTGGTCGTAATACTCCAGTACGTCAGGATCATGTTCGTAAATCAAGATTGCACTGCGTTCGACGGAATGGCTCTCGGCCTGGATGGTAAGCCCCATCTTTTTGCTGCTATACCGGCCAGGAGTATTATAGGGACCGTCATGAATGATACGAACTGGATTTGATGTGCGAATTTGTTCGATCAGCCGAATAGCTTGTGGTGTCAAGTTGAGCGACGTTGCCCAGTTACGAAATTCCGTTTCCGACAACACGTTGGACACCTCCGGGCATGTCCGACGACGCCATTCATGGCGTCAGGTTATCTTGTGAACGAGGATACCAGTACGCGCGTAATGTCGCCGTTTTGATCTGCACTTGGACCTATTGCGTTGTCGTTACGAAGACAAGTTTCTTTTGCTTGTCTCCATATGTCTCGAACAGAAGTCTCTCGTAACAGACCAGGCTTCCCCAGAGTCCGCTCAACTGCCCGCGCGCTTGGGTATATGCCTGTGGCATAAAGGTCGGCCACACAGTCAGTGATGACCTCCTTCAAGTGCTTCAGTCGGTGATCACACGCCTTGCGACGCGCTTCTTCATACCGGGCGCTTAGAGCCCGCGACAGTTCCGGATGCCACACTCGCAATTGTCGTCGGTTCACGCCCAGTTCCCGAGCGACCTGCGCCAGAGAAGGTGGGGGGATTCGTGTCAAAGCTTCTTCCAAAGCTCGTGCTGTTTCGTTCTGATTGGTGTGATTGGTGTTACTTCGCTTTCTGAATGGGCGGATAAGCCTAATATTTTTCTTCACAGATAAATCGGATCGCACATGCGGTATTTCATCGGTTAGAATCTCCGCAATCGATTTGCCGAGCCGAAGGCTGATTTGCACTAACGTTGGGAGTGGGATGCGCGATTTCCCCCAATACCAACCCCACAGCGTGTTTTTTGGTACGCCAATTTCTCGTGCGAGCTTAGCGCAATTGCCGTCGGTCAACACCAAGAGTCGGCGTAAAATATCCGAAGTGGATTGTGCACCCGTAACATTTGGATTGTTTACTGCAAATCGAATCATCTCATCAACGCACGTCGCAATGTCTGGTTGAATGTTTTCATAAAAGTTTGGTGACGACATCGCATTCGTCTTGGAGACTTCCGTCGATCCCAGCCATTGGCCACACCTGCAAAATCCCGGTTGTACATAACGCTCCCAGTGGTAAAGTTGTCTGCCACAACACACACACGTATCGCGTAGTTGTATGCGGTGACGAGGACATATTGTAACGACTTGAACAGACCACAACAGTGGTTCATGCGTAATCTGTCCGGTTGCTCGCCATGCGTCATAGCACATCGGGCACCATGCGCGTTTCGTTCGTAACAAGTTTCGAACCGACAAAACGTGGCGCCACGGATAGAAGGTCAGTTGTTCCAGACCGACGACGTGAGTGAGCCTCGACAATACTTGAATTGCCTCGCGGGTGCTCTGGCCGACTCCATTCATGGCTACGCTATGTGCCAAGTAGCGCGTTCCGCCGTTGGCCGTGATGCGATTCAAGTATTTCTTGTCTACAGCAGGTGCCCATACAGAAGCAAGAAATATGGCCATGTTCATGCCGTGCTCGTATACGAGCCGGTTGACATAGCTGGTAAGGCTCTCCGGTCGTGGGCTTGTTATGGGCTTCAGAGCGTACAGCATCGATCGTGTTGGGATCGGTAGTGATTCCCAAGTATCGGAATCAAATTGCATTGTTCCAACACCTGTCCTTTCCACTCCATCTATCGGGCATGACTCTTTGAGGCAATTATAGAACCTCATGCTTTTCTGTACCGGAGGAATGGAAGAGTAAAAAATACGTTGTTTTGCAACTTGTAAAATCAATAGGATGTGGTAAAATATTCAGACAACATTAAACAGTGATATCCACCTAAAGTTAGTACTTTAGGAGCTTTTTCTCACGGGGCTTTATGCCCAGTCTGAAGACGAACTTCGAGGTGGTTGCTCTGAGAACCGTCGGCGTCCGGCTCACGTGAATTTATCTTGTCATCCGAGCCTGACTGTGGGTACGATATTCACCAGTTTTTGAACGAGGATGTGCGGAGTACGGAGGCACATTGTGTTCAAGCTAAGCATTAAGTTGGTGAATCACGCCTGGATGTCGAGTTCGTCTTTAGTTCAAGTTCCGGCGGGATGGTTTTTCCATAAAATGTATTTCTTCTTGTTATTCAATACTTCAATACGCGATGTTCATTTTTGCTGCCAAGAATCCGGCCTCCAGTCTGAATCCTCCGGGATGGGACTGAGTCCCAAACGAGTCATTGCCTTGTTGACTCGTTCCAAAATCTTTAGCTCCCGCTCCTCGGTACTCAACGTCTCGTCCTGCAATGTGAGGTCCCCAATCTCAATCCCGGTAACCTCGGACGCCTGCTCGGGTGACATACCGTACGAGGCGATAAGTTTCTGTCCAATCCGCCGAGCTTCCTCAATGCGACCTAATTCGTGTCCAATTTTCACGCCCTGTTTAATTAAATTGCCACAATGCTCCTCCCATCGCCTCAATTGATCACGCGTGAAGACAAACTTCTTATCCGGCTCCTGATCCACCCATTCACCCATCACTTTTAGGACGCGCGTGACCTCTATTTCATCTCCATCCGGGACGCCGAGCTGTTTCAACCCGCCTGCATTTACAAATGCCGTCATGAACTCAGCAATCAAGGACCGTAACTTGTCCATAGTCGGGATCTCCTTTCGTAACAGGGTTAAGGAGGCCATTCCCGGTTGTCAAGCTTCCAACTCAATATCACACGACATCACACGACTGGAATGTTTCCAGGTTCATTTTACCACTGTGCACGGTGACCCGTGTCAATGCTCTCGTCGTGCAAATAGTCATCCAGAGCTAGGAGTTGCAGACAAGGCCGGCCCACGGTGGGATCAATGGTCAAAGGAAATCGAGAATCCCGACACTTTTTATGTCGTTAATACCGATAGTTTTATATCCATGGACTGGTACGCCGGTATGCAAACGTCATTGGCTGCGATTTGGGACCCAAGATTACACCTATTGGATCACTTGCTACCCTGCTATGGTTGCACGTACTGAGCAAGAAGGGAGTTACTATCACCTGAGGAAGATACGTCAGGACTGGGGTTGTGCTCACGATTCCCACGTTGTTCGTGACCCTGACCGGGCTGTATGTCTGGTTGGTACTCGTGGGGTGACACTTGAGGAGGTGGTTGTGGAATGAAAAGGCCAATTGTGTATTTTCTTTGCACCGGAAACTCGTGCCGGAGCCAAATGGCGGAAGGATGGGCGAGACTCCTTGGCGGGGACAGAATTGAAGCCCACAGTGTCGGCGTGGAGGCGCACGGATTGAACCCTCGAGCTGTGTCCGTCATGAAGGAAGCCGGCGTGGACATTTCGCACCACACATCCAAGTTGATTGATCTTGAGATTTTGAACCTGGCTGACTATGCTATCACGTTGTGCGGTGATGCCAACGATCGCTGCCCGATGACTCCTCCCTATGTGAAGCGTCTGCACTGGGGATTCGAAGATCCAGCCGAGGCCACGGGAACGGAAGACCAGTTCCAAGCAAAGATTCGGGAGGTCCGGGATGCCATCCGGGATCGGATTCAAACGTTTCTCGACGAACTGTCAGAATGAAATCGAATTGAATGACCGGGTGCGCACTCAGCACTGGACTGCCGGGAAGCGATCTGGTTGATGGGTAGGAAAGATTTGTTCACAGCGGGAGTCCGTATCCTGACTTGAGGGATGCGGACTCTTATTGCTGAACGGGGGTGGTTAGATGCACAAAGCTTACCTACTGTTTGTGCTTGCTGGACTAGCAGAAATCGGTGGCGGATACCTGGTGTGGCTGTGGCTGCGCAGCGGAAAACCCTTGTGGGTCGGTCTTGCGGGCGGGGCCGTCCTCTTTTTTATACGGCGTGATCGCCACCCGGCAGGAGTTCTCGTCGTTCGGCCGGGTGTATGCAGCATACGGAGGTGTGTTCATCGTGATGTCTCTGCTGTGGGGTTGGTGGGTTGCGAGAGGAGGCACCTCACGTGAGGGATTGGATTGGGGCGGCAATCTGTCTCGTCGGAGTCGGCGTGATGCTGTGGGGATCGAAGTGAGCCTCGGCAGTCAATGAACGACGGAATCGGGGACTGACCGCAAACACGGTAACGTTCGTATTGACGATGTAAAATATTTGGTTATCATAATATATAAACGATGTGTGGGGGAGGTTATACGATGGAACAACCGCATGACCATTCGCACAAGCCGGCGTGCTCCTCTGGTTCGTCTTGGGCACTGTTCGGAATACCGATTGCGGCCATCCTCTGCTGTGGGCTGCCGGTGCTGCTCACGGCGTTCGGTCTGACGGCGGCTGGGGCGTTCTTGACGGCGAATCGGTACATCATCCTGGGCGGGATGGTGCTGTTGATGGGGCTCGGTATGTTCGTCGGATCGAGAAAAGGGAGAATGTGTAGCCACGGGTCCTGTGGGGCCTGCCGAACACAAACCGAACCCGCAGACACCGCAGAATGAGCGCTGAGGAGGAACCCACACATGGCACAGCTCAAGCTTCAGCCGGAAGAGGTAGTTCAGACGGAAATCTATGCGAAGTTTTTTCACGGGCTGTCCAATCCAACACGGCTTCGCATCGTGGAGATTTTGCTGGACGGCGAGAAGAATGTCAGCCAGTTGGTGGAGGCCACCGGCGCCACGCAGAGCCAGGTATCCAACCAGTTGGCTTGCCTCAAGTGGTGCGGGTACGTCACCTCTCGCCAGGAGGGCAAGTACGTGCTGTACCGGATCTCGGACGAGCGTGTGCGGACCATCCTTCAATTGGCCAAGTCCATTGTGGCGGACAATGCCGAACACATCCGTTGCTGTACCCGGATGTGACAGTGCCAGGCGTTCAGTGGGAGGTGGATAAGAATGAGCAGGCTTTGGTTAGGTGGCGCTTTGGTGGTGTTGCTCGGAGCAGGCGCCTATGGGTTCACTCACTTTGGACATGCCTTATCGGGTTCTGCACCACAGCCGTCTGCGCAAGCGGTGGCGACAAACGGTCAGTCCACAACCGGGACAACCGTTAGCGACTTGACTCTCGTGGACACGGGGGAAAGCGGATTCTGATCGATCCGAACGAGAAGACGGTCCTCCATTTTCTCACCACGTCGTGTGCGGTCTGCCTGCCAACGGAAACCACCCTGGCGAAGTTTCAGAACACGCCGGGTGTGCAACCGATCTCTATCGATGTGGAGCCGCAGGCCGATAATCAGGTCACCATACAGCAGTTTTCAAAGGCAGCGAACACCCACTGGCAGTACGTCTTGGCGACGGATGCGAATCTGCTCGAGCGCTTTCACGTAACGGAGCTGGACACGGTGGTGGTCTTGTACCACAACCACGTCATCTTTGACGGAGTCGCACCGACAGCGGTACAGTTGCAGAAGGTGTTGGCATGAACGGGGATCTCGCCGTCGTTCTCGGTGCTGGCATGATGGCTGCTTTCAACCCGTGCGGTGTGGCCATGCTCCCATCTTACATCGTTCACTTGATTGCGGGGCGTGAGCGCCGTGCGTGGGATGGGCTGTGGGCCGGGCTGGTGATGACCGCTGGGTTTTTCACCGTGTTCCTACTGGCAGGAATGGTGTCGGTGATGTTCTCCGAGGTTTTGGGGAAAGCGGTGGCGTGGATTGCGGAGAGCATTGGTGCCCTCTTCGTCGTATTGGGCACACTCATGATGTTTGGCAAGGGCGGACTGGCGTTCCACATTGGCGGTGATTGGAACCACAAGCCAGGCACGTCATGGTCTGTGTTTCTGTATGGGATTGCGTATGCGCTCGGGTCGCTTGGTTGTACGTCGCCGCTCTTCTCCGTACTGGTCCTCTCCTCGTTTCACAGCGAGGGACTGGCCGGAGGCCTAACCGATTTCATTTTGTACGGTTTGAGCATGGACTTTGTGGTGACGGTCATTTCCCTGGCGTCCACCATCTTGCAGCAGTTGGTCGGCAAGTGGGTGCGGGCCGGGGCTCGCTGGATGGGACGTTTGAGCGGATTGATCACCTTGGCCACGGGCGTTTACCTGGTGATCTACTGGTGGCCCTACGTCCATCTGGGACAAGGCGTGTGACAGAAAACGAGGTGCTGTCAAGATGCAACATGAAAAGCAAAAGGTTCGACTGGCCATGCAGGGCATGACCTGTACCGGTTGCGAGGAGCATGTGACACGTGCCCTGCAGCGTGTTGGTGCGGAGAATATCTCGGCAAACTTTCGCAGGGCAGAGGCGACGTTTGAGATCGATCCCGCTCGCCTCGAGGAGGCTAAACGTGCCGTGGCCGACTCGGGGTATCAGCCTGGAGAGGCCGAAATCCTCGATGGATCACCGAGCCTGAGAGGGCCTGTCCAGGGCGGTGGCGGCGACCACGAATACGACCTATGCATCATCGGCTCGGGCGGGGCCGCCTTTTCCGCCGCCATCCAAGCCGTCTCTCTTGGGGCCAAGGTGGCCATGTTCGAGCGGGGCACCATCGGCGGCACCTGCGTCAACATCGGTTGCGTACCGTCGAAGACCATGCTTCGGGCCAGCGAAATCCACCACCTGGCCGCCCACAACCCGTTCCCAGGCCTCCAGACATCGGCCGGGCCGGTGAATATGCACCAGCTGGTCGGCGCCAAAAACGAACTGGTGGCGGAACTGCGGCAGAACAAGTATGTCGACCTCATCGGCGAATACGGTTTCGATCTCGTTCGGGGTGAGGCCCGCTTCGTCGACCCGTCGACCATCGAGGTCGCCGGCCGCAAGATTCGGGCCCGCCGGTATCTCATCGCCACGGGCGCATCACCCGCCGTGCCGGACATTCCAGGGCTTGCGGATGTGGACTACCTCGTGAGCACCACGGCACTGGAGCTGACGGAGGTCCCACGGCGTCTGGCCGTGATGGGCTCCGGCTATATTGCCATGGAACTCGGGCAGATGTTTCACCGCCTGGGTTCAGAGGTCACGTTGATGCAGCGAAGCGACAGGCTGCTCAAAGCGTACGATCCGGAGGTCTCCGAGGCCGTCGCTCTAACGTTGAGCCTGGACGGTATCCGCATCCTGACGGGCGTCACGTATCGACGGGTGGAACAACACGGGGACGTGAAACGGGTTCATCTCACGGTGAATGGGCAGGAGCAGGTTGTGGAAGCCGAGGCCCTGCTGGTGGCCACGGGGCGAACACCGAACACGGCAGCGTTGAACCTGGAGGCAGCTCAGGTGCGAGTCGGCAGCCGGGGCGAGGTGCTGGTCGACGAGTATCTGCGGACGAGCAATCCGAACGTATACGCCGCCGGGGACGTGACGCTGGGGCCCCAGTTCGTGTACGTGGCGGCGTATGAGGGAGCGCTTGCGGCTGAAAACGCCCTGGGAGGCGAACAGCGTAAGGTGGATCTCACGGTGGTGCCGGCGGTGACGTTCACCATGCCTGCCATTGCCACGGTGGGAATGACCGAGGCGCAGGCGAGATCGAAAGGGTATGAAGTCCTCACCTCGGTGTTGCCGCTTGAGGCAGTGCCACGGGCGCTGGTGAATCGGGACACGGCGGGGGTGATCAAACTGGTGGCGGATGCCCGCACCCGTAAGCTGCTCGGCGTCCACGTGGTGGCGGAGAACGCCGGGGACGTGATTTACGCCGGAGTGCTGGCTGTGAAGTTCGGTCTGACGATTGAGGATCTGAAGTCGACCCTGGCGCCGTACTTGACGATGGCGGAAGGATTGAAACTGGCGGCCCTGACATTTGACAAGGATGTGGCGAAGCTGTCGTGTTGTGCGGGGTAAAGATTCCCTGAAAAGAAACGATGACGCAATGTCTGCCCATAACTGTAAGGCGAAAGTGACTGGAACGAAGGGGGGTGAAGTCGATGAAGGAGGAAGCCTTATTTGACGAGACAGCGAGCACGTACGATGATTTTTGCAGCACTCCGCTCGGTCACTTCGTGGATGTGGTCGAACATGAAATTATCGCTGCGACGGCGAGGCCGAAGCAAGGGGAAAAGGCCATTGACCTTGGTTGCGGGACAGGTTCCTACACGTATTGGTTGAGCGACTTGGGGCTTTCGGTCGTGGGTGTAGATGTTTCACGAAAGATGTTGGGGGTTGCACGCAGGAAACAGTGTAATGTCGTCACCTTTGTGCAAGCCGACCTGCTTGGCCTTCCATTCGACAACAACACGTTTGACTTGGCGATCTGTAACATCGTACTGGAGTTCATTCAAGATCCTGCCGCTGCACTGCGTGAGGGGTTCCGTGTCTTAAAACCTGGCGGCCGCTTGGTTGTCGGTTGCATCAATCGATTTGGGGCCTGGGCAAAAAAGTACACGGAGCGTGGTCAACAAGATCCTGCAAGTGTCTATCGGTACGCCCGATTCTTTTCGGTTGAAGAGTTGTCAGGTACGTTGCCCTTTCATCCTTCCGAGGTTCGTTTCGGATTGTATGTTGGACCGGATGAGTTTCAGGTATTTGACACCGCCATGCGATTGGAACGGGAGCGTGATGCCCAACACCAGGGCGCAGGTTATTTTGTTGTTCGATGGGATAAAACCCAACCGTGATGAGTGTCCCTTTCCGATATGATTGGCCATCATACTCCTTATCGTTCCGGACGTTTTACATCCATCTTTCACCAGTGGTCGTGCCAAGACCCTGCCATTGAAGCTCGTGATTTCAAACGAATGCCCATGCAGATGAATGGGATGCTCCATTATGCTCATGTTCTGCATTTCTATGCGCACCCGGTCGCCTTTGCCTACACGCAGAGGGGCAGTGTTTGGATAAGGCACCGTTTATGGTCCAGCTTGGCCCCATCATCATCCCGTCGCTGAGCGTCAAAACAAAGTGTTGATCGACCTTTGCCAAAGAACCGGTTTCGGTGGAGGAACTGGTGTAGGACCATGAGGGTGCCGACGAAGGCATTGCACTCACTTGTCCGTCCGTATAAAAGGGAATTCGCATGACTTCCTGGCCGCCGATTTTGGAGCGCAGATACCACTTTCCTGTCTGTGGTGGCGTGCCCACAATGTCGTATCGCTCCGCCGGGGCTATGTACAAGTCACTCACGGGTATGGGGGTGTCCAGCGGATTTCCGTCCGTATGGGTCACCAGGAAGCTGCCCTTGTCCATGGTCAACCAGTAAGACTCGGAGGCGCTGGCGTTGACGAGCCGAAGGCGAAGTTTTTCACCTGCGTGTACGGCGACGGAGGCCAAGGCCGCCGGGATGTCCCCGTTCATCAAATGGATCAATCCCAGGCTGGAGGAGGTCATGGTCCCGCCCCCCATCATCATTTGAACCCATGCCACCGCTCGCTTGCATGCCGTAATCGAATCCGGGGTTGGATTGGTATCCCCACGTGGACAGGATGAGCGTCATGTCACGGTCTGCAGGGTAAGGCTCCGTACCGTTCACAGGTTCAATGATCAAGGCGCCAAACAAGCCGTTCGGGATTTGATCCATTTCAAACACATGCGAGTGATACCAGCGAGTGCCGGAGGGACCGGCGACAAACTCGAACGTAAACGACTGTCCGGGCATGATGGGGTCCTGGGAGATACCCGGTACGCCATCCATCGGAGAAGGGACATTCACCCCATGCCAGTGCAGCGTGGTGGGTTGGTCGAGATGATGGTTCACCATTACCCGACTTTGTCGCCTACTCGGACACGGATCTCGGGGCCGGGGAACTGGCCGTTGATGAGATATCCGCTGAACCAGCGGCTATCCCGAAGCGTCACATCTCCCCGTGACAGGTTGAGGACAAAGGATTTGACGGTCCCGTTCCACGGGATCGTGGGTCTTTGCGGCAGCACCAGAGGGGTAGGACTGCCAGGCACAAGAGAGCGAATGAACGGATAGCTGCCAAGGCCAATCAACTCCAGGCCGCCCAAGGCCATCAGAAATTCACGCCGGGTGATTCGCTTGTCGTTCACCACATTGCCACCTCATGGGTTATTATGCCACATGTGCGTTACACTATGGGCAGGTCGAAACTGTTAGGGGGAAACGCAATCATGATGATGAACGGGATGGGCATGATGGGGTTCGGGGTCATGAGCCTGTACTGGATATTCTCCGTCTTGATTTTGATTGCCGGGATCCTGCTCGTCATCTGGGCCATCGTTCGAGTGATCAGAAGAGGAGCTACTGGCCAAAATGATAAAGAGCATGACTACGCTGTTCGACTGCTCAAAGAACGCTACGCCCGTGGTGAAATTGACCGGGACGAATACTTGCAGCGCCTCAAAGACCTGCAGGAGCGATGAGACGGATGGGTCCCTTCACTTGCCGTACATGACCATACGGCGGGAGGGAGGCGGGCAAACCCTCCAAACCTTCCCTGTCCGCCGCACGAATCGATCGTCACTCTGTATCGTATCCGGCTTCCTCGATGGCCTCTTTCAGCTTGGCCACGTTGGTCTTCGCCTCGTCGAACGTGACCGTGGCCTTTTGCCCTTGCAGATCCACGTTCGCCTCCTGCACACCCTCCACGCCTTTGAGCGCTTTGGTGACGGAGTTTACACAGCCGCTGCAGGTCATACCCTTGACAGTGATGGTCGCCGTCGCCATATGACATCCTCTCCTCTCGTGATTCCTTGTATGTTCAGGTCGTCCGTCTGTGTTGGAGTCGATACGTCGTCCTCTACGCCGCATGCACCTCCTTTCCGAGCTTCAAGCGGCGCAACAGCAGGCTGTTCGATACGACGCTCACAGAACTGAGCGCCATGGCCGCCCCGGCGATGACGGGGCTGAGGACACCCAGCGCCGCCAGCGGGATGCCGAGTACGTTGTAAAAGAACGCCCAGAACAGGTTCTGACGAATCTTCCGCATCGTCGCCTTCGACAACCGAATGGCATCCACGACACCATAGGTACCTCCGTGCATGAGCGCAATATCTGCGGCTTCGAGTGCCACATCTGCGCCTGTACCCATGGCGATCCCGATGTCGGCTGCCGCCAGGGCAGGGGCATCATTGATGCCGTCTCCAACCATCGCAACGATTCGTCCGTCCCTCCGCAACTCATTGACCTTCGCCGATTTATCGGCAGGGAGGACGCCAGCGATCACGTTTTGAATACCCACTTGTGCAGCGACAGCGTTCGCTGTTCGTTCGTTGTCACCAGTAATCATCCAGACTTCAATGCCCATATCCTTGAGCTGTCGTACGGTATCCTTTGCATCCGGCTTGATGGTGTCGGCGATCGCAATCACACCGAGCAACTTTTCATCGCTTGCCACCATGATCGCCGTTTTTCCGGCGTTCTCGAATTCCACCAAGGTCTCCTCAGGGAATGAGGTGACACCAGTCTCGCTCAGCCATCTGCGGTTTCCAATGCGAATCGTTCGTCCTTCAACCACGCCTTCGATTCCTTTGCCGGGAATCGCCTGAACGCTGGAAGCTGACGGGATCGCCACGTTTTGCTCTTTACTGTATTTCACGACCGCTGTACCCAGCGGGTGTTCACTCAGCGACTCGAGTGCTGATGCTATCTTGATGAGGTATTGCTCTGAGACGCTTTCCACGGTCCAAACGTCGGTCACCTGCGGTTTACCTGATGTGATGGTTCCCGTCTTGTCGAAAACCACTGTGTTCACTTTGTGAGCGAGTTCGAGGTGCTCTCCGCCTTTAATCAGAATCCCGGACTCTGCACCCAGGCCAGTGCCGACCATGATGGCTGTCGGTGTAGCAAGCCCGAGAGAGCAGGGACATGCAATCACCAGAACCGCTACAGCAGCGATTAGCCCATGAGACCAGCCGCCGAAGATGCCCCAAAGAATCAAAGTCACCAAGGCAATGGCAAGCACAATCGGGACGAAGATGCCAGAGATTTTGTCAGCCAATCGCTGCACCGGTGCTTTGGAACCTTGCGCTTGATCCACAAGCCGAATCACCTGAGCCAGCGCAGTATCTGAGCCTACTTTTGTAACCTCCATGGTGAATGCACTGGTCTGATTAACGGAGGCGCCAACTACTGGATCCCCAGGAGATTTGGCGACCGGAAGAGATTCACCCGTAAGGAAAGACTCGTCAATGGTTGTGTTGCCTTCTTTGATGATGCCGTCACTCGGAACTTTTTCGCCTGGGCGCACTCGTACGATATCGCCGACACGCAATTCCTCGACTGGAACATCGATCTCTTGGCCGTCACGCAGGACGTGCGCCACTTTGGCGCCGAGTTTGGCGAGTGCCTCGATGGCAGAGCTGGATTTCGCTTTGGCTCTCGTTTCAAGAAGCTTGCCCATAAAGATCAGTGTCACGACTGTAGCGGAACTGTCGAAGTAAACGTCTGGCCGACCCTGGATGGTCAGGATAGCGCTGTACACATAGGCCACGGTTGTGCCGAGGGCAACCAACACGTCCATGTTGGCGGCGCCACCACGAAGCGAATGGTAAGCCCCTTTATAAAATCGCCAGCCGATGTAAAACTGAACGGGGGTGGCCAGAAGCCAACTTACCCAGTTCGGTATAAAGGCCATACCGCCAAAAAGCATGACAAACATCTGAATCACGAGAGGAGCCGTTATGACGGCCGACACCCAGAACTTGATGACCTCCCGTTTATATTCCTGTCGCTTTCTGCGTTTTTCTTCCTCAGCGCCGGTCTCGGACGCCAGTTTTGCACCATATCCGGCTTTCTCAATCGCCCGAATTAAATCCGACTCCTGAATCACGCCGGGAACAAAGGAAATGTGCGCCTTCTCTGACGCCAGATTGACGTTGACTGATTTCACGGCATCCAGCCGGCTGACCACTTTCTCGATCCGGGCGGCGCAAGCGGCACAGGTCATTCCTTCGATGTTGAACTCCACTTCTCTCGTCGGAACGCTGTAACCGGTTTTTTCGATTTTCTCCACAACGTCTTTCCACGTCGTATTGCCATCAAGGACAACACGTGCTCGCTCAGATGCGAGGTTGACGTTGACCTCTTTGACACCAGGGAGTTTAGAGACGTTTTTCTCTATACGAGCGGCACAGGCTGCACATGTCATGCCTTCCACAGGCAATGTGATTTCACAGACTTCAGGCACTCTGTACACCCCTTTACATGCGAGTTCATGACTTCGTAAATTGCCGAATGACCTCCATCAGCTCATCAATTTTTTCATCGCCGTCTGCGTGATTCGATATGGCATCTGCCACGCAGCCTCTTGTATGGGATTCCAGGATCGACAAACCGACCTGATGGACAGCACTTTTGATTGCAGCTATCTGGACGAGAATGTCGACACAGTACCTGTCTTCCTCGATCATTTTTTGGATCCCCCGGACTTGCCCTTCTATGCGTTTCAGCCGTCGCTGTAGGTCTTGCTTCTTGGGGGCGTAACTGTGGCTGTGATGGTCGTTGCCCATCGTCAACGCCTCGCTTTCATTTACAGCTTTCACGAACACGATACCCCTGTATGGTATTATTGTCAACACAAACGTTTACGGACATCTTTCATTGGGCGGGCACATGTCTACCCCGTCGCATATCCTGAGCTGGTGAAAGGGGGTATCCATCATGCGGTCCATACGGATTGGCAGGACCAAGTTGGTCGCACCCAATCTGGCCTTTCTTCCGTATCGTCTGCATCACGGTGTAAAGCGATTCCGTCTGGTGGCTGAACCTGTTGAACAGACGTTAATGAGTGGTGTGACGATCCGAGCGTGGGGCTATAACGGTTCCACCCCTGGACCCGTAATACTCGTCAATCAGGGCGACCGAGTTCAGATCGTTTTCACAAATCGTCTTCCGGAAGAAACATCCGTCCATTGGCATGGTTTGATCGTGCCAAGCGAAGTCGATGGTGTGCCGGGAATCGGAGCTGGGCCTGTCGTAAAGCCTGGGGAGACATACGTCTACGACTTTGTCATCCATCAGTGCGGAACTTTTATGTACCACTCCCATAAGATGGACGCCAAGCAAGAGATGATGGGACTGGCCGGTATGATTGTCTCACTTCCGTCACACCTGACCACGGATCGGGAGTACATCATTCTGCTTCAGGAGTGGGCCGTTCAGACAGGGACGGACATGAATATGGGCGGTATGAAAATGGACACTGCTCAATCTTCGATGAAGATGGGTTCAACGGAAGTACCAATGGTTCACCAGATGACGGGAGACAGCCACGGGAGCCCGCAAGTGTTTGACATCAATCCAATGAGCATGGACTTCAATTACTTCACGATGAACGGGAAGGTTTTCCCCGAAACGGAACCTCTTCGGGTTCGTTATGGAGAAAATGTACGGATCCGGCTTGGGAATCTGAGCATGGACTCACATCCAATGCATCTCCACGGACATGAATATCGAGTGGTGGCCAGTGACGGAAGCAACATTCCGGTGCCGTGGTTCAAAAACACGATTAATGTGGCACCGGGGGAGACGTGGGATATCGAATTCAAAGCGAACAATCCGGGTACATGGGCGTTTCATTGTCATAAGCCTCACCATACGACGAATGAGCATAAAACGGAAATGGGAGGAATGTTCACAGTCGTGAGGTATGTTTAACGGTGATTTGTCTAGGGGCACCAGACTTAATACGGGTCAATGATGATGGGTGTCCCTACAATTACGTTCGTCTGGTGATTATATCCGTCCCAGTGTAATGCCACTTGGAGATTCATCTTCTTACCGTTTGATAGAATATATGTTGGGCCTTCCGAGGAGTATCCGGAAATGCTCGTCACAAGAGTGGACGATAGGCCCTCCGTCCTCTCGGCCTTCACTGCGACAAAGGCTTTGCTAATGACATGATCGGTTTGCTCCTGCGAAAGTTTGGGTTTGACGTGCCCGGTGATATAAGCATCAAGTTGTGGCGATATGTGTAGACGCCGCAATTCAGTCGATACTGCAGACATCTGAGGCGCCAGTTCAGCTACATTGCCTGTTTCGTTTCTTGCCCGAAGGACAAGTATCGTTGAGTCTGGCATGCCATCCGTCATGTGAAAGCTGCTCAGGACAATCGACAGGCTCGTCTTTGTAGACCATGTGCTGCTAAGTTCGATGATGTGTTTGTCTTGCCCCACACGCTTCCCAGCCTTAACGTTCGTAAGTCCAAACTCGGATGCGATCGTCTCGGAAAGGTTCTGTAAATCGGAGACTGACATGAACTGTTGGTTTACGGTACTGTAGTCGTGGATCACAAAGCTCGTTGCCTTCGCACCAGTCGCATTAAAACTCTGCGTAAGATACTCCGCTTCTTTTCGGGGTACAGGCGCTTCAGAGTTACTCGCCATGGCCGGTAACACGTGGCCGAAGATTGTGAATGCCAAGACGCCACCGACTACCCATACGATCATTCGTTTCATGTCATCTCACTCCGGTGCAAGCCTCTTAAATCTATCTTTTACAAAGAGAGGCCAGAGTATACCGGGATCGCCTTTCTCAGGGGACACAGTGGCCGCCATTTTTCACTTCAAATGACGGCATGAATGGTATGGTGACATCGTGGCGGCAGTGGCTTTTGTAAACTGTCTTCGTGAGCAAAGTATCAAAAGACAAAAGGGGTGAGGTGGCTATGCGACCGCCGCCTCACCCTACTACATACAAGTCGTTCGGGCCTTCGCATTTCTCTGGTCACTTTGTTGAATTTGTCTGATTGCCCATGTCCATAGTTCCGTTGGACATATTCATCGTCCCGTTGCCCATATCCATAGTTCCGTTGGTAATGTTCATCGTTCCGTTAGACATATCCATGTTGCCCATACCGCCGCTGGAATTGCTGGAGGCTCCTCCGCTTGCTCCGCATCCTGCGAGCGCAAAAACCACAACTACACCGGATATCGCCACGAGCTTCTTCAATTTCATCGAAATCCCTCCTAAAAACGGAGTCGTCTAGTCCGAGGTTTGATCTTTTCTTGCTAAAACACATGTGCCTCTAGCACAGTAGGCGGGGCAAGGCGTGTCACCAAAACTATAGTTGAGCACTATGAAGAAAATATGAATTTCGAGACACCCTGGGAAGATTCGACGGTTGTCGTTGCACTTCATACTTTCTTCAAAATCGAGGTGTAACCTAAAAGTCAAGGTCATCACTGGAGATCATCAACAGTTTAAATAGCAGGGTGTTTCCATGCAGAAAGACATTCGGCGTGGCGCTACCATCTTTACGGTCGCCGGTGTAATCCTTCTCGGATTTATTTACTTGGTTGTGCAATACAGTCGGTTCAACACCCCGGTTGGGATAGGGGACACGGCGCCCAACATTCAAGAAAGGACGGTTTCAGGTCAATCCTTTTCTCTTGAGGCGTTACGTGGGAAACCAGTTCTGCTCAATTTTTTCACAACATGGTGTCAACCCTGTATTGAAGAGACTCCGGACTTAATTTCGTTTGCGAAGCAGTATGGCAATGACATTCACGTCGTGATGATCGACCGGGGAGATGGGCCAGTTATGGTCCAACAGTATGTATCCAAATACCACATACCGAGTAACATCACGGTCGTGCTAAGTCCGGATGACAAATGGTCCTCCCGCTACGGAGTAACAGGACAGCCGGAAACGTTCTTTATCACAGCGGACGGAGCTGTGATGAGCCACTTGATCGGACCGCTGGCAGAATCGCAGATGCTTTCCTATGCCAAGGCGGCGGGTTGCAGATGTCATCCTACGCAGAGACAGCGGGGCTTCGTAGAGGAGGGTGGATGAAGAGTTGACGTTAGGTACGCATCCAACGCTTTGGTTAGCCTTCCTTGCAGGGGTACTTTCCTTTTTGTCCCCTTGCTGTCTGCCACTGTACCCGAGCTACATCTCGTACATCTCAGGCGTTACGTTCAATCAATCCGGTGAGCAAACGATCAATCATCGCTTGCGGGCACTGACACACGGTGTTTTTCATCATCGGATTTTCAATCATTTTCCTGGCCTTAGGATTATCGGCCACCCTGATTGGTCAGCTATTTGTTGGTTATCGAAATGTCATCCGAATCGTCGGTGGCATTATCGTGATCGTGATGGGGCTGGCGCTCAGCGGCCTTTTGAGACCTAAGTGGCTTATGGTGGAGAAAAAGTGGGAATTCCGAGGGGAGGGGACCAGTTACCTCGGCTCGGTACTGGTTGGCATTAGTTTTGCGGCGGGTTGGTCTCCGTGTATTGGGCCGATTCTTTCCGCTGTATTGGTGATGAGCGCAACGGAGAGTGCCATGGGTATCTCACTCATTACCGCATACATCGTGGGATTCGCCATTCCGTTCTTCATTCTGGGATTGACGCTAGGGTCTGTACGGAAGTTGGCAAAGTACGGCGCCATACTTTCGAAAATTGGCGGCTACATCATGGTTCTGCTTGGGGTACTGCTTCTCACGAACAGTATGTCTCGGATCACGGTGTGGCTTATCAAGCTGTACGGGGGATTTACCGGATTCTAATCCTTGGGAGGTATGAGGATGAAAAAACCACTCAAGTGGACGTTGCTCTCCGTTGTGATTGGGGCCTTGATCGTCGGTGTCGGAATGGTTGGCTTCAAGAAGCAGAGCCCAGAGGCTGCTGCAAATGTTCCCGTTGCCCCACAACAAGGGTATCGCATGCCGCCTTTTACTTTGACGGAGTACCCGGATAATAAAACAATCGACACAAAGGACCTCATCGGCAAGCCTATTTTCATCAATATTTGGGCTTCGTGGTGTCCGCCTTGCCAGGAGGAAACACCGGACATTGTGAAGGCATACAAACAATACGGTAGCAAGGTTGTGTTCCTCAGCGTGAATGCCACTTCCCAGGACAATATGCCGGATGTGGAACAGTTCATAAAACACTATGGTATAACCTGGCCCGTGGCTCTCGATAAAAACGGCGAGGTATTGCAGGAGTACAACATTGTAGGGTTCCCCACCTCATTCTTTGTCAACCGGCAAGGTATTATTACCGATGTCAATGTTGGTCTCATCACAGCCCAAAACCTGAATGACCAACTTCAGAGGATAACAGAGTAATGTTGTATTCATTGCTTCAGAGAATCCCGTCCGTTTGGATTGCCCTCGTCGTCGGTGGGCTTGGTGCTTGGGTGTACTTGAGAACCGTAGGGAACAATGATCCCGTTACGGACGCCATCAAAGACCGGGTGTCCGGTGTTGTGCTGGTGTACATTTTTTTCAGCAAATTTGTCGCCGGGTTGATCTTTCATCCAAGCCCCAATTTGAGGGACGACATTTTTTCAATGCTCGGAGGGTCTGGGACGAATGGATGGCTCGTTGGGATCTTAGCCGCCATGCTGTACCTGCTGTATGGACTCCATACAGCGAGGGTGTTGGGACGAAGAGCGTTTGCCGTAGCAGCAGAGGGTACCATGATTGGCAGTATCTTTTTCTTTGCCTATCTTGCTGTCGTGAACATAAATCCGTTCCGCTTGGAATTCAGTCTTCGATCCATTGGGGCAATTTTATTGTTGCTGTGGGCGGTGCGAAAACGTGCTCAGTTGGTAGCTCATCCTCAGCGTTTATGGGCCGCCTTTGAGGCCTTGCTGTTCGTAACCTCTGTTCTTGCTTTACGTACCACGGTGCTTTTCGTCTTCAGTCCAGCGCAATGGCTATTCATCGGAGTCATTGCGGGATCCCTCGTCATCGAGGGCATTGCGGATCTAAAGGGATTGCCCGATTCACCGCAAACGCATCTTACGGAGAAGGGCCAAATACAGCATGATTTCAATGAGGACCAGAATGCATTGAATGGCCCAAATAACACTGTGATCGACCATACCAACGAGCATGACGCTCATTGAGACGCTCATGAGGTTTGCTATGCAGGCCTCAACCATATCCAGCACATTAAAGGGTTTCATCATGAACACGATAGGCAGGCAGACCGTGACCACAGGGATAACGACGGCTAAACTCTTGCTACCGGTTGTCAATTCGATAAGCATGGCGAAGATGAAAGCCAGGGACATACTGTTGAGCATACACACTCGCATCCGGATGAGATTACTCACGTAATGCATCTTGACTACGGTTTGATAGCATACGTAAAAGCCGATGATTGAACCGACAAAGCTCGTGATGAGCAACAATGCCAGCACTCCAGACACTTGAATATGTGTACCTTTTAGAGATATATGCAGTGTCAGCGACACGCTTGACCGAGGAAGCTGCGAAGATGAGGAGTTGTGTTGATGAATAAGTTCGTCAACTTCATGCTGTTTGTGTAGGTGTTGAACCGCCGTACCCGGCGTATGGCCACCCACCGACTTCAGTCATCTCTCCCATGGAATGAGACGCTGTACAGCGAACTATCACATGAAAGATCATGAAGTCGGAGTTGGTGGGTGATTTTATCATTCGGACAAGGCCTTTATGTTATACGGATCCGAAACACCTGCATATTGCAGAACAACATCCATGCCCGCCGATGCGTGATGCAAGTCATGGCAATGGAACATCCACAGGCCTGGATTATCCGCCTTAAAGGCGATGTCGTAGGTTTCCCCAGGCAGAACTTCCAGTGTGTCGAGATACACAGTGCTGCCTGTCAAGGCCTTGCCATCACGGGTAAGAACTTGAAAGTCGTGTCCATGGAGGTGCATTGGGTGAATGTACCCGCTCTTGTTTTCAATGTGGACCTTCACGGTATCCCCCGTCTTGACGACGAACGGTGGTACGTCCGGAAATGCCTTGCCATTGATTGTGTAGACCATGCCGCTGTTGTTCATGGCGACGCCAAGGTCCATGTTGAATGTCTTGTCAAACTTCTGGTCTAATGTGAACGCCTGAACCCCTTTGGGCGATCCGTTGCCGTAGTGGGTGAAGTCAAACCACGGTTCAGCTTGGACGTTGGGCATATCAGACATGGAACTCACGCCGGAGGCCGTGATATCGCCGATGGTTGCCCGAAGCTGCATGCGCTCCGTCATGTTGGGGTCCCCACTAACCAAATGGACCATCCCGCTCTTTGGCATCGTGAACTCCACGTCGTATCGCTGGGCTGCCCCAATCGGCAGAAGTTCGTTCTCAATCAGCGTGGGATTTGCAATGTCGTGTCCATCCATAGCGACCACCTTGAACGGGGTGCCAACCAGCGTCATAAGGTGTGTCATGTTGCCTGCATTCACGAGTCGCAGGCGTACAGTCTGTCCCGGCTTAGCTTCGAGCATGGTTTGCCCGCTGGCGGTCTGGTTGATGGTATACGCATCGTACATGTTCGCCATTTCAGCGACGGCGCTCTTATCCATGTCTGTCACTTGGAAGCCATTTGTACGCAGCTTCGGCGAACCCATATTCATGTTACCCATGTCACCCATGTTTCCCATACTCATCCCGCTCATGGAATTCATGTTCCCCATGGACTCATTATCAGACGATGACGGGGACGTGGACCATTCATGTAAGAGCAGCGTGTAGTCTCTGTCCGGTACAGGGGTCGCCTGGTTTTTCGGCAGGACCACGATACCGCCAAACAGCCCAAGGCCTATCTCTTGAACACTGTTGATGTGGGAGTGATACCAGTACGTCCCCGCTTGACTTGCGACGAATCGGTAAACATAGCTGCCGCCAGGTGCGATGGGGTCTTGGGTCAATCCGGGTACACCGTCTTGGGAGCCGGGAACGGAAATCCCGTGCCAATGGATTGTGATGGGGACACTGAGCTCGTTGTGGACCGTGACCTCGACGAGATCGCCCTGGTGGACCGTCAGGAGTGGACCTGGGGCCGTTCCGTTGAAGGTCATGGTCTTGACGGTTTTTCCGTTAAGGGTGATGGTCTTTTCCTGGGCAGTCAACGTGAAGGACTGTACGGGCGCCCCGGATGGCGGGTTTGCGACGTAGGCGGATACAGGGATGAGCTTTTCATTCGCACTCGTCGCTTGGGCCAGCGGCGACATGGATGCATTCGACACCTTGTGCGTCGACCAGGCATAATAGCCACTGCCGCCGGCGATGGCAAGCACGGCTGCTGCACTGTAAAGGACAACGTGTTGCTTTTTCACGTTACACACTCCTAACTCTGAATGGTGTCCCGCAAACGGTTGTGAGTGAACCATTGCCAGTGTAACGATCGATTGTGAAGATGGTATGAAGACCGGGGAGCGTAAAGAAATCGTTACGTTTGCGGGGGATAACGAAGATGAAGCGGCAACACACCATCATGGTTGCTGATGACGAAAAGAAGATTGCTGATGTGTTATCGCTGTATTTGGAGCAGGCCGGCTATGATGTCGTTTGTGTCTATACGGGCACGGAGGTTTTACAGCGCCTTGACGAGATAAATCCGTCACTCATCATTCTTGACCTCATGCTGCCGGATCTGCCGGGGGAACAGGTATGCACCATGGTACGTGCTCGTTCGGCCGTACCCATTCTGATGCTGACGGCTAAGCATAGAGATGAGGATCGATTGAAGGGGCTTCAAATTGGCGCCGACGACTATGTGACGAAGCCGTTTAATCCGAACGAGGTGGTGGCCCGAGTTCATGCCATTTTACGCCGTACACAATTCGACCACCCACTGGCGGATCGGATGGAATATCGGGATGGCGATTTGGTCATCGATGCACTGCAGCAAGTGGTGTACAAAGGCGGGGTGAACGCTGATTTGACCGCTACGGAGTATAAACTGCTCACGACCTTGAGTCGCCATCCAAAGCGGATATTCAGCCGGGAAGAATTGATTGAACGGGTGTTCGGACTGGACTTTCGGGGGGATGTACGGACCATAGACGCCCATGTGAAAAATCTGCGGGCGAAAATTGAAGATGACCCCAAAAACCCGGTGTACATCCACACTGTCTATGGAATGGGATATCGGTTTGGAGGGGACAACGATTGAGTCTGCGAAAGAAGATCATTCTGGCATTCTTCATAACCGTGTCAGCGATGTTGGTAGCCTTGGCTTTCATCCTTCAAGCTGAGGTTCACCGCCACTTTCTGTCGGTGGTCTGTCCGGAAATCAATTCGGTGTCGCCGTCGTTGACCCAACAAATTCAAGCCCATTTCGAGCAGGCACTCACACAGAGTTTACTGTGGACGGTTTTGGTATTCGTGGTGGCGACAGCAGGTGTGGCGGTATTGGTCTCCCGAGCCATCACTCAACGAATCTCCGTGATGCAGACACAGGCAATGGAAATTGCGCACGGAAAGTGGGGGACGACCATCCCTGTCGAGGGCCATGATGAACTGTCTTCGCTTGCCAACACCCTGAATTACCTCTCGCAGGAGTTGGACAAGCAAGAGCAGCTCCGGAAGGATCTCATGCAAGACATTGCGCACGAACTGCGCACGCCGCTGACCACCCTGCGTTCGCATATCCAAGCGTTTTACGACGGACTGTGGGAGCCGAACCGGGAACGGCTCCAGAGTTGCTTGGAGGAGATCGAGCGGTTTCAAGCTCTCGTGTCATCTGCAGAGACGCTTTATGAGGCGGATACCGCACCTGCGACACCGACCTCGGATGTTCCGCAGACGGAGTTGTCCGAGATTGCCAAGTCTACGGTACAGCTTTTCGAGCCAAGGTGTACAGAAGCGGGTATCACATTGGAATTGCGTTGGTCCGGGGCTCCTGTATGGGCCTCGGTTGAAGAGCAGCATGTATCACAAATTTTACGGAACCTGCTCGACAATGCCGTGAAATATACGGCCCATGGGGGAAACATCATAGTCACGGTTGGCATCCAGGAAGGTAAACCCTATTTATCGGTTGAAGACACCGGCATCGGGATACCAGAAACGGAAATCGACAATATTTTTGAGCGCTTCTATCGGGTAGACAAATCTCGGGATCGAAGGACGGGCGGCAGCGGTCTCGGGCTTGCTATTGTAAAACGGCTTACTCAACTGTCCCAAGGCTCGATCCATGTCGAAAGTCGCGTTGGAGAAGGATCGACGTTCACTGTGACCTGGCCAAAATGAACGCCACGTTGGTGGCAAGCCAACATGACTATCCTCCAGCGCTATGGGGATCTGTTGGGGGCGGCCACAATGAGGCGAAACACATCGACGAAGCCAATGAAGCGCATATCCTGAATCGAAAATCCCGCCATCCGGAGGTTGTCCATTGTTCTGCGGTTGACATTCGCCCCTGTTATCCGGACGATGAGGGGATTGAGCAGATGAAGGGCGATAGCAATGGGGAAGTGGTCGCTCAGCATGTGTTCAATCATGAGAAGGCGTCCCTCAGGCTTCAGAACCCGACGGATTTCCAGAAGCCCGGCAACGGGATCGGGGACAGAGCAGAACACGCAGGTTGACACTACGAAATCAAATGTGTTGTCGTCGAACTGTAGGTGTTGCACATCCATTTGCACTAGCCGTACCTTCGCACGGCATTCTTTGGCACGCTTTTGTGCGTACGACAACATGCGGGGACTGAAGTCAATGGCGGTGACGTTCACATTCTCAGGGTAGAATTTGAGGTTGGCGCCAGTTCCAACTCCCACTTCAAGGACTTCACCGTGCACACGGCCGATCAATTCCGCCCGGTACTTGTCATCCACCATTCGATCCATCTTGTCGAACAAGGGGGCAATTCGATCATATCGGCGTCTGATTTTCTCCGTAATGCTGGTCAACTTTGGTCACCCGCCCTTAACCTTGACTTCAGCATTCGCCACCGTGCTCCTCTTGGAGCGTAACATAAAAATGACCCACTGTTTCCATTGTCTTGCGGTCGACGTTTGTCCCAATAGGCGACATAACGGGTCAAGGGAGGCACCAACGGCCCCCCCTTGAGCCATTCAGTTGCTGTGTGCCTGTCTGTAATGATCAGAATTATGATGAGATGCGGAGTCTGCTTGTATTTCCTTGGCGAGGCGGTCGTACTGCATCTGTAACTCCTCGAGCCGAACTCGTAAATCCGCCATCTCTTCCTCTTTGGAGTTGAATTTCCGTTTCGGTGCACCCTGCATGGAATTTCCGTCGTGTCCCCCGTGCATGCCTTTCATCATGAAAGCCATCATTAGGGGACATGCCAGTAACGCAACGACGGTTCCAATGGTTTGCAACATCGACATCTCTCCTCGTCACATGTCTTCACAACCTTCAATACCAGCAAATTGTGAAGAAAGTATGGAACCAGATAGTCTCAAAACACCATTTTCAGGCTCGTAACGTGTGCTACCTTGAAAAAGGGGAACTGAGGAACGTTCACTGCCGTTTCAGGTGCTCCTTCATTTCTTCAAAAGTTTCGGTATCGATCTCGCCTCGAGCATACCGCTCCCGCAATATTTGCTCAGCGTCCAACCTTGAGGAGTCGGATTTTTTCGTGATCCTGTCAAGAAGGAAAATTACCAAATAGATAACAGCTACGAGGATGACAATCCATACCAGCATGGTCAGCCATCCTCCGAACATGCCAATTCCAGAAAGGCCATACATCATGACTGCTCACTCCTGATTGAGAGAGGCTGATCTGTGGGTAATGATGAGAACGGGGTCGAGGAAATCCTCAACCCCGCCGAAACCAAATTTACTCATTTCTGAGCCTGCCCGAATTGGCTCATGAAGTTGCTACACGCTTGGATCATCGCTTGACCTTGGGGTGTGTTCAGTGCCTGTTGCATCATCTGTTGAGCCTGTGCAGGCGGGGTGTTCGTCGGTGTTGTAGTGGAGGCGAAGACATTCGGTAATGTGACACCTCCAATTACCATGCCGACTGCGAGCACGGGTAACGTCCAGAGAACTTTCTTCAACATGTGACACACCAACCTTTCTGTAATGAGATTTCTTTCTTCGACTTTGTTATAGGTCGTAAGTGTGGAGAAAGTATGCAGATGATGTGACGAATTTGCTAACGAGATACGGAGCTGCACATTTCAAGACAAGGGGGTATCTATGTGAAAAAGGTCCTAATCGTGGACGACGAAGCCCAAATGCGGAACCTCATTCGGATATATCTCCAAAGTGCGGGGTATTCCGTGGAGGAGGCTGTGGATGGGATGGATGCACTCCACGCTATCGACCGATCCCGACCGCATGTGGTCATTTTGGACATCATGATGCCGGGGATGGACGGCTTTGAGACATGCGCTCGGATTCGAGATAAGGATCCGGAGATCCCCGTCCTCATGCTCACGGCAAGAACCTCCATAGAGGACAAGGTGTCTGGGTTGTCTCAGGGGGCTGACGATTACCTGACGAAACCGTTTGACGGAAGAGAGCTGGTGGCAAGAGTGCAAGCCTTGATTCGCCGGGCTCATTTGGACGAGACAAGTGAATTGAGATTTGACAACATCGGTTTGGTGATTGATATGACGAGGCGAACCGTGGTGGCAGGCACTAAGCATATCTCACTCACGCCGAAAGAATTTGAGTTGATGCTGCTTCTTGCTCGTCACCCTGGAAGAACGTTCTCAAGAGAAGAGATACTCGAACGAATTTGGTCCAACGATTACGAAGGGGAAACACGGACCGTGGACAGTCATGTGAAAAACATTCGGGAAAAACTCCGGGATGCGGGACTTGAGCCCAGCCCCGTGAAAACGGTCTGGGGTATTGGGTATAAATTCGAGGTGGAATCGTGATAAGGAAGAACCTCGCCGTCAGAATCGGGTTAGCCATCATGGGTCTCATGCTTGTGGTATCCATTGTCCAATACATTGCACTTGGACAGTTGTTGCGAAATGCTTTTTATCAGCAGTCGGGATTGGAACTCATTGTCCAGGGACAGCAGTATGCCAACATGTCGTCCATGGGTGGCACCATGATGATGCAGATGTTGTGTACGACATCCGACACATCTCTTGTGATGGTGGGTACAGATGGGAACATCATCACAGCCTCCCCATCGCTTCATCTCGGAAAGCCAGATGCATCAGACAGCTCAACGATTCGAACGGCACTCAGCGGTCAGAGTGAACTGCACGGAGGTTACAGCAGCTTATTTGGAAACAGTGGCATCATGGCGGCGGTTCCGATAGGTAGTACGGGCAAGATTACGGGAGCCGTGGTCCTTTTCCGGCCTGAGGGGATCGTCGAGACTGCATTTCACCATGTGGAGTGGCTCCTACTGCTGGTTGGTGTTGGAGGCATCCTTGTTGCTCTGGGGCTTACCGTGATTTTGTCGAACCGAATTGCGGGGCCGCTTCGGCAATTGGCGGCGGTAGCAAGGGAGATGAGCCGAGGCGATTACAGCTCAAAAGTTGAGATCACTGGCGACGATGAAGTCGGAAAGCTTGGTGAAGCCATTAACGAGCTTGCAGCAAACCTCCAGCATTTAGAGACATCTCGAAAGCAATTTCTCGCTGATGTTTCGCATGAACTTCGAACCCCGATGAGCTACATTCGTGGTTACAGTCAAGTTCTCGCAGAAGGGCTGGTTCAGTCGCCGAAAGAGAAGGAGGATTATCTTCGGATTATTCATGACGAATCCATACGCCTTGAAGGTCTGATAAATGACCTCTTCACCTTGGCACAATCAGACGCAGGAATGTTGAAGATTGTAAAACAGCCCATACAACTTGAGGATGTGGTTTACTCCGTTGTAGATCGAATGCGCAAGAAAGCGGAAGATAAGGAGATTGAAATTCAAGTATCCGTTTCTCCATTGCCACGAATTGATGCGGACTCGGCTCGCCTGGAACAGGTTCTCGTGAATCTCATCGATAACGCTATCCGTTATACCCCACCCCGTGGGCGAATTGAAGTAAGCCTGATAAGGCTCGCTGACTGGGCCGAAGTGAAGGTTTCCGATACTGGTGTTGGCATCCCTGCGAAGGACTTACCACACATCTGGGATCGACTTTATCGAGTGGAGAAATCTCGTTCCAGGGTAGGTGGTGGTACGGGACTCGGACTGTCCATCGTGAAACAAATTGTGGAGGCCCACGGTGGCACTGTGCAGGCCGAAAGTGCAGAAAACGTGGGTACGACAATCACTGTTCGGATTCCACTGCATGGGTCGGACGCACCACAGGGCTAGTCGGCTGTGTCACATTTTGTTCTCAAGTTCCCCACACTTTCTTCACACACTTCTTTTACCGTAAGGGGTGAAGACGGTGAGGGGAGATGGACCAGTTGAAACACAAAGATTGGTTCGTCGCTGGGACACTGGTCACCATCGGTCTCCTCCTTCTTTTCGCCGCCAGTACCGGCATGGGACCGGTATGGTGGAACATGGGTTGGATGATGGCTTGGGCGATGCTCGTTCCATGGGCGGTCTTTATCATTTTGTTCGTGTTGGTGATGTCTCTTAGCAGTTGGGGTGTTTCAACGGTTGCCCGCACCTTCATGAGACATCAGTGTCCAGTATGTCGCCATCATGTAAAGGCGGATTGGAAGATCTGCCCGAACTGCGGTGCTCAACTCGTAAGTGTCGGAGAGAAAGTGAACCATTCCTAGCTTCTAACCTGCAAAGATATCCGGGGATTAGGGTGGTGTCATGCAGAGAACTATGTACGTGATCGGCGGCGGACTGCTAGTGACCTTATCGGTAGCGCTGTTGGTCTTTCAACAAACAAGGACCAGATCCGCTCAAAGTTTGGCAACGTTCAATAGCCAAGTGCAAGCTCAAGTCGGAGAAGTGGATTGGCAAAACAATGGTGCGAATCGGCAGCGTTTAGTTCAAGTGATTCAAGGCCAGGTACCACAAGTTTCAACTGGGATCGTGAAAACAGACACCGATTGCACACCCGATTCGCAGGGACTGAGCCATTGCCACGATGTAGTTACACTGTCGGATCACACGCAAATCACGGTGATTGATACGCACAACATGAGCCGACATCGGTGCCTACGACCGAATGAGTCAGTGACCGTCGAAAAGATTGCACCTTCCTGGGCTAAAATCATCGTGAAAAGCGACTGAAGTCCTCGAAGTAGTCCTTTTGGACCAGATGCAGACTAGAAGTTCATACAAATGTTATTTAAATTGGAATATGAAGGGAGGTGAGGCACATGGGGTGCTGTGGAGGAGGACGCTCTTGGTACGGATACGGCAATCCGTATCCATACGGCCAACAGCCGCAACAACCGCAGGAGCCGGTGACCAAGACCTCGCAGGACACACCGCTGGAACTCTTAAAACAGCGGTTGGCGAAGGGTGAGATCACCCTGGAGGAGTACGAGAAGCTCGCCAAGGTACTGTCTTCGTAACAAGGCCCGGCCCCGAGAAGTTGTGAAGGAGGTGAGCCCAAATGGCGTGCTGCGGATCAAAACACAAGCATGCTTATAAACAGAATCAGGAACGCCATCAGCAGCACGAATGCTGCCACGACCATACACAGGGGCAGCCGAACGAGTCCTCTCAGTTGAAGCAAGCAGTCCATGAAAAAGAGTGCTGCCACGAACATCAGCATCCTCACGGTCACTGAATTTAGTGGCACGGGCCGACTGGTGAAGCAGACTAGCCGGCTCGTGCACCCCACTCAGGAGGTGGCAATATGGCTGGGTTTACGGAATTGATGCTACCCGTAGAAGCGATGACTTGTGCTTCCTGTGCAGCTCGGATTGAGAAAAATGTCGCCAAGTTACCCGGTGTCCGAGAGGTGAACGTGAATCTTGCTTCGGAACGGGCACGTGTTGTACTGAATGGCACTACGGCCCTTCGATCAACCACATCGTACCACATGCCGGTTCTATGTCGTATTTCTACGACTCTATCTCTCTTTAGCAACAATCTTTGCGAAAAGAGCCTTCGTAAATTGGGACGCATTCAGGGAGGGCTTGCTGAATGAACGGCGAGGGAAGTTTGTCTCGTTCAAGTCATTATCATCATGGTGCGAGTAGGTCAAGAGCGTCAGAAAAGGCGATAGGCAGTTCAATCGGTTCTATTCTGATTGCGATCGTCGCTTCGTCCCACCACTGGGTACATATGTTGCTGATTGCTCTGGGGCTTGGTGCGGTCGGAGCGGGGCTATTCACGATGCCGATACCCATTCGAATCGGGCTCTTGGTTGTGTCGGTCGTCGTATCGATAGGAATGCTCTTTGTCGCTTGGCGGAAGAGGACGAACAACAAAGCTGTGGCTTGGGTGTATTTTATCTCGTCCGTCGTTTCTCTGGTGATTATCGCGACATCCGTTCCAATGTGTTTGTCAATCGAAAAGTTGACCAGGTTGCTAATCGAAAAGTTGACCACCTCAGGTAAAGAAATCTGGCTGTGGGGCTCATCAGTTGGAAGGAACCCTCTTGCACAGCCAGCATTGAGACAATGAAGTTATCTCCAAAGTATCTTCAGAGCAGGTCTAGTAAGCGAAGCTCGTCCAAAATCCGTTCCACCGTCTCCTCTGCCATCTTGGCGGAATAGCGCCGGTGTGGCTCCAGCACATAGCTCCACTGTCTGTCCTTTCTACTGCCAACCAAGCGTACAATCATCCCACCGTTTACTGTTTCAAGAAGTCTCCCACTCAGAAACCGGCCGTCAACGAGGATTTGGACTGCCATGCCTGTATTGGTGGGAATGGATTGGTAGCCCATATCGAAGCACCAGCTCTCTGTATCAAGCGGATCGTATCGCAGGATTCCTTCAATGGTCTTCATAAGGTCTCCTCCATTCAGGTATGTTGCAAACGTTTCTGGCTTTCACGGAATCGGTAGGATTCACCCTCAAAGAGAAGAATGTGTGAGTGGTGGGTGAGTCGGTCAAGCAGCGCTGTCGTCAATGTGGCGTCATGAAAAACCTCTGTCCACTGTGCAAACTCCAAATTCGTCGTCACCAGGAGACTGCCTTTTTCGTATCGGTCGGCGCAGAACTGGAACAGAAGCGGTCCGCCCTGGGCAAGGGATACGTATCCGAGTTCATCCAGACATACAAGGTCGTACTTGTCCCATGACCGCAAGTATCGAGGCAGGCGGTACTCGGATTCGGCCTGCAGCAGTTCCTGTACGAGTTGCATCACAGTGACGAAGCGAACCCTGTATCCAGCGGCAATGGCGGACAGCCCAATTGCAATCATCACATGGGTCTTACCGGTCCCGCTGGCGCCCATGCAAATCACGTTCTCTTTGCTGCGAATGAACTCGCCTTCTGCTAGATGCAGAACCCGTTGCTTTGGTAATGTAGGGATGGCGGTGAAGTCGAACTCCTCGAGTGTCTTGTATGCCGGGAACCGGGCCTGGCTTGTATACGTTTGTAGACGACTCTGTTTGCGGGACTCCATTTCCTCCGCCAAACATGCGGCCAAATACTGTACCATGGACTGCCCATTTGTTGCAGCATCCCGAGCCAACGACTCATACGCCCTGCGTAGCCCAGGCATCTTGAGTTCCTTGCAGTAGATGTCAACCATAGCGGCATGCACGTCGGCTGTCATCAATGAATCACCCCCTTCACCAAGGAGTCGTAGCGAGCAGGGTTCTGTCTTGCCAACCGGTACATCTTGAGTTCATCAGGAACCTGCATTGCCGGCGAAGCTTCGGATTGAAACAGGTGCTTGCGAATCTGTTCGGCGGTTACTACGTCTGGGCCAATCTCACTGATCGCATTCAGAATGTCTTTGGCTGCAAAGGTTTGGTGCAGCAGGAGAATGGCCACAAAGTCCTTGTAACCATCTGGCCGGCTGTTTGTCATCCGCACCCGGATCCGTTGGTATACCTCCGGCAACTGCCGGACAACGGCCGCATGCGTTGCAGCATGAGGTTTGTAAGCAAGGACAGGGAGGTAATGCTCGAGTTGTAAAAATGTCTGCTTTCGCTCATGGCAGCGAATGTGTGTGGCGACGACTCGCCCCCGGTCCAGCAATTCAATCTCCTCGGCGTGTGATCGCAGTGTAAGCGTCTTGCCCACATAGATGCTGGGTACGGAGTAGCGGTTATGATCGAAGCTCACCAGGCACAGTTTGTTTACGACCACCGGGCGAGTGGTGACGCAAAGATGGGGATGAACCGGAAGTGGCCGCAGTGCAGAGCGTTCCTGTTCCCACTTTGTCCAACGCTTGTTGCGTTCCTTTTCGCACCAGGCAAGCAGCATGGCGTTGAATGTCGCCAAATCCGGGACATCCGGCACCGGAACGCAGACGTGACGGCGAACAAAACCGACACCATGTTCTACACCACCTTTCTCGTGCGGTTCACCAGGTCGACAGAAGTCACTATCAAACAGGTAGTGCGCACGAAGGCTGGAAAGCAGGCTATGCTCGTCCCGCATTGGACCGGCGAGAATCTTCGTGACGGCGGTTTTGGGGTTATCGTACCGAACATCGTGAGGAACTCCGCCGAACCATTCAAATGCCAAGCGATGGCCTTCCAGAAAAGCTTCGATCTTTTCGGTGGAGAAGGCGTGCGCAAAAATCACGCCGGAGTTGCGTAGCCGAATCACAAACATGTGCACATCGGTTTCTTTGCCCTTGATCCTAACAACGACTCGGCCAAAGTCTGCTTCAGCCAGCTCGCCGGCATCTGCTGCTAAGGGGACGAAAGCTTCCTTTGGGCGGTTTCGGATACGGCGAACCCAATAGCGAACCGTAGACTCGGCGGCGGTGAACTCCTCACCATACTCTTCCTGAAGACGTTCGTAGATTCGGGAGGATACATAGTGTTGCTTTTTAGGGAAGTGCTCCTCCTCCTGAATCCACGCCTCAATCACCGGAATCCATCGTTCCATGGCTCGACGAGGACGAGGTTTCGTCAGTCGGTACTTCGGTACTTCCACATCCTCCAGCATCTTTCTCACCGACTGCCGGGATATCTTGCATTTCTTACTCAGTTCGTGGATCGACCAACCGTCCACAAAGTGCCGCTTTCTGATAAACTCTTTATCGACCATCCCGTACACATTCCTTCCCCCCTGTACCCAGAGTCTTCGGACAACTCTAGCGTACAGGATATGGATGACGGGGTGGTCAACTTTTCAGTTATCAAGGAACCTCCACGTGGTCAACTTTTACGTTATCAAACACATTCCAACCCTGGTGCAATCCGCTGCGCCGTCCGTGCATCAGGAGCACCATCACAATGGAATGTAAACAGAAAGGAGGCTCCTTTGCCATGTGGCAAACGATCTTGCTGATCGGAGCGGTTCTTCTCTGCCCTTTGATGCACCTGTTCATGATGCGGGGCATGCATGGAAAGCAACATGAACCCATTACGGGTCATCTCACGAAATGGGGCCGGTGAAGATCAAACGCATCACCCGGCGTTTCAGCTCATGAAGCCATCAACGGATACAAATCAACCTGCACACCATCATCATTGACGAGTAAACGAGTCGTCCACGGAGGGTGGTCCATATGGTACATGGCGTGGGTCAGGATGAGTATGGGTTGTGGACTGCGGTCATTTTCGATGTCGTTGTTTTCGCCTTATTCACCTACTCGGCATTCAAGCCGCAGACGAAAAGGGATTGGCGCACTCTGGGAGTGTTTTGGGCGTTTCTTGTCGCCTTATTTAGCGAGATGTTTGGGTTTCCGCTCACCATATACATTCTGACTTCTGTTTTAGGCAAGAGGTATCCGGTGCTCGACCCATTCTCTCACTACAACAGTCATCTGTTGGTCGCTTTGCTAGGCGGTTCACCGATTCTATTCACTATCTTGCACCTTTTGAGTAACCTTTTGATTTTCGCAGGATTACTCCTTATCGCAGTCGGGTGGCGTCGCATACATGCGGGAGGCGGCCGGTTAGTGACAGGCGGCATATACCGTCTTGTACGACACCCTCAGTATAGCGGTTTTATGCTGATGATCGTCGGGTTCCTCATTCAATGGCCGACGCTCATTACGCTCATCATGGCTCCGATGTTGCTGGTGATGTATACAAAGCTGGCGAAAAAAGAAGAGCAGGTCATGATTGAGACCTTTAGTGATGAGTACCTTTTGTACATGAACCGGGTTCCTCGATTCGTACCAAGATTGATTCGGGTGAACGAGGTGTTTTAATTGGATACAGCACGTGTGGTCGAAGCGTTGTCGTGGCTCGTGATTATTGTTGGCACAGCATACTTCTTGTTTGTCATGTTCGGAGAGAGAGCTCATCCCAATAGGTAAGGTTCATGAGTGACGGGAGGGGAATTCATTGCATCCGATTTTGTTTCAGTTCGGTCATTTCATGGTGAGAGCTTATGGTCTGGTAGTCCTGCTGGCCATTTTCCTTGGGGCACAAGTTGCGATCACGTTGGCACGGTTTACGGCAAAGAAATTCGAAGAGCACATCGTGCCACTCGTGTACACGGTGGTCATTGCGGCGATCATTGGGGCACGGTTCTGGCAGGTATTCTTTTTTGAACCAAGCTACTACTTAGCACACCCGGTGGAAATCATCGCCATTTGGCAAGGTGGTCTGTCGATACAAGGTGGGATCATCGGAGGGATCCTGGCTGGGATTTGGTACAGCCGTCGTCACCATCTGCCGTTTTGGGAGTTGGCGGACACGTTGGCACCTGCGATCATCTTAGGTCAGGGAATCGGTCGAATCGCCTGTTTACTCAATGGCGATGCGTTTGGATCGCCGACCGGAGCAAGTTTTGGTCTGGTGTACCCTCCTGGAACGCTGGCGTATCAGACGTACGGTAACCAGCCACTTTGGCCGGCGGAGGTTTGGGAAAGCCAAGCGGATATGGTTATTTTCGCTGTACTGTTTGCCTTGTCTCGCAGACGCATGCCGAAAGGGACATTGTTCCTGACGTATAACGTCCTCTATGCGGCGGTAAGATTTGGCTTGGAATTCTTGCGTGGTGATAGTCCGAGATATCTATTCGACTGGACAGCAGCTCAGTGGACGAGTGTAGCTGTCATTATAATGTGCGGCCTGTTGATGTTCTGGCTCGTAAGCGGACAGCGAACCATTGAAATGGGGTAACTGCATAGACGATCAGTCTTGCAGTGTACCCCGTTTCGTACAGGTGCTTGCCTATTCGACCGAAATATCATCAAATGGCCTTGGCTATTTTGTCCAGGACGGACATGTTTACTACCGTATTTGCACATAGCGTCGCAATCGCACCTTAAGTCAGGAAACAGGATGTACGAAATTTGTAACGACTTATTTTGCCGGATCGAGGGCCTGAGGAGTTGAGCTTGGATTTCCTTCTCCCTTTTCTTCGGGGCCACAAGAAACAGTTTACAGAAGTGAGGAGCAAGTGACAGTGATAGATCATGCAACCGAAGAATACCCGAATATATCGAAGTGCTTTTTTCCACTTCGAAGGCACAGACGACCTGCCCGTCCTCATTGAGCCACATCACGTCAATCAGAGAAATCGTATTGAGGACTTCGTTCGGGACACCGTGGATGTGCAGGTGCCGTAAGGAGAACTCACCGAGTTTTTGTCCGCCAAACTCTCGGCTATGATCGTTCCTGGCAATCCAGACTTGATACCCAAGGGAGCGCCCTAATCGGGCTAAATGGTACTGCATCTCGCTGTGTTCATTTTCCTCTTGCAGATCCTCCAATACTTCCTCATGGCGTTTTCGTATGGTTTTCGTGCGTTTTTCGCCCTCCTCCGCTATCTGTTCAGCGTTCTCCGCAATTACGATTCTTCCCGTACCTATTTCGAATAGCAAACCGGCTATTGCGCCCAGGTCTTTGGAAAGTTGGTTTCGGTGCTCATTGTTTAACTCTATAATCTTCTCTCGCATGTCGAGATAGGCCGACCACGATCCAAGCTTGATTTTGTCATGGAACCGCGTGTTAAAGCCATTAGCGATGGCGGTATTAAACGGTGGAAAAAGAGTCGGGTGCAGAAAGTATAAGATGTTGGCGACGGCAGGGCCGAGTCCTTTGATTTGCAATTGGTCAAGCTTCAGAATCTCTTCGATCACCTGCGTCTCATTGGACGCTTGTAGACATGCCTTCAAGAACCTTCCGAACGCCAATTGGTTTGCATCATTCTCGTAGATGTCAGGGATTCGCAATTTCGGTTTCCAGAAGAATGCATGCGCTGCGCCTTCGAACACTTGCATCTGCTCAGAGATTGCCGTGACGACCACTTCGAGGCTGGACCCTTTGAAATCTGTGCCGAAGGTACGCTGTTCGATGTCAGAGATCACGTCGACAAGTCCACGTTTGATAGTACGAAAAGCCTTTAATCTATCCTCGCTGTTGAGGAACCAAGTATGATAGACAGATTTTCAGAAAAATCTCTGTCGTCATGGTGCCCCTCCAAGTTTGTACCTCGCTACGACGGGGAACGGAATGGACGTTACTAACTTAGTATTCCATCTTAAATGTCGAACTCCTCGTTTGTGGTCGACGGTACGGCGATGGATATCTATGGTGTTTGACGTGCCACAAGCGGCTGAGGCGTACACGTCACACAGGCAACCTTGATAGGAAAATATCGCCCGATGTCCAATTGCTTGCGCTTCGGTCTCTTTTTCGCTTACATCCATTTATCAACGTGAGGGAGTGGGTAGTCCACATATTCGATAACCGTAGCGAGTCCATTCCGCATGTGCTGCAAATTATGACAGTGGAAGAACCAGTTCCCTGGATTGTTCGCCAAAAAATCAATAGTACAGCGCTCCATTGGCCGCAGGTTGACCACATCTTTCACCAAGGGTCGTGACAGTGGTTTTCCGTTGAAGCTGGTGATTTCGAACGAGTGCCCGTGCAGATGCATCGGATGTTCCATCATGCTCATGTTTTGCATCTCAATACGTACCCGATCCCCCGTTTTCACACGAAGAGGGGTTGTGTTCGGGTAGGAGGCCCCGTTTATGGTCCAGTTTGACCCCATCATCATTCCGCCGCTCAGTGTCAATGAAAAGTGCTGATCCGCTCTTGGCAAAGAACCAATCCCGGCGGCCAAATTGGAATAGGACCAGGAAGGTGCTGACGAAGGGACTGCCCTCACTGAACCATCCGTTGAAAAAGGAACTTGGACGGATTCTTGGCCGCTAATTTTCGACCGCAAAAACCACTTTCCTGACTGCGGCGGTGTGACCAAAATGTCATATCGTTCGGCCGGAGCTATGTACAAGTCGCTTGCTGGAACGGGGCTGTCTAGCGGATTGCCGTCTGCGTGGGTGATTAGAAAATGGCCGGTATCAAGCGTCAGCCAGTAGGATTCAGAAGCGCTGGCATTGATGAGTCTAAGACGCACTTTTTCTCCGGGTCGAACTGTAATGGGTTGTAGTGAGCTTGGGACATCTCCGTTGATCAGGTGAATCAATCCCTGGCTGGAGGACACCATGTTTCCGCCCCCCATCATCATCTGACCCATTCCACCACTCGTCTGCATTCCATAATCAAATCCCGGATTTGCCTGGTATCCCCATGAGGAGAAGACGAGGGTGGCTTCACGGCTTGCAGGGTAAGGTTCACGTCCATTTGCTGGCTCAATGATAAGCGCCCCGAATAATCCGTTTGGAACCTGATCCATTTCGAACACGTGAGAATGATACCAACGAGTTCCAGAAGGGCCAGCGACAAACTCGTATGTAAAGGACTGGCCAGGTTTGATGGGGTCCTGCGAGATCCCAGGTACACCGTCAATGGGAGACGAGACGTTCACGCCGTGCCAATGGAGTGTGGTCGGTTGGTCGAGATGATTGTTGACGGTGATCCGGACCTTATCACCTTCACGAACACGAATTGTGGGACCAGGAAATTGACCGTTGATGAGGTATCCGCTGAACTGACGGCCGTCCCCGAGCGAAACATTTCCCCTTGTAACATTAAACATAAAGGTCTTTACGGAGCCGTTCCACGGGACGGTGGGTTTTTGAGGCAATACCCAGGGAGCCACTGTGCCAGGCAAAAAAGGTCGAATAAACGGGTAACCTCCGAGTCCAATCAATACGAGGCCGCCCAGGGCCATTAGAAATTCACGTCGAGTAATCAGTTTATCGTCCACGTTGACTCCTCTTGAGGATTATTATGCCATAGGGTGCGTTAAACTATGGGCAGGTGATTGGAGGTGCCAAACCATGATGATGAGTGGTATGGGCATGATGGGATCCGGCTTCATGAGCCTTTATTGGATTTTATCGGCGCTGGTCGTCATCGTCGGAGCCCTTCTTATAGCCTGGGCGGTTGTTCGTGTTGTAAGCAGGACAAGCCACAAGCATGATGACAGACTGTCGCAGGACCCTGCGGTGCGTGTGTTAAAAGAACGATACGCCCGTGGAGAAATCGAACGGGAGGAATACTTGCAGCGTCTACGAGACTTACAGGATTGACTCGTCGGCTGTTTCGGGAGGGACGTGTGGAGGGATTTCGCAACATCCCACTCGGCTAAATTTATACCAAAGGAGTGTGTGGGGAGAATGGCGTACGATTTTCAGTACAGTGCAAGCACAACAAAAAGCCTAGATGAGGCTGTTCAGGCGTTGGAGGCGGCACTCAAAGAGAGAAAGTTCGGCGTTTTGTGGCAGATGGATATCCCGTCTAAGCTGAAGGAGAAGGGTGTCGATTTCGACAACCCGTATCGGGTACTCGAGGTCTGTAACCCGCACGAAGCCAAGCAGGTGCTTACCCAAAACCCAATGGTGGGGTATTTCCTCCCGTGCAAAGTAGTGGTCTACGAGAACGAAGGAAAGACGGTCATTGGTCTGCCGAAGCCGACGGTGCTGATGGGTGTGATTGGAGACGAGAGTCTCATGGCAACGGCCGAGCGAGTAGAGGCGACGCTAAAAGAGGCTGTTGACGAGGCGGCTCGGTGAGTGACCGTGACCTACGGGAGGGTTCCCAAAGAGTTCTAGGCTCGACCCTCTGTACTACTCCGTTCATGTATCGTGGCGAGACCTTGATTTTCAATGAACATGTTGAATGCCCCTCGGAGGTTCCGAGGGGCGTTTTGGATTACAGGTCAATCTTCAGCACTGATGTGGCTTACCCGTAATTGGGATTCCGGTCTCAATTCACGTTGATAAAGGTCATAAGTCCACCCATATCCGCCATGTGTGTCGCTGAACCATCCCCAGCAGCACTCGGATTCTCTGTATGGTCCAGGATGTGGCAATGGAACATCCATTGACCGGGATTGTTTGCCGTAAACGCAATGTCTGCTGTTTGAGACGGGCCCAGCGTGACTGTATTTGCGTATTCGGGTGTCGACAATGGATTACCGTCCCGTGCCACGATAGCGAACGTGTATCCGTGCAAATGCATCACGTGAAATTCTTCGGCGCTTGCGTTCACGAGACGAATCAGGACTCGCTGACCCTTCTTGACATTGAGCACTGGCGTCTCGGGATAGGCTTTACCGTCCATCGTGAACACATTTTCTGATTCGCTGCCATCGACTTTGAAACTCGCCAATTCGTAAAGCGCATCGACATCGTAGTGAGGCTGAACGGAAGTCGACGCTGGATCGACAATCAATACCCCGTGCAACCCCATGTCCATCTGAAAATCATCGTTGACATGAGTGTGATACAGGTGCGTCCCGATCATCTGCGGCGTCACGGTAAAACGATACGTAAAGCTGCTCCCAGTCTGAATGGGTTTTTGCGTGCCTTCCGTCATACCGTCCATTGTGATTTCAGGCACACCATCCATGTCATTCGGTACTGCCAACCCATGTAGATGCATTGTTGTCGGCTGTGGCAGCTCGTTCTTTAGTACAATGGCAACTTTATCTCCGACTTTGAGACGAATGAGCGGTCCGGGGACCTGGTTGTTGTAGCCCCATGCCTGAATCACTTGGCCAGGGTAGAGCTGCCACGGGAGCGTTGAAGCCGTCAAATCGAATTCCTTTGTGCCATCCGGGAGAATCTTGGGGACCATCGCTTTTTCATGCAACATATCACTGACGATTTGGTCTTGCTCTGCCGCCTCCTGTTTAGAGATATGCGGCTGTGGAGCCGATGCGTCGCTTCTGGAGATCACGTCCCCGTCTGCTTCTCGAATTATATTTTGACCCGAACTTGTGTCTCTACCCGCTTGGGCAACGGCTGTAATCGTTTCCGTACCCCAGCCAATGCCAAATCCCAAAACGAGTGCTGTCATAACAAACTGCTGAGCCGTTTCCCGGCGAACCCCCAAGAAAAGCTCCTTTACGACGTAGAGAATGGCTCCGCCGGCCATGGCTAGAACGAACACGGAGAGTGCGGTTGAGGTCCAAAGGCTGCCTAAGAGTGTACCAACAAACGTCGGACCTCCCCCAACCAATCCAAGGAGCAGAATGGTCTTCCATGGGACTTTGCGACCCTCACGCACGGCAGGGCCCACAATGCCGAACCCTTCTGTAGCGTTATGGAGAGTAAACCCGATAACGAGTCCGATGGCGAGTCCCGCCTTTCCGGCGGCGAAAGATTGTCCAATCGCCAATCCCTCACTCAGATTATGAAGACCAATGCCAACGGCAATCATCCACGATAAGCGCTTCGCCCCGAGCTCAGCAGCCTGCGTGATCCACTTTTGTTGAATTGCCACTAAGCTGATGAAGCCTATAAAAAAGCCACCGATGAGGAGGATGATCAACAGAATCGCAATATCGGCCGATCCACTTCCCGCTGTCGCAGCTTGAATGCTTGCAGAGGTCTGTCCAGCGGCATCTCCTAAAATTTCAATAAGGAGATAGATCAGAATTCCGGCAGCAAGCATGCTTAAAGCTGAACGTACATTATTGGAGAGCCCACGTATCCGACCTAGAGGCAATCCAATGAATATTGTCCCGCCTGCAATTAAGCCGATAATAAGGAGTTCCCAGTGGTTCACAATGGTCACCTCGAATGTTGACTAAAACAATTAACATTGTGTCATAAAAAGATGAGTTAGTTCAACCAAACTCATATCGTGAGTTTATACTAACCATACTGTGAGGAGCAACAGGGAAAGAAAGAGATGTACCGACAATGGTGTGGGCGAATTGAATGGAAGTGTCGTTGTCATGTCACAGCGTCGCATGTCTCAGCATTGATGACACTGCCGATAAAACTGCAATACGTGCTTCAAATGCCGCCATATGGTGCCTTTCTGAATTTATTGAAGCGCAAACAAAACCCTGTCGCCAGAAGGTCATCATAGCGAAAGTGGGCAGGTCTTTGGACACATACCCTTATGGACAGTCTCCATTTTGCCCAATCTACTCGCTCGGGATATGGCGTGTGAATTACGGACATAAACCAGCGAGTTCGGTGTAACTTGAGACGAGAGGGAGAGCATCGGAAACGAATCAGCCTCCTTGAGATCAGGCTTGGTTTAGACATGTGCAGGCACTTCCATATACCATCATGGCCATGTGTGGGTCTTTTAATGTTGTTCACAAACCACAGGGCGAAAGGTGTTGACAACGAACTTTATGTCGTTGTATTGTGTACCCCGTACGGTATATACCCCGTATAGTATGTGCTGTGGAGATGAATCGATGGGGAACGTGGTGAACATTCATCCCTTGGACGTGTACGAGCGTCTGAAACGGGGTGATGAACTACAGATCATTGACGTACGTGAACCGGGAGAAGTGGCTACCGGTAAGATTCCGGGTGCTAAACATATTCCGCTCGGGCAGATTCCAAATCGGTTGAACGAAATCGATCCAAATACGGATACCGTTGTCGTCTGCCGCAGCGGCGGTCACAGCGCCAGGGCGTGTGAATTCTTGATGTTGGCCGGCTTCTCTCGTGTGAAGAACATGCTGGGTGGCATGAACGCCTGGTCCTGGGGCATTGAGTAAGAAACCATTTATGCAAAGGAGCGATGCATGTATGGCAGAAGCAAAACGTCGTGTAGCTATCATTGCCTCCCAAGGAGGATTGGACGCAGCTTACAAGGTCTTGAACATTGCAACGGCGGCGGCGGCGACAGACGCCGAGGTAGCTATCTTCTTCACCTTTGAAGGTCTGTCCATCATCCGGAAGGACGCTGAATCCACCCTCACCATGGGGCCTGGGAAGGAGCACTGGATGGAAGGTTTCAAGCGGGCGAATGTGCCTACCATTGCAGAACTCTTGGACGTGGCCAGGGAGAGCGGCGTTAAGCTTATTGCCTGCCAGATGACAATGGACGTCATGGGAATGACGGTGGATGACTTCATTAACGGTGTGGAAGCTGGCGGTGCCGTGACATTCCTTGATTTTGCCTACGACGCCGACGTAACGGTGACATTCTAATAGTTTGACCGGAGGGGGATGCATTCATGGCGAACATCGCAGTTGATAAGTCCATCGATTGCAAAGGTCTGTCTTGCCCGATGCCGATTGTCCGGACGAAGAAGGCCATCGATGAGATGGAAGCAGGACAGGTATTGGAAGTCGTGGCGACAGACCCTGGTTCAGTGGCGGATGTCAAGGGCTGGGCGAACCGAACGGGGCACCAATTCCTCGGCACCATCACGGAGGGCAAGGTATTCCGGCACTTCATCCGCAAGTCAAGGCCGGAGGAGACGAAGCCTGAGCAGCGGTTTCCGCACATCGTGTCTAACGAGGACCTGATACAGAAACTGGACGATGGTGCGGTCATCCTCGACGTGCGGGAGCCGGCAGAGTACGCTTTTTCGCACATTCCCGGCGCCATCTCCATTCCGCTCGGGGAGTTGGAAGAGCGGATGTCGGAGCTGGATTCGTACGTTAATCAACCGATCTATGTCGTCTGCCGTACGGGCAGCCGCAGCGATGCAGCGTGCCAAGTGCTGGCAGCCCATGGGTTCCAATATGTGCACAACGTGGTGCCTGGCATGAGCGAGTGGCAGGGACCGACAACTCAGGATGTGTGACGGAAGGAGGAGCGATGTATGACGCAAACGACGATTGCACGCCGGTCGGCGAGCGAGGTGTTCGAACAAATTCTCCGTGACGAGCCGCTCGTCATCCTCGACGTGCGCAACGAAGAGGAGTATGCGGACTGGAGGATCGAAGGGCCGAGTGTGACCAGTATCAACATCCCGTACTTCGACCTGTTGGAGGGGGTCGATCCCGCTCTGGCACGGTTGCCGAAACATCAGCCGATCCTCGTGGTGTGCGCCAAAGAGGGATCGTCCGTGTACGTCGCAGAACAGTTGGTGGAGGCAGGTGTTCGGGATGTGGCTGTGCTCGCAGGCGGGATGAAGGCCTGGAGCGAAGCCTTGCGGCCGGTGAAGGTGGGCGACCTCACCTCCGGCGGAGCGATTTATCAGTTCGTGCGCTTCGGAAAGGGGTGCTTGTCTTATCTGATTGCGTCTGATGGAGACGCGGCCGTTGTCGATGCGGTGCGGATGACCAGTGCGTATGAGCAGTTTGCAGCAGAGCATGGGCTCGTCATTCGCCACGTCATCGATACGCACCTGCACGCCGACCACATCTCCGGCGGCCGCAAGCTAGCCAAACATACAGGGGCGTCCTACTGGCTGCCGCCAAAAGATGCCGCAGAGGCGCAGTTCTCGTACGAGCCTCTCGAGGCGGGAAAAGAAATTGCGGTGGGCAAGGCGAATGTGCGCATCGTGCCGTTGTATTCGCCGGGCCACACCATCGGCAGTACCTCTCTCGTGGTGGACGACCGTTACCTGCTGTCGGGAGACATCCTGTTTGTCAAGTCCATCGGTCGCCCGGATCTGGCCGGGAAGGCAGAAGACTGGGCTGGGGATCTGCGGCGGACGTTGTACGACACGTATGCCGGCCTGTCGTCCAACCTCGTCCTGCTGCCCGCCCACTACGCTGACCTGGACGAGATGGATGAGAACGGCGGTGTGTTCGCCCGGCTCGGAGAAGTGTATGAAACGAATGCGGGACTCAAGGTTCAGGACGAGATAGCGTTCCGTAAATTGGTGACGGAAAACCTGCCGCCGCAGCCGAATGCGTACCAGGAAATTCGACTCACGAACATGGGCAAATTGCACCCGGATGAAGAGGAGCAGCGGGAGATGGAAATCGGTCCGAACCGGTGCGCTGTACACGGCTGACAGGATGGGGGAGTTGGTGCACCGTCTTAGGAGCTCGCTCTGACCGTCGAACAAGTGGATGGTCCTGACAGGAGGGGTGTTCTGCTGTACGTCGTTGATGTTTGGTTCTGGATCCACGTGTAATTTTTTTGCGGCGGAATATACCCCGTCGGGTAAGGGGGTGCGTGTGTGCCGCATTTGACCGCAGTTCAGATGATGCTGGCGGTTTTGGCGGGCGGGGTGGTGGGATTCACCCTTGGGCTGATTGGTGGCGGCGGGTCTATCCTCGCCGTCCCCCTGCTCTTGTACGTGGTGGGGGTTCACGATCCGCACACCGTGATCGGCAGTACAGCCCTGGCGGTGGCAGTGAACGCCTACGTAAACCTCATCCCGCACTGGAAGCAAGGCAACGTTCACTGGAAGGCGGCGGTTGCGTTTGCCATACCAGGTGCCGTGGGGGCTTATGCCGGTTCCGTGCTCGGTAAGCTGGCGAACGACAAGATGCTGCTGTTTCTGTTCGCCATACTGATGCTCATCATCGCCGCTTGGATGCTGCGGCCGAAACGAAACCGGAATGCAGCGGGCAGAGGACCGAACGTTCGGATCGGGAGAGTCGTTCCAACGGGTCTTACGACCGGTCTGGTGTCCGGGTTTTTCGGAATCGGAGGCGGATTTTTGATTGTGCCAGGGCTGGTGTTTTCTGCGGGTCTGTCCATGGCGGAGGCGATTGGGACGTCGCTGTTCTCTGTGGGAACCTTTGGTCTGACGACGGCCGTGTCTTATGCCCTGTCCGGTCTCGTCGACTGGCTGATTGTGTTGCTTTACATCGGTGGAGGCCTGGTGGGCGGTGTGCTTGGTGTCTACACTTGTACTCGGATTGGGCGCAACGTCCGGCGGCTTCAGGTCTTGTTTTCGGGCGTGTTGGTGGCGGTGGCATGTTACATGCTGTATGTAAATTTGACGGCATTCCATCTGCTGTAGGGAGGTGTGAGGGATGAACTGGCTTGGACTCGTTTTGGTCGTGTTCGTTCTTGGATACGTGGCGTATCGTATGCTGCCCGCAAAGGGTGTGCGGTCTATCCGGACGGAAGAATTGAAACAGATGCTCTTAAGCAAACACCCACTCGTCCAGTATATAGACGTGCGGGAGCCGGGGGAGTTTCGGAATGGGCACATCCAAGGGTTTCGCAACATCCCGCTTGGGCAACTGAAGCGCCGGCTAGGCGAGCTCGATCGGGATAAACCGGTGGTGGTGATGTGCCATAGCGGTATGCGAAGTGCACAGGCGGCACGGCTCCTGGTGAAACAGGGATTCTCCGATGTACGCAATGTATCAGGTGGCATGTTGGCTTGGAATTCCCGCCGAGGCGGATGAGACTCGTCGAGGACGTCCGCTTTTGTACGGAGGGGGGTATAATACAGGAAAGACAGGAGGATAAAAAAACAATGGAGTACAACGATCCAGTAAAGCACCGGCTGCGCCGCATTGAGGGGCAGGTGCGGGGCGTACTCCACATGATGGAGCAAGGAAAGTCGTGTAAAGAAGTGGTGACGCAACTGTCGGCGATTCGGTCTGCGGTGGATAGGGTCATCATGTACGTAGTCGGCGAGAATATGGAGCAGTGCATTCGGGAGGAAATCTCTGGCGGTGGTAGTGCCGACAAGGTCATTCGGGAAGCGATTGACCTGTTGATGAAAAGCAGATAGGAGGGTGAAATGAAAACATGGCAACGGTAACGGCAACGGACCAGAATTTTGGCACTCTCATCAACGGAGACAAGCCGGTGTTGGTTGACTTTTGGGCGGCGTGGTGCGGGCCATGCAGAATGATGGCACCCGTACTGGAGGATTTGTCTAACGACACCGAGGGCAAACTGGTGGTCGCTAAGCTCAACGTCGATGAAAATCCGAGGACAGCCGGTGCGTTTGGGATCATGAGCATTCCCACCATGATTTTGTTTCAAAACGGAAGGCCTGTGAAGCAATTGGTCGGCTACATGCCGAAGAGTGAACTCGTCAGCCGCTTGGCGGACGTACTGTAACCATTTCGAGAAGGGGCGTGACGAACCGTGGCACTCGATTTTCACTACAGTGTCAGCACCACGAAGACCGTCGACGAGGCAGTGCAGGCGCTGGAAGCGGCGTTGAAGGACCGAAAATTCGGCGTCCTGTGGCAGATGGACATCCCTTCAAAGCTGCAGGAAAAGGGCGTGGAGTTTAACAAACCCTACCGGGTGCTGGAGGTCTGTAACCCACACGAGGCGAAACAGGTGCTGACCACTAACCTGATGGTAGGGTACTTCCTACCCTGCAAAGTGGTGGTATATGAGGACCAAGGGAAGACCTTTATCGGCTTGCCCAAACCGACCACACTGATGGGTGTCATCGGAGATTCCAGTCTGATGGAAACGGCACAACGGGTGGAAGCGGCATTGAAGCAGGCGGTGAACGAAGCAGCCCAGTAAAATGGGAGAGGGGCTTTATGGGACACCGGTTTAACCCGAAGCATATCGAGAAACTGGACAATCCGGAGCGGAGAAAGCTTTTGCCACCTGACGAAATTCTGAAGTGGTTAGACGTAAAACGGGATCATGGCAGATGTTGGTTGCGGATCGGGGTATTTCACGATTCCGCTAGCCCAGCTGACGGCTGAAACCGTGTACGGGATCGACGTTTCTGGTGAGATGTTGGAGATGCTCGGAGAACGTGCTGCGCAGGCAGATGTGAGTAACATCGAGCGGATCGAGGCGGTGGCCGAGCATATTCCATTGCCTGACGGAAGTGTGGACCGTATTCTCTGTTCGCTCGTTCTGCATGAGGTTGACGACCTCGACCAGACATTGGCAGAATTCCGGCGGTTGCTGAAATCCAGCGGCAAGTTGATGGTCATCGAGTGGGAGAGGAAACCGATGGAGATGGGGCCGCCGCTCGAAGAGCGCATTGACGCCGGTGCTTTGTCGCAGAAGATCACGGAAGCCGGCTTTCAATGTCAGCCGTTTCGTCCGAATATGCAACAATATGTTTTGGTGGCACAATAAAGAGTCAAGGGCATGTCTGGCCAATCGAAGTCTGGAGTGCCGGCGTCCGACATTTGTCACATGCTCCCCACTAGGGAGTGTCTTTGTACGGCCGTTATGCAACCATTAGACAGGGAATTGGGAGTGGAAGTGGGGGATGTCGGTTTTGCTTGGGCGCATTCGAAATGCCGTCCTGAACACCTTGCCGCTAAAGTCAGTTCGAGAGTGTCGAGGCTATCATTGGTTTGTAGTGGGAACCGTGTGCGCCGGAGCGTTCATGGCCGCCTTGAATGTCAGCATCATCAACATTGCGTTACCCGTGCTGAAAAAACAGTTCCATGTCCGAATGCACATCATCGAGTGGGTGAGTCTCGTTTATTTGCTCACTCTCGCCGGGTTGATTGTTCCCTTCGGACGGGTGGCGGACATGTTTGGCCCGCGATGGATGTATGCTTTTGGATTCACGGTGTTTATGATTGGCTCGTTGATGTGCGGATTGGCTCCGACATTGACCTTCTTACTTGTCTCAAGAGTTGTGCAGGCAATTGGCGCTGCCATGCTTCAAGCAAACAGTGTCGCTATCATCACGGCTGCTGCGCCGGCATCGGATCGTGGGAAGGCAATCGGCTTTCAGGCGAGTGCGCAGGGCATCGGATTGAGTCTAGGTCCAGTCATTGGGGGGGCGTTGATTTCGTTTTTGAATTAGCGCTGGATCTTTTTTGTAAACCTCCCCGTTGGAATGATTGGAACGGTGCTTGGTATTTTACTACTCCCTCAGGATAAGAAGCCCCTTAAACATGAGCGGTTCGATTTTGCAGGAGCAGCACTTTTAGCACCGGCACTCGTTGCACTGATTTATTTCTTGAATATGGGACTCAAAGAGGGATGGGCATCACCGGCTGTGGTAGTCAGTTACGTGGTTTTTACAATTGGAATGGTGACATTTTTGGTTGTTGAGAGACAATCAGATTCTCCAATGGTGGATTTGAAGTACCGTCAAGAAGTTTGTGTAAGCAATGCTTGGCAGCGATAAAGAAGCAGGGAACGTGGGTTTCGAGCGGCGAGGCCCTCGACCCACGGCCTGGGGCGGGCACGCTATCGCGGCAAGCGACGCGTAGCGATCCAAGTGTATCTCACGTTTCTGGTTGTGAACGTGAAACGGATCGTAAGCTTGATACAAAGCCGACCACCTTCAGCTGTCTCCGCGTATTCGTAAAACCGGTCGCCGTGATCAAAACCACGAACAGATGGAAATATGGGCAAAGAAAATGGGGGCGGGTGTACCCGTCACCATTGTTCGCAGGTTAGACACACGCAGTTTTCCCCCTGGAATTTCGAATCGAACCCCCTGATTCCGTGAAATTCCCCACTTTTTCAGAGCTCTCGTAGGAACGTACTGGTTTGATTCACCGAAGCACCACCACAGGGTCTGCTGGTATTTTTGCCACGGGCATGGATTCGCCGGAAGACAGAACGCTCGTTTTCGAGCGACCCTGTATTAAAGTGATTTGGATCAACAGCAATCGTCATGGCAGCAACCGCACGCATTTTCCTTGTCACGTGCCTCTTGAATTGCTTCCCATCCCTCTTTGACCACGAAGTATACAAGCACCAACGCTGCAATTGAATCGATCCACCACCAACCCAGTAAAGCAGTGAATACAACGCCAGCTAGAACAGTCCACGCCATGTAGGCACAGACGATACTGCATGACCCATCCGCCCGAAGTGCCTTACTTCCAATTTCGGATCCAATTCTCTTTTTTGCTCGTGACAAATAGGGCATGATGACTCCTGAAGCAATAGCCAAGCCAATCCCCACGTAGGTGGACTCTGCTCCTTGATGTGTCCACAACTTATCAGCGGATGCGACAACGATATAAACTGCCAACAAGAGCAAGGCGATTCCAACAACCCAAGATGACACTTTTTCTGCCCGTTTTACTCGTTCCAAGCTTGCTCCGCTCGCTTCGATGGTCAAACGCCATAACAAGACCGCCCCAGCAATCAACTCGATGATGCTGTCAGCCCCGAAGGCCACCAGAGCCAATGAATGGGCGAGGAGGCCTGCACCAATTGCAACACCCGCCTCGACAATCATCCAAAGTATGGATACCAATTCAATGGTAACACCCTTTTTGACAGACACAGCATGTGTGGACACGTTAGCACCCTCCTTTTACCGGTTCTTTTACATCATCGGCGCAGTAATTAACGCACCTGGATACACGCTCTGCCGTGATCGCCAGTATGTCGTCAGCCGCACGCAAAAGACCTTCAACTCGTTCATCCGCCAAGCGATAATACATATGACGCCATTCTTGTCGGGAGGTCACCAAGCCGCAATCCTTCAAACAGGCCAGATGTCCAGAGACGTTGCTTTGAGTCAGTCCGGTTTCCTCCACCAGTGTACTGACGGTTTTCTCGCCATCCCGCAAGGCCAGCAACAAAGCTAGACGAGAGGCATCTGCGAGTCCTCGGAATAACTTGGCCCTCAATTTCAATGCCTCACTTGAAATGACCATCGTGCCACCTCAAATCTACATATGGTGATATGAGCATATGATACCATATGCATAAGTATTTGAATACAGTAACCGACGGGGTTTGACACGGTTTCGAGATGAGCATACTATAGTTTATGAATATATGATCATATAGGGGAGTTCGTCATGGCAATACACCTACATGAAGACCGGTGTGGGGAGTCGGTTGTTCATCAGGAGGCTGTGGCGGAGTGTTTGCCCAGTCAACTGAACGATCAGGTTGTCGAAAGCTTGTCAGAGTCGTTTAAAGCTTTGGCCGATCCGACACGAATCCGGATTCTGTACAACTTATCAAAAAGGGAACTCTGCGTTTGTGATTTGGCCGAGATTCTTGGCATGACGCAATCGGCAGTTTCTCATCAGCTCCGATACCTCCGAACTTTGCGCATTGTCAAGGGACGCCGAGAAGGAAACACAGTGTACTATACGTGTGACGACGCACATATCATTGGTCTTTTACAAATGGGAGTTGACCATGCTATGCATGTAGAACGAGATAAGGGGAATGTACATGACTCATGATCACGAACATGACCATGGGCACGACCATGGGGATGTGTTTCACTCACACGCTCCTGCCAGCAAAATGAAAACAGCGTTTGCTCTGACCTTGGTGATTCTGATTGTTGAGGTCATTGGTGGATGGATTTCGCACAGCCTGGCGCTCTTATCTGACGCCGGTCATGTATTGACGGACATCGCAGCTATTGGGCTATCCTGGTTTGCCTTGAAACAGGCAGAGAAGCGGTCGAACGAGAAGATGACGTATGGATATTACCGATCTGGAATTTTGGCGGCGCTCATCAATGGAATCACGTTGATTTTGATTACAGTTTGGATTCTGTGGGAAGCGTACGACAGGTTCCAGAAACCCGAAGCGGTTACTCCGGTTTGGATGTTTGTGAGTGCGGGTGTTGGCCTTCTCATGAACCTGTACCTGGGGCTGGGTATGCGCAAAGAAGAGGACATCAACGTTAAGAGCGCCGTCTTGCACATGCTCGGGGATGCGGCTGCATCAGCCGGTGTCATCGTCGGCGGAGTGATTATCCTTGTCACCAAGTGGTATGTGATTGATCCGATTCTCAGTGTACTGATCGCTCTGTTGATTGCGTTCGGTGCCTGGAAAATCGTGCGACAGACCGTGGTGATTCTGATGGAAGGAACACCGAAAGGCGTTGACTTCCAGAAGGTCGTAGGCGAAATCAGATCAGCACCTGGTGTTCAGGATGTACACGACGTACATGTATGGAGTATCACCAGCGGTAAAAATGCGATGTCTTGTCACGTTGTGTTAGACGGAGATATGACCATCCGTGATAGCCAGAAGATTTTACGGGACATAGAACATCGCTTGATTCATATGGGGATCGGTCATGTAACGATTCAGACCGAAGATGCGGAGCACCCGCATAGTGAATCGGAGATTTGTGCCACGAAGGAACTAGTACATCACCACTAGGGGGAGGAGAGAGCGATGTCGAATTTCTTTCGGGATTTGTTTGGTCACGGCCATCATGGAAGCCATCACAGTGGTCACCATCATGACCATGATCACTATCACGACCATCATGCTCATCATTTTGAACATTATGATGAGGAAGACCATCACGGACTTCATCACCACGAGCACCATGGCTCACAGGTTGTCGTCACTCAGTGTCCCACTTGCGGTCGAGCGAACAGCACCGCCCACAACTTTTGTTCACATTGTGGCACGAATCTAAAACCCCAACACATTGAGTGCCGAAGTTGTGGTCGTCCAGTAGTGCCCAAAGAGGCTTCGTTTTGTCCAAATTGCGGAGAGAAACTGTAGGGTAGGGATGAGACGGTAGCCTGAATTACTTCAATTGCCGGGGTGTCTTGCTTAACCACTCCGGCAAACCGTCGTCCCTAAAACAGGGATCGCCGTTTTGTTTTCAGCCGTGAGCGGCGATTTTTCTATGTTGGCAGGGTCCGTGAAACACGCCTTACACTCGACCAGATTGGCCTCGAGAGGATGAAACTTTTTGCTTAAACTCTCCACACCGAGTAAACGAGTGTTATCCATTGCGTTTCCGGCCATTGGAGAAGCATATCTTCAAAACTTCCTTGGCGTTGTCGATACGTTCTTTATCTCTAGGCTCGGACTCTTGGCCATTGATGCTGTGGGTGTGACAACATCTACAGCATGACTTACGTCGGTGTCTTTATCGCGGTCTCAGCTGCACTTTCCGTCTTCCTCTCTCGAGCTATTGGGGCCAAGGACCATGAACGGAGCCGATCCGCTATTTGGCATGGTCTTCTCATCGCCGTGACTATCGGTCTTGTATTGGCTGCAGTTTCTGTGCTATGGGCCATCCCTCTATTGCACCTCATGGGAGCCTATGGTGAGCTTCTACAAGAAGCTCTGCCGTATTTTCGAACCGTTCTGGGGATGTCTCCGCTTATTGCCCTCTTTACAGCTCAATCGGCGTCATTCAGGGCGATAGGCGACACCAAGACGCCACTTCGAGTGGGAATCGAGATGAATGTGTTTCATGTCGTGCTCGACTACGTACTTATTTTAGGTATCGGACCCATTCCAGGGTGGGGAATTGTCGGTGCTGGTTGGGCGATGGTACTTGCCCGAATGTATGCATCCATTCGTCTGTGGTTCATGTCTCGCCGTGTCGATGTACTCCGACTGACGTCAAAAGACATGGCATTCCGTCCATCCATGGTTTCGAGCATGATCCGCTTTGCCATCCCCGCTGCCCTCGAGAGGCTCTCCATGCGGCTCGGCCAAGTCCTTTATTTCGGACTCATCGTGCGCATGGGCGTTGACGTGTATGCAGCACACAATATCGCTGGGACCATTACCACCTTTTCCTCCACCATCGGAAATGGGTTTGCAACGGCAGCCACGGCGACGATTGGACAGGCGATTGGAAGTGGAAACGACGTGGAGGCATCTGAATATCGGCGTTCCAGTTACATTCAATCGGCTGTATTGATGACCTCCGTCACGGCTGTCCTATGTGCCACGAGTCCCTGGTTCGGGTTGCTGTTCACCCACAATCACAAGGTTATCCATTTACTCACGGTCATCCTCGCCATTGATATTGTGTCTCAACCATTTCTAGCTGCCGTTTTGGTAGATACTTCGGCGATTCAAGCAGGAGGAAACAGCAGGTATCCGATGATGGTCACGACCATCGGAATATGGTTGGTACGAACACTAGGGGTCTACGTGTTCGCATGGAAACTTGGGTGGGGACTACCAGCGGTATGGGGGAGTATCGCTGGTGACAATGCATTAAGGGCTTTCTTATTCGCACGATATCGGGTCAAGAAGAACTGGATTCGTGCCTTGACATAGGTTTTGTCCATCGGCGGATGGTTCACAAGACATATCTTACAGAATGCGAACGTGAAGAAATGCTCCATGACGGAGACAATGATATCCGTAATGCCGGCCTATTATTTAGCCGGGTTCTGGTCATCAGGGCTTCGTTAAAAGGCACGCTTGCGAATTACAAGTAACTTGCTAATAACGCGGAATGAGAGTATGAACAGCGCGATCAAAATTTGTGGTACTGGTACAACAATGTTGCTCCCGATTAGCCTCCAGCCGTGTGTTTCGATGATCAAACCGGCGGCCGCCCACGCCATCATTCCAGCCCCTACAATAAGTATAAGTATCCAATGGTGTTTTTCGCATTGTTCTGATAGAAAAATAGAGACTACAACGAAAAGAGGGATTGTTACGACGGAAAAGAAAGCGGGCCAAAAATACTGACCTTTCAGCTCTGAACCAAGCCAGATCATGTTGTCTAAGTTACCGAGCGCAGTATAAACAAATACTTTCCACATAATGCCAAGCTTCCGGTGCATTCGTATCACCGGCGGAATGTCCACTAGCGTACGGATCGACATCCAAACCAGAATTAAAATGGCGAGGACACGAAAGACATTGTTTGTTAGGAGCTGGCCCACTCCGATGGCCAATACAATTTGGCAAAGACCCCAGCGGTTAAAGTCTCAAGTGGTGGTGTAAAATCCGTCGTCCACAATTGACGACGAAGCCACCGTGCGTGTCTACTAAAGTGTGGGCAAACACCAAATAGTTAGGAGAGCACGCACGATGGCTTCGCTTAATAGCTTCGCAGTTCTCGAATGGATTCGCAAGATGCAGGATGTGGGTAACGTCGACTTTTTACGGGAGTTGTTGCGGCTGATTGCACAGTTTCTCATCGATGCAGAGGCCACCGAGAAAATCGGAGCGGAGCTCTATGAGAGGACGCAGGGGCGTACCACCCAGCGAAACGGCTATCGCAGGAGGGAATGGGACACCCGGCTCGGAACAGTGGAACTGAAGATACCCAAGCTCCGTCAAGGTAGCTTCTTCCCGTCGATTCTTGAGCCCAAGCGGAGAGCGGAGCAGGCGCTAGTTGCTGTTGTTCAGGAGGCGTACTTCAAGGGCGTCAGCACCCGCAAAGTAGACGACTTGGTGCGAGCATTGGGGTTGGACGGCATCAGCAAAAGCGAGGTATCTCGTCTCTGCCAACGCATCGATGAACAGGTGCGGCAGTTCAAGGAACGGCCGTTGGAGCGAGAGTTTCCGTATGTGTGGCTGGATGCCACCTTCCCGAAGGTACGGGAGGGCGGCCGGGTGCAGACGATGGCTTTGGTGGTGGCCATCGGCGTCACGGAAACTGGTGAGCGTGAAGTACTGGGGTTCGATGTGGGGACGAGCGAAGACGGAACGTTCTGGACGGAGTTTCTGCGGAGTCTGAAGGCCCGAGGGTTTCGAGGCGTGCGTCACGTCATCAGCGATGCGCATGTGGGCCTTCGGCAAGCGATTTCGGAGGTATTGACGGGCGCTACATGGCAGCGTTGCAAGGTGCACACCATTCGGAACGTGCTGAGTCAGGTGCCGAAGAAGGAGCAGTCCATGGTCGCCTCGATCATCCGGACCATTTTCACCCAACCTACGCAGGAGGCGGCCCGTGAGCAGCTGCGAAGAGTGGTGGCGGAACTGAGGGGCCGCTTTCCCAAGGCGATGGCGATTCTAGAGGCGGCCGAGGAGGATGTGCTGGCGTTCATGGCGCTGCCAGTGGAGCACTGGCGACAAATCTGCTCTACAAACCCATTAGACCGCCTAAACCGAGAGATGAGGCGTCGGGTGGATGTCGTAGGAATTTTCCCTAACCGAGACTCGGTACTCCGCCTTGCGGGAGCACATCCTGCAGGAGCAGCACGAGGAGTGGCTCGTGTCACGGCGATACTTCAGTCTTGAATCGATGGCCAAGCTGAAGTCCAATCCGCCCTCACTGACGGCCAACGTGTTACTACACAAGTAGAGCATGCAACTATGACACTTTAGACACACACGGTGAATTTACACCACTAGCCGGGACACCACTGGGTCGCTTTGAAGATGGCGCATGCTGCAAAGGGCGATGGACGCAAGGTATTCCTATTTGTCATACTGCTCGGTGCCATAGTAGCCGCCTTCTTTGCCAATGATGGAGCAGCCTTGATCTTAATGCCAATCGTTCTCGAGAAGGTCAAGTTGCTGAAGTTTGATATGAGGAAGATGTTGCCGTTCATAATGGCGAGCGGCTTTATTGCGGACACCACCTCACTACCGCTAATCGTAAGCAACCTGGTAAACATCGTCTCGGCAGACTTTTTCCACGTCGGATTTCTCAGTTATGCGGTTCACATGATTGCCTGATTTGCTCTCGCTCGCCGCCAGTATTGGGGGTTTATACCTGTTTTTCCGAAAGGACATACCGAGGGTGTATAACCCGAAGGTTTGTCCGAACCCTTCGAAGCGATTACGCATCAAGGGATGTTTCGTTTGTCTTGGGTCATCTTGGGCGTCCTCTTGGTCGGCTACATTTTGACCGAGCTGCTTCATATCCCGGTTTCCATCGTTGCAGGGTTGATCGCCATGGTGTTCCTGGTTGCGGGCGGGAGAAGCAAGGTGATTCGGCCCTGGTCAGTGATTCGTGAGGCGCCTTGGTCCATTGTGTTCTTTTCCATCGGTATGTATGTCGTTGTATACGGTCTGCGTAACGTTGGACTGACGAGTGTGCTGGGTCACGTGATTCAAAGTGCGACATATGGCGGTTTGTTTATTGGAACCGTCGGCACTGGTTTTATTGCGACTATCTTGTCGAGCGTCATGAATAACATGCCGACAGTCATGATTGACGCCCTGGCGATTCATGCCACGAATACGACCGGTGTCATGCACCAAGCGCTCGTGTACGCCAACGTAATCGGTTGCGATTTGGGGCCCAAAATCACGCCCATCGGATCTCTTGCCACACTGCTTTGGTTGCATGTGCTTGGTAAAAAGGGCGTCTCCATCACATGGGGGAGATACTTCAGAACGGGTATTGTACTGACGATACCAACATTGTTCGTGACACTTTCAGGATTGTATTTCTGGCTGATGTTGGTTGGTTAATTCCACAATTTGAAGGGAGCCGGTTTGCGTGAAGAAACCTATCGTATACTTTCTTTGCACCGGGAACCCGTGCCGAAGTCAAATGACTAAGGGATGGGCTAGGCACCTGGGCGGCGATAAGATTGAAGTCTACAGCGCTGGTGTGGAGGCCCATGGCCTAAATCCTCGTGCCGTCGCCATCATGAAAGAAGCGGGAGTGGCTGCCCGATGACGCCTCCGCATGTGAAGCGCCTGCACTGGGGATTTGAGGACCCGGCCAAGGCGACGGGAACGGAAGAAGAGATCCAGGCAAAGTTCCGGGAGGTCCGGGATGCCATTCGGGATCGGATTCAGGGTTGCTCGACGAACTGTCAGAGTAAAATCGAATTGAAGGACCGGGTTAGCACTCAGCACTGGACTGCAGGGAGGCGATCTGGTTGAGATGGATAGGAACGAGTAGTTGTTCACAGCGGGAGTCCGTATCCTGATTTGAAGGATGCGGACTCTTATCGCTGAACGGGGGGGTTAGATGCTCAAAGCTTACATGCTGTTTATCATCGCTGGATTGGCGGAAATTGGTGGGGGATATCTCGTTTGGCTCTGGTTGCGAAACGGGAAGCCAACGTGGGTCGGCGTTGTCGGTGGGTTCCTTCTCTTTTTGTACGGCGTGGTAGCCACCCGACAGGAGTTTTTGTCATTTGGCAAAGTCTATGCGGCCTACGGTGGTGTGTTTATTGTGATGTCCGTGCTTTGGGGATGGGTGGTAGCGAAGGACGCACCCAATTTATCCGAATGGGTTGGGGCAGGGATCTGCCTCATCGGTGTAACGGTCATCCTGATCGGGCCGAAATAGGTCAAACTGTTACAAGCACGAGTTCGCTGAATTGGACGATAAATTCGTTAACGTTCCATCCCTGGCTACCGAATCGACCTTGACGCTCATGATATCGTATTGTAATATCGGAATATGATATCGGATGACGAGCGAATTGTTCGGGAGTTTCTGCTGGGATTTGTGAAAGTACACATTCTCCATCATGCAGCCCACCAAGAGATTTACGGTGTTGCCATGATGGAGGAACTCAAACGTCATGGATATGAAATTGGACCGGGAACGATGTACCCCATTCTACACGGTCTTGAGAAAGGGGGGTATTTGAAGCGACAGGACCGTGTAGTCGAAGGGAAGGTGCGTAAGTATTACACCATTACTCCGACTGGCCAAGAAGCACTACATGACATCAAAGCGAAAATCCGTGAACTCGTATCAGAGGTGATGGAAGACACATCATACGGTGAAATGAATTTGGAATCTGAAGAGTCATAAGCACGCCCAATTCTATCAGAAGGGGGTGGATCATGTGGATGAAGTTGATTCAAACCTGAAAACCAAGGGTTCTGTTCTTGAAGTGTTGAAGGTGTGTACCCGGCTTGGCCTCACGTCATTCGGCGGACCAATTGCTCACCTCGGCTACTTCCACGAGGAATACGTGAAACGTAGGAAGTGGGTTGACGAACAGAGCTACGCTGATTTGGTTGCGCTCTGTCAGTTCTTGCCCGGCCCAGCAAGCAGCCAGGTCGGAATTGCTATCGGCATTGAACGTGCAGGGCTGCTTGGAGGGCTGGCCGCTTGGGTAGGATTTACGCTGCCCTCGGCCATTGCACTGGTGGTTTTCGCTTACGTTTTGAAGGGACTGAACATTCAACATGCTGGGTGGCTTCATGGTCTGATGATTGTGGCCGTGGCTGTGGTAGCGCAAGCGGTCTGGTCGATGGCCACCAAACTCGCACCTGACAAGCCTCGTGGTACGATAGCGATCTTGGCTGCGATAGTGACTTTACTCTGGCCAACGGCCTTCACCCAGGTACTCATTATTGTCCTTGCGGGTGTCGTTGGGTGGCTGTTGTTTTCCAAACGGCAGGTCAGTGATGCCCCACCTATGCGTGTTCCGATTGGGCGTAAGACAGCAATCTTTTCATTGGTTCTCTTCTTTGCGTTCCTCATCGGGCTTCCGATTCTTAGGTCGGTGACTCATAGCCAAACCCTTGCCCTGATCGACAGCTTTTATCGTGCAGGTGCATTGGTGTTTGGTGGTGGCCATGTTGTGTTGCCACTGCTCCAAAATGCCGTGGTGACACCAGGTTGGGTGACGAACGGTGAATTCTTGGCCGGTTATGGAGCTGCTCAAGCGGTTCCAGGACCACTCTTCACCTTTTCGGCGTACTTGGGAGCTGTTATGCACCCACGTCCTAACGGAATACTTGGAGCTACACTCGCACTCATCTCGATATTTTTGCCGGCATTCTTGCTTGTCATCGGGGCACTTCCCTTCTGGAACGCCATGCGGCGTCATTCGGGATTTCAGTCTGTGCTGATGGGAATCAACGCATCGGTAGTCGGAATTCTGGTGGCTGCCTTGTATAATCCGGTGTGGACGAGTGCCGTCAAAACTCCAGTCGATTTCTGTTTCGCCATTGCGGCGTTTGGATTGCTAATGATTTGGAAAGTCCCGCCGTGGGTGGTTGTGCTTCTTTCTGCGATAGGTGGAGCCGTGGTGTCCTCCTTGTGATGTGTATATGGTAACAAAGTGGCAGAGGCCGTCTCGGGAGATGGCCTCTGTAGTCTCTTCAAGGAACATTGGTTGACTAGGGCACATATCCATCTTATAATTCAAGTATTCAATTGAATAGTAAAGGGGCGGTTTTGTGTCGAACCACGATACGAGAGCATGGAAAGATGCTATTTATAGTCAGTTCGCTCGGATTGGAAAGGCACTTTCCAGTCCAAAGCGCCTTGAGATCCTTGAACTCTTGTCCCAAGGGCCAAAGACGGTTGAGACATTGGCTCGGGAGACTGAGATGAGTGTGGCAAATGTTTCACAACACTTGCAGATTCTGCTACAAGCACGAATGGTTTGTTTTGAAAAACACGGCACGTATGCGATTTACCGATTGTCTAGCGGAACTACTACCAAATTGTTGTTATTGCTTGAGGATTTGGGCGAAGAGATTCTGGCAGAGGTAAATCAATTACGAGAAGAGCTAACAAGGAACATGGAGTTTCCCGAGCCCTTGTCTATCGAACAATTAGAATCCCGACTGCAATCGGGAGATATCACCTTGATTGATGTCCGACCTAAAGAAGAATACGACTTTTGTCACATACCTGGTGCCATTTCCATTCCCATTACGGAGCTTGAAAAGAGACTTTCTAGCCTTCCACGTGACAAAGACATTGTTGCGTATTGCCGAGGCGCATATTGCGTATATGCCATACAGGCAATCGAGTTGTTGAGAATGCAGGGATTTCAGGCTTTTCGATTGGAGGAAGGCGTTCGGGAGTGGAACGAACTGCATCCCACGCATCAGTAAGCGGGATTCGGAAGAGTGTGCGTAGGCATAATTTTGTACGCCGGTTAATTTGGGCGGAAGTAAAATCGAGGCAAATAGGAGGAAGGATATCAATGATTTTCCGACAGTATCTCCATACGGAACCTATTGCAGCATCGTACCTCTTTGGTTGCGGTGGTAAGGGTAAAGGGGTTGTCGTTGATCCCTTGATTCAGGACGTGGACTTCTATGTCCGCCAAGCTACGGAGTTGGGAATGCAGATCACTTACGTCTTTGATACGCACCTGCATGCGGATCATGTTTCCGGTGGCCGATCGCTCGCTGAAAAAACGGGTGCAGAATACGTGTTACACGAATCTCTCTCTATGATCTTTCGTTTTCTCCCGTATTCTAGCTTAATCGCAGTATTACTCATTTGACCTGACAGACAGATTTGACCGAGAAATGAGGACAGAGTCCATCTTTCTGTCACAAGGGTATGTGGAAATAAGGGCTGAGCCCCTCTTTCTAAAATATGGTCGCACATTGGATGTCCACTTGCACCTTTGTGGCTTACCCTCTCATGTCTCACAGGGTCTCATTGGAGCCCGCTACATTCCATCGTTCTGCCTGTCAAAGGGTGGATGCCGTGGTCTGCTGCCCGCCAGGGTCGTTGCCCCGTTGTTAACGTTCGTACCGGCTAATCCGTGCTTCGTTTGTCAATTGAGCTTACTGTGAGTTAACTGGATAACGATGAAAACGAAAAATTTCAAGCAGCGTTCTGTAGACGTTCCATGTGTACGGGTCCAAGCACTTTTACTGGGTCGTATGGCATTTGTTTTCGTCCCAGTACGAACAGTATTCGAATCAGTCGACAACTTAACGCAATGGCTGACTGCATCCGCTTTAACGGATTCTGCACTCTCTGTGTGTAGTATCGGTGCAATGCCTGAAACTCTGCATTCTTTGCGAGTAGTGGTATGACACAACGGAACAATAGTGACCTTAGCTTTGGACGCCCACGCTTACTGATCGTCGTTCGTCCCTTGTGTTTACCAGAACTGTTCTCCTTCAGATTCAGCCCCGCCAGCTTTTGAATCTGCTTGGCATTGTCGTAGCCCGAGAGATCCCCGACTTCAGCGAGGAATCCAGCGACGGTAACCAACCCTACACCAGGCACACTAAGCATTTGCTGCGTCCCAGGTATCTGACTCACCAGTCGCTCGACTTCGCTCATGAGAAGCTCTAACTGCTCTTGGTACAAATCATATTGGCGCAGTAGAATCATCAGCTCTTGGTGTCCCATCTGTAGCCCTTCGGTGAGCCCAATGGACTGCTCAGCCATCTCCTTCAGAAGGTTCGCCTTACTGAGTCCAACGCCCCGTAAAATCCCGTTCTTTCGCCACGCCTGAACAATTTCAGATGCTGTCTTTTCCTGAACATCCACCGGACAGGGAAATTCATGCAAGCACACTAAGGCTGCTTTGCCCTCCCAATCCTTGAATACCGTCGTGAACTCTGGAAAGAAGCGGTCTAACCAGTTGTGAATACGTGCCTGTACTCGCTTGAGGTCTTCAGACAAGCGGTCTCTTTCATTCATTCCCACACGCAAATCGGCGTAGATATCCTCGGGAATATGAGGTACGGAGTACCGTCCATCCTTGACCAAAAGTGAAATGACACGTGCGTCTTTGCGGTCGTTTTTCGTAGGGCTGTTGTCTTCAAGTTCCTTCGTTTTCTTCACGTGCAGCGGGTTCACCAGCACCACCTGAATTCCCTCTCGACGTAGGAACTGAGCGAGATTCATCCAGTAATGACCTGTGGGTTCAACACCGAAAATGACGTTGTCACAACTGTGATCCAACATAAGCGACCGAATCCAAGTCAACAACTTCTCAAACCCGTGTCTGGTGTTGTCAAAGGTCAGCGGTTTTCCAAGTTCCACGCCTCGAACGTTACTGGCACGTGCGACATGAACCTTCTTGGCGATATCTGCTCCGACAACCAAGGTTGAATCTGTGATGCGGCGAATCTTGCTGTTCTGCGTTATACTCATGGTGTAGCTTTACCTCCTGATAAGTGGTGTGTTTTGGTCGACATCAACACTATCAGGAGTTTTTTATTGCCTCAAATCTGATTTTGCTTCATTACAGGAATGCTGCCCCAGTGAATTTTCCGTTCAAGGGTGTAGCTGATGGAGATGAGGTAGTTGCCGGCAACGTTGTCATTCGAGTATTGCATACACCAGGTCACACCCCAGAACACATTTCCCTTATTGTCACCGACAAAACAAGAAGCAGTGATCCCTGGTTTGTATTGACCGGACACACTTTGATGGTTGGAGACGTTGGGAGAACAGAACTTGCATCGGAGGCTGAAATCGGGGCTTCCGATTTGTACGACAGCCTCTTCAAAAAGCTATTGTTACTGGAAGATCACATCGAAGTGTTTCCTGGCGCCTTTTCGGGCTCAGTGTGCGGTCGTTCGTTAAGTGGGAAACCATCGTCCACAATTGGCTTTGAGCGACGGTTTAATAAGGCATTACAAAAGACGAAGAAAGAGGATTTTGTGAAATACATGCTCGAAGAAATCCCGCCTAAGCCCGAGGGTTTTGAAATAATTCGAAAGACCAACATGGGATATGGAGTATAAAAACGGCCACGGAATCGATGAGAAAGGGGGGCCGCCATGAAAGAGCGTTCTATGAAATTAGGGCTACGACCGAATTTGACACAGTTCATTTTGTTGGCCATCAATAACGCATTTGTAGGTTCGATGGTCGGCATTGAGCGTACGGTGGTCCCGGTACTCGGTAAACAGAGTTTTCACCTGAATTCCTTGTCCGTGTTACTTGCCTTCATCGTCTCCTTTGGAATCGTGAAAGGACCTCTCAATTTGGTTGCCGGCCGGCTTGCGGACCAGTGGGGACGTAAGCCCATCCTTATTCTTGGTTGGGTGTGCGGACTCCCGGTTCCGCTCATGGCGATATTTGCACCGTCTTGGGGATGGATTATCGGAGCGAATCTTCTGCTTGGAGCTAATCAAGGATTTGCGTGGTCAATGACTGTCACGAGTAAAATTGATCTTGTAGGCCCTGCCCGTCGTGGATTGGCACTTGGTATTAACGAATTCTCAGGATACATCGGTGTTGCGTTCATCAGCGGAGTGGCCGGATACCTCGCATCGATTTATGGTCCCCGCCCGATTCCCTTTGTCGTTGCCGAAGTCATCGCAGTCGTTGGATTGTTGATGGCATGGATTGTAATTCGGGATACTCTTCCGCATACCCGGTTGGAAATGTCGACAGGGAATCAGGTGGGGATCCAAACACGACTCGGCATTGGACAGGTCATTGCAATGGTCAGCTTCAAAAACCGTACGTTGTTAGCGTGCAGTCAAGCAGGTTTGGTGAATAAGCTGAGCGATACAGCAGTCTGGGGACTTATACCCGTTATGATGGCTCAAAGTCATTACTCTGTTGCGCAAATTGGGCTTGTTAGCGGTATGTATGCGGCGACGTGGGGCGTACTGCAATTGTTGTCCGGGACTTGGAGTGACAAAGTAGGCAGGAAGACGCCTATTGTGCTTGGGCAAATCTTGAATGGGATTGGAATTGGTTTTATATTGCTGACCCATTCTTTGGCAATGTGGGTAATCACTGCACTGCTTATGGGAATTGGTACAGCACTAGTGTATCCGGTACTGCTTTCTGCGGTTGGAGACGAGGCGCATCCAGTATGGCGAGGCTCTGCCCTTGGCGTGTATCGAATGTGGCGTGACGGTGGATATGCGATTGGGGGAATCTTGATTGGCTTTGGTGTTGACTGGTTAGGAAATGAACGAACGATTGGCACACTCGCTGCTATCGTGCTCGTGTCTGCGATGTTTGTGTTGTTCGGGATGGAAGAACCATTGCAAAAAACAAGGTAAACGTCCACACTCGAAACAGTGCATCTTGGGTAATGCACGGTTAACTCTACAGGCCAATGAATACCAAACCATCGAGGGCCACATCACAAATTCACGACAGGCCGGTTCCTAACTTGGTTCTAAAAGGTTATTGAAGGGAAGTCTGGTTGTATGCCTTCAAACGAGGAGGGATCAGAATTGCAAAGAATTTACCTTGATTACAATGCCAGTACACTTATTGCTCCCGAAGTTGCAGAAGTGATGAAACCTTTTTTAACGGATTATTATGGGAATCCGTCAACTACACACTGGGCAGGAAAACCTGCAAGACAAGCGTACGAAAGGGCAAGGCAGCAAGTTGCCGACTTGCTTGGTTGTGATCCTGAAGAAGTCATTTTTACGAGCGGCGGCAGTGAATCGAATAACCATGCCTTAAAAGGGGTATTCTTTGCCCTTAAAGAAAAAGGCACCCATATTGTAACAACGCAGATCGAACACCCGTCTATTATCAACCCGTGTAAGTTTTTGGAGAAGCTCGGAGCAAAAGTCACGTACGTCGGTGTGGATCGTTTTGGTCAGGTATCACCATCAGATATTGAAAAGGCGATTACGAATGAAACGATTTTGATATCGGTTATGCATGCCAATAATGAGGTTGGTACGATTCAACCGATCGCTGACATCGCTAAAATCGCCAAGAAATATAACATA
>NZ_BCQI01000012.1 GCF_001544355.1 Alicyclobacillus acidiphilus NBRC 100859
TGTATCACAAAGAACAGAATCCGCCACGAGTGGTGCTCGACGAGCCAGCCGGACAGCGTCGGACCGATGGCGGGCGCAAACATGATGACGAGCCCCATGATGCCCATCGCGCCGCCGCGTTCGTGGGGGGCGAAGACGGTGAGCACAGTCGTCATCAGCAAGGGGAGCATAATCGCCGCACCGCTGGCTTGCACGACGCGCCCGACCAAGAGGAAGCCAAAGTCAGGAGACACGGCGGCAATCAACGTACCGACAGCAAATAGGGACATCGCCGTAAGAAACAAAGTTCGAGTCGTGAATCGTTGGATCAGAAACGCGGTGACTGGGATGAGCACGCCGTTCGTCAGCATGTAGCCTGTGGTGAGCCACTGTGCGGTCGTTGCCGCGATGTGCAGTTCTCTCATGATGGGCGGCAGTGCGACGTTCAACAATGTTTCATTGAGAATGGATACGAAGGCCCCGGAAACCATGACAATCATAATCATGGTTCGATTCAGGTGCCCCACGCTTGGGTGCCCGGTCTGTGTCTGCATGTTTATAAAGCCTCCTAGCTCCTCGGCAGAAAGATACGTTAACATAGGTTAGTTTAACGTATTTGCTATATGTGTTAATCTAACATATGGACACCGACGAAAACAATCGGTTCACATAAATTTCAAAATAGGTGATGCACGTGTACGCGGACATTTTGATCTTGGGGGAACTTCTGTCGGGCCCGAAACATGGGTATGAAATCAAAAAGGACGTTCAAAGGGCGCTCGGTGAGGGCTTTGAACTGAACAATAATCTCCTGTACCCTGCGCTGCGCCGTTTTCTGGAGACGGGAGCCATCTCGAAACAAGTCATCAAGGCTGAGGGCAAACCGGATCGAAATGTCTATATCCTGACCGATGAAGGGGAGCGAAGGTTCTATGAGCTGATTCGCGACTTTCCCGCGAAATCCGCTGCGAACTCCATCGATTTTTTAGTGCGGGTCGCCTTCTTTGATCGTCTGGACCCCGATGTCGCGCAGGGAATTTTACAGACGCGGCAGGATGTTTTGTGGAAACAACTGGAGTTTTGCCGCGATATCGAGACTGTTCATTCTGAATTGGCGTGGGCGATGGAAGTGGTTCGCTTCCAAATCACCCAGATTGAATCTGAATTGGCCTGGATTGACGAACTCAAGCGGAAATTGCAAAGCGGGGAAGCACCTGCCCGCTAGATCGCTGCGCGCCAGGCGTCGATGCGGTGCCCCTAATGCAGTGTTGGTCTCTTTCGTTCTATACAAAGGAACGCAGGAATAGGATGACTAGGATGTAGTCATTAAATCAGGAGACTGACGCCGCGTTGCGCGGGATATGCGGGGGAGTATCATGGAGATTGTCCTTGTTCACAACGGTTCCGTACTAGCTGAACAAATCTCGGACACCTGGCGCGAACAGATGGGTCAAATTCAGGACATTCGTCTGGTTGACAGCGGTTCGCTGGATGATCTGGAACGATGCTGTCCAAACCTTGTCATGTTGGCATCGGATACGCCATCTGAATTCGAGCACCTGGTATTGCAAACGTGCCGAGAACGGCAATTCAGCGTCTTATCTGTGCTTGGCAGAGGATCGACCGTTCTGGTGGGGCCGCTGGAGACCCCAGGAATACCTGGTTGCGTCACGTGTCTTGAGTTGCGTTGGGAAAACACGTTCGAGCGCAGTCTTCTGAGTTCCATTTTTAGCCCATTCGCTGCCGATGATGAGGAATCGTCCGCGATGCCACTGGAGATGTCTCCATCTGCACTCTCCATATTGGGAAACGTCGTGATCGACGAGATGCGCTCGATCACGGCAGAGTCTCTCCATGCGCCGCATTGCAAGGGCCATGTCGGCGTGCTTGACGATGGGGAGCCCTTTCAGTGGGTTCCAGTCGTCCCCAGTCACGATTGTCCTCGATGCAACCTGAAGCCAGATGACGATCCCGCTCTCGCCCAATGCCAGTTCGCCTCTCATATCGTCGGCGACGCGGAAGCGCTGCGCGTGAAGACGTTGGACTTTAAGCGGTTGGAAAGGTTGTTCATCCACCACAAGGTTGGGTATATTTCAGCCGCCAACGCCTATTCGAACGAAGACCGCTATGTTCAGGCGGACGCCTATATCTACACGCCTGCTGGCGCCGAAATCGCTGGCTATGGCTCAGGGTTGTCGATCACCGACGCCAAACAGTCCGCCATGCTTGAAGTGCTGGAGCGCAGCTGCGGGTTTGAGGCGGTGAATCGACGGCCGGTCGTGTTTGGCAAGCATTCGGACTTCCACGATACAGCCGTCCATCCGTTGCAATTCGGGTTGCACAGCGACGAGTTGTACCAGTCGTCCCACCATCGCCTTGAACCCTTCGATGAAGAGAAGGCGTATTCGTGGGTCTGGGCATACTCGACCAAGTACAATCGCCCTGTCCTCGTTCCTGAGCAGATTGCCTATTATGGACCAACGGCTGACGAGAAGCGATTTGTCATGCAAACGTCCAATGGTTGCGCGATCGGAGGGACCGTGGAAGAAGCCGCGCTGCATGGAATGTTCGAAGTGATCGAGCGGGACGGATTTTTGAACATGTGGTATGCGAAGATGCCGCTGCCTGAGCTCATGTTGGGGCCCCAGTGTCCGACCAAGGTGTCTGAAGTGTTTGATTATCTCACGGAAAAGGGATTTGAGGTTCGATTGTTCCGCATGTCCCACGATCTCGCCATACCAACGATCTGCGCTGTGGCTGTTCGCGACAAAGACGACTATCCGAAAGTGGTGTGCGGTTCGGCGTGCCACATCAATCCGTATCAGGCTGCCTATGGTGCGCTTCGCGAATTGACCGTGCAAGTGCTCAATTTGCTCCGAGCGCCGGAAGAGAGGCGCAAAGAGGCATTCTCGATGTTTTTGGATCCGACGAAAATCAGGGATATTCTCGATCACGTCGCGGTCGCCGCATTGCCCGAAGCCTACTCGCGTTGGGCGTTCCTGTTGAGGCGGGAGAATCAAGGGCGAATACGAGCCATCGAAGACGAGTACGCCGACGCAGCTCGACAATACCAAATCGATTCACGCGACATTCGACGCATTCTCAATTCCGTGTTTGAGGACTTGCACGGGCGGGGATTTGACGTGATCGTGATCGATCAAACCAGCGTGGAAGTAGCTTACGGCGGCCTGCATGCCGTAAAAGCGCTCATACCCGGAATGACTCCGATTACGTTTGGCTATGGGTTTCAACGAGTTCGAGGACTCTCACGGCTGTTCGAATTGCCATACCGAATGGGCTACGCCGAAAAAGTGCTGACGGAAGAGGATTTAAATCCGGATTGCCATCCGTTTTCGTAACACGGATGATCGTTTCCTGTGTTCTGGCAATGGCGCAAGCAAAGGCGTCCTCAGGGGACGCCTTTCGACTTTCATTTGAACGCAATCAGGCTACGCAAATTCTATGGGTTTGTCTCTTTAGTACGCTCCTGCACAGCTGCAGCTGCTAGCTGCACCATAGCCGACGGCTGGTACAAACAAGAAGAACAGAACAAAGATGATCAAGAACACTACGGCCCATTGCGTGTATCCACCAAAAGTTCCGTACATGGAAGTCCCTCCTCACCATTCTTCATGATGGTTTACATTGCGGATTCGGTGTCCCAGGAGCGTGTCGCTGCCGTTCAAAAACGCGTGATTAATAGCCTGCCGCGCAGCTTGCGCCATAACCAACTGCTGGTACAAGCAAGAAGAACAGAACGAAGATAATCAAGAACACGACTGCCCATCGGGTATACCCGCCAAATGCTCCGTACATGCGTTTCCCTCCTTATGGTTGGCGTCTGTTTAGATTTATGTCCAGTGGATTGTCCTATCAAAGGTCACATGACCCAGGACATTCGCCCATTTTGGTTGATGAACGTGCGAAACCGCCAGGCGATTGATGCTCTGGGTTATTTCGATCGATGCACGTAGACGAGCTTGCCGCTCGTATTGAAGTAGCACTCGTCACCATTCGGATAGTGCCATACGGTTTCCGGCTCTCCATGATAGGTGGTGGTGCTCACGCTGGATGGGCTTCCCCAGCGAGCCCGTACTTCGCTTTCGGACAATCCAAGCGGCAAGTATGGATACGATCCATTCGATGTACTCGTTTCTGTCGCAGTTTTACTCGTTGCCGTCAAGGGAGTGGCCTTGGCCCAGTATGTCGAGAACCACGCGGACGCCTGGCGAATCACCGATTTTTGTTCAACCACGACACCCACTTCGCGATTTTCTGTGAGCGATGTCGTCGTCAAGTTTTCGCTGCCGACGAACAGCTTTGCAGCGGATACGATGACCTTGGCATGAACGTACGGGCTTTTGAGGAGCCGCACCTGAACTCCGTGAGCCGCGAGTGCACGAGCGTTGTTCAAATCGCTTGAAGACACGGAATCCGGCAGCAACAACCGCAGTTGCTTGCCTTTCGTCTGCATGGTTTGCAGAATTGCCTTTTCACTGCCCAATTCCTCCGACGCGACGGACACAACGCCAGGTTGTTTCAGCAGACCGATGATCCCCGACTCAGCTCCCGGCGATATGATGAGCGATGCGTTCGACACCGTGGCCGACTTGTGAGACCAATCGGCGACAAAGAGTTTGGTTAGCGTATCAGGTATCGTTCCGCCCGAAATCGCGACATCGCCTTCCAGGTTGTCGCCGCCCTCCATGGCTGAATAATCCGCGTTTGCTGAGCCGACGATCGCGCTCTTACCGTCTGCAACCAAGTACTTCGCATGGTCAAAGCTGTTGGCAGAGGGACTCCAAAAGTGAATTTGAACCTTCGTATTGGCAAATTCGCTCCGTTCCTCGGTTACGGCGCTGGAATCGTCGTAGGGATGGGCGTCTGCGATCACGCGCACATTCACCCCTCGTTTCGCAGCCGCGACGAGAGCCTGCACGATGGGCTTGTCGGTGATGATGTAATCGTTGATGTAGACCGAGGATTTGGCAGAGTCGATCATTATCACCCATGGCTGCGCAGCTGAACCCGGCTCAGGAATCCAAGACACGGCTGCGCTTGTGGCTGCGGAAACCGTGGCCGGAATAGACAAGAGGAGACCTCCGGCCAGCAGAAGTCTGGGCATGATCTTAGATTTTTTCTGTACGAACATCGTTACCACTCCCGAATCGATGATACTGGACGTTATGAACCTCGTATAATAGTCGAGAGCCTTCGCCGTCTTCTTCACCTCTGTACTCCAAAATATCACCTGGCTGGCAGTCCAAAGCCATACAGATCGCTTCCAATGTTGAAAAGCGAATCGGTTTTGCCTTATCACGTCAGTATGAACCCACTTGTAAACCGTTGACACGATGGTGAAAGGCCAAAGGGATGTCCTAAAATGATACGAACAGCGCTCTTGGTCAGGTCGAGCAATTTATCTTCTTGTTCCCTTCAATGCATGGCCAATGAAGCCACTAACAGGCTGTCGAGTGTGTGCATTCCAAAAACGGCACTCCAGTTGGAACGGTCAAAAGTAAGTGCGAAGCAGATGAAAATGCACAACTAGAAAACACAGAACGATGGAAATGGATAACACTTCCAAGTGCTTCCAACCTCTCTTTGGCAGAATTTCATTTCGTAGATGTAATAGGTGCAAAGCATGGACGCCAGGAAAACAAAGACGTGTAGAGCCGCTGTCTTCGGTGAACGACTCCAAGCACCAATGATCGTCCCGACGAATATCCATCTTCCGGGATAACTGGCGATAAATTGACGGATTTCGTCCACGACTTGCCTGGCAACTGGGGGCATTGGAACATCAACGGCGATACTTCCGAGGAACTTCGCTAGAAAGCCCAATATTGCCCCAAGCAATAATACGAACAAAACCCGAAAGAGCTTTTGTTGGAGTGAAATTGGCCTAACCGATGGTTGCCTAATGTTCTCCAGGTACCCCTGCACATTGGATACCCTGTTTCCATCGTTTTGCATCGACTCCAAAATTGTAAATGACTGAAATGAGTGTAGCATATGGCTATCGTATGAACGTGGCTTGGCGATGCATGCGACGGAAACACTACAGTTTGTTTGTGAATTGTCTGTGCATTTTGCAGAATTTCCGTGGCTGTCAGATGGTATAGAACGGTCAGAGGTATGTCGATGTTTCGCGCTGACCGCGTTCAGCCATGATGATTCCCTCGCTCGTCGGTATCGTGAGGCCGTCGATCAGGAGAAAAACAAACGCCCCAGACCGCATGTAGCGATCCGAGGCACTTGCCGAAACATATGGCGGAGAGGGTGGGATTCGAACCCACGGTGCCCTTGCGAACACGGCGGTTTTCAAGACCGCTGCCTTAAACCACTCGACCACCTCTCCAGGTGGGAATTCCGTATTGATTTCTAAGCCTCCGCTTCAGCGGAGGCTTAGAATCCTATTCTGGTGCTTATGAAGCGTGGACGAGATTCGGCGGACAGACCGTAGGCCTGTCTGGGTCCCAGAAGAAGGGAACCACTGATGAGAATCCCGAATACGCTGCTCTTTGGAGCGGAAGACGGGATTCGAACCCGCGACCCTCGCCTTGGCAAGGCGATGCTCTACCCCTGAGCCACTTCCGCACAAGCGATTGTTCAAACCGCATTAATGAATATACAAGCCTTCATCGGCTCTGTCAAGAGATCGTGTGACTCCTCGAGACTGCACTGTGGCCAGTCTTTGATGAACTTGTTGACTGCCGCGAATAGCGCGCCAAAATCGGGGCAACATAATTGCACAGGAGGTTGATGTGCCGCAATACGAATCCATTGAATTCGTCGTGTGGTGTCTGTCAACAGCCTTTGCGAAAGGACGGCACTTGTGCCGTCCTTTCGTCTGTTCAGTGACTTGGTTTCAGAAAAGGTTGTGACCGGTCCACATCAAGGCAGTCATCCGTACAGGTCAATGTAGCGGCCTTTGCCGGGATCGCTGGAGTGCGTATGTTGCTGCTGGCTGTCCGACTCTGATTGTGAACTGGTATTCTTCGATGAAGTCTGAGGTGCGGCAGGCACCGAAACTATAGCGGCTTGGCCGCCAGCATCTGGATAAATCACGTGTTGTAAGTTCGATGCCTCGAGCAAGTTGGACGGCACACCAGAGAACAGCATGTGCGTCACCTCCCAAAGGCAAGTTTAACTTCACTATAATTGATTGCTTGCTGGATGGCCAGGAGCGTTCAATTTCAAGACGATCCACAAAACAAGAAAAATGGAGTTGCGAGATGTCGACAAAGGTGGTATGCTATCCATCGTCCATTTCAACTGTGTGCCCTTAGCTCAGCTGGATAGAGCGTTTGACTACGAATCAAAAGGTCGGGAGTTCGAATCTCTCAGGGCACGCCATCTCCCGGAGTGGCGGAATTGGCAGACGCACACGACTCAAAATCGTGCGGGAAACCGTGCCGGTTCGAGTCCGGCCTCCGGGACCAGATACTTTCATCGTTTTTTGAGAGTATCCGTTGTGACTTTGCAGATGGGGCTATAGCTCAGTTGGGAGAGCGCTAGAATCGCACTCTAGAGGCCAGCGGTTCGAATCCGCTTAGCTCCACCATATGATCCTCGATAGCTCAGCGGTAGAGCATCCGGCTGTTAACCGGAGGGTCGTAGGTTCGAATCCTACTCGGGGAGCCAGTCAGGCCCCATGGTCAAGCGGTTAAGACACCGCCCTTTCACGGCGGTAACGCGGGTTCGAGTCCCGCTGGGGTCACCAGGGCGGTTAGCTCAGGGGGAGAGCACTCGCTTCACACGCGAGGGGTCGGCAGTTCGATCCTGCCACCGCCCACCACCATTGTTGTTGACAACTTTGAGGGCCCATAGCTCAGCTGGCTAGAGCGCACGACTGATAATCGTGAGGTCGGAGGTTCGAGTCCTCCTGGGCCCACCACAACCGAGAACGGAAGACCGATTGGAGCGCGTGAATCGCGTGGCTTCAATTGGTCTTTTTGTGCATTTGGGGGCATGTGGCGGATCGGGCGGCAGGGATAAACGTCCTGTTGACGAACTTCCCGGTTCTCATGTAGGGTAATGCTAGTTGAGTGAGCAAAGTTGAGAATGGCACGGGTTCGTCCTGTGCAGAGCCTGAGAGGAGCCGAGTTTCATGCTGTTAGTGATCGACAATTTCGATTCGTTTACTTACAATTTGGTCCAGTATTGTTCTGAGTTAGGGGCCGAAGTCGTCGTTCGGCGCAATGATGTTCCTCTGCGCGACCTCCAATTGCTTCATCCCTCCGCTGTGATCGTCTCGCCTGGTCCGTGTTCACCAACCGAAGCCGGTGTATCTGTAGAAGCGATTCAGTACTTTTCCGGAAGAATTCCGCTGCTTGGCGTCTGTCTGGGACATCAATCGCTCGCGGTGGCGTTTGGCGGCGAGGTTGTTCGCGCGGCCGAACCTCTGCATGGGAAAACGTCGATGGTGAGCCACAATGGCAAAGACGCTTTGTTCGCTGGGGTGCCTAAGGCGTTTCGGGCGACCAGGTACCATTCGCTCGTGGTCAATCCGAGTTCCTTGCCTGATGAATTCGATGTGACCGCCGAGGTTGACGAGGTCATCATGGCGATGCGCCATCGTCCGACAGGGGCCGTCGGTGTGCAGTTTCACCCGGAGAGTATCCTGACCGACTATGGCAAGCGGATGATCGCAAACTTCTTGCAGGGCGCAGCGTAAGGGAAGCGGGGGAACAGACTGTGAAAGTACAAGATTACAAGCCGTTTGGGAGCGTCGATCCGTTCCATTTATACCTGCATATCCAGTCCCGGGTGGGGGCATATCGGGCCTTCTTGCTTGAGGCTGGCCGAGAAGACGACAGTGCCATGTATCAGACCAGCCTGATTGGCGTCTGCCCGATTGTCGAGGTTCAGGTCCGGGATCACCTTGTGACCGTCAGCGCGATACCAGAGCTGGCGGATAGTGTGCTGCCGCTCATTGCCGAAGCACGACAAGTGGCGGAGGTAAGGTGGCAGAGTGCGGTTGGCGACGTGATCGCGCAATTTCACGCGGATGACCCGATGGCGTTTCTCGAGAAGCTTCGTGGAACGCTCCACGACACGTGCGCGCCTGATATGAGCAAGCCGTTCAGCGCGGGGTTTTTGGGGTATGTCGGCTATGACGCCATTCATTATCTGGAGCGTTTGCCGAAGACCACCGAGGACGATCGCGAATTACCCGACGTTCGTCTCCAGTGGCACGCGGGTATGATCCAACTGGCGGACGGTGGCGTTGCATTGTACCGGCAAGACGATCAGAGCGTCATCGCCGCGAACGCGCGCGTTGCGGAGGAACTTGCCGGGATCGAAGCGGTTCTTACGCAACTGGAACACAGGGACCTGGGGCAACCGGAAGTGCTCGCTTCGCTGCCTTCTTCCGCCGGAGGAGCGAAGATTTTCTACGATCTCCCGGAAACCGCCTTCTGCGACAACGTGACTCGGGCCAAGGAGTACATCAGGGCTGGAGACATTTTTCAGGTGGTCCTGTCGACACGCATCCGCATCGAGGGAGGGATCCATCCGTACCTCGCCTACAATCGATTGCGCAAGCTGAATCCGTCGCCGTACATGTTCGTCGCGGAGTACCCAGGTATGCGGTTGTATGGCGCGAGTCCGGAAGTGCAGTTTCGCTGTGTGGATCGACGTGCGGAGATGAAGCCCATCGCGGGCACGACACGCGGCCGCGGGCAATCCAAAGAGGAAGATGCCGCGCTTGTCGCGGAGTTGAAAAACGACGCCAAGGAGAACGCGGAGCACGTCATGCTGGTCGATCTGTGCCGCAACGATCTCGGCCGCGTCGCCGAGATTGGATCCGTTCATGTTCCCGACTTCATGACCGTTGAGAAGTATTCGCACCTCTACCATCTTGTCTCGCGCGTGGAGGCTGTGTTGCGGAGCGACGTCAGCGTATTTCACGCGCTGTTGGCGACCTTCCCCAACGGGACGTTGTCAGGCGCGCCGAAGATTCGGGCGATGGAAATCATTGACGAACTGGAGCGCGTGAGGCGGGGGCCGTATGGTGGATTTATTGGGATGATCGATGCGGATGCAAACGCCAATACGGCGATTGTCATTCGATCCGTCGTCGAGATCCAAGGGACCCAGTACGTGCAGGCGGGAGCGGGCATCGTTCTCGACTCGATTCCGACGCGCGAGTGGGAAGAATGCCATCACAAGGCTGGCGCGATTCTCGATGTGCTCACAGGTTCCCGTGAAGGCGTGTAAATTTGGATTTCGCCTGTAAATGGTCATTGCGTCAGAGGACGAAGGTGTGTTAAGATACACCTCGTCACTTGCGTCCGTAGCTTAGTGGATAGAGCGCTGGCCTCCGGAGCCAGAGGTCGGGGGTTCGAATCCCTCCGGACGCGCCAAGTTTGTTGCAGGGAGAGACCTTGCGGGATAAAGCTTCTCGGTAAATCCGAGAGGTTTTTTTTCTTTTTCTCGGAAATCAGCGGATAACGGATGAACACGCCACACAAAAAGGCTGTCCCCAGCAGTTGATTTGCTGCAGGACAGCCTTTTTGCGCATGGATCTCAGAGACTGCTGCTCTCGTCGGCATATCCGCTGTAACCATAGCCGCCGTAGGTGTATCCACCCGTCATGGTCGTTGCGTCGTACTCTGTGTACGACACGACATTGGCGCCAGCTGGTCCTGCGACATAGTTGTAGGCTGGGCAAAGCAGGAAGAACAGCACGAAGATGATCAGAAAGACCACAGCCCATCTCGTATATCCGCCAAACACACCCATCATATATCCCCCTCCTCCAGAGTTACTGCATGAAATGATGGGACAGCAGCCCTTCGATACGGACACTCGCACAGAAAATTCGCTGGCAAATCACGGATTCGATCCTTCTCATCCAGCGCTCTCTTCGATATAATGAATAGAAATACAATTTAGGGGATGTTTATACATGCAAGAGCGGCCGATCCGCGTCGGGATTATCGGGCCCACGGGATATGCGGGTATGGAACTGATCCGAATCGTGATTGGCCACCCTCATCTGGAACTGACTTATTTGGCTGGGTCAGGCAACCATTCGGGAACGCTGGCGGAGGTGTTTCCGCACTTCGCGCACGTCGCTGGCCCTGACATCGTGACGTTCGACGCAGACGTGTGCGCACAGGCGTGCGATCTCGCCTTTGTCGCACTGCCTTCAGGCGAATCGGGAAAAGTTGCAGTTGAACTGTGGAGGCGGGGCGTGCGAACGGTCGATCTCTCCGGCGACTTGCGTCTGCCAAGCGATGTGTACCAAACCTGGTACGGCAAGGAACCGTTGCCGGACGACGTCATTCAAGAAGCGGTATATGGACTGTCCGAATTCAATCGTTCCAGGATCGCGGCGGCGAATCTGATTTCGAATCCTGGGTGTTACGCGACGGCTGCCATTTTGGCGCTCAAGCCCATTGTCTCGTGGTCGGAGGCGCGTATCCAAGGTCCAGTGGCGATCGACGCGAAATCCGGGGTAACGGGGGCTGGCAGAGGTCTGAAAAGCCATCTGTTGTTTGCGGAACTGGCGAATGATTTCTATCCGTACCGCGTAGGTTCCCATCAGCACACACCAGAGATTGAGCAGGCTTTGTCCCACGAGTGCACCGTTCTGCTGACGACGCAGCTTCTGCCGGTGATGCGAGGCATTCTGACATCGAGTTACGTAACGCTGTCAGGCGATGTCCGCGCGGAGGAGATCCAGGGGCATTACGAGTCCTTCTATCAAGACGAACCATTTGTCCACGTCCTTCCTTATGGCCAGGTGCCACACATGAAGTCTGTCGTGGGGACCAATCATGTGCAAATTGGTGTCCATTTGAATGAACGGACGGGGATTTTGCAAGTTTTCAGCGTGATCGACAATTTGGGTAAGGGTGCATCGGGGCAGGCGGTCCAGAACGTGAACATCGCCTATGGATTCGCGGAGACAACCGGGCTGACACAGGAAGCACTCTGGACCTGAGGAGGTGGCGGGATGAACGTTGTTTTAAAAGTCGGAGGTTCTCTCGACGGCCAAGGTGCCGACGTGCTGGTTGAGGCGTTGCGCTCTTCGATGGCCCAGGGGCTGCGGCCGATTCTCGTCCATGGCGGTGGCCCTGCGATTTCGAGAAAATTGGCTGCGGCCAACCTCGAACTGCCTTTTGTCGATGGACTGCGCGTGACGACCGAAGAGGCGGTTGGACTTGTGGTCGAAGCGCTGCGGGAGTGCAACGAAAGCTTGCTTTCGACGCTGCAGGGGGCGGGATTGTCGGTTGTTCCGTTCGTCGACGGGGATATCGTGGAAGCGGAGGACATTGGTATGATGAGAACCGGATCGGTCAGCCGCGTTCACCCCGAGTCACTCGCGGAAGCGACGCGGACTGGAAATATTCCGCTGCTGCCGCCGTACGGGAAGTCGGCCTCGGGAGATTTCTACAATCTCAACGCGGACGTTGCGGCGGCGCATGTCGCGGAGGCTGTGCAGGCGGATCGATTGATTTTTCTGACCGACGTTCCAGGTGTGTACGCCGATTTTGAAGCGGGGACGCGCCTGTTGGATACGACGCCGCAAGAACTGCGGCAACTGATGGCGTCCGGTTCCTTCACATCCGGCATGATCCCGAAAGTCACGGCGATGCTGTACGCAGCGGAACGGGATATTCCGGAAGTGTGGGTTGTCGATGGGCGAAACGCCGACAGCGTTCAATTCGCGTTGGGGCTGTCCATGGCGGAGGAGCCGCGAGATCGAGGAACAAAATTGAGCCGATCCACGGAGGAGGCGCACGTATTTTGAGCACGACGACGAAGACGCTTGCGGATGACGTGTTATTTCAGAACTATGGAAAGCGCAATATCTCGATTGTACGAGGCGACGGAGCCTTTCTGTACGACGACGAAGGGAAGGAATACCTCGACTTCACCGCGGGCATCGCGGTTTGCAATCTCGGTCACGCGCATCCAGGTGTGGCGGCGGTCATTTCCGAACAAGCGAGAACGCTAATTCACACGTCGAACCTCTTCCTCGTGCAGGGGCAGGTCGATCTCGCGCGCAAATTGACGCAGTTGGTCTCGAAGTCCGTCCCGTATCGCACGATGTTCGTCAACAGCGGCACCGAGGCGAACGAGGGCGCGCTGAAGCTGGCGCGGCGGTACCAGTATCTGCAGGGGCATGGGGACAAGACGAAAATTTTGTCACTGCCGCACGGTTTCCATGGCAGAACGTTCGGGTCGCTGTCAGTGACACCGAAAGCGGCATATCATGAAGGATTCACGCCGCTCGTGCCAGGCTTCGAGACGCCGGCTGCGCTCGACGACGTGATCGATCACGTCGATGACACGGTCGCCGCTTGCATCGTGGAGGTCATTCAGGGCGAAGCGGGTGTGCGGCCGCTCGCCGCCGATTTTGTCCGGGCGCTCGCCGCGAAGCTGAAGGAGAAGGGCGCCTTGTTGATTGTCGACGAGGTTCAGACGGGCGTTGGGCGGACCGGCACCTTTTTCGGCTTTGAGGCGTACGGCATCGAGCCGGATATCGTCACGCTGGCGAAGGGATTGGGCAATGGCGTGCCAACGGGCGCGATTCTCGCCAAATCGAGCGTGGCGGAGGCGTTCACGCCGGGCGCCCATGGAACGACGTTTGGCGGCAACCCGCTCGCGATGGCCGTGGCAAACTACGTGGTGGACTGCGTCTCGCAGCCTGATTTTTTGAAGCATGTACAAACCGTTGGCCAGGCTTTGCAAAGCGTGTTGACGGCTCATTTCGATCACGTCGACGGCCGCGGCCTGATGTGGGGATTCGATGTTCCGGACGCCAACGTTTGGGCGGCCAAAGCCGCAGATGCCGGGCTGCTGGTCACGAAATGTTCAAACCAGCGGATTCGAATTCTGCCGCCGCTCATCATCGATGAACACCACGTCGAGCGCTTCGCAGATATTCTTACCAGTGTCGGAACGGTTTGAGCCATAGTAAAATCGGGAGTGACCGGATAGGTCATTCCCGATGGTGATTGATTCAGACGACTGGTCTGCTATACTTGCAGTACGCTTTATGAGCGTGTTCGACATGGTCGCCGCTCAGTTCACGTCAAGCCGGGGGACAATCGTCTATCCCTCGCCGTCACCCGGTTGCCATTACGCTTCCTTCGCCCTGTCGGACATCCGGAAATGCCGCGTATAGTGCACCATGGCAACTTCGTCGCAGTGGTAGAACTTCTTGCAGTAAATGCAGTCTTTCCATACCTTATGCGGCAGTGTTTCCTTGCGGACGACATGGAAGTCCAATTTCTCGAAAAACCGCGTCTGATACGTCAGTGACAGCACTTGTGCGATACCTAATTGTTCGGCCTCCTTGAGGAGCGTTTGAACAATCTGTCGTCCAATTCCGCGGCCGTGCGCCTCTGGTGCAACGGCAAGCGACCTCACTTCAGCCAAGTCGGTCCACAGGATGTGCAATCCCGCGACGCCAATGACTTTCTGATTGTCGTCCACTGCCACAGTAAAGTTCTGAAGGTGTTCACAAAGTGATTTTATGGTTCTCGGCAACATCAGGCCGATATCCGCGAACTGTTGGATGAGCTGCTGCATCTGTTCCACATCCGCTGAGGTCGCTTTCCGGATCTCCATTCCGGACCCTCCTCTCACAATTGCATATATTTATAACATGCGATAGCATGATTATTCAAGAAACCGTATAATGTTTCATAATTCGTTTGAAATTTTCGCACAACCGATTGACCACATAAAGAGATAGTGTCAAAATATTATGCTAAAAGGAGTGGCGCAAGTGGATTTGAACAAATTGTCCATGGATATTCACCGCGAACACGATGCATGTGGAATTTTTTCGCAGATAGAGAAATCGGGACAGCCATCTTACGAACCAGTTCGCAATGGACTTGACGCGCTTCGCGCCATGAGACACCGTGCAGGTTACGTACAGGGCGAGGGCGATGGTTGTGGGTTGCTTCTCGACATTCCGAGGGCATTGTGGGCCTCTCGGCTGGAAGCGGCGGGGCTGAACCCAAAGTGGGCTTACGAAGACGATTTTTTCGTCGGCCATTTTCTCGTTGATAAAGCTGTCGGGTCAACCGATGCGATTCAGGCGGCACTGAAGGAGAAAGGGTTGGAGTGGTCTCTTTGGATCGACGATGGCGTGGATGAATCCTCGCTTGGCAGTATGGCGAAAGCCGTCTGTCCGCGCTTCGTGCAGGTGGTTGGCCGCGCGGGTGCGCACGATGACGCCCGTATGCACGACGCGTTCGCCGAGATCGATGAACTGCCCGGCGTTCACGTGGCGTCGCTGTCGCATTCTCAAGTTGTCTACAAGGTCATCGGCAACGATGAAACCCTGTATCATTTTTATTCAGATCTCCAGAATCCGCTGTTCAAGACGGTGTTCGTGCTTGCGCACACGCGCTATTCAACCAACACGACGACGTCGTTCCCACGGGTTCAGCCGTTTTCGAGCATCGGTCACAACGGCGAGATCAACACGATTCTGCGATTCTTTACAGAGTCGAAAATGATCAATGTGCCTTTGCGGCCGGATTTCAGTGATTCGCAGATGGTGGATCGCACGCTGCTCGCGCTTGTGTCCACACGGAATTGGTCGTTGTTTGAGGCTGCGGAACTGTTGTTCCCGCCTATTGTCAATGAAATCAAACAAATGTCAGACGAGATGTCTGATTTGTATATGTACTACCGTTCTCTGTGGGGGCCGTTCGCCCAAGGCCCGGCTGGCGTCATGATGCGTCACGGCAATGCGGCAGTGTACAGCGTGGACGCGCTTGGCTTGCGGCCGATGTGGCTGCTCGAATCGTCCACGGCCTATTATTTCTCCTCGGAGCAAGGCATTGTTCCGCAAGAGACGTGGACAGCGGAGCCGAAGCCGTTGGCGCCGGGCGAAAAGGTTGGCGTTCGGTGGACGGACCATGGCGCGCAATTGTACACGTACGCCAAGCTCCAGCAGGAGGTTCTGATGCTGGCCAAGCAGCGCTTCGACTTCCGCGGCGAACATCGCAATCTTCATTTCGCCGTGCCGTACGGCCAACAGAGCGATGTCGCGCATCCGAAGCGCGATGAACGTCCGCTCGACATTCGGACGCTCGCGTTTGGTTTCCGCGACGATGATCTGAAGTTGATTGAGCAGGAGATCCAGACCGGTGCCGAACCCATCAAATCGCTGGGATTTGACAGCCCGCTGGCGGCGCTCTCGGAAGAAGCCACCTTGTTGTCCGACTTCTTGCACGAAACGGTCGCGGTCGTCACGAATCCGGCTATCGATCGCGAACGCGAGATCGAACATTTCAGCACCCGCGCGGTGCTTGGCCGCCGTCCGTCGTTCGACGGGCTGTACCAAGAAGCGCCGCGAGTCGAAGTGCAGGCGCCGATTCTGCTCGAAGAACTGCCGCACGCGTACGGGATTGAGTTTCAAGAGATTCAGAACTTGGCGCACCGCCACGGCACCATCTGCTATGAGGACGCGTTGGCGATGCTTCACACCAGCCCCTACGGGACGGTGGAGATCCTGATTCACCGCGAAGAAGGGGAATCCGTTGCGGACGCGCTTGCCCGTTTCGAACTCGAGGCGCTGGAGGCTGTACAAGCGGGTGCGAACGCGATTGTCCTGGACGATCGGCTGCAGTTCAAGCGCGGCGGCCATATCGATCCGTTCCTCGTCACCGCCGCAGTTCACAAGGCTTTGCTGCGGCCTGCCGCAAAGCACAGCGGAGAACACCTGCGCCGCCGTTCGTCATTGATTCTGCGCAGCGGCGGACTTCGCAACCTGCACGACATCATGGTCGCCATCGGCCTTGGCGCCGATGCGGTTGTGCCGTACCTGATGTGGGAAATCGCGGCGTCGAAGGGCGACCTGCAGTCGTTGGAAAACTTGTACAAGGCGTTGACGAAAGGTATCGAGAAGGTCATATCGACGCTTGGCATTCACGAAGTGCGCGGGTATGAACGCCTGTTTGGCGCCATCGGGCTGTCCACGGCTGTCAGCGAATATTTGGGGGTTGCGACGTTCTGTGGAACGGATGACGCGGGTTTGACGTTGGCCAGGATGCAGGAACTGTCGGAACTGCGGCACACGTGGTACGGTGCGGCGGATCGAAAGAGCGTCCGGCCGAACAAGTTGTTCCAGTTGTATCCTCGCATTTGGAAGTCGGCGGGATCCGTTGCGCAAGGCGACGTGCCATACGAGGACTTTGTGTCCAAGTTGACGCAATTTGAGACGGACAATCCGTTGTCGCTGCGGCATTTGCTTGGCTTCCGGGACGATGTGAAGCCGTTTGAAGGCGACGTCGATACGACGGTCGACGGTCACCAGTATCCGATTGTCATTTCGTCGATGTCGTTCGGATCGCAAAACGAAACCGCGTATCGCGCATACGCCGAAGCGGCGTACCAGATGAACATCGTCTGCTTGAATGGCGAAGGCGGCGAGATCAAGGACTTGCTTGGCAAGTATCCGCGCAATCGCGGACGCCAAATCGCGTCCGGCCGTTTCGGAGTGAACGCCGACTTGTGCAACGGCGCGTATGTCCTTGAGATCAAGATTGGGCAAGGCGCAAAACCTGGCGAAGGCGGCCACCTGCCGGGATCGAAAGTGACCGTTCAGGTTGCCAACGCTCGAAACGCGACGCCTGGCGTCGATCTGATTTCGCCGTCCAACAACCATGACATCTACTCGATTGAAGATCTGGCACAGGTCATTTACGAGTTGAAGGAAATCAATCCACATGCGCGCGTCTCGGTCAAAGTGCCAGTTGTTCCGAATATCGGGACGATTGCGGTCGGCATCGCGAAAGCCGGCGCGGACGTCATTACGTTGTCCGGGTTCGACGGCGGCACAGGTGCAGCGCGTTCCCACGCGATTCGCCACGTTGGTCTGCCGATGGAAATTGGCGTCAAGCTGGCGCACCAGGCGCTGTGCGAGGCAGGGCTGCGCGATGTCGTGGAACTTTGGGCCGACGGCGGCGTCAAGTCCGGAACGGACGTGATGAAGGCCATCCTGCTTGGCGCCAACCGCGTTGGCTTCGGAACCATGGCAATGGTCGCCATCGGGTGTACGGCCTGCCGCGCCTGCCACAAGGACACGTGTCACGTGGGCATCGCGACGCAAATGCACGGCATTGAAGAAGCCCGCGAGAAGGGGCTGAAGGCGTTCGAACCGCAGGATTTCGACACAGCCGTGTCACAGTTGGTTAGGTTCTTCTCCGCCGTGGGTCAGCATGTGGGGGAATTGACGAAACAGCTTGGCGCAAGCAGGACGCAGGATCTGGTCGGACGCAGCGATCTGCTGGTGCAGCTCCGCGAAGATTCCCGGATCGACACATCTTGGCTGATGCGCGTAAACGAAGAGTTTATCGGCAAAGGGACGGTTGTCACGGCGCGCACGTTCGAACAGGCGTACGGCGACGTGCTCCAGACCGTTGCTGAAGTGGGCGCTGCGACTGGAACGTATGGCGCGGTTGCCTCGATGCCGTCGCGAGTCCAAAGCATCCGTGCCGTGCCTCGCGCGTTGGGCGCACGCATCAGCGGCGAGACAGTGCGCACCCGCAGCGGCGGCGACGTGGGACCCATCGTTCACGAAGGCGTCGCAGGCGCTGGATTCGCGGCCTATCATACGTCAGGTATGACATCGGTCGCGATCGGCGGCGCCCAAGACGGCGTGGCGAAAGCGGCGTTCGGCGGCAAAGTGGTGGTCTTGAAGGCGCGTTGCGCAGACGGCACTTGGCGCGGCGGTTCGGTCGGCAAGGGTCTTGCGTATGGCGCAGCGAGCGGACTCTTCATCGTTCAAGGCGACGCCGATGCGAGAGCGGGTATCCGCTTGTCGGGTGCAGATATCGTCATTGGCGGGGAGTTGTCCGCTCCTGTCAACGATCACGAATCACACATCGGCAGCCGCGCGAACATCAAAGGTTTTGCGTTCGAGTATATGACCGGTGGCCGCGCCGTGATCATGGGGGATCCCGGTCCGTGGATTTGTTCAGGCATGACCGGCGGCCGCGTGTACCTTCGTTACCAGCCGGAGCTCGGTTTAGACGAAGCGGCCTTGCGCCGCCGGATCGCGAAGGGAGCCAAAGTTGCGCTGCGGGTGCTCGACGCAAAGGGCGAGCGCGACGTGGCTGAACTGCTCGGCGCGTACCAACTGGAGTTGCGCAGATATGGCCAGCAAGACGAGGCAAGGCGCATTCAGAAGTTTATCGACAATCCAACGGTCCATTTCATGATGATTGAGCCTGGTCACGAGATCACGGATCAAGACATCGCAACGGAATAACAAACTTTGAACTTTGTCAGCCGTCATGGCGCGGATCTTGTTTTCCGCGCTGTGGCGGCTTTCTTATGTGGAGAGTGGGTTGGTGGATCGTTAGAGCCGACCAGGACGGCGGTGGTGGCGCGATCGCGGATGGGGGACGGGTGGCGGACGGGTGGCGGATGGGTGGCGGATGGGTGGCGGACGGGTGGCGGACGGGTGGCGGACGGGTGGCGGACGGGTGGCGGACGGGTGGCGGACGGGTGGCGGACGGGTGGCGGACGGGTGGCGGACGGGTGGCGGACGGGTGGCGGACGGGGACATGGCAGATAGACGGCCCTCAGCCGCTTATTTCGGTGAAATGGCGGGAGCGAGGGCAAATAGGCGGCCCAAGGCCGCTTATTTGTCTCCGCTATGCCCGAAATGGGCCGGTTGCAGCCACTTAAGCGTCTCTCAGCGGCTTATTTGCGGCACATCGGACGATTCGACAAACTTAAGCGGCCTACAGCTGCTTATTCGTTCCCGTTCCCGTTCCCGTTCCCGTTCCCGTCCCCGTCCCCGTCCCCGTCCCCGTCCCCGTCCCGCCGCTCTGTGCCAAGGTCGCGGCCCGCCATCCCGCCATCCCCTCCCGTTCGCCCATTTTTTCGCTCGATCGCGGATGTCATGATACAAGCGTTTGATATATATACATTCTTGTGTATAATGATGCATAGCATGACCGTGCGGAAGCGATGCGGAGCCGCGATGCGCGCGGATCAGGAAAAGACATAGCGCACTCGATGGAGTGGGAAGGAGTTTTGGCTGTGGCTATATGGGAAAAGGTTGGTGCAGTCGGCCGGGGGACGTCGGCGGTTGTTCCGTTGGGATCGAATTACTTGTCGGTGCGCCTGCAAAACGCGCTCTTTGCTTCGCATCAGGTGTTGGCTGGCAAGGATTTGTTGCATTTTTCCGATGTGAGTTCAGACGATTTGAAAAATCTCGTCAATCTTGCAAAAGTGTTGAAAGAAGCCCAAAAGTCAAAGTTTGTTCACACGTTGCTTGCGGGCAAGACGCTGGGTATGATCTTTGATAAATCGTCGACTCGTACGCGTGTTTCGTTTGAAGTGGGCATGTTGCAATTGGGCGGTCACGCCTTGTTCTTGCCTGGCAGTCAACTGCAGACTGGCCGAGGCGAACCGATTCCAGATACGGCGCAGGTACTGTCGCGCTATGTGGATGGGGTGATGATTCGGACATATCGGCAGGCGGATGTTCAGACGTTTGCGGACTACGCGTCTATTCCGGTCATCAACGGTCTGACAGATGAGTTTCACCCGTGTCAATTGCTTGCCGACGCGTTGACCATTTTGGAGTACAAGGGACATTTGGAAGGTGTTACAGTCGCGTACGTGGGCGATGGGAACAATCTGGCGAACTCTTGGCTGCAACTTGCGCCGAAGCTTGGCATGAATATTCGGATCGCGACGCCGAGCGGCTATGCTCCGCTGCCGGAAGTGATTGAAGAAGCGAAGTTCCATGCGACACAACAAGGCACTGAGGTTCTGGTGACGACGGATCCGCACCGGGCGGTCGAAGGCGCGGACGTCATCTACACCGACACGTGGGTGTCGATGGGAGACGAGGAGGAAGCCGAAGAGCGTCTCGCAAACTTCGAAGGCTATCAGGTGAACGAGGCGCTTTGCGCGCTTGCGAAAGAGGACTACATGTTTATGCATTGTTTACCGGCGCACCGCGGCGAAGAAGTTTCGCCGGACATCATTGATGGTTCGCACTCCGTGATTTTTGATCAGGCTGAAAATCGCCTGCACGCGCAGAAGGCTGTGCTGGCGGCGACTATGGCGGACGCAGGCGCATTTGGGGAGGAACTATAATGGCAGACAAACTCGTACTCGCATACTCGGGCGGATTGGATACGTCCGTGTCGATTCCTTGGATTCGCGATCACTATGGATATGACGTCATTGCCATGTGCGTCGATGTCGGCGAGGGCAAAGACCTGAACGCCACCCAGGCGAAGGCGATCCAAGTCGGGGCTACAAAATCGTACCGGATCGACGCGAAGGATCGATTCGCGAAGGAATTCATCACACCTGCGCTCAAGGCAAACGCGCTCTACGAAGGAAAATATCCGTTGGCGTCCGCTTTGTCGAGACCGCTGATCGCGCAGTTGCTTGTCGAAGTGGCGGCTCAGGAAGGCGCTGTGGCGGTTGCTCACGGGTGTACGGGCAAGGGGAACGACCAAGTCCGGTTTGAGGTTTCCATCAACGCGCTGTCGCCGAACTTGAAGGTGGTCGCGCCAGTGCGCGAGTGGGGTTTCACGCGTGACGACGAGATTCGCTACGCCGCAGAGCACAACGTGCCTGTGCCGGTCAACCTCGACAATCCATTTTCCATCGACGCCAATCTCTGGGGACGCGCCATTGAATGCGGTGTCCTGGAGGATCCGTGGCAAGCCGCGCCGGAAGGTGCGTTTGAGTGGACTGTAGACGCGGAAAAGGCGCCGGATGCGGCAGAAGAGATCGTGATTGGATTCGAGCAAGGTGTCCCTGTCTCGCTGAACGGGCAAGCGATGCCGCTCGCCGCGTTGATCGGAACGCTGAACCAAGTGTGCGGCAAGCACGGCGTGGGCCGGATCGATCACGTCGAGAATCGGCTCGTTGGCATCAAGTCGCGCGAAGTGTACGAGTCGCCGGCTGGCCGTGTGCTGATCATGGCTCACCAGGAGTTGGAACATCTGACGCTGACCCGCGAAGTGCTGCAGTACAAAATGGGGCTGGAGTTGGAGTACAGCAAACTGATCTACAACGGTCTGTGGTTCTCTCCGCTGAAGAAGGCGTTCGACGCGTTCATCGACCAAACTCAGGATCACGTCACGGGCGAGGTGCGTGTCAAGCTGTACAAGGGCAACGCACAAGTAACCGGTCGTCAGTCTCCGTTCTCTCTCTATCGGCACGACTTGGCCACGTATGAAACGGGCGACAAGTTTGACCATATGGCCGCTGTCGGGTTCATTTCGTTGTTCGGCTTGCCGACGACCGTTTATGCGGCCTTGCACAAGAAGGAACAATCCGGTGTATCGGCAGACGAAGCGTCCGTGTCCGTGCTCTCTGCCGACGAGGTGGAGACGACAGCATGAAGTTGTGGGGCGGCCGTTTTAGCGAGGATACGAATCAACTCGTACTGCAGTACACGTCTTCCATCACGTTCGAACAAAGGCTGTTGCCATACGATATTCGTGGTTCGATCGCGCATGCGCGCATGCTTGGCGAGACGGGCATCATCGATGCGGAGGACAGCCGCAAAATCATCGACGGCCTCGAAGGCATCCTGCGCGACTATGAACAAGGTCTCATCGAGTTCAATTTGGACGATGAAGATATCCACATGAATGTGGAACGCATCCTGACCGAGCGAATTGGAGAAGTGGCGGGCAAACTTCACACTGGACGCAGCCGCAACGATCAAATCGCGCTTGACATGCACCTCTGGGCTCGCGACGCGGTCGACGCGCTGCGCAAAGGCGTAAAGTCTCTGCAGCAGTCGTTGATTTCGGTTGCTGAAGAGCACTTCGACGTGGTGATACCGGGATTCACCCATCTGCAGAGGGCGCAGCCCGTACTGCTTGCGCACCACTTGTTGGCATACGTCTGGATGTTGCTGCGCGACGAAAAGCGGTTGGTTGCTTTGCGCGACGAGATCGACAGGCTGCCGCTGGGAGCGGCGGCGCTGGCCGGTACGACGTTCGCGATCGACCGCGAAATGGTCGCGGAAGAGCTTGGGTTCTCGCAACTGTACGAGAACTCGCTCGATGCCGTGTCCGATCGAGACTATCTGCTCGGCCTGCTGTTCAACTGTTCGACCATCATGATGCATTTGTCCCGTCTGTGTGAAGAACTCGTGCTCTGGTCGAGCGAGGAGTTTTCGTGGATCGAGCTGTCGGATGCGTACGCGACCGGATCGAGCATTATGCCGCAAAAGAAAAATCCGGACGTACCCGAGTTGGTGCGAGGCAAGTCAGGGCGGGTCTACGGCCATCTGATGGGATTGCTGACCGTGCTGAAGGGATTGCCGCTCGCGTACAACAAGGATTTGCAAGAGGATCGCGAAGGATCGTTCGACGCGGTGGACACGGTGTTGCCTGCGTTGGAACTGTTGGCGGGCACGCTCTCGACGATGCGTGTGCGCAAGGACAAGCTGGCGCACGTATTCGATCGCGACTTTTCCAACGCGACAGATCTGGCGGACTACCTGGTCCGCAAAGGGCTGCCGTTCCGCGAAGCGCACGCTGTCGTCGGCCAGTTGGTCAGCGACGCGATCGCGCTTGAGACCAATTTGGCTGGGCTGAGCCTGGAAGCGATGCAGGAGCGTTGCAGCTTGATTGGCCGCGACGTGTACGATGTGCTTCCTGCCAAGGCCGTCATCCGGGCGCGCATCTCGCGCGGCGGAACCGCGCCTGCGGCAGTTCAGATGCAACTTGCGCTCGCGAAGGAACAATGTGGACTGTCGTGAGGCTTGCCAGATCTCGCTGAGGACTTTCCACGACGCTTGCCTGTAAGGTATGATAGCTGAAATAGCGGCAGCTAGGCGTAGGGAGTGGAGAGACGTGTTGGTTGTACAAAAATATGGGGGAACGTCGGTCGGGACGACGGAGCGTATTCGCGCCGTCGCTGATCGTGTTGCCCAAACAACACGTGCAGGACACGCGTGCGTGGTCGTGGTTTCCGCAATGGGGCACAGCACGGATGCGTTGGTTCAATTGGCGGAAGAACTTGTTGAACATCGGGATGCACGTGAAATGGACCAGTTGTTGGCTACCGGGGAGCAGGTTTCTGCGAGCCTGCTGGCGATGCGCTTGCTGGAGTTGGGGTTCAAGGCGAAATCCTTGACGGGTTGGCAAGCGGGCATTCAAACCGAGCCGATTCACGGCAATGCGCGCGTGTCGTCGATCGACACGAACACGCTGCAACAGTTGATCGCGGACGGCGTCATACCGGTGGTGACCGGTTTTCAAGGGATCGCGAATGGACAAGTGACGACGCTCGGCCGCGGTGGTTCAGATACGTCCGCGGTGGCCTTGGCGGCCGCGTTGAAGGCGGACTTGTGCGAGATATACACGGATGTCGATGGGATTTACACCACGGACCCGCGGGTTGTCCCGGAAGCGGTGAAACTCGCGGATATCTCTTACGACGAAATGTTGGAATTGGCGAATCTGGGCGCGCAGGTGCTGCATCCTAGGGCTGTCGAGAACGCCAAGCACTTTGAAGTTCCACTTGTGGTCAGATCGAGCTTTTCCGAGAAGGACGGGACGAACGTCGTGACAATGACAGAAAATCGCATGGAAGGTCGCCGTGTCGTCACGGGGATCGCTTTTGAACGTCAAGTTGCTCGCATCGCCGTGATCGGCGTGCCGGTTCAGGAACACGGCTTGGCTGTCATCTTCTCCGAATTGGCGGCGCATGGAGTCAACGTCGACGTGATTGTTCAAAGCGTGGTCGACGAAGCTGCTGTCGATGTGTCTTTCACAGTCAACGAGGCGGACGTCTCGCGGGCGGTGAGTGTCGTGTCTGAACTACAGGAGACGCTGGGATTCAAGAAGATTGAGAGCGAATCCAAGCTGGCCAAAGTGTCGATTGTAGGCGCTGGGATGATCAGCAATCCTGGCGTGGCCGCGCAGATGTTCGTCACCCTGCGCGATGCTGGCATTCCCATCCACATGGTGAGCACTTCGGAGATCAAGGTCTCCTGCGTCGTTCGAGCGGGCGATGTGGAGCCCGCGGTCCAGGCTCTTCACAAGACGTTTGTCGAAGCCGATACAACTGCACCCTTGACCAAATCTCGATAGTTTTTTATAGTCAATTTTGAAGATTGCAAAGTTGGGTTTTGGATTGTTTCCACAATACAGACACAAACATCGCATGACTGGCGGAGAGTGGGTAACCACAAGGGAGTGCGATGCATAATGAGTGTGTCCGACGACACAGAGATACTCATCAGAGTTCTGTGGCCCTTTTCGGACAACCTCTAATGGAGCCGGCCGCCTGGGCACTTTTAGCGCAATAAGGGCGCGTAAAAGTTTCCAGCGGCCGTTTCTGTAAATACCGGAGTGGTGAGGAGAGTCGACATGGCAAAAATCCTTGTAACCGACGATATCTCGGCGACAGGCATCGAGGTGCTTGAGTCGCTTGATGAAGCGACGGTTGACGTACAGACGAATCTGTCGGAACCTGAGTTGCTGCGAGCCATCGCCGATGCGGACGCGCTCGTTGTAAGGTCGCAAACGACGGTGACTGAGGCCGTGATCGAAGCGGCGAAGAAGTTGAAAGTGATTGGACGAGCCGGCGTCGGTGTGGATAACATCGACTTGGAGGCAGCGACGCGTCGCGGCATTTTGGTGATTAACGCGCCGGACGGCAACACCATCGCGGCAGCCGAACACACATTTGCCATGATGATCAGTCTCGCCCGTCATATTCCGGCCGCGAATCGCGATTTACTCACAGGCAAATGGAACCGCAAGCAGTGGGTCGGCGTGGAATTGCGCGGCAAGACGTTGTCCGTACTCGGGATGGGGCGGATTGGCACGGAAGTCGCAAAGCGTGCAAAGGCTTTCGAAATGACCGTGATGGGCTACGATCCGTTCCTGACAGAAGAACGCGCACAAAGCTTGGGCGTCATCAAGGCGACGCTCGACGAAGCGATACAAGCGGCGGATTTTATTACGGTCCATACCCCGTTGACCAAAGAGACGCATCACATGCTGGACGCGGCAAAGCTGGCGACCATGAAGCGAGGGGTCCGCTTGATCAACTGCGCTCGCGGCGGCATCATCGACGAACTGGCACTCGCGGACGCGCTGCAAAGCGGGCAGGTCGCGGGGGCTGCCATCGACGTGTTTGAGAAGGAACCGTTGGCCGACGATCATCCGCTGCGCCAGTTCACGAACGTGATTTTGACCCCCCACCTCGGCGCTTCGACGATTGAAGCGCAAGAAAACGTCGCGATTCAAGTAGCTGAAGAAATCGTCAAGGTGCTGCGCGACGACACATTTGAGCACGCGGTGAATCTCCCGAGTCTCAGCCCTCAGCAAAAGGCGCATTTGGCGCCGTACCTGGAACTGGCTGAAAAGCTAGGCGTATTCTCGGCGCAGCTTGGCCAGGGAGCGCCGTCGTCCGTCTCCATCACATACGCCGGCGACGCGGCCACCCCGGACGGCGGTTATCTCACTCGAACGTTTCTGAAGGGGCTGTTTGGCTTTCAGTACCCTGGCGAAGTGAATTATGTGAATGCTCTGCAATACGCGGAAGAAGCTGGTTTGCGCGTGCAGGAAGTCCGCGAATCGCGAGGCCGTGTCTATACCAACGAAATTTCGATCTCGCTCCAGACGGACGCAGGATCGCACCACCTTACAGGGACGCTCTACAGCGAATCTGGTCCGCGCATCGTCGAACTGGATGGGTATCCAATCGACATGCCTGTCGAGGGAATCCTTTTGTTCACGCGGCATATGGACAAACCGGGCATGATCGGCCGCATCGGCACACTTCTCGGCAATCAGAGCATCAACATTGCAGGTATGCAGGTTGGGCGGCGAGAGTCTGGCGGGGAAGCGGTCATGCTGTTGATGGTGGATCGGAGCATTTCCTCCAGCGTGATCGATGAAATTGCGGTCGTCGATGGGATTCTGATGGTTCGGGCTATCGAATTGTAACGATGGGAGTGGAGAGATATGAAACGCGTCGACAATTTTAACCCTGGCCCTGCAGCGTTGCCGTTGCCAGTGCTCGAACGCATCCAGGCAGAACTGCCGAACTACAAGGATACCGGCATGAGCGTGATGGAACTCAGCCATCGTTCACCGGAATATGAAGCCATTCACCAAGATGCCGAAGACAGGCTGCGCCGTCTGCTTGGCGTCCCCGCCAATTATCGCGTCTTGTTTCTGCAAGGGGGCGCGAGCCTGCAGTTCGCCATGCTGCCGATGAATTTTCTGACGCGGGATGAGCGGGCTCATTACGTCCTGACTGGCTCCTGGTCGGAGAAGGCCGCGGACGAGGCTCGGCGGTACGGAGAGGTCTCGGTGGACGATTGGGCCAAGGCGGAAGGCTACCGCGACATTCCGGAGACCATCGACTTTGGTGGAGAAGACGGGCTGCGCTACGTCCACATCACGTCGAACAATACCATCTACGGTACGCAATGGAGGACGCTGCCGAAGCTGTCCGTGCCACTTGTTGCGGACATGTCGAGCGATATTCTGTCGCGGCCGATCGACGTGGCCGACTTCGCCATGATTTACGCGGGGGCGCAGAAGAATATCGGCCCTTCCGGCGTCACGGTCGTCGTGATCCGCGAGGACTTCCTGGCTTCAGCCAATGCGGACGTTCCCACGATGCTCTCCTACGGGACGCATGTGAAGGCTTCGTCGCTCTATAACACGCCGCCGACGTTCGCGGTTTACGTTATGGCTTGCGTGCTGGAGTGGTTGGAGGAGAACGGCGGTGTCGCAGGTGCAGAGGCGCGAAATCGCGAGAAGGCTGACCTGCTCTACGGCGTGATCGACAAATATCCTGACTTGTACCTTGGCCATGCGTACAAGCGGGCGCGATCGGACATGAATGTCACGTTTCGCCTGCGCGACGATAGCGTGACAAAGGCGTTTTTGCAAGAGGCCGCAGGACGTGAGTTTGTGGGCGTGAAAGGGTACCGGACGGTGGGCGGCGTGCGCGTTTCGCTGTACAATGCTGTTCCTGTCGAGGCGGCACACAGATTTGCTGAGTTCATGGAGGATTTCGCGCGCCGAAACGGCTAATCTCCGGCGAGGCCAACGACGATGGAGGAACAGATGTTTACAACAGTGTTATTCGACATTGACGGCGTGATGTTGAGCGAAGAGCGATACTTCGACGCTTCCGCCCTGACGGTTCACGAACTGCTGACGAGTCCGCAATTTCTCGGGTTGCCCTCGATCTCACCCGACTACGCGCCGACTCCGGACGACGAGACGATTCAGCAAATCCGAAACCAGGTGTTCGCGGACAACCGAATTCTCGAAGCCTTGAAAAACGTCGGCGTGAACGCGAATTGGGATATGGTGTACTTCGTCTTTGCGGCCGAATTGGCAGCGTCCTTGCAGGAGGCTGTGCAGCTTCCCGAAGTATGGGAACAGGTGGTCGACGCGTTGAGCGGGGGGTGGACCGTCGAGGCGCTTCGCCGCATCGGCCAATTGATCCGCGACGCTCGACCAAATCTTGTCGTAGGGTGGCGCGCGTACGACGCTTTGTATGACGGCTGCGGATCGCGCGCGGAACTCCTCGAACGCGCGGAGCAGGCGCTCGACGCCCATCTGCCCGGCGGCAACCATCACGCTCTCTGGAATATCGGCCACGACACGTTCCAGACCTGGTACTTGGGGGACGAGTACTCGGGCAGATTGACGGGTAAGCGCGGGTTTTTGACGAACGAGTACCCGATTGTCGATCCCGCCGAATTCTCCGCATTTCTGGCGTCGCTGAGAGAACGCGGGTATCGTCTTGGCATCGCGACGGGCCGTCCGCAGACCGAGACCCATGTGCCGCTCGAGCATTTTGGGTGGCTCAAGTATTTCGATTTGCGCTACGTCACGACGGCGTCCGACGTGGTGGAAGCGGAGCGCCAGATTCCATCCGCCCGCCCCTTGTCGAAGCCCCATCCATTTTCCTATCTGCGCTCTCTCACTGGCGATCACGATGCGGCCAGTCTGCTCTCACGCACGCTTCCGCTACAGGGCGTTCGACAGAGCGTGCTGATTATCGGGGATTCGATCGCAGACGCGCTGGCTGCTGAACGGCTTGGCGCATCGTTCGCGGCGGTGTTGACCGGATTGGAAGGGGAGGCGGCACGTCCGAAATTCGAGCGGCTGAACGCCGACTTCATCTTTTCTGATGTCCTCGCCGCCAAGGAATTATTTTAGGACTTGCGTGCGGTGAGCGACCGTGCTAAGATATCACATGTCGCGCCGCTTGCTTCATGGAGAGATGTCCGAGTTGGCCGAAGGAGCACGATTGGAAATCGTGTAGGCGGGTTAAACCGTCTCGAGGGTTCGAATCCCTCTCTCTCCGCCAGATTTACTGACATTCGTCAGTAGTCGAAGTAGAATGTTTCTTCGATGCGCGAAAGCGACAACGGACGGCGGCGTAGCTCAGGTGGTCAGAGCACACGGTTCATACCCGTGGTGTCGGGGGTTCAAATCCCTCCGCCGCTACCAGACTTCCGCAGATTCGCCACCTTGGCTCAGGGGTAGAGCGGCTCACTCGTAATGAGCAGGTCGTCGGTTCAAATCCGACAGGTGGCTCCATATGTACGAAGAAAAAGGACTGTTCCGTGCGTCGTCAGCGGCGACTTGGAACAGTCCTTTTCTCACTATCAAGTTCCTGATTTGGCGAAAGGCTTGCCCAGTGGCAAAATGGTCGTGCCGGCCGTGGCGTTGATGACAGTGGCGAAAGACGTATATAGTGCGAGAAGGCCGCACAGCAATCCAACCCAGCCTCCTGCGGTTGAACTAATCAGCCCAAAGCCGTTCAAGGCCAACAGGAGGAAAGCAATCCAGAGCGTCAGGAAAACAAAATTCAGCGCCTTGGTCAAATAGAATGAACCAAACCAGAGAAAGAGCGTTAAGATGCCGAAGAAGAGCAAGAATACACCGATGCCGGCTTGGGGGGCGGCTTTCTCAATGAAGTAGAACGCGATCCAGAAGGCTCCGTAGGAAGAAAAGGCGGTCGCCCCGAATGTGTTGCCCTTTCGAAACTCCCACATACCAGCGAGCAATTGGACGCCGCCGCCATACGCCAAGGCTAGGCCAAGGACGACACCGAGGGCATTGCTGCTGGTGACACCCGCGTTGACCAAACTGAGAACGCACGTCGTGATCCCAAAACCGGCTAACCCCAAAGGACCAGGATCAGCAATTTTCGTCTCTCCCGCCATGGTCAATCCTTCTTTCCGCTCAAAATTGAAATGGTCGGCGAATTGAGTTCCATCAGCAGGTTGTTTTGCGAGCGGCCATCCCCCCTTTCAAGGGGCAGCGAATGTCATTCGCTGTCCTTGTATTGTGCTTTCAAGGCTTCGACGACGCTTGGATCCGCCAAGGTCGTCGTGTCGCCGAGAACCCGGCCCTCTGCGATGTCGCGCAGCAGTCGCCGCATGATCTTGGCGCTGCGCGTCTTCGGCAGCTCCGCGGTGAAGTGGATTTCCTCCGGTCTCGCCATCGCGCCAATCTTGTCGACGACATATTGCTTCAGTTCAGCGACGAGTTGATCGTTGACTTCGACGCCTTCCTTGACCGTGACGAACGCGGCAATCGCCTGGCCCTTCACTTCGTGGGAGCGGCCGATCACGGCGGCTTCCGCAACCGCTGGATGCGCGTCCAACGCGCTCTCGACTTCAGCCGTTCCGATGCGGTGCCCGGAGACGTTGATGACATCGTCGATCCGGCCGAGGATCCACAGGTAGCCGTCCTCGTCCCTGTGCGCGCCGTCACCCGGCAAATACACGCCTTCAAACTTTCCGAAGTACGTGTTGCGGAACCGTTCGTCGTCACCCCACACGGTGCGAAGCATGGAGGGCCAGGGTTTCTTGATGACCAAGTAGCCGCCGTTGTTGAAGTCGACCGATTCGCCGTTTTCGTCGACCACGTCGACATCGATGCCAGGCACAGGCCGCGTCGCCGATCCCGGTTTCGTCGCGACCAAACCCGGCAGCGGGGCAATCATCGCGCAGCCCGTCTCTGTCTGCCACCACGTATCAACGATTGGGCAGCGATCTTGGCCCACATAGTGGTGGAACCACAACCAAGCGTCTGGATTGATGGGTTCGCCCACCGTGCCGAGCAGCCGCAACGTGCTGAGATCGTGGGATTCGACGTGCTGCGTTCCCCACTTCATGCAAGTGCGGATTGACGTAGGCGCCGTATAGAAGATGGTGACGCCGTACTTTTCGATGATGGACCAGTAGCGATCCCGCTCCGGATAATCCGGCGAACCTTCGTACATGACGACTGTGCCGCCGGCGGACAGCGGTCCGTAGACAAGGTACGTGTGGCCCGTGATCCAACCGATATCGGCGCTGCAGAAGAAGACGTCGTTGTCCTTCAAATCGAACACGGAGCGAATCGACGTGTTGGCGCCGGTGAGGTAGCCTCCGGTCGAGTGCACGATGCCCTTTGGCTTGCCAGTCGTCCCAGACGTATAGAGGAGGAAGAGGATGTCTTCCGAATCCATCGGTTCGGCGGGGAAGGGGGTTTTCGGCGAGTTTTCGACGAGATCGGACCACAGGATGTCGCGCCCTTCGTGCAGGGTGATATTCGCTGCCGCACCCACGCGTTCAACCACCAGCACTTTCTCGACTGGGGTGTCGATCACGGCCTCGTCCGCGTTCGCCTTGAGCGGGATGACTTTGCCGCGCCGCCAGCCGCCGTCGGCTGTGATCAACAGCTTCGAGTCCGCGTCCAAGATGCGCTCGCGAAGCGCTTTCGCAGAAAATCCACCGAAGACGACGGAGTGAATCGCGCCAATTTTCGCACATGCCAAAACAGAGATTGGCAGCTCTGGAATCATCGGAAGGTAGATGGTGACGCGATCGCCTTTCTTGACGCCCAGGCTCTTGAAGGCGTGCGCAGCTTTATCGACTTCTCGGCGCAACATGTCGTATGTCATGACGCGATGGTCGCCAGGTTCGCCTTCCCAAATGATTGCGGCCTTGTTCTTGCGATGGTTGAGCGTATGGCGATCCACACAGTTATACGCGGCGTTTAGCTTTCCGCCAAGAAACCATTGGGCATGAGGGGGCTCCCACTTGCAAACGCTTTCAAATTCCTGGAACCAAGTCAAGTTGGACGCTTGCTGCGCCCAGTATGCTTCAGGATTCGCGAGGGCTTCCTCATAAATGCGCTCATCGTTGAAATTCGCTTGATTTCGAAATGCTTCGTCAGGCTGGAACAAGCGCGACTCGTGAAGCAGCGTATCCAACCGTTCACTCTTGACGTCCATGGATGTTGCCCCTCTCCATCAAATGATTCAGACTGCAACAGAGTCTCTGAACAAATCATAGTGGACGAATAGGAAAATAACAACGTCACGTAGGTGCTAATAGATGCTATTCGAGAACGATCCGAATTTATCACTGCTTCGGAAAACAGTCACCCGGGGTGTTTTCATGGGGGCATGAGAAGGGCCTTAAAGAGGTATAACAAAGGGACCCCAAGCGGGTCCCTCTCCGTTGCGAAAACGATGGAAGAACTCAGGAGAAATCAGTCCTCGTCCTCGTCTTCTTCGTCCTCATCAAACAGGTCGTCGTTATAGGCGTCGACAACTCGCTGCCATTCTTCGTCATTGTCGATCTCCGCAAGCACCATTTGGTCGCCTTCTTCACCGTCGATCCGGAAAATGACGCCTTCTTCCATATCTTCGTCAATCGGGAGGAGGACAGCGTAATCTTTCTCGTCCACCGTCAGAACTTCCCCGAGGACAAATTGGTGTTCTTCTCCGTTATCATCCTCGAGGACAATAATTTCGTCGTCGTGATCGTGGTCGTGGTCATGTTGATGCTCGTCCGCCATGCTCTTTCATTCCTATCCGCTATCCAAATTTGGCTGGTGCCATGTCTGCAAAAACATAACACCATACGATACGAGTGTCAACGAACGACTGCCGAATCATACCTCGACCGACACACTTTTTAGAAATTGGAGGTGTGTCAATACAAGCGCGATTCACGAACGCTTTTCCACGGCATTTGCGAGCCGCGCTGTCACTTCCTCCAACAACGTGTTCAAACTTGCCTGCGCGTCTTCAAATGCTTTGACAACCGGCATGCCTTCCAGTTGCTGCAGGATTTTGTCCGTTTCTTCAAGCAGATAGTGATAATGCATCGGCGGCACGCGTCGAGCTTGAAATTCCGCAACCTGTTCGCGCAGTTCACGAAATCGGCGAAGCAGGTTGACTGCTTCAGGGTGTGCTTGCAGTTCGGCATCGGCCCTTTGATAGGCGTATGCTTCCGGGGAGTCGAGTATGAGATCAGCGAGTTCACCGGCGCGAAGCAACAGTTCCGTTCTATCCATGGGCGACACCTCATCTATACAAAGCGTGATCGCGAATCGAACACCGTGATCACTCGACGGCCATCAGCTTCTCCAAGCCCGTTTGGCTTCATACCAAGTCATGGACTCATGTCCCTGACGGCTCGATGTTGCGAAGCGGCGTCAATGACTGACTGCTACAGGAATCGGCGCGCGTTCCACACAGACTTGTCGTCGCCTCGCTGCAGTTCTTCGAGTTCTCGAATCGCCATGTCGAACAGTGCCCGATCACGGGTGTCCAACGCCTGATCGATTTGCATTCGAATTCGTTCCCGGCGCAATGCCCGCGCTTCCACCTCGGACAGGACTTCCTTCACTTCCGGTGGAATCGGTAGATCTGGGAGATTGACGAACACATAAAGCTTGTCGGACGACATGCTGTTCGCGAAGAACAACTGCAGCGTCTGCAGCACCTCATCCGGTTGGCTTACTTTCTTTATGCGACCATTGATAGGGATACGAGCAATCATTCCGTGCCGGCCGATAATCAGCAACGGTACATTCTCCAACACGATGTTCGTGGCTTCCAATTGACCGTGTCGCGAAGCCAGAAAATCGATGACGCTATCTGCTCCAGCCGGCAGAAGCTTGGTCTTTAAAATCAAAAGATCGTCTTTCGTCATCATCGAAATCACTCCTTCGTCGGCGGAGTCAGCCAGTTGTGTTATCATACGCCGATGCGCCGTCAAGCTGTCACCAAAGCGGCACCCATCATTGCAACGTGGCTCACTTGCAGCCGTTCCATGCGCGTGAACTTCGAATGTGCAGTTATTGTAGCAAAAGTTAAAACGCGAGGAAAGTGAACGAAGCGGGAATTGGAAGGGCATGAACGGATTACCTCGGTTGTCTTCGACGACGGCGTTTGATACTACCCTTGGAGGGGATGCCGATGGACGAGTGGGTGTACTTCGCGGGTTTGTACGATACGAAGTTCGAAGCGTATTGTGCTGTGATGTGGGTTGAAGCGGACGAACGGATTCGACGTTCGGCACGGCCTACGGAAGTGGAAATTTACCGTTCCCGCGGTGGTCGTTATGGCGTTCGATTCCGTCGGCAGGAAAACGCGTCGTCGTCGTCGTTGGCGAGAGTGTGATGGAGTACACGACAGCAATTGTAAACAAAAGGCTGCCCAAGGCGGGCAGCCTTTTGCCTATAGGCTCAGTGACTGGTCGCGCGATACGCGTCGTCCGAATCCATGAGATAGGAAATCGTTTCGTTTGGTATTGATGCATCGCCTTCGTGTTTCCTGTCTCGGGATTCCTCCGATCTCGCTGACGAGTCTTTGCCGGATGTTTCCTTCCCAGACGAGTGGGAATGTTTTCCCTGGTTCTCCTTTTGTCCAGTCGGCGACTCGTTCTTCGCTGCCTGTTTACCCGATTCGCCGCTTTTCTTATCACCCGCTATGAGCGTCGTCGCGTATCTCATCGGACACCATCCGGTGACGCCTTCGGCCACCTTCATCGCGCCGTACGACAGGAGAAACGCCCTAGTCAATACGGATTGCCGACGCCCCCGCGTTGCGCTCGCAATGCTCAGGACTCCTGTGGCCAGGCGAAAGTATCGATCCGGCATCGACAGGTTGGCTTCCACACCCATTTCCATGTCCTCCTTCCATATTCGTAGGTTCAGTATCCGCAACGAGTTCAATGATCATCCAAGCCGGCATGGAATTTATTCGGATTTAGACGCCCTTGAGGAAGGGCGGGGGCTGGCGGGGGCTGGCGGGGGCTGGCGGGGGCTGGCGGGCGAATAGGCGGCTTTCAGCCGCTTATTTCGGCGACATGGCGGGATCGAAGGCAAATAGGCGGCTCTCAGTCGCTTATTTACCTCCGATGCCCCGGAATGACGCGGTTTCAGTCAATTAAGCGGCTGTGGGCCCCTTATTCGGCGCTGATCAGACGATTCGACACATTTAAGCGGCCTGGGGCCGCTTATTCGCCAACCCGCCCCCGCCCAATCACGCCACCCGCCCCCGCCCAGCTGCCCAAGACTCGCCGTTTGCCAGAATTATGCGGCAGGCCGGGCAGATAGCGCCGCGATCGCGGTGGGCGAGGGGCGAGTTGCCCGGCGCAATGGACAAAGTTCTGTTGTGGCGGCGCGATCGCGACGGGGGCGGAGGTTGGCGGGCGAATAGGCGGCTCTCAGCCGCTTATTTCGGCGACATGGCCCAAGCGAAGACAAATAGGCGGCCCGAGGCCGCTTATTTGCCTCCGATGCCTCGGAATGACGCGGTTTCAGTCGATTAAGCGGCTGTGGGCCCCTTATTTGGCGCTGATCAGACGATTCGACACATTTAAGCGGCCTGGGGCCGCTTATTCGCCAACCCGCCAACCCGCCCCCGCCCAATCACGCCACCCGCCACGCGCCAACCCGCTGCCCAAGACTCGCCCCCGCCCGATCACGCCACCCGCCACGCGCCTCCGCTTCCCTTTAATTTGACTTTGACTAATCTTGACTAAATGGTCTTTTTGATCGATAGTGGGTATTGTAGTGTTATGACGATGAGGAGGTCTTCAGGATGAGTCTCATTCCGTATGTGGTCGAGCAAACTTCGCGCGGTGAACGCAGTTATGACATCTACTCGCGCCTTTTGAAAGACCGTATCGTCTTTCTGGGAACCGCCATTGACGACGATGTTGCAAACGCGGTGGTTGCGCAGCTCTTGTTCTTGGCAGCGGATGATCCGGACAAGGATATTCAGATGTACATAAACAGCCCTGGCGGCTCGGTTTCGGCAGGTCTGGCGATTTACGACACGATGCAGCACATCAAACCGGACGTCAGCACGATGTGCATCGGTATGGCTGCGAGCATGGGTGCGGTTTTGCTGGCGGCAGGTGCGAAGGGCAAACGCTACGCGTTGCCGAATTCCGAAGTGATGATTCACCAGCCGTTGGGCGGCGCGCGTGGGCAAGCTTCGGATATCGAAATTCACGCGAAACACATTTTGCGTACGCGGGAACGTTTGAACAAAATTCTTGCGGAGCGTTCCGGGCAACCGATCGAGCGGGTGGCGCAGGACACGGACCGCGACAACTTCATGTCGGCCGAGGACGCGAAGGCGTACGGGCTCATTGACGAGGTACTATATCGCTAAATTTGGATGCGTTGGTTGAATTGATGGAGGGACGACGATGGCAGACGTAATCTATCTGGACTGGGCGGCGACAGCGCCGCTGCATCCCGCGGTTCGCGAGAAAGTGCCAGAGTGGATGGACGTCTTTGGCAATCCGTCGTCCCTTCACCGTCTTGGCATGGAAGCGGAGAACGTGCTGTCGGAAGCCCGGCGGACGATGCTGGAGAGTCTGGGCGCCCGCGGTGGACAGTTCGTGTTCACTGGCGGCGGCACGGAAGCAAACAACCTTGCCATTTTTGGGAGTGTGTTTGCGCAGCGTGATCGACATGCGCACGTCGTGACGACTGCCGTGGAACACCCGGCCGTGCTGGAAGCGTACCGCCGGCTCGAACAGCTTGGGTACGAGGTAAGCTACGTACGGCCCCGGGAAGACGGGGATTTGGATTGGACTGACGTCATTCGCGCGGTTCGCGAAGACACCGTGCTGGTGAGCGTCATGCACGTGAACAACGAAACGGGTGCGGTGTTTCCGATTGAGCGCCTGGCGCAGGAACTGGACAAGTTCCCGCGTGTCAGGTTTCATGTCGATGGCACGCAGGCATTCGGCAAGATTCCGTTTTCCGTTGGTGATCACGCCATCGACCTGTACGCCTGTTCGGCGCACAAGGTGGGCGGGTTGAAAGGTGTCGGCGGACTGTACATCCGTCCGCGCGTGAAGTTGGATCCGCACGTGGTCGGCGGGGGACAGGAATTCGGTTTTCGATCCGGCACCGAAAATGTCCTCGGCGCCATCGCGTTCGCGACGGCCGCCAAGGCGTCGATGGACGCGGTGCATCGGCAATTGCCGTATGCCGGCGAGCGGCGAAGGCGTTTTGTGGAAGGGCTGCGGGCGATCCCTGGGTGGAACGTGATTGATCCGCCCAATGTGTCACCGTATATTGTGTGTGCGACGCTTCCTGGGCTGAAAGGGGAAGTGATCGTTCACGCGTTTGAAGAGCAAGGTCTGTACGTTTCAGCCGGCAGCGCGTGTTCCAGTGCCCGCAGCCGCCAGAAGCGAAGCCATGTCCTCGAAGCGATGAACATTCGCCGAGAGTGGGCGGATGCGGCTGTTCGGTTTTCGTGGCACCCCACGACGACAGATGATGAACTGAACCAGGCGCTGCAGGTGGTTGAACGCCAGAGCACGTGGCTGTTGCGAATGTTGGGAAGATAGTGGAGGGTACAATGTACGATCACATTCTCGTTCGCTTCGGCGAACTAAGTACCAAGGGTCACAACCGATCGCAGCTTGAGCAGATTTTACAACGAAATATTCAACAGGCGGTGCAGCCTTGGCCGACCATTCGGGTCGTCCGCAAAAGCAGCCGAATCGTGGTCGAGTTAGGGAATGTGCCCGTGAAGCCGGTCATGGACCGGCTTCGCCGCGTTTTTGGTATTTCGTCGCTGTCCGCGGTGGCGCGTACGGAGTTGAGTGTTCAGGCGATCCTCGATACCGCTGTCCGGGTGTATCGGCATGAAATGCCGACGCCGGGATCGTTCAAGGTCGAGGTCCGGCGCGGCAACAAGCAGTTCGAACTCGACAGTCCAACGCTGGCGCGGGAAGTCGGCGCTGCGATTCTGCGCGACGTCGAGGGTGCAACCGTAGACGTCCACCACCCGGAGGTTCAGGTGGAAGTGGATGTTCGGGACGCCGACGCCTACGTCTTTGCCGGCAGAGTGCAAGGCGCGGGTGGATTTCCGGTTTCGATGAGCGGACGCGTCGCAGGTCTGTTGTCGGGGGGCATCGATAGTCCTGTCGCTGTCTGGAAAGCGTTGAGGCGCGGTCTCGATGTCGATCTCGTCCATTTTCATTCGTTCCCGTTCACCAGCGAGCGCGCACAGCGGAAAGTCGAGGATTTGACGAGCCTGCTTGCCGACTGGGCGGGACCGCGACGGCTGTACCTGGTCTCGCTGACTGAGGTTCAAGCCGAAATCAGACGGGAATGCCCGGAAAGTTTGCGCACGGTTCTTTTGCGGCGCATGATGTTTCGGATCGTGACGGCGATGGCGGATCGAAACAACTGGGGTGGCATTGTCACCGGCGACAGCGTCGGCCAGGTTGCCAGCCAGACGCTGGAGGCCCTGAACGCGGTGGACGCTGTCACGCCTCTGACGGTGATCCGGCCGCTCGCCGTCGAAGACAAAGTGGATATCATTCGCATGGCGCAAGCCATCCAAACGTACGACGTCTCGATATTGCCGTACGATGACTGTTGTTCTCTATTCGCTCCGAGACGGCCGAAAACACACCCAACGCTGAAGGAAGTTACCGAGGGCGAAGCCGCGCTCGATATCGAAGGTTTGGTGCAAAGAGCGATGGATACGGTAGAAGTGAAGACCATCGCGTCGGTTTGACCATTTGGATTCCGTACGGAACAGGATGTGAATGGCGCGGCACTCGAGCGGCGAGAGGTACATTTTTTCGCCATGTCGGATGTCCGGGAGAAGATTAGGGCAGGCTAGACCTGATTCGATCACGACGAATCGATATCCCCGAGTCTCGAGGTGAGACGGTTGCGCACGATTCGCATCTTGTTTCGGCTGTTTCGATTCCTGTCTATCGGCTTTACCATTTGGCGGGCGTCTCGGGCGACCCGCGCGTTTTACATTGGGAGTATGCTCTGGAAGTATTTCCGCAGACGATCCGTCACCACGCCTCCACGCGTTGTCTTCACGTTTGTCGATCCGCATACCGACGCGATTTATCGTCGTCGCGGATGGCGACGCATTGCGAAAAACGCCCCTGATGACACCGACTCGTGATTCTCACGTTTAAGCACTCTCAAATGTGGTTATAACAAATGATAGCGTCGTGATAAGCCATGTGTGGAGAACGTGAGGAAACGCCGACCTCTGCAATGAGGTCATGTCAAGAGGTCATTTGAGGAGGAAAACATCATGCGTCAATCATCTAGAGCAATGCGCCAAGATGCTTGGACAACAGAAGACGACGAGATTCTAGCTGACATTGTCCTGAAACACATTAAACAAGGTAGCACACAGCTCGCAGGTTTCAACGAAGCTTCGCGACGCCTGGGAAGGACGGCCGCGGCTTGCGGATTTCGCTGGAACGCGTGCGTGCGCAAGCAGCAGCGGCAGATCATCGAACTCGCCAAGGAAGAGCGCAAGAAGAGCAAGTCGGAGCGCGTTCAGGCGCAGATGGAAGGCGGAGATTTGGATCATCCGACCGCGACGTTGATGTCTTGGGCGCAAGTGCTCCGCTTCCTGCGCCAGGAAAAAAACACAGCGCAGGAATGGGCTTCGCGCTGGCGAAGTGCGGAACGCCAAAGCAACGAATGGAAAAACCGGTATCGCGAACTCCAGGAGGAATACCGGCAGACGCGGGAAGAACTGAATCGTGTCAAGGCGAATTACGAAACCATCGCGCAGGACTACAAAGTGCTTGTCCAAATCATGGAGCGCGCCCGCAAAGCCGCTTTGTTGGACGAAACACAACTCGGCGAAGGGTTCATGTACCAGATCGACGAATACGGCAATTTGGAACGTGTCGAACACGAACCGGTGGAGCGAGCTGAATAAGCTCGCTCTTTTTCATGCATTTCAGCCTCTCTTGTGAGCCACCCTACATCCAGGATGGTGAGAAGAGATGTTCCTCAAGTGGGTAAGGAATTATTGGCGTGGGATACGGAACCAAGACCGTCGCAAGTTGACATCCAGCAAATGCGGTCGGATTGGCCTCGTGGGTTTGTTGGCCCTACTCCCCTTTGGCACGAGCGGGTGTTTTGACAGACAGGAGCTGGAACAGCAGGCTTTTGTGTCGGTATTAGGGCTTGACAAAGCGCCAGGCAACCTCTTGGACTGCACGTTCCGCATCGCGCAGCCCTCCAATCCGTCAGGGGGAGGCGATAAAGGCGGAATGGAACCACTTGCGGGCAAAGAGCCGGTCACAATCCGCGCGCGCAGCATCAGCGAGGCCATGGTGCTGGCCAGCGGATCGATTGAGCGCACCATCACGTTCTCGCATCTTTCCTTGATTATCCTGGGTGCCGATCTCGCCAAATCAGGGGTACGGCAGTACGTCGAACCGCTGACTAGGTACAGGGAATTTCGCCGGACGGTTCCTGTATCGGTGTCCACGACAACGGCAAAAGATGTGATCGACGCGTTTCAACCGATGCTCGATACGTCGATCACGCGAATCGCCGACGGCATCGCGTTGGTTTCGCAGCGCAGTGGCATTGCGCCCATGTGCAGAATTCAGGACCTCATGGCGGGGATGGAACAACCGCACGAGAACGCGATCGCGCCGCTGTACGGCATGAACCAATATGTATCCAAGCAGGAACAGCAGCTGCCGGACAAGGCGAACGTCGACTACCAGCCCGGTGGTGTGGAGCGCCTCGGCGGCAACCCTGTCGATTGGATGGGCGCGGCGGTGTTTCAGTCGGATCGGGTGGTTGACACGATTACGGGCGAAGACAACATCTACTTGCGCCTGCTCCAGGGAAGTGTACGCCATGCCATGCTGAACCTGGAGGATCCAAACAATCCGTCGCAGCCGGTGGGCATTGAATTGCACAAGGAACGTCCAGCTACATACCGCGTCACGCTAGGCAACCCTGTGAAGATTCGCGTATTGCTGCCGCTGGACGTCGACGTCGTCGGGATCGCGAGCGGGATCGACTATTCGGACAGGCGTATCCGCATGCAATTCCAACAGGATTTGAAGAAGCAGTTTGACCAGCACGCGGAAGCGTTGTTGGATCGCTTGCTGCGCAAAGATCAATCGGACGTCGTTCCGATCTCGCGGGCCATCCGGGGGCAATTTTCAACATACGCGAAGTTTGCGGATTACCCGTGGGAAGATCACCTCAAAACCGCGGAGATTTCCGTCGACTCCGACATTCACGTGCGCCGCTTTGGCGTTCAAATTGAATCTATCCAGAAGAAGGGCTGAATTACCAAAGCGGATATTGCGGCGGCAACTGCCCGTATCGATGCTCCGCACCTTGCGGGGCCCTTTGCGGTGTGCCTTGCGGTGCGGGCGGAGCTTGGTACATCGGCTTTGGCGGATAGGGTACGGCATAGTGCGGAAACGGCTGGTTCGGCATCGGATGACGGGCTGGCGGCTGACTCACTGGCGGCACTGGCGGTTGCCCATGTTCTGGTTTGGCTTCTTTGCTGTCGGTCGTGTCGCCGGCGTCGCTGGAGCCGGATTGGAGTCCCGTGACGACGGTCGACAGCATCGATCGGATGAGAGTTCCTACAATCGGCGAATCGAACAACCCGAGCACATCTTTGGCGGACATGCCCGACTCTGTGATGGCGGATCGCAATGTCTTTGAAATGGCCAGCGTCAGGCGGTAGTACTCGCGTTCCGTGAGATTCAACGCTCTCGCTTCTTCTCGAATCTCTCGCGCCAGCTTGCTCAGTTTCTTGCCAGATCGCTTGGATTTTGCAGAGGTCTGAGCCATGGACGATTTCCCTCCCTGAATTTGGACCGAGACTACGTCGACAAACCTCCGTTCGGACTGATATTTTGACCCGTAATGAAACTTGCTTCAGGGGACGCCAAGAAGGTGACGAGCGCCGCGACGTCTTCTGGCTGCCCCAGTCGGCCAATCGGTGTCGATTCCGCGATGGCCAATCGCTCCGCGTCGTCAAATTGGGCCATCATGTCGGTATCGATGGCGCCTGGCGAAACGGCGTTGACGGTGATGCCAAGCGTCGCCAATTCCTTGGCGACCGCTTTCGTCCAGGCGATCACGCCGCCCTTTGTCGCGGAATATGCCGCTTCCATGGCGGCGCCGTCCATTCCGTGGATCGATGCGAGATTGACGATGCGGCCATGTTCCACGCGCCTCAAGTAAGGAATGGCCTCGCGCGTGCAAAGGAACATCGACGTCAAATTGACATCGACGAGTGTCCGCCATCGCTCGAGCGTCATGTCAATGACCAAACCGTAGTCGCTCACGCCGGCATTGTTGACGAGAATGCTTGGAATGCCAAGCTGCGTACTTTCTATAAATAGGCGCTTTACGTCGCCTTCGTCGCGTACATCGGCCTGTATCGCCACGGCCTGCACATCGTGGGCCTCGCATTCGCGAACGACCTGTTCAGCGAGTTCCCGCTCGCGATGATAGTGGACAGCGACATTCGCGCCCGCCTTCGCAAGCGTGATTGCGATGGCGCGCCCAATGCCGCGCGACGCGCCCGTCACAATCGCGTTGCGGCCCGCGAGATTTCGTGCATTCGGATATGGATGGTTGGTCGTTTGGTAACACGTCACGTTTGTTCTACACTCCTATGCCAGCCGCTGCGCATCCGTGTGCGCGAGCGGGAAATCGATCTCGGGAAAGTCACTTGGCTTCTTCTCGCAGCCTGAGGCGTTCCGCCGGACAGGCCTCATAGGCAACGACAACTACTTATTTTACTTTAGCGCCAACTTGTTGTTATGATGAGTCTGGTCCTCGATCTCGTCGGCCATCTGGCAGCCCTTCGCTATCAGAGTCGACGAGGTGTGGTACGATGTCGAGGCCTAAGAAAATCTTGTGTCGATCCCGCCACACAAAACGGCCCGTTCCAGATGGTCCGGCGGATCGTGGAGCGTTCGAAGGGACTGTTACTCCTTGAAATGTACCATCTATCAGGCACCGACTGGTAATCCATTGACAGACGCGTACCTGTTTCAATTTCAGAGCGTTTCCAATCTCTATGATGATCAAAATCCGACCGATCCGACGACGTTCCAACGCCGTGCGGAAAAAGTGCTGCCGTGGTTTGACGATACGCACAGACAGCAGTTGGTGAAGGCGTTGTCCGCATACCACGAGCGCATCGGAGCGACGCCCGCGCAGATGAACGGCATTCAACGCTTGCTCGACCCTGAAAGCGTCGTTGTCGTGACTGGCCAGCAGGCGGGTCTGTTGACGGGGCCGCTGTACTCTCTGAGCAAAGCCTTGTCCGCGATTGGCGTCGCCGCGGAAATGGAGCGCCTGTTGGGGCGGCCCGTCGTACCCGTGTTCTGGGTGGCGTCCGAAGATCACGATTTCGCCGAAGTCGATCACGCCTACGTGATCGATCACGTGAATGTTCCCGCCCGCATCGAACTGGATCATTCGTTCGATCCGCACCAGATGGTATACCATGCGTCGCTCAGCCGATCCCAGGTCGACCACGTCATCCAGCAAGTGCAACGAACCCTCCATGAAACACCCTACAAGGTCGATTTGCTGCATACCCTTAAGGACACGTGGCGGGAGGGGGATTCGCTGGCGGTCTGGTACACTCGGCTGATGTCGCGGATGTTGGCGAATCACCCGATTGTCTTCGTCGATCCCTGTCTTCCCGAACTGCGCCGCCTCGTCGCGCCCGTCTTCGAACGGACGCTCGCCAACGCGGACGAAGTGCAGGCGCGTCTGTCCGACGCGTATGCGGCTGTCGAAGCGGCTGGATTTGCGCCAGAGGTGATTCGCGATGATCGCCACACGACCGTGTTTCGCGTCGTCGACGGACGGCGGTATGTCATCGAGCGAACGGAGGACGGCCAGTTGCGCTTGCGGAGCCACGGCGAAACGCGTACGCTCGCAGATTGGCTGCAACTTTGTCGAGATGATCCTGCCGGCTTCAGCTCCAACGTCCTGCTGCGTCCAGTCGTTCAAGATCATCTGCTGCCGACACTCGCTTACGTGGGCGGCCCATCGGAACTGGCGTATCACAGCTTGTCCAAGGCCATCTTCCACGCGCACGGCCGCTCGCTGCCGCCGCTTGTGATGCGTCAGCGCATGCGCATTGCGTCGCCAGGTGTATGGCGGGCGATGAACGCGTGGGGGATCGGGTTTGCCGATGTCCGACAACCGGCGGATCTGGTCGCCCTTCGCGCGTTGCGCGACATGACAGAGACGCTGCAAGCCGACATGGACGAATTCTCCGGCATGCTGCAACAACACATGAAGCGTTTCACCGCGACCTACGAACACCTCGGCCCACAGGTTCAGGATATCGTGGCGCGTCATCAAACGCAGCAGCGCCAGCTCCTCGAACGCTTGCACCGCAAAGTCTATCAGTTGGCAGAGCGCCGCCGCCACGACGATGTCCAGCAATTGCGACGCATCGAGACGTGGTTCTGGACCGACGGCCACGAGCAAGAGCGCAGGCTCTCCCCGATGAACCTCTGGGCCGAACTCAGCCTTGAGTGGTTTCATCAGTTGCCTGTGTGGGGTGATTTCCGCCAGCCTGGCGCCGTCCTCGAACTGGTTGCTGAGTAACCGAACTCTGCCTGGCCCACCTGCCGCAAAGTGGGTTCGATCCCGCCGGATCGAACCCACCCACCACCATCCCTGATTTTTCCCCACTTCGTCCCACCATCGTTGAACCGGTCGTTCCATTCCCTTCGAATGTCTCGGAATCCCATTCATCGTGCGGGTTTTTGAGTGTGTGTCGAAAATTTGCAAAATCCTCAGGAGGTCGGCAGGAAAATAGATCGGAGGAGCGAAATGCTATAAATGTGGTGAGTAGTGGGTCAAAGTGGGGAATACGAACAGGCCGGTGGTGAATGTCGTTGTTCATGGGAGAATTCGAGCATTCGCTCGACACGAAGGGGCGGTTGACCGTACCGGCCAAGTTCCGGGACGAGTTGGGCGAGTCGTTCGTGGTGACCCGTGGGCTGGACAAGTGCTTGTTTGTTTACCCGCATGAAGAGTGGCAAATCCTCGAGGCCAAGTTGAAGGCGCTCCCTATGACGCGATCGGATGCCCGATCGTTCGTACGCTTCTTCTTCTCCGGGGCAAGTGAATGCGAATTGGATAGGCAAGGACGAATCCTGTTGCCGCAGAAGCTTCGCGACTACGCTGGACTGGAGAAAGACTGTACGCTTCTCGGTGTGTCGAATCGTGTGGAAATTTGGGATTCGAACATTTGGGCAAACTACTCGAATGACGCTGAGGCATCGTTCGCGGACATCGCAGAAAATCTGGTGGACTTTGCGTTTTGACGCGCAGCGACGCGTTGGCGTGAGTAGGCGTGCGAGAAGAAGTGGTTTTCGTCCGATCGCGATGGGGTGAGGATTTGGAATTTCAGCATGAGACCGTACTGTTGAACGAAACCGTGAACGCGTTGCTCCCTCATTCCGGCGGCGTTTACGTGGACGCAACGCTCGGGGGAGCGGGACATACTCGGTTGCTTCTTGAGTTGTCGGCACCGGCAGGCAAGGTGTTCGCCTTCGATCAAGACGCGGCTGCCATTGAGCATGCCAAGCTGCTGCTGGCCGATGCGCCGGCGGATCGCTTGACTATCATACACAGCAATTTTTCCGAAATGGGTTCGCGCCTGGAAGCGTACGGCGTTCGGGAAGTGGACGGCGTACTGTTCGATCTCGGCGTGTCCTCACCGCAGTTTGACGTTCCGTTGCGAGGTTTCAGTTATCGCCATGAAGGTCCGCTGGATATGCGGATGGACACACGGCAAACGTTGACGGCGGAGACGGTTGTCAACGAATGGGAACCGTCGGAACTGGAACGGATATTCTTTCGATACGGCGAGGAGAAGTTCAGCAAGAGCATCGTGAGGCGGATCGTCGAGGCGAGAGGAACACATCGCATCACGACGACCACGGAACTCGCGGATATCGTGAAATCGGCGATTCCGGCCGCGGCTCGGCGCAGTGGCCCGCACCCGGCTCGGCGCAGTGGCCCGCACCCGGCTCGGCGCGTGTTCCAGGCGATTCGAATCGCGGTGAACGACGAGTTGTCCGTGCTCGAACAGGGGATTGCAGAGGCGTTTGCGCTGCTGCGCAGCGGAGGACGGTTGGCGGTGATCAGTTTTCATTCGCTTGAGGACCGCATGGTCAAGGTGATGTTTCGCGATTTTGCGACAGGATGCATATGTCCGCCGGAACTGCCGATTTGCCGGTGTGGGCGGGAGCCTGAAGGCAAGCTCGTTACACGCAAGCCCATCGAGCCGACGGAGGGCGAAGTCGAGGCGAACCCCAGGGCGAGATCGGCGAAATTGCGAGTCATTGAAAAGTTGTAGGTCGGATTTGCTTGAGATGCTGTGAGGCAGCGATGTTCAAGACAGATGTTCAAGACATAAGGGGGAACTGAACAGATGGCGGCAGTGCAGGAACAGATTCGAGCAACGCGAGCAGGGGCGCTCGCCAAAGCTCCGCAAATTCGCGAGCGGCAACATGGCCGCCCAGAGACAAAACAGTCGAAAGTCGGCGTTTGGGCGAATGGAATCAGTCTTGCCGTATGCTGTCTGCTTGCCTTTGCGGCTGTCTGGATGGTCGCAAGCAAGGGCGCGGAAGTCTATGCGCTCAATCAAAAAAATGTTCAATTGCAGACAGAAATTCAACAGCAACAGGCCATCAACGCGACGTTGTCGACGCAAGTCGACGAGTTGAAACAACCTTCGCGAATTCTTGAGGAAGCGAACAAGTTGGGCATGCAGTACAAGACCCCTATCGAAATCCCCAGCACACACGCGGAGTAGTGATATTCGATGAAATACAGCGGCCAAGGCGGTAGATCTCTCAACTCAAAGACGAGTCCAAAGGCGATTCGGCGTAAGAAGGCGCGTATTTGGACACTCCAAGTCGTCATGGTCGCCACGCTGTCCACGGTTGTCTGGCGCGTCTACGATGTCCAGCACGTGTACGGTAGGCAATTGGAGAAGTCGGCCAATGGGGTCGTCGACGTGACGAAACCTCTGCTGGCGCCTCGCGGAGCGATTCTCGATGCGCAAGGCAATGAGCTCGCGTACGACGTTCCGGCCTATTACGTCGATATCCAACTTCAGTACCTGCGGCAGTACGCGACGACCGCCGCGAGTATCCTGGCACCTATCCTCGGCACGTCGCAGTCGGATTTGACAAAGCTGCTTTCGGAGGATGAGCAGAAGGACGAGTGGATAGAACTGCCGACGCCTGTTCAAGAACCTGTTCAGGCAAAGCTGCAGCAGGCGTTTGCCACGCACGCTTGGGCGCCGGGAAAAAGCTCCATCGCGTGGTCGAACCAGATCACCTTCAGCCCGACCGAGCAGCGGGTCTATCCATATGGCTCGTTTGCCGCCAACACGATCGGCTACGTTTCGAAGGGCACTGGCCAGAGCGGAGTCGAGTTGGAGTACAACAAAGTGCTTTCGGGTACGAATGGAGAACTCACCTACAAACAGGATCCGACGGGCGTTCCTTTGCCGGGAACCGTCAAGGTGGTCAAACCGTCCAAGCCGGGCGACACGGTGCAATTGACCATCGACGACACCATCCAAGGCTACGTCGAAAATCAAATGGACGAACTGATTAAGGAATACCATCCGGAACACGCGGCTATCATCGTGGAAAATCCGCAAACCGGCGCGATTTTGGCGATATCGAGCCGACCCACGTTCGATCCGAACGAGTACTGGGACGCGTCATCCACCGCGTTGTCGCAGAACTGGGCGGTGAGCAGCGCGTTTGAGCCGGGATCGACCTTCAAGCCGTTTGTGCTGTCGGCGGCGCTCGCCACCAATTCCATCAACCTGTACGCAACGTTCCAATCGGGCGAAACGGTCGTGGACGGACAGACGATTCACGATTGGCTGTGGGGCGGTTGGGGAACGCTCACGTACCAAGAGGCCTTGGAGAAATCGTCCAACGTCGGATTTTCGAAAATCGCCCTGGCCTTGGGCTGGCCGAACATGAACAAATATCTCAATCTGTTCGGTTTTACGCAGCCCACTGGGATCGATCTCCCGAATGAAGCCACCTCTCTGCTCTTTCCGAAGTCGTACCAAAATTCCATCGAGCTCGCGACGACAGGTTTCGGTCAAGGTATTGCCGTCACGCCGCTGCAACAGGTCGCCGCGATGGGGGTTATCGCGAACGGCGGCAAGCTGATGCGCCCCTATATCATGCAGAAAGTGATCGCGCCAAACGGCAAGGTCGTCGAGCAAACGTCGCCGAAAGTGGTGCGGCAAGGTTTTCTGCCGCAGAATGTGATCCAAGAGGTCAGTCACACCATGGTGTTGGATGTTTCGGGGCCGCAGGGCATTGACACGGGTGCCGCAATCAAGGGCTATGAAATTGCGGGTAAGACAGGTACGGCGCAGATTGTCGATCCACAAACCGGACAGTACTATCAGAATCGCTTCGAGACTTCGTTCATTGGATTTGCGCCTGCAAACGATCCGAAAGTGCTTGTGTACGTCACGCTGTATTGGCCAAAGACTGCCCCGGACGAACAGTGGGGAAGCACGGTCGCCATTCCTCCTGCCAGAGCGATCATCCAGGATTGCCTCAACTATTACCACATTCCGCCGACTGGCGCGGTGAGTTCGCTAGCGGACGAGACAAAGGGCGCTGGACAGGTGAAGTACGTGGAGACGCCGAGCATCGTGGGCATGTCTTCAAGTGAAGCTGAGGCCAAACTGCAATCGCTCGGATTGAAAGCGACGATTTCCGGCGACGGGGGCGTCGTCACGAAACAGTGGCCGCAGCCAGGTATCGAGGTGGCGGAGGGATCGAAGATGTACGGCGTTCTGCAGTCCGGGACGGGCAGCCAGATTGCGGTTCCCAACCTGCAAGGATTGTCGCTGCGCGATGCCACGGATCTTCTCGCGGCGCTTGGACTTACGATCGATCCGCAAGGTTCGGGCTATGTGACGAGCCAGAGCGTGGCGGCGGGGCAGACGGTTTCGGCGGGATCGACGGTTAGGGTGACACTGCAGCCGTAAGACTCGCTTCAGACGTGTCGATCACGCTGGTTTGCAATACTATTTCAGGAGTTGTCCGCATAGGTTAGTCTCGACGAACGAGCTTGGAGGCGAACCTGTTGCGAGTGACTCCTGGAATGATCCGACGGCGCCTGGTTTGGCTGATGATTCTCTTATTTATCGCCATCCTGGGGTTAGTGGGGCGTTTGTTTTTCGTACAAGTACTGCAGTCGAGTTGGTTGTCCAATCTCGCGAAGGGATCGTGGGACAGAACGGTGCCTTTGGCAGGCGTCCGCGGGAGCATCCTGGCTTCGAACGGCGAGCCGTTGACCTACACGGCGACAGCGCCCACGGTGCTGGCGGTTCCGAGTCAGATCAAGGACAAGCCAGGTACAGCCGCGAAGCTTGCGCCGATTTTGAAGATGTCGACGGAGTCCGTGCTCAAACAGATTTCCAAGAATGAACTGATGGTGTACATCCGGCCCGGCGGACGGCAGATGTCGGAAGAGCAGGCCAACCAAATCCGGGCGCTCGAACTGCCAGGCATCTATCTGACGGAGGACGGCAAACGTGCGTATCCGTACGGCAACCTCGCCGCGCAGGTGCTCGGCATCACGGGCTACGAGAACGTCGGTCTCACCGGGTTGGAGAAACAGTACAACCAAGTGCTCACGGGAAAAAAGGGCGGCATCACATTCTACGCCAAGGCCAACGGCGAACTGATTCCTGGCGAAGGGCAGTCGGTTGTCGAACCGACTGATGGCGACGACATCAAGACGACCATCAATCTCGCCATTCAGCAGTACGTACAGCGGGAAATCGAGACGGCAGTCGCGGAGTACAAGCCTGACAGTGTAACGGCCATCGTCGAGAACCCGAATACCGGCGCCATACTTGCGATGGCGAATTATCCAACGTTCAACCCTTCTGACTGGAAGCAAGCCGATCCGTCGACCTACAACCACAATCTTGCAATTTGGCAGACGTTTGAGCCAGGTTCGACGTTTAAGATCGTGACACTCGCCGCGGCCATGCAAGAAAACAAGGTGAACTTGAACGACCGTTTCTACGATCCCGGCTACTACGAGGTCGCAGGCCACCGAATTCGCTGCTGGAAGGCGGGAGGACACGGATCGGAATCGTTCCTCAACGTGGTCGAGAACTCCTGTAACCCAGGATTTATCGCGCTTGGCGAACGCTTGGGCAAAACGACGTTGTTCTCGTACATCAAGAAATTCGGTTTTGGGCAAAAAACCGGGATCGATCTCCCTGGCGAAGGCAACGGCATCCTCTTCAAGCTGAATCAAGTTGGGCCGCTGGAGTTGGCGACGACCGCGTTCGGTCAAGGCGTTTCAGTGACGCCCATTCAGCAGGTGATGGCAGTCGGGGCGGTCGCGAACGGCGGCAAACTGATGAAGCCGTATGTCGTATCCGAGGTGTTGAACCACGACACCGGCGCGGTCATCTCGCGGACCAAGCCGACGGTCGTCCGGCAGGTCATTTCTGCCAACACCGCGGCGCAAGTGCGCTCGGCGCTCGAGAGCGTCGTCGCGAACGGCAGCGGCGGCAAGGCGTACCGCGACGGCTACCGGATCGCCGGCAAGACAGGCACGGCCCAGGTCGCCAAGAACGGCCACTATGAATCGGGTCACTACATCGTGTCGTTCATGGGGCTGGCGCCAGCGAATCATCCCAAACTGGTCGCGTATATCGCCATCGACAATCCGCACCCGAAACACGGTGTGGTGTTTGGCGGCGTCATTGCGGCGCCCATCGTCGGCAACATCCTGGCGGACAGTCTCCACGAACTCGGCGTGCAGCCGACCACGACGGGATTGGCCAAGAAGTACAGGTATCCCGATCCGGTTCCGGTCACTGTTCCGAACTTCCAGGGCCTTACGTTGAAGCAGGCCCAGAATCTCGCGTTGCAGAACACGGCGAATCTTCGTGTCGAGATCAAAGGGAGCGGGACACACGTGATTGCGCAATCTCCGGCTGGAGGAACCAGGGTCGACTCCGGCTCGACGATCCGGTTGCTTTTGGGCAACGCGCCGGCGAACAGCGCAATTGACAACCAGAAGCAAAACCAATAGAGTGGCAGTGGACTTCAGGGGTTCATGAATGACGCCGGGAGGGACATCATATGCGGCTACGGCAACTCGTGCAACCGCTCTTGACCTACACGATTCACGGGGATGCAAACCCCGATATTCTCGATATCACAACCGATTCTCGCAAGGTCGTCCCGGGAAGCTTGTTTGTCGCTGTTCCCGGGTTCACCGTCGATGGTCACGCATTCGTCCCGCAGGCGATCCAGCAAGGCGCGGTCGCGGTGCTGGTGCAACGCGTCGTCGAGGACGCGCCGAGCGAGATTCCGCAGATCGTCGTCGACGATACGCGATATGTGTCCGCGCGGCTCGCGGACGCGCTGTTTGGCCATCCGTCGCGATCATTGCGCACGATTGGCGTGACGGGCACCAACGGTAAGACCACCGTCACGCACCTCATCCGCCACATTCTCGAACACGCGGGCCATCCGACAGGCTTGATTGGCACGGTCGGGGCCAAGTACCGCGACGTTGAAATCCCACTCCCGAATACGACGCCGGAGGCTGTGTCGGTGCACAGTCTGCTTCGGACGTTTGTTCAGGAAAAGTGCACGCACGCGGCGATGGAAGTGTCCTCCCACGCACTCGTGGAACGGCGTGTGGCAGGCGTCGATTTTGGGATCGCCGTGTTCACCAACCTTTCCCAGGACCACCTGGACTATCACGGGACGATGGATGCGTACGCGGCTGCCAAGTCGCTGCTGTTTGCGCGCCTCGGCAACCGGTTCACGGACGGCGCCGGGAGGCCGCTGTGCGCAATCGTCAACGCGGACGACGCCTATGCGAAGGTGATGACGCAGGCCACCACGGCGCCGATTTTGACGTACGGGATCGATCAGCCTGCGGATGTGCGGGCGACACAGGTGAATCTGACGTCGGCGGGCCTTTCGATGCGCGTGGTGACGCCGCAGGGCGAGGTGGATCTCGCGTCGTCCTGCATCGGCCGTTTCAACGTGTACAATGTGCTCGCCGCGTGCTCGGTGGCATTGGCGGAAGGCGTTCCGCTGTCGGCCATTGCGTCGGCCGTCGCGACGTATGAAGGGGTACCGGGCCGATGTGAACGCGTGGACGCAGGACAGCCGTTTGGCGTGTTCGTCGATTACGCGCATACGCCGGACGGTTTGGAGAACGTGCTGCGTACAATACGGGAGTTCGCGCGGAGGAGGCTGATCGTGGTGGTCGGCTGCGGCGGCGATCGCGATCGGACAAAGCGCCCCCTGATGGCCGCCACGACGCTGAAATGGGCGGACGAAGCGTATTTTACGAGTGACAATCCGCGAACGGAGGATCCGAACCGGATCTTGGACGATATGTTCGAGGGGCTCCCCGCGGGCCGTGAAGATCGGGTGCACCGAATCGTCGATCGCCGCGAGGCGATTGAGACAGCCATCAAGTCGGCGGGCCCCGACGACATTGTCGTGATCGCCGGGAAGGGCCATGAGGATTATCAGATGATCGGCAGGGACAAGATTCACTTCGATGATCGCGAAGAAGCGCGAAGGGCAATCAAGCAAGCGCTTTGAGATGAAGCGTTTTGGGGGGAGAACCGTTGGACTTACAGGCCTTATTTTTCACCGCGATCGCGGCGTTCGCAATCGGACTCTTGCTTGGACCCATCGCGATTCCAATTCTTCGTCGACTGAAGTTTGGACAAACCATTCGCGAAGAAGGACCAAAGCACCACCAGACGAAAGCTGGCACCCCGACGATGGGCGGCGTCATCATCGTCATTGCGGTGCTTTTGACGACCGTCAAATTCGCGTTCGGGTCGCTCGACACGGCGATGCTGCTGCTTGGCACCGTGGGCTTTGGCTTGATTGGTTTCGCGGATGACTTCATCAAAGTGGTCAAGAAGCGCAACTTGGGTTTGACGGCCCGACAAAAAATCCTGTTTCAAAGCTTGTTGACGATCCTGCTGTTTGGACTCCTGTGCGTCGAACAAGGAAACGTGTCTTCGTTTTCGATTCACGTCCCGTTTTCGAACTGGGCGCTCACCGTCGGCATATTCTATGTTCTCTTTCTTCTTGTCGTCCTGGTTGGCACCACGAACGCGGTCAACTTGACGGACGGCTTGGACGGCTTGCTGTCCGGCTGCGCCATCATGGTGTTCGCCGCGTACGCGGTGTACGCCTACTGGAATACCGATTACGACGTCGCTCTCTTCTGCGCGGCCATGGTCGGGGCCTTGGGCGGCTTTTTGGCGTTCAATCGGCACCCGGCGCGCGTGTTCATGGGAGATACGGGTTCGCTTGCGATAGGCGGGGGGCTTGCGATGGTCGCCGTCTTGACGCATAGTGAATTGGCACTGATTTTATTCGGTCTCGTGTTTGTCCTGGAGGCATTGTCGGTCATGATTCAGGTGTTTTCGTTCAAGACGTTCGGCAGACGCGTCTTTCGCATGAGCCCGCTCCATCACCACTTTGAGCTCGGTGGGTGGTCTGAATGGGAAGTGGTCCTGCTCTTTTGGTTAGGTTCGTTTATTTGCGCGTTTGGAACGCTTGCCGTACTTTCGCATTGAGAAGGTGAATGACGCGATGGGTAGTGAATCGCGCTTGGCGGGATGGCTGAGTTCTCCCGGGGATGTGCTGGTGGTTGGATTTGCAAAGAGTGGAGCGGCGGCGGCGACCCTGCTTCATGCGCACGGCTTTCGCGTGACAGTGACAGATAGCAGCGTTCGTCCTGAAGGAAATTCGGGTGTCGACGCCCTGGAGAGCCAGGGCGTTCAATTCGTGTTCGGAGGGCATCCGGACGCCTTATTGGATCGGCCATGGCAATTCGTCGTGAAAAATCCCGGGATACCCTATCAGAACTCGTTCATCGAATCGCTCGTGAATCGCGGGTATGTGGTGTTCACCGAGATCGAAATCGCGTCTTGGTTCGCCAAAGGGCCTATCTATGCCATCACGGGCTCCAACGGCAAGACGACCACGACGACCCTCGTCGGCGAAATGCTGCGGGCGAGCGGCCAGGATGTGCCTGTCGCGGGCAACATCGGGACAGCCGTATCCGGCCTCGTGGAGACGCTGCCGCAGCGCCTGCCGCTGGTTCTGGAAGTATCGAGCTTTCAGTTGATGGGGACATGGCGGTTTCGCCCGCGGATCGCGGCGCTGCTCAATTTCTATCCGGCCCATTTGGATTACCACGGTTCGTATGAAGCGTACCAACAGGCGAAGTGGCGCTTATTTGAGAACATGCGGGACACGGACGTCGCCGTCCTCAACCACGATCAGCCCTTGGTCCGCGATGGAGCGGCGGCGTTGCGTTCGCAGATCCACTACTTTTCCGTTGAGGAACCGTCATTTCCAAACGGTGCGGCTGTTCGCGACCATCACGTCGTGCTCGTGCGCGACGGTGTCTCCCGTCCGCTCTTGCCGGTGGGGGATGTCTCCCTCCCAGGTCCGCACAATCTCCAGAACGTGCTCGCGGCGGCAGCCGTGGCGCAAGCGGCAGGCGCGAGCGATGAAGCCATCGCGAGCGTCGCGCGTTCATTCGCAGGCGTCGAACACCGCATGGAGCTGGTACGCGAACTGGCGGGTGTGCGCTACTACAACGATTCTAAGGCCACCAACCCGGACGCCACGATTCAGGCGTTGCGCGGGTTTGCAAGCAATCTCGTCTGGATTGCCGGCGGATTGGACCGCGGGATTTCGTTCGACTCGCTCATCCCAGATGTGCGCCAACGCGTCCGCGTCGCGATTCTGTTGGGCCAGACCCGGGAGAAATTGCGCGACGTCTGCCAACGGGCCGGGGTACCGGACGTCCGGGTTGTCGAGTCGCTCGAGGATGCGGTCGCCATGGCCCATCTACTCGCCCAACCCGGTGATACCGTCCTGTTGTCGCCCGCGTGTGCGAGTTGGGACATGTTTACGTCGTTTGAGGTTCGGGGAAGCATGTTCAAAGAGGCTGTGCATAGACTGTAGGAGCGTGTCCACTCGGACAAGACGGTTCGTTTCGCGAACCGCGCGCTCACACAGTCTGTGCCGGCTCCCGCTGTTCGGAGTGTCGCTGTTTGACCGTTCCGAAGGCTTGGACGCCGGGCAGGCGTCTGAGGAGGGGCATATACATTGCTTCGAACCCGCGCCAGTTTTACACCTCGGCAAGCTGGGGACATCGTGATTGTCGGCGTCATATTGTTGTTGCTCGTGTTCGGTCTGACGATGGTTCACAGCGCGTCATCCGTCATCTCGGCCCAGAAGTATGGCGATCCGTTCTATTTCGCCAAGCGGCAGCTGATTTGGTCGGTGATCGGCGTCTTGTGCATGTGGTGGTTTTCGCGTGTGGACTATCACAGTTGGCGCCGCCACGCGCCGAAACTCGCCATCGCGAGCTTCGCGATGCTGGTGCTCGTGCTGATCGTCGGCGAAAATCGCGGCGGATCGAAGGCGTGGCTCGGCATCGGCTCGCTTGGCATCCAGCCGTCGGAGTTTGCGAAGCTCGGACTGATTGTGTTTCTCGCGCACATGTTGAGCGAATCCGGAGACCGGATGCATTCCTTCTGGAAAGGGTTCGTGCCGCCGATGGGGCTTGCCGTGGTCGCCGTAGGCCTCATCATGTTGGAACCGGACTTGGGCCAGAGCGTCGTGATTATGGGCACCACCGTCATCATGCTGTTTGCTGCAGGCACTCGACTCTCCCACCTAGGCAGTCTGTTTGGCGTAGGCTTGCTTGGCTTCGGCGGTCTCGTCGCGGTCGCGCCGTATCGCATGGATCGGATCACGGCTTTCATCGATCCATGGAAGGATCCACTGGGCAAAGGCTATCAGGTCATCCAGTCGCTGTACGCCTTGGGCTCAGGCGGCATTCTGGGCCTTGGGCTCGGCAACAGCCGACAGAAGTTTCTCTATCTGCCCGAGCCGCAGACCGATTTCATCTTTTCGATCATCGGCGAAGAACTCGGCATGCTGGGCGGGGTCTCAGTTCTCCTGCTGTTTGGCGTACTGGTGTGGCGAGGCATTCGAACCGCGCTCTATGCGCCGGACGAATTTGGGACTTTACTGGCCGTAGGAATCACTGGCATGATTGCGGTACAAGTGCTGATCAACATCGGCGTCGTGACCGGTTCCATTCCCGCCACCGGCATCACCTTGCCGTTCATTTCCTACGGTGGTTCTTCACTGACGTTGATGCTGAGCGGCGTCGGCATTCTACTCAACATATCGAAGCAGGCTGGAGTGGTTCGATGAAGGTCGTGTTCACGGGCGGCGGCACGGGTGGTCATATCTATCCCGCGCTTTCGCTCTGGCGATACATGAAAGAGCGTGAAAGCGAGTTGGAAGCGCACTATATCGGAACGCGAGAAGGGTTGGAGAGCACTATCGTCGGCCCGTTGGACTTGCCCTTTGCCACCGTGGAGGCGGCAGGTTTGCGGCGCCAAATTTCGATTGCGGCCGTCCGCACGCTGCTGAAGACGACTCGCGGTTTCTTCCAGGCGCGCCGCCTGTTGCGCTCCTGGAAGCCGGATATCGTGGTGGGAACGGGCGGTTTCGTCACCCTGCCAGTCGTGTTTGCGGCGAGATCGCTCGGCATCCCGAGTGTGGTCTGGGAGGGAAACGCGCGCCCTGGACTGACCAACCAACTGTGCGCACGGCGGTGTGACGCTGTCGCCATTTGTTTCGAAGAGAGCCGCCGTTATTTCCCGGGCGCTCGAAACGTGGTCCTGACAGGCAATCCGCGCGCTAGCGAGGTCGTCTCTGTCGACGTCAGGCAGAAGCGCGAAGCACTCGATACGTATCGTATTTTGCGCGATCAAAAAGTGATCCTCATCTTTACTGGCAGCCGTGGATCGGAATCGGTCAACGAAGTGGTTGTCAGGGTGCTGCCAAAGTTTGCGGAACATCCCGAGTGGCGCTGCCTGTTTGTCACCGGCGAAAAACACTATGAGTCTTTCGTGAGCAAACTCGGCAATCTTCCGCGCAACGTCTCCGTGTATCCGTTCATTCACGACATGCCGAGCCTGTTGCCCAATGTGGACCTGCTGATCAGCCGGGCTGGAAGCAGCACGTTGGCGGAGATTTGCACGGTCGGCATCGGATCCATTCTGATTCCCAGTCCCTACGTGACCGCGAATCACCAAGAAGCGAACGCGGCCGGCTTGGTCCGCGAGGGCGCGGCGAAGATGATCCGCGAGGCGGACCTCACCGAAGAGTTGCTGTGGCAGAGCATTGTCGAAGCCCTGGACGACAAGCGATTGGCCGACATGAAACAGCGGGCGAAGCAGTTTGGAACGCCAGACGCCGTCGTTCGGCTCTACGATCTCGTCAAAGGCCTCGTCAAGTAATGGCTCACGGTCGCGATGGTGTGCCGATTCGCACCCTTCCTGGCTGATCGCATATGATGCCATGCGGAACCTGGGCGTAGGCTGCTGCGATAGAAATGATCGATGATAATGGAGGTTCTCGCATGGTCGCAAACGAAGTGCTGTCCGTCTTGTCTGCGTACGGTATCGACGACGCGCGCGTCGATGAACCGATGGCCCGTCATACGACATGGCGGATCGGCGGAACAGCGGATTATTTCGTCATGCCGGACTCGCTTGCCAAGTTGCAAGGCGTCGTCCGTGCAGCAAGAGATTTGAAGCTCCCGATCACGGTGATTGGCAGGGGGTCAAACGCGCTCGTTCTCGACGGCGGCATTCGCGGTATCGTCGTGAAGCTTCATGATGGATTCGCGGATATCACGGTGGACGGCACCTCCGTGATCGCAGAGGCTGGACGATCTTACCAGTCGGCGGCGTATATCGCGATACGCCATGGATTGGCTGGTCTGGAATTCGCCACGGGCATTCCGGGATCGGTCGGCGGGGCGGTGATGATGAACGCCGGCGCGTATGGCAAGGAGACGTGCGAGGTGCTCGAATGGGCGGACGTCATGGACATGGACGGCGAAGTCCATCGTTACACCAACGCGGATCTTCGGTTCGGTTATCGCTACAGTATTTTAAAGGACCAGTTCGGCATCGTGACGCGGGCGAAGTTTGCGCTTGTCGAAGGCGATAAGACCGCACTCTCCAACCAAGTCAAGATCTGGTCTGTCCGGCGCGCGGAGTCGCAGCCGCTGTCTTGGCCCAATTGCGGGTCCGTCTTTCGGAATCCAAATGGGACGCACGCGGGCCGGTTGATTGAAGAGGCTGGCCTGAAAGGGTTCGAACACGGTGGCGCGCAAATCAGCGAGAAACATGCAAACTTCATTATCAACGTGAAAGACGCAAAAGCCGAGGACGTTCTTTGGTTGATCCGCTACGCCCAGAACACGATCCGCGAGAAATACGGGATCGAATTAGAGACTGAGGTTCGCGTTCTCGGAGAACCGATCTCGGGGAGGTGACGGGTGTGGATACATTACGAATTGTCGGCGGCACGCCTTTGACCGGCGAGACTCGCGTGTACGGCGCCAAAAACGCCGCGTTGCCGATCTTGGCCGCGACGGTGATGGCTTCGGGCACGAGCGTGATCGAAGACGTTCCCGAACTGGAGGATGTCCAGGTCATGCTGGAAATTCTCCAACAGTTGGGCGCCCAAGTCCACAGCCCACAAGAGAATGTGATTGAAGTCGACGCGTCGACGATTACGAGTACCAATGTTCCAGCCGATTTGATGAGAAAAATGCGTTCCCCCATGTAGTGTAAAGTGATTTCCGCAATCTTCCCTCCTGCCCGTTTGACGACATTGAGCCGAATAGACTATCAAAATTAGTCCGATTGAACTGCGCGCATTTCAAAACCCCGCCGTATGATATGTTCCGTGACAATTCCAAGGTATGCCACGTTGGCTAGGTCAGGTGAACGTATGTTAAGCGCGCACTTTGTGTTTATCGCCGTCGTAGAGACATGGTTGCTGTCCGCACAAGTGTTTTCCACACGCGAGTTCTCTCAGCTCGTGATCCAGCGATTCGCACCAGGTTTGGCATCTTGGTTCACGATTGTCCTCTTGCCATTCGGGTTTGCCGTCGATGGAGCTATCCTCAACTTCCATGTGTCGGTTGGCATACTCGGCGTGTTGTACACGACATTTTTTGTGTTGAGGACAAAGAGTTGGGAAGATACCGCGTTTGCCGTCGCGGTAAGCTACACGCTGTCGATTCTGCTTGGCTTGTTGACGAGTTTCGATGCAGCAGACCGTTATAGCGATTTGGCGGTGTCCATCCTCACCGCAGTCATGTCCGGAATGTACGTGAACTATCGATCCGTTCACGAGAAAGCGATCCGGGACACGCATCAGGCTGTGGAACACGATGCCTTGACCAATGCGTTAACCCGCCGCGGACTGGCGAATTGGTTAGAGCGCAGCAAATCGAGAGGCGACGACGAAGGAGTGATTGTCTTTTGCGATCTCGACAATTTCAAATGGATCAACGACACCTGGGGTCACGACGCGGGGGATCGGGTGCTGCAAGAGTTCGTGCGGCGAATTGGCCAGGGATTGCGGGAGACTGACGCAATCGCTCGATTTGGCGGTAACGAGTATCAGATCTGGATCCCGATGAAGGATGCCGGTACGGCCGAACACATCGTCCAAACGCTGCACGCTCTTGCTACGTATGGCGCGTATCATGTTCTTCCGGAACATAAGGGCATTCATATTGGCGTGTCGATGGGTTGGACGTACGGCGCGTTTTCGGAAGAACGGGTATTTGAAGCAGATTCTGCGCTCTTGTCTGCAAAAAAGGCGGGAAAGAATCGCGTGGCCCGTTCGATGATGTCTGATACCAATCGGGTGGAAATCGACGACGCTTGCGATCCCAATCTGTACTGGCTGACCAACGTATCTCAAGCCTTGTGGAGCGGTGTTCACTATCCGTTCGTGTTGACGGACAAGTCTGGACGCATTCTTGTGGCGAATGAGGCGTACGAACATCTTGTGGGCCGCACATTCGACGAATTGCGCGGCAACAAACCGGGCATCAACAGCGCGAAGAAGACGCCCGTCAAAGTGGTGCAAGAATTGGACAATGGGAATTTCCCGACCGCGCCAACGCGAAACGAATATCGATGGCACGGCGAGATCGAATGGGCTTTTCAGCCAATTGTGAATACATACCTGCAACAGATTATCGGATTCGAAGCGCTTGTCCGACCAACATGGGGAAATGAACCGGTTGCCCTCGATACCTTTTTCCGGATTGCCGAGAAGTTTGACTTCATTTTGCAAGCGGTTGGCTGTGTTTGGAGAGCTTGTTGGACAAGCTTGAAACAATCGATTTGGCGCAGGACGTTCGGCTGTTTGTCAATGTGTACGCGAAGACCTTTGAGCAGAAGGAGCGCATGTGTTTGTGGCTGGAGCGGTTTTATCGGATGTTTCCACATACGACCTGCGTTTTTGAGATTTTGGAACACCATTTGGGCAACGTGGAGCTCGCGGCGTGGACTGATTTGAAACGTGAATTCCCGTTGATCGAACTTGCTCAGGACGATTTCGGGATTGGGGAACAAGACCTCATCCGCTTCCTGGAGGTCAAGCCCGACTGGTTGAAATTGGACAGCAGTTGGATGACGACGCTGTCGAGACATCCGGAAAGCGTATCTCTCTTGCAGGCTATTGTCGATTGGGCTGGGGCAGAGGGAATCAAGCTGATCGCAGAAGGCATCGAAACCTCGGAACAATCCTATTTTTATTCATCGATTGGGATTGAGTACGAACAGGGGTATTTCTGGAGCGTACCGCAACGGGAAGCAGTACTGAGCGCGATACCGTAACGACGGATCCGTCCGATTGCGATCGCGATTTGACAAGGAGGCCATGAGATGGTGCAGTTCATCAGGGGCTTGTCGATCAAAGTGAAGCTGATTGTCACCATTGGGACGTTTCTCTTCTTTTCTTCAACCGCTTTGGGTACGATCAGTTTCAATTACGCGGTGGGCAATTTTTCGAATCTCTTTCACGGACATGGCGTTGGCCTGTTCAACCAAACGTTGCACGCGAACGCCAATCAACTGCTCACGGTCATGCTCGTCACGATCGCCGTGGAATTGATCGTTGGAGGAATTGGCGCCTATTGGATATCTTTGCAAATTACGAAGCCGATGTCAGAACTGCTGTCCAGAGTCGACAGGGTGTCGTCCGGCGATTTGACGGGCGACTTGTTGACCCTGAAACAGCGGGACGAAATCGGTCGGCTGGCCGAAGGATTTAATCATATGTTCGTCAGTCTGAAAACCGTGATCGGCGATGCGATTCGAGCTTCCCAGCATCTCGCCTCATCGTCCGAACAATTGTCGGCCAGTGCGGATCAAAGCAGCAAGGCGGCTGAACATGCTGCGGTCACGATTCAGGACCTGGCCAGCGGAATCGACGACCAATCGCGGAGTGTCAAGCAAAGCAAGGAGGCCATTCTCCATATCACCGACGAGATGACCCGAATCGCAGAAAACAGCACACAGGTGTCTGTTTCGGCAGCTGACGCGTCGGAGAAAGTAATGGAGGGGACGCATGCCGTCGCGATCGCCCGCCAGCAAGTGGATACCATTCACGACTCCGTGGCTGACTTGGCGACCATCGCGGGAGAATTGGACGATGGTTCGAAAGAAATCGGACATATCGTGGAGATGATCACGGGTATTGCCAGTCAGACCAAGCTGCTTTCGCTCAATTCGGCGATTGAAGCCGCCCGGGCCGGGGAATATGGACGCGGCTTTGCGGTGGTGGCGAACGAAGTCCGAAAGCTGGCGGATCAGTCCGGGGAATCCGCAAAACAAATTGAAACCCTCATTCGCAAAATTCAAGAGCAGGTGGGGCACATCGCCAATTTCGTGACCGGGTTGAAGGGGCAAATGGCTCGGGGGCTCTCTGCCATGTCCGACGCCAGCGATTCGTTTGAGCAAATCAGGTGGGCGATTGACGTTGTCTCTTGCCAGATTTCCGAAGTCAGTACGGCCGTTCAGAACACGACCGCGGACACGCAGCGACTGAAGCAGGCGTTCGTCCAGGTCGCGGAAGTCACAGAACAGACGGCAACCGCCATGCAGGAGATCGCCGCGGCGTCCGAAGAGCAGCTGGCCTCCATGGAGGAAATCGCCGCGTCGGCGTCGACATTGACCAGCATGGCGGAGCAATTGGAGGATGATATCGGGAAGTTCACTCTCTAGTTCTCTCGATCCCGCCGCCGAGATCGGGCCGCGGGAGAGGAAGGGAATAGGGGGCTGAAATCCCCCTATATGCCTTGAATCCACCTGGACCATCCGTCACCTGGGTTGGCTTCGTGTAAGGGAAGATTTGACCGCTATGGCGTGGCAGTTGGTGGCGTGGGCGGGTCTGCGTGGTGCCATAAGGGAAGATTTGACCGCTATGGCGTGGCAGATGGTGGCGTGGGCGGGTCTGCGTGGTGCCATAAGGGAAGATTTGACCGCTATGGCGTGGCAGATGGTGGCGTGGGCGGGTCCGCGTGGTGCCATAAGGGAAGATTTGACCGCTATGGCGTGGCAGATGGTGGCGTGGGCGGGTCCGCGTGGTGCCATAAGGGAAGATTTGACCGCTATGGCGCCACCCCACGCCAACTCGCGTCAACTCGCGCCAACTCGCGCCAACTCGCGCCAACCCGCGCCAACTCGCGCCAACCCGCGCCTCCTCCGCCTCCTCCGCCTCCTCCGCTTCCTCCGCCTCCTCCGCTTCCTCCGCTTCCTCCGCTTCCTCCGCTTCCTCCGCTTCCTCCGCTTCCTCCGCCTCCCGTCCGCGTCCGGAAAGATGACCAAGCGGTCGCGCATAGGGTAGATACACGGAAGGGGAGTGGACGATCCGTGAAATCAAGGCCCTCTCTCATCTATGTGGAAGCCAACAACGTGTTTGTGCCCTTTGACGATCGCGCATCCGACTTCAAGGCCAAGTCGGCCAAGGTGTTAGGTGAGATCATCAGACGGGCGGCGACGCTGGATGATCGCGCCCACCGGTCGTAAGGGGTGGTTCCTTTGGGATTCACACAGAAGATGGACAAGGACGAGCGCACGCTCGCGCTGTACATACGCGTATCGACTGAAGAGCAGGCATCGGACGGCAACAGTCTTGCAGAACAAGAGGAGCAGTTGATCAAGTACGCTGTCGGCAACGGCTTCAACCGATACAAGGTGTATCGAGACGACGGCTACAGCGCGAAACATCTCGATCGCCCAGCCATGAGGGAGTTGCGAAACGATATCGCGAACGGCCTGATTGCCGGGGTCGTCACGACCCGCCTGGATCGCTTGACCAGGAAAGTCAGCGATTTTGCCCGCATGGTTGACGAAATGAACGATCACGACGTGTTCTACCGTGCCACGCGACAGAACTTCGAAATCAGCACGGCGATGGGCAAACTGATGGCCAATATCCTATCCGCGATCGCGGAGTTTGAACGAGAGTTGATTGCGGAGCGCGTCTACGAGAACCTCTATGCGATGGCGAAGTCCGCCAAGCTGCCGATGAAGCCTGCTTTCGGCTACGATTCCGTCGACGGACAGCTGGTAGTGAATCCTGAAGAGGCAAAATGGGTGCGCAAGATGGCTGATATGCTGCTCTCGGGACGCGGCACCATGGACGTCGTTCAGATGCTGAACAAACATGGCGTCCTGTCGAAGACGGGGAGGTTGTGGAACCCGAATTCCATCCGCACGTTGTTCCGCAATGAAAGCCTCATCGGCAAGTACGTGTGGAATCAGCGCGCGGGAACCGGCAAAGGTCGCAAGCGTCGTGACGAACGGGATTGGATAGAGATTGAGCAGCATCACGAGCCGTTGCTCTCTGTGGAAGAGTTCGAACGGATCAACGAAATCATTTCGTCGCGCCGCGCGTTGCCTGCCCGTTCGCGCGGCAGGGCGCGTTTATTGAGCGGGATCGCGAAGTGCGGCTTCTGCGGCGGACCGATGCATGGCACGTGGCATGTTTACAACGTCGCCTCTGGAAAAAAACGCGTGAAGACGTATAAATGCGGAACCTATTTGGCCAATCGTTCATGCCCATACATCAACCGTGTCTCATGCGACGATCTCGACGCCTACGTGATCGCTCAGTTGATGAAGATGGCCGATTCGGGTCCTGCCACGTTCGAAGCGTCCATTCCGCCGGACGACGCCCCTTGGCAGGACAGGATCGCGCAGATGAAACGGTCCATCAAGCAAGACGACGAACGCGTGCAACGATTGTTTGACGCGCTGGCTCTCGGCGTGATTCGACCGGACGAGTTCTCGTCGCAGAAGGCCCGAATCGAAATCCAGCGGAACCAAAAGGAGGCGGAGTTGGAACGGCTTCTTCGGTTGTCCGAGAACAATGACCCGGGACTCTTCCAACATGAATTCAAAAACCGCCTGCAGCGCCTGCGGGAAAACCTGGATGGGGATTTTGATCTCCAGCGGCTGGCGGTCCTGCAATTGGTTCACGAAGTGCGCGTATTCCGCGAGGACTTTCGGAAGGAGCCGGAAGTCCAGATTGTGTATAAACTATAATTCCGCATCCATGTTCTGAGCGGCCCATTCGGAGCGAGGGGTGCTTCGGTGGTATACTGTGTATCGACGAATATGGAAGCAGACATATAGAGCTAGGAGAGATTCCGATGTACGAAGTCTGTGTAATTGGTGCCGGTCCATGCGGATTGGCTGTTTCGGCCGCTTTGCAGCAGCGCAATATCGAACATGTAGTCTTGGAAAAATCATGCATCGCTTCGACGATATATCGTTTTCCGACTCAAATGATTTTTAATTCATCGCCAAATCTCTTGGAAATTGGCGGTATACCTTTTTATACGAACGCGACGAAACCGACCAGGCAGGAGGCGTTGACATACTATCGCACCGTTGTCGATCGCCTAAACCTGCCTGTCCGACAGTACGAGACCGTGACGCAAGTATCGCGCGATGAATCGACAGGGTACTTTCACATCTCATCGAAGACCGCGTCGGGCTTGGAGCGCGAGCTTCTGGCGAAACGCGTGGTCGTCGCGACTGGCTACTTCGACAATCCGAACCTTCTCGGCGTCGAAGGTGAAGACCTGCCGCACGTGCATCACTATTACTCTGACCCGCACCTGTTTTACGGACAGCGGGTGGTTGTCGTCGGAGGCACGAATTCTGCCGCGGAAGCCGTGATCGAACTGTATCGCGTCGGGGCGAATGTCAGGCTCGTTCACCGCGGCGAAGGATTGTCGCCGAAGATTAAACCGTGGGTGCTGCCGGAGATCAACAGTCTCATCAACAAAAATCTCATCGAGTACGACTTTCAATCGAGGGTCGTCCGCATTACGCCGACGTCAGTTCATGTTCATACACCCTCTGGAGCGAAGGAATTCGAGGTCGATCACGTTCTCGCCTTGACCGGATTTCATCCGAACGTGTCCTTTCTGCAGCAGATGGGAGTCCACGTCGATTCGGAAACCGGTGTTCCCGAACACGATGAACGCACCTACGAGACGAACGTACCAGGGCTGTTCGTGGCTGGTGTCGTCGTATCTGGATACGACGCAAACCGGATTTTTATCGAAACAGGGCGTTTTCACGGAGAAGCTATCGTCCAGTCGATTGTTGAAGCGGTGACAATCTGAGGCATCGGCCTGCTGCCAAGCGACCGCAGGACGACGGCTCCTTTCCCACTGGTCCAGCGGGAAAGGGGCTGTTTGCGTTGCGGCTGACAATGGCCGACGAACGTGGTGGCTCAACGCGCATGGTGCACGAATCTGTTTAGCGCAGATGCCTTCCTCCATATTTCTGATGGGCCCGTTGTTGGCCCGGTTCGGCGAAGTCATCCTCAGCAAGCCAGGCGGCTGTGTGATTGGACAGCGCCCAATCGATTTCCATTTGCGAGGAATGCGCGCACTTGGCGCCGACATTCGCGAAGAGCACGGCTACATCCAGTGTACGGCTCGCCGACTGGCGGGCACTTCCATCACGCTCGATTTCCCGTCGGTTGGCGCGACGGAAAATATGCTGATGGCGGCGGCATTGGCCGACGGCGAGACCGTGATCGAGAATGCTGCGCGGGAGCCCGAAGTGGAGGACCTGGCAAATTATCTGATTGCGTGCGGAGCGAAGATCGAAGGAGCCGGCAGGGACACCGTGGTGGTGCGCGGGTGTTCTCGATTGTCCGGAACGCGCTACCGGATCATACCGGATCGGATTGTCACTGGCACCATCATGCTTGCCGCAGCGGCGACGCGCGGCGATGTGACGCTCTATGGCACGTGTCCGGAGCACCTGGGCGCCGTCATTCAGAAACTCCGGGATTCGGGTGTCCGAGTGGACGTCGACCGTGATATAATCAGGGTCAGATGTGAGGATACCCCGAATGCGGTCGATTTTCGCACGGCCCCGTTTCCTGGATTCCCAACCGATTTACAAGCGCCGTTCATGGCCTTCTTGGCGACTGCGCGTGGCACGAGCGTCATTCACGAGAGTGTTTTCGAAGCCCGATTCAAACATGTCGACGAACTGCTTCGCATGGGCGCAGATATCTCGGTGGATCTGCGAACGGCCATTGTCCGCGGAGTTCGCCAACTGTCTGGAGCGACCGTGAAGGCGTCCGATCTTCGCGGGGGCGCAGCCCTCCTGGTGGCGGCTTTGGCCGCGCAAGGGGAGTCGGAGGTCGAAGGCGTCTACCATATCGATCGCGGTTATCAATTCATAGAGACACAGTTGTCTGCGCTTGGCGCAAACGTGGAGCGAATAGACGTCTAGAATTGACGCTTTGACAGGTTGGGTGAGGGGTGCTGTGGTGGCGGCACCCCTGCGCTCCATACTGTCGTTGATGAGAGAGAGGCCTATGTCCATGCCGCAAGCTACGCTGACGCCAGAAGCGCGCGAACGCCGAAAGTCGCGCAATCGCAAAATTGTCATGGGCTTTTTTGTGTTCATTGGCTTGATTGTCCTGTTGGAATCGCCGTTGGCTCGCGTTCGTCGAGTGGCGGTCTCAGGCAATACGACGATTCAAAGCAGCGTCTTGGTGTCGGCGAGCGGGCTGCGCTCGGGTCAGAGCCTCTGGCAAGTCAATCCGAACTACACAAGCAGGCGGATCGTGAACGCTGTACCTATGGTACAATCGTCTAATGTTCATACGGACTGGCTGAACGGTACGGTGTACATCCAGGTTCAAGAGCGCCACGTCGTCGCTATCTACGAAGTCTCTGGGAAATTTTACGAGTTGCTGAACAATGGATACGTGTACGATGAGATCACGCCGAATCAGGGATTCTCGTTCCCGGTGATCACGGGGGCAAAACCCGCCGTGCAAGTTCACGAAATCGTATCGCCCGACGTCGCGCAAGTGTGCAGGCAACTCGCGAAGATGAACGCGGAGTATTTGGCCGAGGTGTCCGAGTTTCACGTCAACGGAGACGGCACTGTGTCGATATACCTCGACAACGGCTTCGTCGTCGACGCCGACATCTCGACGCTATTGGGCGCGATGAACGCGATGACGACCGCGGTCAATTATTTTGTGCAAAAGGGGTACAAGCCCGGAACGGTGGATCTGACTGGACAGCCGCCGTATCGATATACACCGTTCTCCGCCAATTCCACGCAGGCATCCGCAGATGATACATCAGGCTCGTCCAATGGGACCGCCAACCAGACCGATAGTCAGTCGACCACGTCAAATACGACACCGTAGCGGTAAAGGAAGCAACGATATGCAGGGAGAGATCGAATTTGCGCACCAAAACCAAACTGATGTTGTCGCTGACGACTGTGTCACTGGTTCTAGGATTTATGGTTTCTTTAGGCTATCGCCAAAACCGCGTCGCGTCGTCGCTCGGTGTGCTGGTCACCGGGAGTTCGGCCGTCAACAAGCAGTTGACGCAGCGGTTGACGGCGCTCAAGGAGTCTAACCAAGAGGCCGATCAGCAGTTGGCCGCTGTCACCGAGGAGATCAATCAATTTGAAGAGAAGTCGGCGGGATCGAGCCAAGCGCTCAAGAATCTCCAGACCAGGCTCACCGCCGAGCGGATTTTGGCTGGAATCACGCCAGTCCACGGACCGGGCATTTCGCTCACGATGACAGATGGAGGAAGCAATGGTTCCGATGTTGAACAAATCCTAACACACGACTGGAACGTCCGGAGTGTTGTGAATGAACTGTTCACCGCAGGAGCTGAGGCCGTCACCATCAACGATTATCGCGTGGTAGCGACGTCTGCGGTCGAGTGCCAGGGGCCTGTCGTCTCCGTCAACGGCCACCGGTTGGGTGCGCCGTTTCAAATCGAAGCCATCGGAGATCCAACCACGTTGAAGTCCGCGCTTGATATCCCTGGCGGCATTCTCGACGCTTTGCGTCAGCAGGGACTTCAGGTGTCGGAGCCGCAGATTGAGACGGATATAGATATGCCAGCTTATACCAATGCTTTGGAAGCGACAGGGACGAATTGAGGTGATGACATGAACCGGCGAAGTTTAATATGGGGCGCGACGTTCACCACCATGGCACTTGGGTTCATGATCACGCTCGAGCTCACGTCCCAACCATCGTACGACAGCGGGCAGACGAGTTACATCGACCTGCGTACGCAGGTCGAAGAGCAGGCTCAAGAGCACCAGTTGCTCGAACAGGAAGTGTCCAAGGAAAACGCGCAGCTGGCCGAGTACAAAGCCGCCAGCGGCAGTTTGTCAGCGATGCGGGCGGTTCTGCTCAAGGATGAACGATCCGTGCAGCAACAGGCGGGCATCCTGCCAGCGACTGGACCAGGCATCACGATTACCATCCAACCTGATGCGAAACTTGGTGCGACCGCCCAGGAGGAGGCGCTTTTCCCGCAGCAAGCGGATCAATGGCTGCAGGAAGTGGTCAACGTGTTGTTCGGCAACGGTGCGACGGCGATTTCCATCAACGACAATCGATTGGTCACGACCTCGTCCATTCGGCTGGTATCGGTCGACAACATTGGGGGCGTCCACGTCAACGGACACCCGATTGACTATCCGTACATCATCAAAGCGGTCGGCAATATCTCCGATATGCAACAAGCCTTGCAGGTGCAGGTCTTGCAGGGATATTTTGAAGCGATGGGCGAGGACTTTATTGTCAAACAGTATCCCAGCAAATCCGGCGTCACCGTCCCCGGCTATACGGGGCCGTTGCCTGGACAGTACGCGAAGGAGGGGAATGGCTAATGATATGGCTGCCTGTATTAGGTCTGGTGGTGGGCGTTGCGCTGGGGCTTGTCACAAACGTGACGATTCCGGTGGCGTTTTCCAGTTACTTGTCCATTGCGATTCTTGCGGCGCTCGATACGGTCTTTGGAGGAATTCGCGCAAGTCTCGAGAAATCGTTTGACAGCCCCGTGTTTTTGACAGGCTTCTTTACCAACACGCTCGTTGCCGCACTGTTGGCTTACATCGGCAACCAGCTCGGCGTCGACCTGTATCTCGCCGCGGTCGTCGCTTTTGGTGTTCGCCTCTTCCAGAACATCGCCGCAATTCGCCGCAACGTCTTTCTGTTGCTCAGGCAACGGAAGATCGAGCGCGAAGTTGCAGCGCGTCAGGTACAACCATGAATATTTTTCGAATGGATAGAGGATTGTCGAAAAACGTGTGGAAATAGATAGAGAATCGCAGTCTGGGCGCTCTAGGGAGGTGCCACTTGGTTGGCCAAAGAAGATTACATCGTCAGTCTTGACATCGGCACTTCGAAAATTCGAGCCATTATCGGAGAGCCAACGGGCAACACCATAAACGTCATTGGAGTGGGCTCCGCCTCTGGGGAGGGACTGCGCCACGGATCCATTGTCGACATAGATTTAACGGTTGAGTCGATTCGAGAGGCGGTCGACCATGCGGAGCGCATGGTGGGTATCCATATTTCGTCCGCGTACGTTGGCATTTCGGGCAATCACATTCAGCTCCACAGTTCTCATGGCGTGGTGGCTGTTTCGTCTGCGGATCGGGAAATTACCGACGAAGACATTGAACGCGTTTTGCAGCAAGCGCGAGTGGTGGCATTGCCGCCTGAACGCGAGGTCATCGACGTGGTTGCGAAGGAGTTTGTCGTCGACGGACTGCGGGGTATCATGGATCCTCGCGGAATGCTCGGCGTTCGCCTAGAAGTGGAAGCCTATCTCATCACAGGCAGCCGCACCGCAATCCACAATGTCGTTCGCTGCGTGGAACGCGCAGGCATCGAAGTCGCCAACCTTGTGCTGGCTCCGATGGCCGCAAGTCATATCGCTCTTTCGCAAGACGAGCGTCGGCTCGGCGTCGCGCTTGTCGATGTAGGCGCTGGAGACACGTCGGTCACCGTTTTTTCCAACGGCGTGCTGATGGGGACCAGCATTATTCCGATGGGCGGCGACTACGTCACGCACGATATCGCCATCGGTCTACGTACGAGTACGACATCGGCGGAGCAGGTCAAACTTAGACACGCGTGCGCGCTTGTGTCCCAAGCCTCGGAGCATGAAACATTTCATGTGCCTCGCATGGGAAGCAACAAAGAGACGGAGTATACGCAATACGATTTGGCAACAATCGTCGAGCCGCGTATGCAGGAGATATTCGCCTTAGTGCGAAAAGAGATAGAAAAGATGGGCTACGCAGACGATTTGCCTGCGGGATACGTGTTTCATGGAGGCGTGATGTCGACGCCGGGAGCAGCAGATCTCGCCAGCGAAGAGTTACAATCCCCTGTTCGAATTGCCATCCCAGAGTTTTTAGGCGTTCGCGATCCGTCCTTCGTCAACGGGGTAGGCACTATCGCCTATGCCGCACGGACGGGCCTTCGCGCTGTTCCCTCGGAGATTGGCCCAAATAATAGACCAATTCGAGCCGCAAATAGCGTCGGTATGTTTTCACGCATCAAGGATTGGCTACGCGATTTCGTGTGATGCGGACGAGTCGTCATCGCGTGGCCCGACCGCAACGTGACGCAGGGGAAATCGGAGCCATAGAGATTAGGAGGAGCCATCATGCTGGAATTTGATTTCGAATCGGATTCCCTTGCCCACATCAAGGTAATCGGCGTCGGCGGCGGCGGATGCAACGCGGTCAACCGGATGATTGAGTCTGGCGTCAAGGGCGTTGAATTTATCGTCGTCAACACGGACGCGCAAGCGTTGAAATTGGCGAAGGCGGAAACGAGACTTCAAATCGGCGAAAAATTGACCAGAGGTCTCGGGGCCGGGGCAAATCCGGAGATTGGCAAAAAGGCCGCCGAAGAGAGCCGTGAAATGCTTGCCAATGCCTTGCGCGGGGCAGACATGGTGTTTGTCACCGCAGGTATGGGTGGAGGAACGGGCACAGGCGCTGCGCCCGTGATCGCGGAGATTTCCAAAGAGTTGGGCGCTCTGACCGTCGGTGTCGTGACCAAGCCTTTCCGCTTCGAACAACGCCGCCGCATGCATCAAGCCGAACAAGGTGTCGCAGAACTGAAGGACAAGGTCGATACGTTAATCGTGATTCCGAATGATCGGCTGTTGGAAATCGTCGACCGCAATACGCCTGTGCTGGAAGCGTTCCGCGAGGCGGACAACGTGTTGCGGCAGGGTGTGTCCGGAATCTCGGAATTGATTGCGACGCCGGCTCTTATCAACGTCGACTTTGCGGACGTAAAAGCGATTATGACAGAGCGCGGTTCCGCATTGATGGGCATCGGAATTGCGTCGGGCGAGAACAGGGCTGCAGAGGCGGCCAAGAAGGCTATCTCGTCTCCTTTGCTGGAGACGTCTATCGACGGTGCGCGCGGCGTCTTGATGCATGTTGCTGGCGGGACGAACCTGAGCTTGTGGGAAGTCAACGAGGCAGCCGATATCGTGTCGACCACCGCAGACGCGGAGGTCAACATGATTTTCGGTGCGGCGATTGATCCGGATCTGCAGGACGAAATTGTCGTGACTGTGATTGCCACAGGATTTGAAGGAAACCAGCAGCGCGAAGACGGGCCTGCCAACATCGAGCATGTTTCGCGCGGTTCGGTACAGCGTCATTCGCTGTTGAACGATACGCCGCCGAATGTTCCGAACACGGGCAATGCATGGGATGTCCCTGCATTTATGCGGCGCCAAAATGGCCATAAATTTGGAAGAGACTGACACCGCTTCGACAGACCTTCGGCTTCTGGTCGTTCGCTGTGGGTCGACAACGGTTGATCATAGGTCGTGTTTACTGCCCCGAGTGCATTCCGGACTCCAGGGGCAGTCTTTTTTTTATACGAAATCCGTCGAGCGTCGCCCGCCGCCTTGTGATTCCTCGCCTTTCTTACATTTCTCTCGCTGAATCTACAAAAACTCTATGGGATTTCAGGCAAGTTCCGACAGGCTTCGTAATAGAGATACACTATACTGTCACCCAAGAGGGACTGGTTATCGGCGCGTAGCCAAATGGCCAGCCACTCTGCGGAAATTTCGTGGGACACGCCGTGGCCCATCCCTGGGGTGATGGTGTGCGTGCGGTACCAGTCGTCTACATCGACGTCGTCTGGTTTCTCAACTTTGTCATGGATTCCATTTTGCTGTGGACCACTGGCTGGTTGATGAAACGTCGCGTCACATGGAGCCGCATTCTTCTCGGTGGTTTGCTCGGGGCATGTTACGCATTGCTGCTTTTCTTTCCCACTTTGTCCATGCTCACCACATGGCCGGGTAAGGCAGTCGTGTCTGTAATCATGGTCTGGATCTCTATCCCTCGGAAGAACATGCTGGATCTTGCCCGACTCGTTGGTGCTTATTACATTGTGTCCTTTGTGCTCGCGGGCGCTTCCATCGCGCTAGGCTTCGCCATTCCCGGCACTTCGTTGGGGAAAGCGGTTGACAGTTCCAGTCACGGCCTGATGTTTGCGACTTCTGGTGAAACCTTGGCGATGATGGTGGGGATACCGGTGTCGCTCTACGGTATCAACCGCATGGTGGCTCATCTGCGCAAAGCTGGCAGAATGGCCAATTACGCTTGCCAGGTTGAGGCCGCCTTTGGTCAGACCACGGTGACATTCACGGGGTTGTTTGACTCAGGGAATCAATTGACGGATCCAGTGTCAAAGCGCCCGGTCTCCTTCGTGGACCTGGAAGTCCTGCTGCCTGTCCTGCCTGACCAGCTTCGTGCGGAATTGGAACGAGGGGGCGACATGTTCAGCGCGATCGCGAATGTCGCTTCGTCGAACGCGTTTACGCTCGTGCCGTTTCGCGGCGCCAGCGGGCAGGGGTTGACGGTCGCCATTCGTCCAGACGAGATCGTGATCAGCCGCAACGGCTTGAGACAGCCTGTCGCACAAAAGTGTTTGTTTGCAGTGTACCCTGGACGATTAAGCGCAGATGGCTCATTCCAAGCGATTTTACATATGGACATGGTGAATGGAGATGACAACTTTGAAGGCTTTCAAATCGCTCGGGGAAGTCAATCGCCTGCTTCGACTACGCCTGCGGTTGCTGTTCCTCCAAATTCGGATTAAGATTCACGGCGCGCCCGACGAAGTCTACTATGTCGGCGGCAGCGAGGCGCTTCCGCCGCCGTTGAGCCGGGAAGAGGAGCAGTATTTGCTCGAACGGCTTCCGTCCGGGGACGAATCCGTGAGAGCCATGTTGATTGAACGCAATCTCCGGCTCGTCGTCTATATCGCTCGCAAGTTCGAGAATACCGGTATCAATATCGAGGATTTGGTATCGATTGGCACCATCGGTCTGATCAAGGCCGTCAATACGTTTGATCCAACGAAGAAGATCAAGTTGGCCACCTACGCCTCCAGGTGTATCGAAAACGAAATTCTGATGTATCTCCGCCGCAACAATAAAATTCGCTCCGAAGTGTCGTTCGATGAACCGCTGAATGTGGATTGGGACGGAAACGAGTTGCTGCTGTCGGATGTGCTCGGAACGGAGTCGGATACCATCTACCGGAACCTCGAAGATGAGGTGGACCGTGAAATTCTCTATGACGCCTTGGAGAAACTGTCGGATCGGGAGCGAAAGATCATGCAGCTTCGCTTCGGATTGGGCACAGGCCAGGAGATGACACAGAAGGATGTCGCGGATCTGCTTGGCATCTCGCAATCCTACATCTCGCGCTTGGAAAAGCGCATTCTCAAACGACTGCAGCGGGAATTCAACAAGATGATTTGAGACCTTGAGGAGAAGAGTGTTCACCCCCCCGAAGCGTGCATAAGTTGGCGTCGCCCGGACATACTGAAGACGAATTCTGGAAATTCGGTTTAGGCGAGCAGGCACCTTTTGGGGGGACTTCTTTGAAACGCAACAAGGTTGAAATCTGCGGCGTCAACACTTCGCAGTTACCCGTTCTGACCAACGCCCAAATGCGAGATCTGTTTGCGAGGCTTCAGTCGGGTGAACTGTCCGCGCGAGAAAAACTGGTCAATGGCAATCTTCGTCTTGTTCTGTCTGTGATTCAGCGGTTTAACAACCGCGGCGAATATGTGGACGACTTGTTTCAAGTTGGTTGCATCGGACTCATGAAGGCCATCGATAATTTCGATCTCGGACAAAATGTGCGCTTCTCGACCTACGCTGTTCCCATGATCGTCGGTGAAATCCGACGATACCTACGTGACAACAATCCCATTCGAGTCAGTCGATCGCTTCGTGATATCGCCTACAAGGCGCTGCAAGTTCGTGATATGCTCACGACCCGGCATCTGCGTGAGCCAACCATCGTGGAAATTGCCAAGGAAATGGACGTTCCGAAAGAAGACGTGGTGTTCGCGTTGGACGCCATTCAGGATCCCGTATCGATGTTTGAACCCATCTACCACGACGGCGGCGATCCGATTTATGTGATGGATCAGATTCACGACGATCGCGAAAAGGATTCAAGTTGGGTGGAGGGCATCGCATTGCGCGAAGCCATGCACAAGTTGACGGATCGAGAAAAGAAGATCTTATCCATGCGCTTCTATGAAGGCAAGACGCAAATGGAAGTCGCCGACGAGATTGGCATATCTCAAGCACAGGTGTCGCGTCTCGAGAAGGCGGCAATCAATCGGATGCACAAGCATATTCAGTCGTAAACGAATCTAGTGTGGTCATATAACTGATATATGACCTACTGGAGGCGATTAGGCTGTGATGCGAATATCCGAACTACAATCCAAGGACGTCGTGAATGTCGAAGACGGCAAACGGCTCGGGACCATTGGCGATATGGAGATCGATCTCGACAGCGGTCTGATTCGCTCCATCGTCATTCCAGCGCAAGGGCGATTTTTCGGAATGGTGAGCAGTGGTCAGGACTACATTATTGCCTGGAATCAAATTGTCAAAATTGGCACGGATGTCATTCTCGTCGATCTTCGCTCACCTCATGAATCGGAGTATTATTTGCCTCCTCAGTCCGGCAAGCGGGGAACAGGCGGATTCTGAGCGGGCATATGCCACCGGCTGGAATTCGCCACTTCACATAGCCAACGTTTTGTCCTCTCCTGTATGATGGGAGTGGGGGGATGCGCGTTGCTGACAAATATCTTTGGACGACATGGCGGCATCGGCGTTCGCCCAACCTGGGCAACACCAGAGGTGCGCGCCATGTTTTCGTGTCGTCACGACGATTCCGATAAAATGGCGGATCTCGATGTCGGCTTTCACGGCAGAGTAGCCGTCGAGCGCGCCGTCGCCAATCGCGATCGCGTCGCTCACGCGCTCGGGATGACACTGGATGCGTTCGTCTTTGTCCGCCAAGTGCACGGTTCGCATATTTTCCACGCAGGCGTGGAGCATCGCGGCCTTGGAGCCCGCGCCGTCGCCGGCGATCGCCCTGAAGCGGATGCCATCGTGACGAACGCACCAGGCGTGGCCTTGGCCGTTCTGGTTGCAGACTGCGTTCCCGTGTTGTTTTTCGATCCCGTCCAACGCGTTGTCGCAGCAGCCCACTCCGGTTGGCGGGGAACGGTTGCCGGCATCTCGGGACGCGTCGTCTCGGACATGCAGACGCGCTACGGATCGAATCCGGCGGACATCCGCGTCGCCATCGGTCCGGCCATGCGCCAGTGCTGCTACGAAGTGGACGATCACGTTGCCAGCCGCGTGATCGGCACGGACATGGAGCTGGCCCTGCGGTCGCGCTTTGGCCGACCGGGCAAGTATTGGTTCAGCATGCCCGATGCGATTCGCGCCGATTTGGCCCACCATGGCATTGAGCCAAGTCATGTCGACGACACGGGCCTCTGTACCTCGTGCCGAGTGGAACATTTCTTTTCACACCGAGTGGAACAAGGGCAATCGGGTCGTCAGATGGCCGTCATCGCGTTGGCCGAATAAGGGGAGCGTCTCACGTGGGAGAATCGTATATCGCACAGAACGCAGCTAGAATTCGCACATCGATCCAAGCCGCCGCGGAACGCGGCCATCGCCACCCGAACGACGTTCGCATCGTCGCGGTCACCAAAACCGCTGGACCGGATGTGCTGCCTCTCCTTTTGGAGGAAGGGATTCAGGACGCTGGGGAAAATCGGTGGCAGGTGGCCAGGGAGAAATTCGAACATCCGAAGTCGACCGAGTTCACCTGGCACTTCATCGGAACACTTCAAACGAATAAAGTGAAGTATATCGCGCCGAGGTTCGATTGGGTCCATTCGGTGGACTCGGTTGAACTCGCCGAAGCCTTGGCGAAAGCGGCTGTCAAATTGAATCGCAACATCAATCTATTGCTTCAGGTCAATGTGGCTGAAGAACCGCAAAAGCACGGTTTTGCGGCGGCGGCTTGTTTGGACGCTGTTCGCCGCATCCGCGAGTTGCCTGGTGTGACGTTGCGGGGCCTGATGACGATGGCTCCCATCGTCCAGCGGGCTGAGGATACGCGCTGGGTATTTCGGGAACTTCGGCTGCTGCGGGACCGGATCCGCGGTGACCTGGATCTGGTGGATTTCGATCAACTGTCGATGGGCATGTCCGACGATTTTCCCGTCGCAATCGAAGAAGGCGCGACCATGATCCGCATCGGGCGCAGTCTGGTCAATCCTCCTGAAGCCGCGGAGGAGGTATAGGCTGTGTCGTTCATGGCGGAGTTTGCCGAAGGCTTGTTTTCGGCGTATTGGTACCTGTTGCTGATTGTCGCGCTGATCCGGATCGTTCCCGACCTTTCCAGCAACGCAGTGGGTCAACTGCTGCTTCGATTGACGGATCCCTATCTCTATATTTTTCGCCGGTACATACCCCCTCTGCCGATTGGGCAGATTTCGCTGGACATTTCGTGGATCGTCGGGGTCGGCGTTTTCTACGTCATTGAGACTGCCGTGTCGTCCGCTTTCGCACAATTGTTGACGGCGGCGCGGTAGCAGGAGGAAACATGAGTTCAGAGTCGTGGGTTCGAGAACAAGAACGCCCTTTTTTGAGATCGGTACAAGATTGGACAGGCCAAGTTCACGCGCGCGGCAGGTGGTATTTGACGGACTTCTTGACGCCGCGCGAACAGTTCATCGCGACGAGCGCCGCGCGCGCCGAGGGACTCGTCGTGGCGGCTTCCGGAGGATATCCGCACGCGGAACGCCAGCGCATGCTGATGATGCCAGACGATTGGCAGCCATCCATCGAGGACTTCCAGCTGACCTGCCTGTCCATCGAGGCCATCGACGGCGAGATTCGCCACAAGGACGTGTTGGGCACGTTGCTCGGCATGGGTATTCAGAGGAAGACCCTGGGCGACGTGATCATAGAGTCGCGTGGCCGAGCATATGTTTTTCTGACAGCCAATATGGGTGCCTTCGTCTCGGGAAACTTCCATCGGGCGGGACGGACGACCGTCTCGGTCACAACGCTCGATCCCGCCGATGTACCTTCGTTGCCCGCCCCGGTTTACGAAGACGCGACGATCTTCGTGGCCTCTCTGCGGGTCGACAGTGTCATCGCCCAAGCCTGTCATTTTTCTCGGGGCCGTGCGCAGGAGGAAGTGGAAAAGGGCAATGTGACGCTGAATTTTGCGGATGCGTCGCAACGCGATGAGGTGGCAAAAGGGGACATCATTTCCGTCCGAGGTTTTGGGCGTGTCAAAATACTTGAGCTGCTTGGAGCGTCGAAATCACAACGGATCCGCCTGCGTGTGGGTATTTTGCGCTCAAATGCTTGATTTTGTCCGTCCATCACAGGAAGGAAATTATATTCGACTGTCGAATTAGCCAAGCACGGATATGTCGATTGATCGGATGTCTCCGGGCTTGCTGTCGAATAAGGAGGATATGAAATGCCCCTGTCACCCATTGACATTCACAATAAAGAGTTTCGCCGCTCGTGGCGAGGCTACAATGAGGATGAGGTCGACGATTTTCTTGAGCGCATTATTCAGGATTACGAAGCGCTGATCCGCCAGAACAAGCAATTGGAAGAAGAAATTGCTCGCATCAACGATAGGCTCGCACACTATGACAGCCTTGAGGACAGCCTGAGCAAATCGATCCTCGTCGCGCAAGAGACGGCCGAAGAAGTGAAAGGCAACGCTCGCAAGGAAGCCCAACTCATCATTCGCGAAGCGGAGAAGAATGCGGACCGAATTGTCAGCGAAGCGTTGAACAAGGCGCGCAAGATGGCGCTTGAAGTCGAAGAGATGCAAAAACAGGCGTCGCTGTTCCGGGCGCGCTTCCGTTCATTGGTTCAGTCACAGTTGGAAATGATGGATTCCGGCGAGTGGGAGGCCTTCGAAAAAGAATTGGCCCGCCGCGAAGCGTCTGTCTCTGAATCAGGATTGTAGACCGCTCGCTGGCCGGAAGTGTATGAGGGCTTTCGGAATGGTTTGTTTCGGAACGGTTTGTTTGTGACATGTCGTTCAGGGTTGTTTCCACGCAGCGAGAGGCTGCGCAAGGAGGCAGCCTTTTTTGATGCCGACCGTAGAGGGAGCGGAGTTGGCCGTCCAAGCGATTCGCTGGCGTGATCACCCCTGCCCCCACGCTACCGTCCGAATCTGCGCGCGACCCATATCAAGATCAAGCCGCAGATGATGCCTGCAATGCAGGGGACTTCGAGTTGAATCACCAACTGCATCCATAACCGCAGGACCACACATGCTGTCAACATGGTGATGCCAATCCACACGATGGTCCACGCAATCATATTGATGTAACTTCTTCGCATGTCGTTCGCTCCAGTTGGACAACCACGTGTGATCGAAATCTATCTCTCGTATCTACAAACTCGTACCTATGTGAACCCCAAATGCGATGCGTCTCTCTATAGTCGTTTTCTATCATACACCCCAAATTGTGACATTCGTGTGACCGAATCGCCGGATTCGCGACAGAACTATGAATCATGCTCTTCTTCATGGGAACAGGTTGAACGGGATACACTACTGCTCATTGGAGAAACAGCGTCTGCTGCAGTTCCACGAATCGGTTCAGGTGGGGGCGAAACGATGAATTTCGAACAATTGCGCGCAGAATTGACGGCGGCGCGGGAAGACGCGCGCGAGCGAATTGCGAAGCACCGCGAATCCGCCGATCTCGGTGACAGCATGCCCGATGAAATCTCCGAGTTATCCATGTACGACAATCACCCGGCGGACGTCGCCAGCGAGTTGTTTCTTCGCGGCATGGCCGTGGGCGACACCGTTCGCGACGAGGCGCATCTCGAAGAGATTGAGGCGGCGCTTCGACGGATGGACGAGGGCACGTACGGTCAATGCGTGGATTGCGGAGAGACCATACCGATGGATCGCCTGCAGGCGATGCCGACGACCAAGTATTGCATCGACTGTCAGAAGGCTGAGGAAGTGGTCAAGAAGGAGCGTCACCGTCCAATTGAGGAGGAAGTTTTGGCGCCTGGATTCGGGGCGGTTTGGCGGGACGGGGAGGACCAAACCGCCTTCGACGGCGAGGACGCGTATCAGGCGGTCGCCCGCTTCGAAGAACCGGCGTTCGGCGAGGAGTACTACGAACAGCCGGAACTGGACGACAACGTCGGCTATGTCGACAGGATGGACGGCATTTCCCAAGAAATGTACGAACGCACCTTGCCGTCGTCCGCTATTTACCTTCCGGACTATGATGAGGGTGCTCAGGAAGCGTCAGAGTAAAGGTGTCCGCGCGAAATCCTTGGCGCAAGCACTCCAGCGCGATCACGTCGGAAGGCGGAATGTTGCCAAGGTTGACCGTTGGCCCAATCCGCTGGATAAACGCGACTTGTTGGGCCTTCTTTGGGGCTTCCCAGATGACCTTTTCTTGAGCCCAAGTAGGTAATTCGACCAGGAAGGTGTCGACGAGATCGTCTTGAACTGTGCCGGACGCGTCGAATACACCGACGCCTTCTCCGGACTCGCGGCCCTCAACGACAACGTAATCCGCGCCTGCGTCCAAATCGGCGAGAACACCTCTTGCGTAGGCGACGATGTCGACGTCGCCTTGCAGTTTTTTGCCGACCTCAGAGATGACGAGCGGCATCTCCGCTTTTGCGTGGGCGATAAGTCGACGCCGCTCATCGGCTGCAAGTTCAATCGTTCCGTCGGAAATCTCAACGGCGTTGAAACCCAGTTTTCTGCAGAGCCTGACGTACGCCTCAAATACGTCTTGTGTGTAGGCGATCTCGGCAAGTGTTCCACCAGGCATGACCGACACCGCCATGTCTTCGAGCAGACAGAGCTTGCGACGGAGAATGTGCTCTGGGTACATAGGACTTGTACCGAAACCAAATTTGACCACGTCGATATACGACGAGGCGACTTCGAGGACGTCCCGCAACTCGTAAAAACCAAGGCCTTTATCGATCACCATCGTGAAACCTGTCTTCCGTGGTTTCTCCGGGCGCCCACCGATCGGTGCCTTGAGAATTTGTGAGAACGGTCCACGGTCTGATAAAATCACGGTGTTCACACTCCTTCGGACGCTGTCCTTTCACGGTATGCGAAGAGGGTCACGGTGGGTGCGGGCAAGAAGCGACTCGAGGAGAATTTGTGTATTGAAGCGATCAAAATACGGACTATATCTGGTTGCTGCCGCGGTCATTGCGGCAGATCAATTGCTGAAGTGGTTGATTCGTGCCGCATTGCCGGTGGGGCAAGCGGCTGTGGTGATTCCGCACGTGGTTGAGTTCCTGCATTTGCAAAACCCAGGGGCGGCATTCAGTATTTTCCCAAATCAGTGGTGGTTTTTCGTGTTGATTGCCGTGGTGGTGGCTATCGTCGTTCTGTATTTTCACCACCGGTACAGGTTGGAAACGCTGACCCAGGTTGGGCTCGGACTATTGCTCGGCGGGGCTTTGGGCAATATGACGGATCGGCTCGCATTGCCTGGACATACAGTGACCGACTACGTGGACTTTTACACCATTCATTTCGCCATTTTTAACCTTGCGGACGCGTCTATCGACATCGGGGTCCTGCTTTTGCTGATCAGCTCCTTCCGTTCAGGTTCATCCCAAGCGAGCGAAAGTGAGGACATGAAGCGATGAGACCAGCGATACGAACCATCTACGATGTCGCGGAGGGCGACGTTGGAGAGCGCCTGGACAAATGGTTGACTGAGCGGCTGCAGGAAGACGACGTCGACGTGTCTCGCAACGTTGTTCAGACGTGGGTCAAGGATGGGTTGGTCCGCCGAACCCCTGCGGGCAAGATCAAGCCATCCGATCCGATTGAAGCGGGACAATCCTACGAGGTCGAGATTCCGAGTGAGGAACCTTTCGAGATTGAGCCGGACGATTTGCCGCTTTCGATTGTCTTCGAAGACGACGATGTCGTGGTGGTCGACAAGCCTCGCGGCCTGGTCGTCCATCCTGGCGCCGGTCACCCGCGCAACACGGTGATCAACGCGCTCGTGGCTCGCGGCATTCGGCTCTCGCAACTGGGCGGCGAGATGAGGCCGGGTGTCGTCCATCGGATCGACAAGGATACGAGCGGCCTGGTCATGTTCGCGAAGACGGACAAGGCGTACTACGCGCTGACTGAGCAACTGCGCCTGCACACGGTCGAACGCCAATATATCGCGATTGTCCACGGGACCCTGGAACATCGCACAGGGACCATTGACATGCCGATTGCGCGGGATCCGCAAGATCGCCAAAAGATGAAGGCGATGCTTGAAGGCAAGCGCGCGGTTACACACTTCTCCGTGATCCGGCAGTATCCCAACTACGCCTTGGTCGAGTGCCGGTTGGAGACGGGACGGACCCACCAAATACGTGTGCATTTCGCGCAGATTGGCCATCCATTGGCGGGAGATCACGTCTACGGTAGGCGGCACACGCTTCCTATCGACGGACAGGCGCTTCACGCGCAGACGCTTGGCTTTGTCCATCCAACGACGGGTGAGGCCGTTCGTCTCACCTCTCCGCTGCCGCCGGATATGGAGGACCTCATCCAGCATCTCGAGACGGGACGGATGGGCTGAGATGTTTGGTTCTATTGACAGGCGGGATCGAACCTGATAGGCTACAAGAAAATGCACTGCCTTTAATCCAATCCTGTGAGGTTGGAAAGGAGTCGGGATAGTTGGCTAAGTCTACCCTCGTGTGGACTTAGTGTAAACGGCTGCTTCCTTCCAGGGAGGCGGCCGTTTTTAGCTTCCAGGACTCGTTTCCAGAAAGGGCGGTAAGGATGACACATATGACGCAAATTATGGATGATGCGGCGATGCGCAGATCCCTGACGAGGATGGCGCACGAAATCCTGGAGCGCAACAAGGGCCTCGACAATGTGATTCTCGCGGGCATTGTGACGCGCGGTGTCGTGCTGGCCGAGCGGATCGCCGCGAAATTGGAAGAGATTGAAGGGCAGCGTGTGGCCTGTGTCACCATTGATCCGACGCCGTTTCGCGACGACCGCGACCTGTCCGCGGAACGCAGCCGGGCAAAGCTTGAGGTGGATGTCGCCCGGAGGAAAGTGATTCTGGTTGACGATGTGCTGTACACCGGCCGCACGGTGCGCGCTGCGTTGGACGCCATCATGCAGGCTGGCAGGGCGCAATCGGTCCAATTGGCGGCCTTGGTGGATCGGGGGCACCGGGAATTGCCGATTCGCCCGGATTTTATTGGCAAGAATGTGCCGACTGCGCGCGATGAGCAGGTTGTCGTTCGGCTGAAGGAGGTTGACGGTGCTGATGGCGTCTGGATTCAAAGCAACCGTGCTTGAGCGAACGGCCCTCGATAGTCAAGGGTATGAGAAAAGTGGAACCGTAGACGCTGGCAAGAGGACGGAGGGTGGTCTCATGATGCACGCGTTGACCATCGATCAATTCGACGTCGAGCGGACGATGCGGTTGGTGGATTTGGCCGAACAAATGCGACGAATGCCGCGTCGGGAGGCATTGACCCGGTTGACGGGACGGATTGTCGCGACGCTGTTCTACGAGCCAAGTACGCGTACGCGTCTATCTTTCGAAGCTGCCGTATATCGTTTGGGAGGGCAAGTGATCAGCGCGGAGAACGCGCGGGAGAATTCGTCTTCCAAGAAGGGTGAAACGCTCGCGGACGTGTTTCGAGTGGTAGGTACGTATGCGGATGCCATCGTGATTCGGCACCACAGCGACGCGGAGATGGATGAGGCGGCACCGTACTCCCCTGTGCCGATTATCAATGCAGGCGCCGGAGCGGGCGAGCACCCGACACAGGCCTTGCTCGACGTATACACCATTTGGCGCGAGCTTGGACGGGTCGATGATCTGACCGTCGCTGTGCTCGGCGACTTGAAATACGGACGAACCGTTCACTCGCTCCTGAAGCTGCTGTCCAAGATGAAAGGGATCCGCGTTCGCCTGTTCCACCCCGAACCGCTTGGATTGCCTCTGGATCTCGAACGGCAAATCGTCGCAAGCGGCGTTCACGTGGAACATGCCGCGGATGTCGACAGTGCGGTTCGCGACGCCGACGTCGTATATCAGACGCGCATCCAAGCCGAGCGATTGATGGCCGATGGTGAACTGTGCGCGTCCGACGACTACGCCATCCGTCAGCAGCACGTGCTTTCGATGCCGTCGCACGCTCGAATTTTGCACCCGCTGCCGCGCGTCGGTGAAATCGACCCAGCCATCGATCCGGATCATCGAGCCGCCTACTTCCGGCAAGCGGAAAACGGGCTGTATATGCGTATGGCTCTGCTGGACGATCTGCTGAAGGGGGAACTGATATGATCATCCGTCTTGACGGCGGCAGACTGTACGACACCGGTCGAGGTTCGTTCGAACAAGCCAGCGTCACCTACGATTCGAATCACGGCCGGATCCTGGCCATCGGCCAGGGCGATTTGCCTGCCGATCACGTCGTTCCACTTGACGGTGCCGCCATCCTGCCGGGCTTCATCGATATGCACGTGCATCTTCGGGATCCGGGGCTGACCGAAAAGGAATCACTGGCGAGCGGCCTGCAATCGGCAGCGGCAGGCGGCTTCACGCAGGTTGCGTGTATGCCGAACACCAAGCCGCCGACCGATACTGCCGAGATCGTCGAGGATATCGTCCGGCGCGGACGGGACGTGGGGAAGACGCAAGTCCATCCCATCGCCTGCATCACGCGCGGTCAGGCAGGGGAAGAACTCACCGACTTCGCAAGTTTGAAAGCGGCTGGCGCAGTCGGCTTGTCCGACGACGGCAAAGGTGTCCAGCACGGCGGACGGATGCTGCAAGCGATGGGAATTGCGGGAGAGCTGGGCATGCCCATCATCATCCACTCGGAAGACGAAACGCTCTCCGGCCGCGGGGTGCTCCATCCCGAGGCGGCGAAGCGCCTGGGGCTCGAAGGGATTCCCGTCGAAGCGGAGGCGGCGATGATCGCTCGCGACGTACTCTTGGCCCAGGCCACCGGCGCCCATTTGCACGTCTGCCACGTGTCGACCGAACCGTCGGTCGCCATCATCCGCTGGGCGAAAGCTCGTGGAATCCGCGTGACAGCCGAAGTGACTCCGCACCATCTGCTCTTGGACGAATCCATCATCGACACGGACGATGCTCGCTTCAAGGTCAATCCGCCTTTGCAGAGCGAGCGGGATCGGGCGGCGTGCCTGGAAGGGTTTCTCGACGGCACGCTCGACATCATCGCGACCGATCACGCCCCGCACACCGCGGCTGAGAAGGCACAGGGCATCGCCTTGGCACCCTTTGGAATGGTCGGATTTGAGACAGCATTTTCGCTTCTTTATACCTATCTCGTGGTGCCGGGGATCGTCCCGCTTCGCCGGTTGATGGAAGGGATGACTTCCAGGCCGGCCGAGATCTTCGGCCTTGAAGGAGGAGCCATCTATCCCGGCGGCCGCGCGGATTTGACGATTGTCGATTTGACTGCGGAAGAGGCTGTCGATCCGGATCGATTCTATTCAAAGGGAAGAAATACACCGTTCGCGGGATGGCGAGTGACAGGGCTTGTGCGCCGGACCATCCAAGCGGGTCGGACGATTTTTGAAGCTGGAGAGGAGAGACTCGCATGAGTGGGATGTATAGGCCAACAGAACGCCGCGTGCGTTTGATACTCGAAAACGGATTGACGTTCGAGGGAGAAAACTTTGGAGCGGCGGGCGAGCGCTTTGGGGAAGTCGTGTTTAACACGGGTATGACTGGGTACCAGGAAATTTTGACGGATCCGTCGTACTACGGACAAATCGTCACCATGACCTATCCGTTGATTGGCAACTACGGCGTCAACGTCGACGACGTCGAATCGCGCCATCCTTACGTGCGAGGCTTCGTCGTACGGACGTTTTCCGAGAATCCTTCACACTTCAAACTGACGGATCAGCTCTCGGCGTACTTGGAGAAGCATCGCATCATCGGGATCGCCGGGATCGACACGCGCCAGTTGACGAAAGCCATCCGCAACGTCGGCGCCATGCGCGCGGTCATCACCACGGAAGATACGCCAACTTCTGAACTTCTCGCCCGCATGCACGAGGGGGCCTTGCCAGACGCGGTTAAGCACGTGACGACCCAGACCGTCTATCGTTCGCCAGGGCCTGGGCACCGCGTCGTTCTCATCGACTATGGCATGAAGGCTGGCATTCTGCGCGGTTTGCTGGATCGAGGCTGCGACGTGATCGTGGTTCCGGCGACGACGACCGCCGAAGACGTCCTGGCGTGGCACCCTCACGGCGTCATGTTGAGCAACGGACCGGGCAATCCGGAAGATGTGCCGTTCGCCATCGAAGCCCTGCGCAGCTTGATTGGCAAGGTTCCCATCTTTGGCATTTGCCTTGGCCACCAGCTGATTGCGCTCGCTTGCGGCGCGAAGACATCCAAGATGAAATTCGGACATCGGGGTTCCAACCATCCGGTGAAGAATCTGAGAACAGGCAAGATCGACATCACTTCACAAAACCACGGCTACATGGTCGACGCTGATTCGCTGTCCGACACGCCGCTCGAATTGACGCATGTCAACTTGAACGATGGAACGGTGGAAGGGCTCGCCCACAAGACGGAACCGGTCTTTTCGGTACAGTATCACCCAGAGTCGCGGCCGGGCCCGACCGATTCCAATTATCTGTTTGACGAGTTCATGGCCATGATGACAGCAGTGCGAGAGGGGCGGTTTGCGCATGCCTAAACGGACAGACATTAAGAAGATTCTTGTGATTGGCAGCGGTCCCATCATCATCGGGCAGGCTGCGGAATTCGACTACGCAGGCACACAGGCTTGTCAGGCCTTGAAGGAAGAAGGCTACGAAGTCGTCCTGGTCAATTCAAACCCGGCAACCATCATGACGGATCAGGACATCGCGGACAGGGTCTACATCGAACCCATCAAACTCGACTTCGTGGCGCAAATCATTCGCAAGGAGCGCCCAGATGGCTTATTGGCGACGCTTGGCGGCCAAACGGGCTTGAATATGGCCGTCGAACTGGCAAAGAGCGGCATTTTGGAACAGGAGGGCGTGGAACTCCTCGGGACGCCGCTCGAAGCGATTGAAAAGGCGGAAGACCGCCAGTTGTTCCGCAAATTGATGGGTGAAATCGGCCAGCCTGTGCCGAAGAGCGAGATCGTTCACACCGAGGCGGAGGCGAAGTCGTTTGCCGAAGAGGTCGGCTTCCCCATTATCATCCGGCCAGCGTACACTTTGGGCGGCACCGGCGGCGGTATCGCCTACAATTGGCGGGAGTACGGCGAGATTGTCGAACGCGGTTTGACCCTGTCGCCGATTCACCAGGTGCTCGTGGAGCAGAGTATCGCGGGCTACAAAGAAATTGAGTACGAAGTGATGCGCGACAGCAACGGCACGGCGATTGTCGTCTGCAACATGGAAAATTTCGATCCCGTCGGCGTACATACTGGCGACTCTATCGTCGTCGCGCCGAGCCAGACGCTGTCCGATCAAGACTATCAGATGCTGCGCAACGCCAGCCTCGACATCATCAACGCGCTTGGCATCGAAGGCGGCTGCAACGTGCAGCTCGCGCTCGATCCGGATTCGTCCAATTACTATGTGATTGAGGTCAATCCGCGCGTAAGTCGGTCCAGCGCGCTGGCGTCGAAAGCAACTGGCTATCCGATTGCCCGGATTGCGACGAAGATTGCGGTTGGGTATCGCCTGGACGAATTGCAAAATCCGGTGACCAGAGAAGCCTATGCGGCGTTTGAACCGGCCTTGGACTACATCGTGACGAAAATTCCGCGTTGGCCGTTTGACAAATTCCGTTCGGCCAATCGGGCCCTGGGCACGCAGATGAAGGCGACGGGCGAAGTCATGGCCATCGGCCGAACGTTCGGCGAGTCGTTGATGAAAGCCATCCGAAGCCTCGAAATCGGGACGTACTCCTTGTGGATGAAGGGCGCTGGCCAATGGTCCGACACGGAACTGGAGAAGAAGATCACCGTCGCGGACGACGACCGCATCTTCGCCATCGCCGAAGCCTTGCGGCGCGGCATCACGGTGGAACAAATTCACCGATGGAGCAAGATCGATCGCTGGTTCCTGTGGCATCTTGAAAGCCTCATCGGGATCGAGCGCGAGCTGGGCCAACTCGGCAAGTCAGGCGTTGCGCTCCCGACCGTGTTCGAGAACCATGCCGAATTGTTGACCATCGCCAAGCGCAACGGCTTCCCAGATCGGGAAATCGCCCGCCTGCTCGGCACGGACGCCATGACCATCCGAGCTTGGCGCAAGGAACGCGGATTGGTTCCTGTCTACAAGATGGTCGATACCTGCGCGGGCGAGTTTGAGGCGTCGACGCCGTATTACTACAGTACGTACGAACGCGAGGACGAGGTCGCAGCGTCGAACAGGAAGAAAATCCTCGTGCTTGGCTCCGGACCCATCCGCATCGGTCAAGGGATCGAGTTCGACTACTGCACCGTGCATGCGGTGTGGGCGTTGCGGCGGGAGGGCTACGAAGCCATCATCGTCAACAATAATCCGGAGACCGTATCGACGGACTTCAGCACGTCGGATCGGCTGTACTTCGAGCCGCTCGATATCGAGGATGTGTTGAACGTGATCGATCGCGAGCAGCCGGAAGGGGTCATCGTCCAGTTTGGCGGACAGACGGCCATCAACCTCGCCGGTCCGCTGGCTGACGCGGGTGTGAAGATCTTCGGCACGTCGCGTGAAAGTATCGACGCGGCGGAAGATCGGGAGAAGTTTGACGAACTGCTGACTCGACTCGATATTCCAAGGCCGCTCGGAAAGACGGTCACCACGGTGGAACAGGCGGTGGAGGCGGCGGAATCACTGGGCTATCCGGTATTGGTGCGCCCGTCGTACGTCCTTGGCGGCCGCGCCATGCAGATTATCTCGAACACCGACGAACTCTTGCAGTACATGGACGAAGCTGTGGAAGTGTCAGATCAGCACCCGGTGCTGATTGATCGGTATGTCGCCGGGATCGAAGCGGAGGTGGACGCCATCTCCGACGGCGACACCGTGATTATCCCAGGCATCATGGAGCACGTGGAGCGGGCCGGCGTTCACTCCGGCGATTCCATCGCGGTCTATCCGCCTCAGCACCTGTCGGAGCGGGTGAAGACGATCATCGACGATTACACGATGCGAATCGCCCGGGCGCTGAAAGTTCGCGGATTGATGAATATCCAATTTATCGTGCATGACGATGTCGTCGAAGTGATTGAGGTCAACCCGCGTTCGTCGAGAACGGTTCCGTTCCTCTCCAAGGTGACGGGTGTTCCGATGGTCCGCGCCGCGATGCACGCGGTGTGCGGCGGTTCGCTCAAACAACTGGGGTACGAGGACGGGCGCGTGGCCGAAGCGGATACCGTCGCGGTCAAGGTGCCGGTGTTCTCGTTTGCGAAGCTGCATCGCGTGGACATCAGTCTTGGGCCTGAAATGAAGTCGACGGGCGAGGTGATGGGGCGCGACACACACTACGAAAAGGCGCTCTACAAAGGCATGCTCGCCGCGGGGACGAACATTCCCGCACACGGCACCGTCCTTGCCACGATTGCCGACAAGGACAAGGAGGAAGCGTTCCCGCTGCTCTCGGAATTCGCCCGACTGGGCTATCGGCTGGCCGCGACGGAAGGCACCGCGAAGTACCTGCGGGATCGGGGACTCGAAGTCCGTATCGTCAACAAGCTGGCCCAAGGCACGCCGAATCTCGCGGACGACATTCGCCAAGGGAAAATCCAACTCGTCATCAACACCTTGACGAAAGGTTTGAAACCAGAGAGGGATGGATTCCGCATCCGGCGCACGGCGGTTGAGCATGGCGTCCCGTGTCTGACGTCGCTCGATACGGTCCGATCCGTCCTCGACATCATGAAATTGATTCACTTTCAAACATTGGCGTTGGGCGATCACCCAACGAATGAGATTCCGGCGAGCGGGTGGCGGGCATGACGGCCGATTTGCGGACGCAACTGATGGCTCCCGAATACGACGACGTCCGCAAAGCGACCTATATTGGCCTGGATGTGGACAGTCCAGACGCGGCGATGACCTTGGTCGACAGGTTGTCGCCCGTCGTCGACGGTTTCAAGATCGGGCTCGAGATGTTTCATCGCGCAGGCATGCCGTTCGTCGAAACGCTGTTGAAACGCGATTTGCGCATCTTTCTCGACATGAAGCTGCACGACATTCCCAATACCGTCGCCGGTGCGCTCAAAGCCATTTGCCAATACCCGATTGAGATGGTCAACGTCCACGCCTTGGGCGGCCGGGCGATGCTGGAAGCCGCCCGCCGGGCGGTTGACGACAGCCCGTACCAGCCGCTGTTGATTGGCGTGACGGTCCTCACCAGTCTGGACGATCACGATATCAACCAACTCGGCCTGCTCGGCTCGGCGTCAGGCGCTGTGCTGCGCCTGGCCGATCTGGTTCAGGCGTCCGGTTTGGATGGCATCGTCTGCTCTGCGCAAGAACTGGATCTTCTGAAAGAGCGCGTCGCGCCCAACTTTGAACGCGTTGTGCCCGGGACTCGTCTCGCGAGCGCGGATACCCACGATCAGGCGCGCACCCGCACACCATACGAAGCCTTGGCGGCTGGCGCAACTCGGCTTGTGTTCGCGCGGGCTGTTTTGCAGGCGCCGGATCCGCTCGTCGCGCTTGCAGACCACTGGCACAATATGAAATGCAGGAGTGATTCCAATCATGAACTCGATGCATGAACCCATTGATGAAGTTTCGTACACGATTGCCCGCGGACTGCTGCAAATCGGCGCTGTCGAGCTGCGCCCGAATCAGCCGTTCACGTGGTCCAGCGGTTGGAAATCTCCTATTTACTGCGACAATCGGCTCATTCTCGGCTATCCGATTCTGCGCGACACCGTCATCGCTGGGTTCGAGTCCATCGTCACGACGGAACTTCCGGCTGTGGAATTGATTGCGGGGGCGGCGACGGGCGGTATCCCACACGCTTCGATTCTCGCCGATCGCCTCGGATTGCCGAACGCCTACGTCCGATCCGAAGCGAAAGCACATGGCCGCGGCAAGCAGATTGAAGGCTATGCCCGTCCGGGGATGAAGGCGATTGTCGTCGAAGACACGCTATCCACTGGCAAGTCCGCCTACAATGCCGCGCAAGCCCTCCGCGACGCAGGGGTGGATGTGATGGCGATATTGACCATTCTCTCCTACGATTTTTCCATCGCGCAGCAGAAATCCGATGAGACAGGCATTCCGGCCTATCGTCTGGTGCCGTATGAGGCGTTGCTGCAAGTCGCGCTGGAGCGGGGAGATATCGAGGAGTCGGAGATTCCCTTGCTGATGAAATGGCGGGAGGCGCCGGACAAGTTCGGTGTCTGATTCTCGCAAAACGTCAGGGGGGATTGCCGCATGGAGAGGCGTGGAGACTGGACCATCACCCAAACCCGGGAGGCTTACCGGAATCCATGGATTCGCGTCGTCGAGCACCAGGTGATTCGGCCCGACGGCAGTGAAGGGATCTATGGCGTGATCGACGCCGGCCATAACGCGGGGACAGTGGTCATCGACGACGATGACAACATCGTCCTGCTCGAAGAATTCGTCTTCCCGCTGGGCGTGACGACTCTGCAGATTCCAAGCGGTCAGTATCGCGACGGCGAATCGCCGCTCGCCGCGGCCAAACGGGAACTCGCGGAAGAGACCGGAATTGCCGCCGCGAACTGGATCGACCTGGGCAAATTCGCGCTCAGCGGCGGCATTTCGACGCAAATGAGCCACGTATTTTTGGCCCGCGAACTGTCCTACGGCGAGAGCCATCTCGAAGAGACCGAGCAGATTGTGGTGCGGAAGGTGCCGCTCTGCGACGCGATCGACATGTGCATGACGTCGCACATCGTCGACTCTGTTTCACTCGTCGGGATTTTTCGAGCGGCAGCGTGGCTGCGCAAGAACGACAATCAAGTGAATTCGGGTAATACCAGCTTCGGGAGTCAAGTGTAGTCCAAGCTTAGGATGGCTGCGTATATGGCACAAGGCGAATGAGCGTCCGACGGACGCTTTTTTGCTTTGAAATCGGGCGGGTGCTGGCGCGATGGCGGAGGACGCAGGCCGAGTTGCGCGGCGCGATCGCGCTGCCGGGTGCTGACCGCCGGGCGCTGACCGCCGGGCGCTGCCGGGCACTGCCGGGTGCTGCCGGGTGCTGCCGGGTGCTGCCGGGT
>NZ_BCQI01000013.1 GCF_001544355.1 Alicyclobacillus acidiphilus NBRC 100859
TGTAAAGATATCGTATCCTCTAATTTTGACCCTTGCAGAGCATTCCTGTAATATTCCGCAGATCTCGATTTTATTAAGCTTACGTTGGTTAACTTTAAGCGACCGGCACTGAATTAACCCAACTATTGCGGCTACTTTACCCACCGCGAGGCTCGTACCTGCCATGAATTCATAACCCGAATCAATGCCTGCCATGCGTGCAAATCCTTGTGGAAGTGCGGGCGGGTAAGTGGTTAAACATAGATGTCTTACGTTTATCTTCCCCTCGCTCGCGTACAGAGGTCCGAAATCTCCTCCAAAACACGCGTAATACGGAACTCCTGTCCTTCGAGGAAGTGCAAGCACGTTATTGTTTTTATCTATAGGAACAACAGGTATCACCCCAGGAACATCCCCAGGGAAATGGATAAGGTTATAATATTCTGGCTGTTTACTCCGGAATGTTTCTATCTGTCCGGCAGATCCAACCACTATGATACCTTTATTATTGGCCTTAGATATCAAATCCCTAAACTCAACGAATAACCCTTGACTTTCCTTTGAATAGTTCTTATAGCTACCAAGACTCAGGTTTATAATATCAACATTGTCCTCGATAGCTGTCTGTAACGCCAATAAAACGGTATTCAAATCCGTACTTTGACCGTCAAACACTCGATAGGGTATTACTCCAATACCTGGGGCAAGGCCCAACATTCTTCCTCGAGCACAAATCACCCCAGCCACCATTGTTCCATGCCCAATTTTATCGTAAGTACTATTATCCTGGGGTAGAAATGATCTGCCTTCGGACAAGATATTCGGTCGTAAATCCGGGTGACTATGGTCAATACCACTATCAATTAAACCGATACATACATCATGCGTGCCAGATTCTATCTTCCAAGCTAGACCACTATTAGTGAGAATTTGAATATCCCAACACCACTTCTGATATAAATCGGCATATTGAAGTTCCGAATCAAATAATTCTGAATTATAACTTAACCCATCCATGTTATAACCCAATTAGTTAACCTCAATCCATGTTCAGGTTTTCGTGTGCCCATATCCCGATCTCTACACGAGACGAGCAATTGCACTTTAATTTTATGTGAGCAACTATTTCTCCAACACGTCTCCGACTTATGTTTAATTCCTTGGCAATCTCAACATCCTTCTTGCCTTGTGCAACCAATTTTGCGACGTCTATCTCGCGTGGACTTAATTGTTCTGTATGATTCATATTAGGCACCCCATGCATGACACGTGGCCTAATAAGGGTTCTAATTGATTGGCCCGTGCCTTAAAGTACTTACCCATTTAACAGCATGAACTAATATATCCTGCCCTTACAGAAAATAAAGCTTTTATATGTCCAATATACTTCCAATTCAGAATACGATCAAGTCCTTGAAACCAAAAATCGGTAGAACAGAGCCGACTTGTTTCCAAATTAGCCCAAGTCTCAATATCGGGCTCTTTTGATAGGCTCCTTCATCGAAGATTCCTTCCGCGAGTTTGGACATTTTCCTCAACTTCTTCTGAAGCAATTCACGCTGTTCAACGGAGAGTCCCTGATCGCCAAGCACAAGAATGGCACTGACGACCAGACCTCGCTCCGTGTCATCCTGCACCTTTGGAATCAGTTCACGCATACTGTCAAAGACATCATCCAGGTTTCCCACGCGCATGTTTGGGCAGGAAGAGGCGCATGCGGTCGCCGGGTTCTCACCGACCAGCACACGGGTGTGCCTCGACTTCGCCCAACGCCAAGTCACCGTCAAGGTGTCTTAGAGAGACGTTCTCAACTCGATAATGTGCGGTACCGATGTTGAGTGTATCCGGCGCGTTTGTGACAATCGCGTGATAGAGCACGACCGTGCGCATCTGCACGCGATGCTCGTTGTCCAATCGCACGTCGTATTTGAAAAAGGCTCTTTTCGTATAGATTGTTGCTCTTTGGACAATAATGTATAATGTCCGACAAATCTCGTCCGAGGAGCGTTTTCAATGAGTTGGAAAGACCTGTACGAAGACTTCGACGAATTGAGTCAAGGTGAAAAACTCGCCTTGTTTGAAGCCATTAAGAATACACTTTTCCCGGAACCACGGTTGAAGTTAGACAAGGTTGCCGAAGAAGTCCGTGACAGTCGGTTTAGTTCGGGTTTGGCGTGTGTCCATTGCGGGAGTACACTGGTCAAACGCAATGGAAAATATCGTTCTCGCCAAAGATACCTTTGCAGAGATTGCGGAAAGTCATTCAACGATACGACGGCAAGCCCCATTTCGGGTACACGTTACCCTGATAAGTGGCTCAAATTTGTCGAGTGTATGCTGAACGGTCTTACCTTGTCCAAAACTGCCAAGTTGTTGGGGATTCATGTATCTACGGCGTTTTACTGGCGACACAAAGTGTTGTATGCCCTTCGCTCCCTCGGTCAAGACACCCTGAACGGGATTGTAGAATCTGACGAAACTTTTTTCTTGGAGTCTTATAAAGGTCGGAAACACATTACCTTTCGGAAACCAAGAAAGCGTGGCGGTGTAGCCCAAAAACGTGGCATTAGCAAAGAGCAAGTGTGTGTTGTGGTCGCCATCGACCGAGATGGAGATATTGTTGCACAGAACGCTGGTCGTGGTCGCATTACGGCAACGGAAATCGACGTTGTACTCGGTACACACCTTGCTCCAGGTTCCTTGCTCTGCACAGACTCTGCTCGGAATTATATTGCGTTTGCGAAGATGAAGGGACTGCATCACGAGATTATCAATGTACGTAAGGGAGTGTATGTTCGTAAAGGTATATACCACGTCCAGCACGTCAATTCATATCACAAACGCTTGAAAAAGTGGATGGAACGGTTCCAAGGTGTTGCCACCAAGTATCTGGACAACTACCTCTTCTGGTTCCGCTACTTGGAACGATACAAAAATCTCTCGCCGTTTGAAGCAAAGCGGGCTATTCTGCGAGATATGTCAAAGCGAGCCAATGATGTAACCGTTGAATATCTACGGGTAGTCTAAAAAACCAAATTCAGGTTATACAGTACCGAACTCTTGAGGTAGTTGTACTGTTCAGCATTCGTATCGCTGAATGCTTCTTCTCAATTTGATGGCAAGTCTTCGTAAATGATAGGTACTATAAACTGAGACTCAGTGAAGTCATAGCGTCGTCCCGATATTCGATTGTAAAAGTGAATTCCTCCAGGCGATTGCGTTTTTAAGATGTCACCGCCGAGTAAGTCGTTCACAACTAATGCGGTAACTCCGCATTGTCCAAGTGCAGGGTTTTCGGGAGTCCATTTTGAACTTGATTTGAGAGACCATACTTTATGCAGAACACGTTGTAAGTCCTGTGGGTTGAGCATTAAGTTAGAATGTTCCATAATCATTCCTCCCAAAAATGTTGATACACATATATTAACAGTAGTCAAATAGGAAAATCAGTAGGTTCATTAGCAACAATCTATACGAAAAGAGCTTTGAAAAAAATCAAACGTGGGCTCGCGCTTCAATATGTGGGATTGCCGGAGGTCCGGCAATCCCGCGGTTGCTTCACTGGCTTGGTCGACGTGGCTGATTCCGAATCCTGGCCACGTAGCGGGAAAGATGCGTAGACCTGTCACGGCTGCACGAGCAACGCCTTCGAATCGACATCGTCTTGTAACCGCGCCCGGAACTGCTCAATGGTCATACTTCCTTGATCTCCCGCCTGGTACTTGCGGACGGAGACCGTGCCCTCATCCAATTCGCGTTGTCCGACGACCAAGGTGTACGGAATCTTCTGCACCTGCGCCTCGCGGATTTTATAGCCAATTTTCTCCGGGCGGGTGTCCGCGTCGACGCGAAGTCCCGCTTCACGAAGTTTGTCGGCAACCTCCTGCGCATAAGGGGCAAAGTCACTTGAAACAGACGCCACGACCGCCTGTACAGGAGCCAACCAGGCTGGGAAAGCGCCTTTGTACTGTTCAATCAAGAATGCCGTGAATCGCTCCATCGTCCCCACAACGCCGCGGTGAATCACGACGGGCCGATGCGTCTTGCCATCTTCTCCAACGTATTCCAAATTGAATCGATTGGGCAGATGGAAGTCCAGCTGGACCGTCGACAAGGTCTCGTCCTTGCCAAGCGCCGTCCTCACCTGCACGTCGAGTTTCGGGCCGTAGAACGCGGCCTCGCCCGGCGCTTCGACGTAATCCAGGCCAAGGTTGTCCATCGCCTGTTTGAGCATGCCCTGCGCGAGTTCCCACATCTCGTCGTTTTGAACGTACTTTTCCTTGTTCGCCGGATCGCGATAACTCAACCGATGATAATAATCCGTGATGCCAAAATCCCGATACACGCGCTCAATCAGGCGCACGACGCGTTCGAACTCGGACTGGATCTGATCCGGCCGACAGAAGATGTGCGCGTCGTTCAACGTCATCGCTCGCACGCGCTGCAGGCCCGCCAAGGCGCCTGACATCTCATAACGATGCATCATGCCGAGTTCGGCGATGCGAATCGGCAGTTCGCGGTACGAGCGAAGCGCATTTTTATACACCATCATGTGGTGCGGACAGTTCATCGGACGCAGCACCAGCTCCTCGTTGTCCAACTGCATCGGCGGATACATGTCCTCGTGGTAATGCTCCCAGTGTCCCGAGATCTTGTACAGTTCGACGCTGGCGAGGTGTGGTGTGTAGACGTGATCGTACCCGAGCGACTCCTCCAAATCGACGATATACCGTTCGATGGTCCGACGAATCTTCGCGCCGTTCGGCAGCCAGAGCGGAAGACCCTGACCGACTTCTGGCGAGAGCATGAAGATATCGAGCTCCTTGCCGAGTCTGCGGTGATCCCGCTCACGAGCCTCCTGCTGCAACCGGTTGTACTCATCCAAATCCGACTTCTTCGCAAACGCGACCGCGTACAAGCGCGTCAACATCTCCCGGCTCGAATCCCCTCGCCAGTACGCGCCAGCCAGGTTACCCAACTGGAACACCTTGATGCGCCCCGTCGACGGGAGATGCGGACCGCGGCAGAGATCGACAAACTCCGCTTGACGGTAAATCGTCAGCGTTGTGTCGGCCGGCAGGTCTTGAATGATCTCGACTTTGAACCGATCCCCGCGGGCCTCGAACATCGCCAAAGCCTCTTCGCGCGAAATCACCTGCCGTTCAAGCGGGTAGTCCGCGTCGATGATCTTTTGCATCTCCGCCGCAATCAGCGGCAAATCGTCCGGCGTGAAATCGTGATCGGCAAAATCGTAGTAAAATCCATGTTCGATCACGGGCCCAATCGCAAACTTGGTGCCTGGAAAGATTCGCGCCACAGCCTGTGCCATCACATGCGCGCAGGTGTGCCGCATGACGTCGACACCATCGGGATCCTTGAGCGTCAACAGTTCAACCGTCACGCCGTTCACGAGTTCCCGCGACAAATCGACAACCTGTCCATCGGCCTTCGCGGCAACCGCTTCCTTGGCCAATCGCGGACTGATGGACGCCGCGACGTCGGCATACGTGGAACCTTCCGGGAACGTTCGGACGGAACCATCCTTCAGTAAAATCGATATCTCGTTTGACACATGTATTCCTCCTCATCTGGCGGACGGCCCGGGCATCATGTCCGAAACCGGCGAAACGAACCCGTTCGCACGCCCAAAAATGGAAAAACGCCCTCATCCCCTATGGGACGACGACGCTTGTCTCGTGTTTCCACCCAATTTCCCCGCCCCCGGATCACAACCCCCCCGGTCTGCAGGCTCGGTACCGTAACGTGGTAAACGGTTCCCGTTTTGGCCTTTGGCCTCCCCGTGAACTGCTTGGAAAGTGGTGTCTCAAAGGAGCGGCGAAGGACACTTGCAGCCACGGTGCCCTCTCTCTTGGCGTCGCTGATTCTTTAAGCTCGTCTTTCCGCATCGCAATCATGTCAAATTCTCTACGTGCACACTACGACAATGCTCGGTCGTGTGTCAAGTCCAGTCGATCGAAGGAAAATCAAAATCCTCCTCCAAGGAACCCATTGGCGGTTGCGATCCACGCAACCTCTCACACGCGTCGCATCGCTCACACATCCGCGCTCGTTCGGCAAAAACCCGGCGAACCGTCTCGACGAACGACGGCCACGAAGCGTCCGGATGCAGATCGTGCAGAACAATTCGACACGGCGATCGCGTGATCAAAATACTCATCGCCAGATCTTCGCTGTCGATCTCGTCCGTCTCCGATTCGATCGCCGCTTGCACAATCTGCTCATCACGAACCAGTTGCCCATGTTCGTCGGTGAGCCACACGCGATCACGGCCGCAAAACACGTGGACTTCCTGCATGATGGACGGTTGTTCATCCAGCATGAACCTCAGCATGGCGACGGATTCTTCGTACTCCCTGTCCAATTCAAAGCGACGAAGCCGATCCGCGAACCGGTCAAACAGCACCGACACGGGTTCACGCAGGCGAAATCGCGTAAATCCGTCGATCGAAAGCGTCGTTCCAGCGCGAACCAACGACGCGATCTCTTCCCGCACAGCTTCTTCCCATTGCTCAAGCGTCTTGTCCCCCAATGGCGTTTGCTCTGTACGAATCTCGTGCAGGTAGACCAGGGACAGATATTCCAATTCGTCGCGACTCACGTGCTCGTGGCTCTTTCGAGCGCGGCGAATCAAGTTGTCGTACAACCATTCGCGGAACAGCACCGAAGTGATGCCTGCAGCCACCTGATTCACGGCCTCCTTCGGCACCTGCAGGACCAGCCGATCACCAGTGAGATCGACCAACGCGTCGACCTTCCCCATGACTACGCCCAGCCGCTCGGCAAACGTGTCGAAAGCGTGCCGAGATCGCAATTCAAAAGCGTACAAGCGCACCTCTCCTGACAGCCGTTTTTTCCAAGTATCTCCTGGACACGTGTCAGTATGAGGTCTTCGCACCCGCTCTATACGTCGCGAGGCGTCACGAGTTGAATTCCATTCCTTTGAATCTCGCCTTGCCCAACCACAGCGCCGTTGCGATCGCGAGCACGGCCGGAATCAAATCCCACAGCACCGTTCTTGTGACCGAAAGTGAAAGCGCAGGGACGAGATGGTGCAAAATCGTGGCTGGAATGTGCGATCTCGTCATCGGCGAGAGCATCTCGTGCGGATCGAACGCGTCGAACGAGCTAGTCTTCGCGGCAGTGCCGGCAAAGGCAGTTTTGAGATCGCCGTGAAACAGATTTTTCTGGATGACACCGAAGATGACGATTCCAATCGTCATGCCAAGCTCGCGAATGAACGAGGTCGTCGAGCTCACGGACCCGCGCGATCGAATATCAAACTCGCCCATCGCCGCCATGCTGACGACGGAAAATGTCGGTCCAATGCCAACGCCGACAACGCCCATGTACACCATGACTTGCCACGTTGCACTCGACGGACCCAAGGTCGTCAGGAGGTACAGCCCTCCGACGAATACGGCGCATGCCCCCAGCAGAATGTTGCGATACGATGTCCGACTCGCCAAGGCGCCGCCGACCGGCGACGTCAAGGCCGATCCCAGCATCATTGGAAGCAAATCGATACCGGCCCGAATCGCGGTTCCTCCGAGCACGCCCTGGATGTAGATGGGGATATACACCACCGCGACGATATAGGCGCTCCCCGTCAACAACCCGAGAAAATTGCTTCCTGCAAAGACGCGGTTGCGAAACATGCTGAATGACACTATCGGCTCAGCAGCACGCCTTTCGGCCAGCACAAACAGAACGAACAGCACGCACGCCACGACGAAGCCAGCGATGATGGGAAGGGAGTCCCATGCATATTGGTTGCCGCCAAATTCGAGAGAGAACATCAGACACACGATGGCCGGTACCAGGGTCGATATGCCGAACCAGTCGATTTGCTGCTTGCTGTGCATCTTGGACTCATGGTAGAAGAATGCTACGAGAATATACGTCACGATGCCAATCGGGACATTGATGTAGAAGACCCAACGCCAACTGAAGTGGACCGTGATGTACGAACCGAGCAGCGGCCCAAAAATGCTTGCGATACCAAACACGGCCCCAAACATGCCGGAAAATTTGCCTGCTTGTTCGCGCGGTACCACATCGAAGATGATCGTGAAGGCAATAGGCATCAACGCGCCGCCGCCAATTCCTTGAATCGCCCGGTATAGCGCCAATTGGTCCATGTTTTGCGCCGTTCCGCAGAGTACCGACCCCAACAAGAAACAAAGCAAGCCAAATACGAAAAATCGCTTGCGGCCGTACATATCCGACAGTTTTCCAAAAATCGGCATACCTGCCATCTCCGTCAACATGTACGCCGCCGTGATCCAGACAATCTTGTCGAGACCGCCCAGTTTCGCAACAATCGTTCCCGTTGCGGTCGACACGACGGTGTTGTCGACAGCGCCGATAAAAATCCCCAAAAGAAGTCCCGTGACGACAAAAGCGATGCGTGTCTTCCGAACCGGTTGCTGAGAAATGATAGATGCCATATCGAACCTCGTCTCCATCGTCGTTTGTCGGCTATGCGCAACCACGCATCGTGCGCGATCCCGCGTCTGAAACGCACGCCCTGCGATCATCGACCGAACCACCCAAGAAGCATTCTACTAAGTCCTGGGTATGGTGTCATCAGACCGGAGGCGTAGTTTTGCTACGATTGGTAGGCGGGCAGGCCAGACAGCTTGTCATATGTAACAAACGTACAATTCATCGCCAGGGCCGTTTCAATGATATACGGAAGAGCATCGACGGTCCCTGCGACATGCCCCGCGCAGTGATGGAGAACCACAGCGTTTGAACGCAAATGAGGAATGACGTTCGCGGCGACGCGAGGGCCGGGAATCCCAGACCAATCGACCGAATCGACATCCCACAATACCGGAACCATCCCTTGGGATTCGACAACCTGCCTCACCCGTTCGTCGATATCACCGTATGGCGGTCGAAAGAAAGCCGGCAACTTGCCGATCACGTGTTCAATCGCGGACGACGTCCGCTCGAGTTCCCGTTGCACCTCGTCCGACGTCAATTTGGTCAAGTACGGATGCGTCCATGTGTGATTACCCACCACGTGCCCCGACGAAGCCATACGTTCCACCCGGTGCGGATAGATCCCCACCTGTTGGCCGATACAAAAAAAGTGGACGGCACGCCGTAGTGATGGAGAATGTCCAAGACCTGATCCGTGTACCTGTCATCCGGGCCATCATCGAATGTCAACGCAAGAATCGGAACTGCCTCCACGTCTTTCACCATGATTCTTCCCCTTTCATGATACAGCTCTGGATACGCCGGGCCGGGAGCCGGGCGCAGGAGGCGGGCGAACTGTGCGCCACCACGCGATCACGAAGGTCTCGTGAGCCAATAAGCGGCCGGGAGACGCTTAAGTGTGTCGAATCATCCGACCTGTGACGAATAAGCTGCCAGGAGACGCTTAAATCACTGAAACCGTTCGATCCCGGGGGGCATGAAGGCAAATAGACGTCTCAGCGACGCTTATTTGCCGTAGATCCGGCCATTTTCACGAAATAAGCGTCTGAGGGCCGCCTATTTGCCCGATCGCCCTCGCCAGCCCTCGCGATCGCGCCGCCTCTCCAGCGCCACCGTAACATTGGAATGAAATTCTTCTTTCATCTCTTCAAAACCTTTTTGTCTTTACTCTGATGAATGGTGGGGGTGTATAACGGTGTGAAAAGTGGAAATCGAGCGGGCTCTATCGTGGGATCCGATAATCTCAGCAAAACGAACGGGGGCCGGGGCCAGTGCGACGCAGCCGAAGCAGTCCCCACACGACCCCGCTGTCGACCCCGCCCCTGCACGCCTACGCGTTCTCTACGTAAAACCGGCATTCCTCTTCCCATGTCTCCGAGGGTGCCAAGAGTACAAATCCAGACACGTCATCCGGCAGACCTGTGTTGGGTGCGTTGACCATATTGGTCTGTGGTTCGGGACAGAAGAATTCACCGCCGGCGCCGTCATTCCAAATCATCCAATGGCGGTAGCGCAGTCCCACATCATACACCAGCTTGACGCCAAGCCGTCGATCCGTAAGAACCATACGATTATGGCCCTCCACGGGACGCGCGGTGTAGTGATTGTCCATCGGCTCGAAGAACGGACTGATTCCGCCATGCGCGATCCGTTGTTCTCCCTCGTTCAAAGGCTGGAAGCGCCCCGTCGGAAGTTTTCTGTCACTCAGTTCCCAACGTTCGCCAATCGTCGCAGTGAACACGTAATCGTCCTTGTCGCTGCCCTCCGCGAATGGTACATTGAGCGCCGTGTGGAAGCCGAGCATGCAAGGCATCGGCCGATCGCTGTGGTTCACGATGCGAACCTGTTGACGAAGTCCATCCTCGGACAACGCGTACAGGACCGAGATCGAAAAAGCGTGCGGCCAATGCGCGTACATCGGATGCGATTGGTCAATATCTTGCCGGATCTCGACAAAGGTTTCCCGACCATCTTCTCCTTGACCCACAACCGGCCATTCCGCTCTATAGAGGAAACCGTGAATGTGGTTATGCGTGGACTCCTCATTGACAGGAAGCTCGTAGCTTTGGCCAGCTGCCGTGAAACGGCCATCCTCGTAACGGTTTGGCGGAAACAAGATGGGAATCCCAAACCGAATGGGTGAGCGTTCAAATCGCTCCATGTCCTCCAACGGTTCCCGAATGAATCGATAGTTCTTGGCGGTGTCGCGAAATGAAACGAGATTGCCGCCCTTTTCGGGCAGCAAAATCGCTTGATAATCGCCACGGGTCATGGTGAGAGCAGGCACTCCGCCATAAGTGGTTTCTACAACTGGCATCGAAACATCACACCCCTTCGGGTCTATATGCAACGCGTTCGTTGAACAGTCCGATTTAGGTTTCAGAAACTCTGCTTCGGAGGTCAAACTCGATTTGCTCCAAGCTCCTGCCCTTCGTCTCGGTCACCTTGCCAATGACGAAGATGAGCGCCAGTATTCCCATCGCGCCGTAAATGATGAACACTGTGCTAATACCGAGCGCATCCAGCATCGCGGGAAATGTCAACGAGACAACGAGGTTCGCCGCCCAATTGGCAACCGCGCCGATGCCCATACCAACGCCGCGAATTCCCAGTGGGAAAATCTCTGACAACATGACCCAAACGACGGGACCCCAACTGATAGAGAAGAAGAAGATATAGACAGCGAGACAGATCAGCGTCAGCCAACCCGTAGCAGCGGACTTGCCAAGGGCCGCGTTCGCAATGCCCAACACAAACAACGACAAGGACATCCCAATACTGCCGGCGACCAGGAGTGGTTTGCGACCGACGCGATCGATCAATCGAACCGCGATCAACGTCATGATCACCTGCACACTTCCGATACCGACCGTTCCAAGGATCGCGGCCGCAGAGCCAAGGCCAACTTCGGTAAACGTCGTCGGCGCATAGTAGATGACCGTGTTACAACCGATAATTTGCTGGAACACAGCCAGACCAATGGCCAACCAGATGGCCGGACGCACCCATTTTGCTTTGACCTCTTGCCAACCGCCTTGTTCGAGTTCGTTCGTCCGCTTGATGTCACTCAGTTCCTCTTCGACGCCCTCGCCTTTGCGCAAGTGGTTGAGTACTTGGCGCGCCTCTTGTTCATTGCCATGCTTCAACAACCAACGCGGACTTTCCGGAAGAAAGAGCATACCGATAAAAAGGATGGCGCCTGGAACAAAGGCCAGTCCCAGCATCCACCGCCACGCCTGAGACGGTGTGAAGACATAGTTGATGATGTACGCCAGCAGAATACCGATGGTAATCATGAGCTGGTTCAAGCTGGACAATGCGCCACGAATGCGAGTCGGGGCCATTTCGGCGAGATACATCGGCACCATGGTCGAAGCAGTACCGACTGCAACGCCCAAGACAATACGGAAAAAGACCAACACACCGGTGCTCGGCGACAAAGCCGAACCGATGGCGCCGATACAGAAAATGAGAGCTGCGGCGAGCACGACTTTCTTTCTGCCGAGTCTGTCCGTCAGCGGCCCGCTGATTGCGGAACCGATAATGGCGCCAATGAGGATAGCGCTTACCACAATCCCCTGGCCAAAAGCCTGCAAGTGAAGCGTTTTCCGAATAAACAGAATCGCACCTGAAATGACGCCTGTGTCGTAACCAAACAACAAGCCGCCAAGAGCGCCAAAGAAGTAAATCACCGAGTTGCTGATTCTAAGGTTCAAAGGGTGTTCCTCCTCACTCGAAGCACACATCAGCGTTCGCCCAAGTCATTAGGTTTTTTCCCAAACACTTGAATAGACGTTTGCAAATAAAACGCCGCAAACCCTGCGAACGCTGGTTGTGAACTTATATCTAGCAGAATCTCCGAATTTATATTTATCTGTATGTTTCTACCACGTGCCGCTGACGTCGACTCGAATGCGAGCGGCGCACGCGGACGGTATATCCGGGTATGTCCCTGTGCCAACGGCTGCACGTGTAGAGTGTTCCCTGCGATGTCTGCCCGTCATTCCAAAAAAGACTGCCCGTTCCAACGAATTTACAATGAGGCGTCCGATCGCCGACGTGATTTCGCCAGTGACTTCAATCGATTCGTACACCGTAGACAGCCAATTCATCGGGATCGGCGCCAATCAGCACGGCTTTCACACCGGACGTGCCGACGTCAATCCGGAAAAAGCCTGCTGCCTCTGATGTCATCGAAATCATTCCACTTCAAGCAAGTATTGATTCAACTTCGCCAACAACACTTCCTGACGGCCAGACTTCGCCATCGAAACCGGCTTGTCGATCACGTACTCTTCCAAAGAGGCGAGGGTCGCCTTACCATCGACGATGTCTTTGCCGATACCGGTCGTGTAACTTTGGTAGCGCTCCGCGATCGCGTCTTCGAACACGCGGTCTTCCAACAGCTTGGCAGCGACCTTCAGCCCGCGAGCGAAGCTGTCCATACCAACGATATGGGAGTAGAAGAGATCTTCCGGCGTCATCGAAGCGCGACGAACCTTGGCGTCAAAGTTCAGGCCGCCCGAGTGAAGCCCGCCGTTCAACAGAATCTCGTACATCGCCAAGGTCGTGTCGTAAAGATTCGTCGGGAACTCGTCCGTATCCCAGCCAAGCAGCGGATCGCCTTGGTTTGCGTCGACAGAACCCAGCATGCCGTGGATCCTGCTGACACGAAGTTCATGCTGGAAGGTATGTCCTGCAAGCGTCGCATGGTTCGCTTCGATGTTGAGCTTGAACCGATCCGCCAAACCATAGGTTTGCAAGAACGAGATAGTCGTCGCCGCGTCGAAATCGTATTGGTGCTTGGTCGGTTCTTTTGGCTTAGGCTCAATCAAGAATTGGCCTTTAAAGCCGATCTCGTCGGCATAGTCGCAAGCCATATGAAGCAGACGCGCTTGGTTGTCCAGTTCCAGCTTCATGTCGGTGTTCAACAACGTCTCGTAACCTTCGCGGCCGCCCCAGAACACGTAGCTTTCGGATCCGACCTCAAGCGCGATTTCAAGGCTCTTTTTCACCTGCGCGGCAGAGAAAGCGAATACATCCGCATCCGGCGAAGTAGCGGCACCATGCGCGAAACGAGGATTCGAAAACATGTTTTGCGTGTTCCACAGCACTTTTACACCCGAAGTTTTCATGTAGTCCTTGATCATCGACACAATCACGTCGAGATTGCGGTTGGTTTCCCGAAGTGTGTCGGCCTCCGGAGCGATGTCGCGATCGTGGAAGCAGAAATACTGAACGCCCAATTTGTCAAAGAATTCGAAAGCGGCTTCAACGCGCTTCTTCGCAAGATCGAGACCCGTGTATCCGTCCCACGGACGAATCATGTTTGCGAGACCGAACGGATCGCTGCCAGGCAACGTGAACGTATGCCAATAGCTCACCGCAAAGCGAAGCTGCTCAGCCATCGTTTTACCCAGGACGATTTCCTCGGGATTGTAGTACTTGAATGCGAGCGCATTCGTAGACTTGTTTCCTTCGTAGCGAATTTTACTCACTTCTGGAAAATACGCCATGTCCATCACCTTTCGGCCTATTGGTTTGTTCAACAAACTTAACTTATGGTAACAAACATAGGGACACAATTCAACGTGATCTTTCCGCTTTCGTTGGCTGAATTGGTGGATATCGTCGAAATTGAACCATAATGGACCATAAAAACCGGAAGGCCTGTTTGATAGCCTTCCGGAAAACACCGTTCAATTTGTATGGAACGTAAACAAATGCAAAGATAGCTCCATGGACACTCATCCGCGATCTTTGACCCGACTCAACGACAGCTTGTCGTTCGGAACGACGGACGTCGCCAACTCGAGTTGCTTGTTCGATGTCTCTCGGCCAAAGAACAGGAAAGGCAAACTGAAAGCGATAAGGACGATGGCAATGGCAAAGAAAATCGTTTCGTTGCTCCATACCTTCAGAAGCGTCGGAATGAAGTATGTGGTGACCACGCCACTGAGTCCCCGGGCGATCATTTCATTGATATAGACGCCGCGTCCACGCAAATCTGTTGGATATTGTTCCGCGACGCACAGTTTCGATACGGGGAAAATACCCAATCCAAAAAACGCGGTCAAAAAGCCTGCAAGAAACACGCTCCAGGTGGCCGACGTGAAAGCGAACAACAGACAGCCGACAGTCGCCAATGCCACATACCAAGACAAAATGTTTTTGCGGCCATAGTGATCGGACAAATGCCCCTGGACAATCGAACCCACGCCGGCCAACAACATCATCAGCCCGGTGTAGAGGATCGAGTTCGACGTCGCGAAGCCCCGCGCAATCAAGAGCGTCGGTCCAAACACCTGCAATACATAGAACAACAGGAGCGCCGCAGTGAGATGAAGCACCACCATGATCGTGCGCCCCAGCAGCGGCTGGCGCAGCAGCGCGAGCACCGTATCGAGCAACGCGTGCGGCGTCGCTTCGAGCGATGCCTGAATGGCGTCGTCGTGCAGCGACTCATCGTGCGGCAGGGAGGCTTGATTTTCCAGTCGTTCAACCATGTGGCGAACGCGATCGATCTTCCCTTTCTCCAACAGGTAGCGCGGCGATTCCGGCAGGAAGAAGTAGATTGGAATCAACATCAGCAGCGGAATGCCGCCGAGCAAAAACGGAACGCGCCATGCGAAATCGGGTGAATATGCGTGCAGAGCCCACAGCGAGACGACGCTGGGTACGATGTACGCCGCGGTCAGGATCCCGTTGGCATAGCCGACACTGATGGCGCGCCGCGACCGCCCTGTGAATTCGGACAAAATCAGGTACGGCATGGGCAGTACCGCACCTTCGCCGACACCCGCCAACAGACGGATGGCAAACAAGGACCAAACATTGGCGACAAGTGCCCCAATGATGGTGAGCACTGAAAACCACAAAATCCCAAGCAGCACAACCCTTCGTCTGCCATACCGGTCCGCGATGACGCCCGACGGGATCATCCCAATCACGACACCCAAGGTAGACGCAATGGCCAGCAGTCCGGTTTGAGACGCAGACAACTTCCATGATTTTTCCAGTGTGGACAGAACCGGTCCAACAATACCGATATCGAACGCCTCGGCGAGCCAAACCAAAGATAGAAGCGCAATGAGAGCAACGATGCCTCGCGTGATCGGGATTCGGTCCAAACGCGTAAGTAGGTTGACTTCGGACGTATTCGTCATCATGCTTGTCCTCCTTGACAATGAACGACACACCGTACAGCCGCACATGCATCAGAGTTCATGTACGGTGATTTCACTTCGCACCAAGAATCGAAAATTCACACCGCTCTGTCCGATTCCTTTCGATATGTAAAATGTCCCCTTGTCCGAATGATGCAGTCCCTGGTATACGCCAGACGCGGCGAGAGGACCCATCGGCTGAAGATAAAAGATGCCCGGCAGCGCGAATTGCTTGCCGTGAAAGTGCCCTGCAATGAGGTAGTCGTACCGGGTCCTGATGGCCAGCGTGATCGTCGGATCATGCGTAATGATTAATGTTGGTTTACCCGTTTCAACGTGTTTGAATGCCTCATCTTCATCGTGGTGACGCGTGCAATAGTCGTCGATCCCGACGATTTGCAAGCGTTCCAGCGAGACGCTCTCGTTTCGCAGCACACGAACGCCAAAGGATTCGAGCAATTCCACAAGGGCGTGAGGGTTCTTCAGCCGATAGTCATGGTTGCCCAGGACCGCAAAGGTTGGCACATGAAACTCTTGGATCATACGGAGAAATGGAACGAGACGCAACATCGCGGCTTCAGTGTCGAGGAAGTCTCCCGTCAAACAGATAATGTCCGGCTGTTCCGAGCGGATCGCGTTGGCCAACGTCGATTTGCGTATTCGGTTTCGTTCAATATGAATGTCGCTGATTTGAACGATCTTGCAGCGCGCACCGAGTGGAACACGCATACGCTCCACTTTTAACCACTGCGTTGGCAACACACTCGACAGATAAAAACCAATGACCGCCAGCGCCAGCCCACAAGCCACAACGCCCAAGATGGAGAAACTGGTCACAACAACACCTCATGTTCCCTGGGAAATGACCGGTCATTTCGCCAATGGTTTTTTCTTATCTCCGTCCCCCCCATCTTACACCGTTACAGTCCTTGACGAGCTTCCATGGACAACGATCCGGACAGCGATCACAGATATGCGCCCGCCCCTCGAACAGACGCAGCACGGTTTCCGAAAAACTCGGCCACTGCGCGTCCGGGTTCAAATCATGGATGACGATGTTGCGCGGCGATCTCGTGATCAACGTCGTCATCGCGCTGTCTTCCTCGTCGACATCCGCTGAATCGTCGTCAGCTTCACTGACCAGATCAATCCAAGGATTGTCGATGACGGCGCCGTTTCGATCCGCCAAATACACGTGATCTGGCGTGCAAAACACGTGCAATTCCTCATCATAGAGCGGCTGCTTCTCCAAAATGGAACGCAGCCCCGCAACAGCGCGCTCAAACTCCAATTCTCTCGCCTGGCGGCGAAGTTGAGCCTCCACCACTTCGCGCAATACAGATGTCAGCGGACGAAGTCGAAAATGCCCAAAACCGTCCACTGACAAGCGATGATTGACGGCAATGATGCCATACAGCGATCGCCTGCTGCGCTCCAGCCAGTTCGCGTAGCGATAACCCTCGGCGATGTCCGCCCCTCGCCGCCACTCGTTGACAACCTTGCACACGCACGCCCTCACGTCGGCATTGGTCAGCCTCGTCGGGGCATCGGTTTGCTCCGCGATGAGTTTTTCGGGAAGCCACGAGACAAGCAAAAATTCAGCCAGACGCTCCGCGAGGCATGCCAATTCGTCATTTGGGCAACGCACGAAGACAATCTGCTTCTCCTCATACACTTGCACGTTCGTTACGTATGGGCATGCCTTGCATTGGGTCACTAAGGCTGGGAACGCGAAACTCGACGTCAAAACCAGACTCGCCACGTTCACCAGTCCTCTCGCGAAGATTTGTGTTACAGACTGGTGTAGCTTACACGTTGCCACGCATGACCTGTATAGGCGTGTGCGGGAACCCGCGCAAAATTACGCTCGTGCCAAGGTCGGCAGCGATGCGATGCGCGTCCACAACTCCGGCGATGCTTTTTGCAGGTTCACGGGCTGTATCACACCATGCTTCACGAACGCATGTCTGGTCGATCCGCGCGCACTCAGACTGCCGTCTGACTTCAATACATCGTACTCGAAGTGAAGCCTTGTCCGACTGCACTCGACGAGCTTCGCGACAATCTCGATATGCTCTTCCGCGCGGAGAGGCAAGATGTATTTGCAAGCGACATCCGTGACGACAATGGTGATGCCGGTATCGTGAAATTCTCTCATGTACTGAATGCCGTGCTCCGCGAGGAAGTGCATTCGAGCAACGGAAAACCAGTCTATAAAAGACGGATGGTAGACAATACCTGCGGGATCGCATTCGCCCCACCGCACTTCAAGACGTGTCGAAACAGTTTCGGCCATCGTTTTTCCTCCATGGACAATGTCACCCCGGCGTGGCGGGACATGTTCCATTGTACCAAAACTCCGATGTGCCAAAACGCTGACGGCGTTCATTCTCCATGTGGACGCGCGTAGCCGTCCGAGGCGGCTTCCGGCTGCACAGGTTGCGCCTGCACTGTCGGTTGCACCTCCTTCGTGTCATTGGACACACCGCCATCATGAAATGGCTGTTGTTCCTCCGACGAGGTCGTCGAAGCCGCCGAACCACTTGGCTGGGTCTTGTCGTGGGATATGAAAACCGTAACCAATGTCACGGCTGCCGCGACGACATTGGTGGCAGCGTTGATCTCCGGGTTCGTGATGACATGCCACCCGATGGCGTCGGTGGCTACCTTCGCAGCCCCAAGCAACCCTGGAACGAGGGTCGTCAATCGCTTATTCTGCAACAACGCGAAGAGGCAAGCCCAAGCCTTCGACAGTCTCTTCATCACAATCCCTCCAAACACGCTCTTCTGAAGTACATGAATATGAAATGCGGCGTCGCGCTGTAGACAGGGACAACCTTCTCGAGTGGACAAACAGGGTGCGGATCCGGGGCAATCGGTGGCCTTGACGGATCGATGGTCGGACTTGGCCATTGAGACAGAAGGCTCGCCCATCTAGAATAGACATGCAGGGACGAGCACGCGTTTGTACATGTCTCTAAGGAGGTCCGTCGTGATGAATGCAGTCAGCCGAACTGTGGCAGCGGGGATCGCGTCATTCGCCGCGATTACAGGTTTCACCGCGTCGGGATTCGCCACGCAAGTCACCGCAGCGACAACCAGCGCGCCGCAGGCCGTGGTCGAGCAAGACGTCGCTGCACAAAAAAATTCCTTTTCCATCCAGTCACCGTTAGCGACGGCCGAAACGCTCGTCAATCAGGCACTTTCTCAGAATCCATATGTCCATCAATTGCTCTCCGGGGTGTCGTACCGTTCTGTGGGATCGACAACAACCGTGACCATGCAGTGGCTGCAAACGGCAGCGCAAACACACCAATTGGATCAATCCATCAAACTGGTTGAATCGACCCTGTTGACACCTGGGATGAGTGCGTACGCGAAGGAATTGGCCATTCACGATTGGATTGTTCAACGCGTCACCTACGACACGTCCTTGACGCGTTATACACCTTACGACGCCTTTCAAGGATCGGCTGTCTGCCAAGGCATCGCGGCCCTCGCCTATCGCATGTTCTCGTTCGCGGGCATTCCAGTCCGCTTTGTACAAGGAACAGCGGATGGACAATCCCACCTGTGGAACGAAGTCGAGGTTGGGGGACACTGGTACCAACTGGACATCACCTGGGACGATCCCGTCGGCGGATCGTCGACAAAGCCAAGCTACAACTACTACAATTTGACGAACGCTCAAATGGCGGTCGATCACACGTGGAATGCCAAAGGTTTGCCCGACGCGACGACCGACTTCGCGACGGTGATCCACAATTTGGCCCCATCGACGAAGGATCCGAGCATCCTGAAGCTTTCAAACAATGTCGAAGTCATGAGTGAGTACGAGCCAAAGGTACAATTGAACAACCTGCTCGCCGCTATGCAAAGTCACATCTCGCTCCAACAGCACCACTTTGTGCTGCAGGTCCATGCGACCCAGGCCGAAGTGCAAAGTACATTGACGCAAAGCGCTTTGGGCACACTCAGAGATTACTCCAGCCTCTCGTACAGTTGTCAGACGAGCCGTTTACCTGGTTATCAATTGTTACAGGTCGATGTCACCTGACACTTTTGGTAATTTGCGATCATCGCCGTATACTGGACGTGTGACAGGTTTGTCATAGACCCAGAGAGAGAGATTGGAGGCATGTGACATGACATCCAGGTTGGCAGGTCAAAGAGCCATCATTACAGGTGCAGGCAAAGGGATTGGCCGGGTGGTCGCGGAGTCGTTCGCAAAAGTCGGCATCCATGTCGGATTGATTTCTCGAACGGAATCCGATGTGACCAGTTTGGCGGCACAACTGCAGCAGTCATACGGCGTTCGCGCTTTCGCTGCGGCGGCTGACGTGAGTGTGCGCAGCGAGATCGAACAAGCGGTAGCGGGCCTCATCAGCCAATTGGGCGGCGTCGATATCCTGATTAATAACGCCGGTACAGCCTCGTTCGGAACCGTTCTCGAGATGCCTGTCGAGCAATGGGAACGAATGATTCAAGTCAATTTGTTGGGAACGTACTACACAACCCGTGCCGCACTGCCGACCATGATTGAACAAAACAGCGGCAATATCATCAATGTCAGCTCTACGGCCGGCGAACGCGGTTCAGCAACCACATCCGCATACTCTGCATCGAAGTTCGGCGTCATGGGTTTCACGGAGTCTTTGATGCAAGAAGTTCGCAAGCATAACATACGCGTCACTGCGCTGGCGCCCAGCACCGTGAATACCGATCTTGCCAAGCGAGTTGGACTCAAACTCGGTGATGAAGATCACCAGATGCAGCCGCAAGATGTCGCAGATTGGATTCTTTCCATTCTCGAACTGCCCCATCGGGTTGTCGTCAAGCAGGCGAGTCTGATCATGACCAATCCGCAATAAGTCGACCGATACGTGAAAACCACGAGATCGATCTCCAACATCGATCTCGACACCGAAAAGGGCCGAAGCGCCGTCATTGCGACGCTTCGGCCCTTTGTGCGTGTACCTCACCTCAGGACGACGTGTTGTTTTCACTCTCGCTGCTGTTGCCAAGCCCCGTCGCGTTCTCCATATCCGTGCTGTTATCTGAAGAAGAACTATTTTCTGAGGAACTGCTTTCTGAGGAACTATTGTCCGATGAGCTGTTCTCAATCGAACTGTTAGCCGTCGATTCGTTGTCAGTACTCGAGTTGTCGCCACCGCTCGTGTTCGTGCTGTTCTCGCTCCCGCCGCCCGTAAAGTTCTGCATCTCTGTTCCGGCGTCGCCGCAACCCACCAGCACAGACGACACCAATGCGACCATGGCAATGAATCGCTTCGTGTTCATTTTCCACACACCCCTCGAGAATACGGATGGTGGATAATTTACCCTCCATATCCAAACATCATGCAATCGGGTGATCGCAAAAGGTCATCCGTCCTCGATTGTTGTTTCTCGCATTGTCCCTTATCATTTGAAGAGCACGCATGCCTCATCGTCATACTTGTTGGTCTATTGAACTGTTTGGAAAGGTCGTCGATCCCGTTGCTGTCCTCATCCACCCGCAACATCTTGTTGATTGTGCTCACCATGACTTCGGGTTGCGTCGATGCTATCAGTTTCCTTGCGCTCGGCCAGGTGTTTACAGCCGCCATGACAGGCAACACCGTGCTGCTCGGCCTATCGCTCATCCACGAATCGGCGTTTTCCCCGCTTGGATACGTTTCAGCCATTCTTGGTTTTATGGCTGGAGCGGCAGCCGCAGCCAGGTTGATATGGCACCGACAAAAAGAAGTCGGCTGGACGCCCGCAGTCACCAAACTGCTCACCTTGGAACTTGCAGCCCTCGCGGTTTTTGCGGCGCTCATTTCGATCACGCCCCGCTCGTCCCATCTTGTGCTCATCGCGCTGCTTGCGTTTGCGATGGGCGTGCAAGGTGTGGCGGCGCGACGCATCGGTGTGAACGGCATCACGACCACGGTGATCACCAGTACGCTCACAGGCCTCATGGAATCCCTCGTCTGGAGTATCAAGACGGCACCCAAGCGCACGAGTGAGCCGCCTTCCCATGGCGGACCGTCGCCCACTGCCTCACCATCTGGCGGCGATGCTCAAAAACGGCCCTGGGGTCCCATGTTGATGTGGTTTTCCGCGATTGTGTTCTATGGCGTAGGAGCAGCCGCCTCCGGCGAATGCGAACGTCACTTCGCTTTGCATGCTGTCTGGCTGCCCATCTGCATGGTCGCAGCCCTCATCCTGTTCGCATTCGAACGACACAAGAGCGAATCCCGGTCGCCGCAGCGCACGTGATCGACCTCACCAGGCCATCACAGAAGTAGGGCATCAAAAAGGCGGCCACTGCATGTATGCAGTGGCCAAATTCTATCGTTAGGGGGGTCAAGAAGAGATGCAATCGGCAATTGGCAATTGGCAATCGACACTCTTCACTGCCTGACATCATCATAGCGTCGACAAATTGAATTTCCATTGAATTACACGGAATTCTGATGAACGAATGGCGAATTGGTGTGAAAATGATTCTTCACGAACCACAAGCAACATGGTATAGTCGTTTGCGGCGGCCATTTTGCCAGATCGGCTCAGCCTGTCCACAACAGGTTGTTGCATGGGTTCTCGGATATTGACGATGTTGATTTGATGAATGGCTACAAGCGTAGTATAGTGTATGAACGATCTTGCATGCCGGGGTGGCGGAATCGGCAGACGCAGCAGACTTAAAATCTGCCGGGCCAAAAGCCCGTACGGGTTCAAGTCCCGTCCTCGGCACCAGATGTATCAAGGGATTTCGAGAGTTTTCTCGGAGTCCTTTTTTCTGTTTTCAGGGCATTGTCTACCGGATTTCTACCCTTCGTGTTCCGAAATATGATTACACCTACAAAGTCCGTTCCCGATTAAACGCGCGCAAATTGAGCAATACAGGAGATCGACCCAAATGCGACATTCGAGGATTTTTGGGGTTGATATCCAGAAGTGCAGGTCAAGAGACGACACAGCTGACGTATATAATGCTGATTTCGATCTCATAACAACACATACAAAAGTATTTACACATACAATTGTATGTGTTATATTTGTTTCAGGAGGTGGGCACCGTCAAGAGTTACTCATCAAGAGAACTTATCAGCATGCTGGAAGCGAACGGCTGGGTACTCAAAGCGGTTGAGAGAAGTCATCACCAGTACATACATCCTAAAACGCGCAACAAAGTGACGGTACCTCATCCGAAAAAAGACATCCCAGTTGGGACAGCGAGAAATATCCTAAAGCGAGCAGGGCTACTGGAGTAGCTCTGCCGAAAGGTGGACTATATATGCACGATTTGCCATCGAAGTACGTTTATCCCGCTATTTTTGATTACGCAGAGGATGGTATCTCCGTGGCGTTTCCGGACCTACCCGGTTGCTTTACGTGCGGATCAAACGACATGGAAGCCCTGGACATGGCAAAAGAAGCGTTGGGTCTGCATCTCTGGAGTATGGAGGAGGATGGGGAGGAGATTCCGGAGCCAAGCGCGCCACTGGCCGTGCCTCATGAGGGGAATCAAATTGTGTGTCTTGTGGAGGTTTGGATGCCACCCATCCGTAGCCGGCTGACGTCGCGATCAACAAAGACGACTGTAACACTGCCGCAGTGGCTCAAAGACAAGGCCGATGAACACCAGGTGAATTATTCTCAACTGCTTCAGAATGCGATAAAAACACACCTTGGATTGGATGATACTCCACGGGGATAATAGGAAAATACCGCGCTTCACACTGACTGACATCGGTGCCGCGCGGTATTCCATTCATCCCGAATTTCATACTCGATTATTCCCTGACTCAATTTTAAGAAATGAAACTTTTGATGTCCTTGTAATTTACCGAACCAACGACCGCCAAGGACCAGCGTGGTATCGCTCGGTCGCTACTTCGATCTGTGTAGTTGATGAAGTGAAAGTAAAGCACGACTTTCGAAATGCCGATGATTTTGTGGCCTATTGCCGAAATTACAGTGTGTTTTCCGAGTCTGAACTCCGTGATTGGTATAATGATTCAAGCAAGAGAAGCGTCTTTGCCATCAAAATGACGTATAACATCGCTCTGGCGAGACGTCTTACTCGAAAAAAGCTTATCGAGGATATCGGGCTGGATCAACACGTCTATTGGGGGTTCATGCCCATAAGCAAGGACCAATTTAAGCGCATTGCTGAGGCAGGTGGAATTGATGAAAGTTTTATTATCTATCAGGCCTAATTTTTGCGGCGAGAAGAACTATGAATATCGAAGAGCGATTTTCAAGCAAGACGTCGACACTATAGTCGTTTATTCGACGAGCCCAGAAGGAAAGATCGTCGGGGAGTTTGAGGTTGAGGAGATCATCCACGATACCGTTGAAAATCTATGGAACGTAACCCGTGATTCATCAGGGACTAGTAAAGCGTTCTTCTTGCAATACTTCCACGACAAGAAGAAAGGCTATGCCATTAAGATAGGGAGGCGGCTTTTATACGAATCACCTATAGATCCAAAGACATCGAATTCTCAGTTTCGGGCGCCACAATCCTTTTGTTACGTGGAATAGAAGAGGCAGTATACACCGCCTCTTCTTGTCTGTCCAAGTACCTCTGAGTTATTTGCCCAGAGGCACGGACGACTGGCGCCTCGTCAGCCAAGCACACATTCACTGTTTAGTAACTGCTTGTTGATTGTTCATTTTCGGTCTACGTTTCCTCACGATTTTCTCACCAAAAAAGGCCACGAGCGATTTGCCCGTGACCTTGTCCCTATGAGGGGTTACTTATGCAACGTTTGCCGCTTGCAGACCTCTCGGTCCTTCCACGATATCAAACGTAACTCGTTGGCCCTCTTCGAGCGTCTTGAAGCCGTTGCCTTGGATTGCGCTGAAATGTACGAATACATCTTCTCCGCCTTCAACTTCGATAAAACCAAAACCCTTTTCCGCATTAAACCACTTAACGATTCCTTGATTCATAAGAATACCTCCGCGTGCTCCCGTGAGCACTTTGATTTGTTCAACTGTTAACTTAAAAAGCCGCCCTGTCCTGCACCCATATGAGGCGCAGAAAGAACGGCTCAGTATGTTATACATTGCAGAACGCTTTTTGAACATACACTCATGATATCATCAAAAATCGAATTGTCAACAATAAAGCACAAAATTGAAACATTATAATATCGATCAAGCTAGCTGTCAGCATGAACCGCGCACTTGACTAGCATCGCCGCAATGTGGGGGAACTCGCCTTTTCCGTGAACCTTTTCCTTGTTCCTCGTTGGACGTCCTCTTAGCCCTAAAAAAAGCTGCCACATTTCTGCGGCAGCGAATGATTCTTACAGCGAATTGTTTGTTAGATCTGTCACCTCCGGTGACGGCGCCTTCTGACGATAATCAGAAGCCTTTGACCGGGATGAAGTACAATCACTCGCGTGCTTCCAGTGCTCATGTGATCACCTCCGTGCTCCATACGTATGCTTGTCATTACATCTCGCACCGGACATTCATTGATATGGACAGCGATATCGTAGTCTAGAGCACACACATTTCCGCGCGTTCTTTATCATTCTCTCGCCTTGTCCACCTTTGTACCTGTCTCCATGACACTTCGGTGAATACGTTGTATCACGCCGCCTTGTGCATGGCTGTTGTTGAAACTTCCAGTCTCAATTTAGAAGGGAGGCTACACATATGGACGGATGCTTTGGTGGATATACTCGATGGGCAGTTGTCTTCTTGATCATCTTCGTGCTGTTCATCCTCTTGGTTCCATACGGGGGTGCATATTGACGCTACGCGGGCCACGGGAAAAATTCCCGTGGCCCTTATGAAGGACTGCAACATTTCGACAGACGCTCTTACATGTCCCAATGCTTGGTGAAACTCACCTACCTCCATTCGCGTATTTTTGAACAGCTTGGCCAAATCGCCCTACCACAGCCGATCACGGATCCATACACTGCGTACATCTCAACACGAGGGAGGTGACAGTCATGGCATCCGATTATCAAACAGCTACTCGACAAATCAGTCTCTTGGCACGTAAACTGGCGAACAATCTGACTTTCCGCAAACAGTTTGAAGATGCCGTAACCGCCCCAGCTGCCGTGCGTCGAGCCCGAGTCCGGTCTGCGCTCACGCAAAACGGCATCAACTATCCGTTTCGCATTGCCTTTAACGCGCCAAGCGCTCGCAATCCATGGGTACAGGTTTGGGCACCTGTGATGGATCCCGCGAACAACGTGATGACGAATGTAGGATTTACGTATCGCATCCTGTCTTAACGATCCGTCGATAGAGAGAGGTCGCTGCCTCTCTCTATCCATCTATCCATACATGTGGCCAAGCTGAATGCGCATATATTCGTCTCAATTCCTCCACCGAGGTGAGCATGTGAAAACTTACGATTTTCAAGCATTCATCCGTGGTGAGCTTGTGCCAGCCAGAAAGCGGCACCGTCGTGTAACGACCTTTCGCAGGGCTGTGTGTCCACTTGTTGTCTTCGCGCTCGACCCCAAACTGCAGAGTTTTATGATCAGCGTCATATCCACCTAATCTCCAATGGACAGTCGAACTCGTAATTTTCAGGCCTGATACTTCGACATACTTCGCATCCCGCATCACATATACTGGTCATCGCCAACCAGGTGGGGCAGCAAATGTGGCTGCCATGGCCGTCAGCGTAGGTGGGGCTGACGGTTTTCAGGTGAATGAGTGCAGCCTGTGAAGTCACAGGCTGCACTTCATTCCAGGCCCCGTCCAAGGCGAGTCGATTTAATCGACTGATTCAACGGACGGCCGAGCGTACTCTTCCTTGATCACCTTTTCGCCAAAGGGCCATTCCTTTTTGCGAGCTGACCATACCAAGAAGACAATGATTCCCAGAACCGTCCACGCAATGGCCAAACGAATCGCGGGCCAACCAGATGAGTAAAACACGTATCCCCAGCCAATAAACGCCAAAATGCTTGGCAGTGGGTACAGCCATTGACGAAATGGCCGCTTCAAGTTCGGCTGGCGTTTCCGAAGAACGGTCAAAGCGACGATTTGGCCCATGAACTGAATGACGATGGACGTTGCCATCAGCGCGTTAATGATTTGCGTCAGATTGAAGAAACAGCAGATCGCCATGATGCAGCCCATTACCAAAAGACTCACGTGCGGGAACTTCAATTTTGGATGCAAGCGCGCAAAGGATTTAAAGAACAAACCATCTCGAGCCGCGTTGTATGGAAGTCTCGAGGCGCCGAGCAGACCTGCGTAAACGGATGCAAAACAGGTCCAAATGATCAACAGCGTGATGAGGATTGCACCAGGTTGTCCCCACACTTTTTGAATTAATTGCGTTCCGATGTCCGTGCTGTGCATGGCCGACTGCCAAGGGATATTCCCAATGATGCTGATGTTCATGCTAAGGTCAATGATGCCTACGAACAAAATGGATAACAAGATCGTCCGTGGAATGGTTCTTCCTGGATTCTTGACCTCATCCCCAAGATACGATGCCGTGTAGTACCCCATATAGTCGTAAATCGATATGAGCATCCCACTGCCAAGGCCAACGAAGAACTTGGATGGGGCAAACGCGCCCTGCGGGAACGAAAAAGCTAATTGTGCGCTGAAATGCGACGCTGCCGCAATGATGACGAGCACGACAGTCAGGATGACACCCACCCACAACACAGTGGTCAGCTTGGCGACCGAATGAATTCTCCGCCAAAGCAGGACAATGGTAATGAAGGTAATCAAAACGGCTGTCAATTTCGCTTCCAGACCCGTCATATGCGGGAAAAAGTATTGCAAATAGTCCGTCAGTCCAATGGCGCCCGTGGACATAATGAGCGGAGTGACGATGATGGTGGACCAAATAAAGAGGAATGGCATAAGTTTTCCAGTTCGGTATTGGAACGCTTCACGCAGGTATACGTACGTACCACCCTCTCCTGGCATGGCGGCACCGAGTTCGCTCCAGACCAATCCATCCAGCATCGCCAAAAGAGCGCCAATCAGCCAGCCGAAAATCGCCTGAGGGCCGCCCATCGTCGATAAAATAATCGGGATCGTGATGAACGGTCCAGCGCCCATCATCTGTGACATATTGGTTGCCGTTGCCTGGAACAGTCCAATGCCACGTTCCAGTTTTGGTCCTTCTTGACCCATAGGATGTTCACCTCGACTTTGAAATGGAAGAAAATGAATCATAAACCCCAGACATGACGAAAATCGGGCAAGCTGAAGCACCGTATGCCCCAGCAAGTTCTCCTAATTTCGCCAATTTCAGATTCGTGTGAATTGGCATGATTTGTTTCAGACGCTGCTTAATTCCGTCGATCAACACTTCCCCTCTTTGGGCGACGCCGCCTCCAAGAATGATCGATGCGGGATTGACGAGCGCAATCATGTGCGCCAACGCAAAAGCCAGGTATTTTATGGTTCTGTCCATCACGTATAGACCTAATTCGTCTCCGTGACTGGCTGCCTCAAACACCGTTTCGGCCCGAATGTCGCCTGCCTGGAGTGTTGAGTTGGGGTACGACGGTAAAAGCGTCTCCGCCTGCAAGCGAATTCCTGTCCCTGATGCGAGTCTCTCGAGCGCACCAAATTGGGAGATGTCTCCCCCATTGTCTGCGAACGGATCGACCGGGACATAGCCAACCTCGCCGGCATAGCCTTCAAAGCCTCGGTGAATTCGGCCGTCGATCATGAGCGCTGCCCCAATTCCGGTTCCAATCGACACAAATATGGTGTCTTTGTCGTCACCACCGGCGCCCATCCACTTCTCGCCGATCAGCGCCATATTGACGTCGTTGTCGATGATGATGGGGCCGGGCAGACTCGATTCAAATGCCTCCCTCAGGTTCACGTCAACCCAATTCAACCCTGGCGCGGCCACCACTGTTCCATCGACATGATTGACTAGACCGGGAACGCCAATTCCGGAACCGACAAACTTGTCCAGTGAAACACCAGATTCCTCTAAAAAGATTTGGGCTTCCTTGCGCAAATGCTCCACCGGATCGAGTCCATCGCGATGAGACGGGATTTTTCGCTGCGAAATGACCGAACCGCTTAAATCGGTTACCATAAACAGCGTCTTCGTCCCGCCTATGTCCATTCCGAAGGAGTAGCGAGCCGTTGGAACAAACTCGAGGTGAACCGATGGACGTCCCCCTTTGACCGTCGAGTCCCCTTTGCCCACTTCACGAACAAATCCTTCTGTGAGAAGGTCATCGACAATATTGGAGACAACGGATCGGCTGATTCCCAACCGTTTCGCGATTTCGGCCCTCGAAATCGGTTGATTCATCCACACCTCCCGGAGCACGTTTGTCCGGTTCACATTGCGCACGACCGTCCCAATGCGCATAGACTCACATCCTTAGCACGATGTTTGTTTGTTCTAGTACCAAACAAACGTTTTGTCGATTATAACTCGGCTTCGCGCTGTTGTAAACGCATTCACACAATACAGTTTTTGTCTAAATCGCATCAACGAGTCTGTCCGTCCGTGCGAACTGCCATCTTGTCGATCACGGCGAGAAATTGCTTGAGCACCTCTGACTGATCCTCACGGCGCCATGCGACACCCATCTCCACTTGAGGCCTTTCGCCTGTGATGGGCAAATACCGGACGTCGCGCGTGTGAACGTGCTGCGTCGATCCCGGCAAAATGCTGACGCCAATCTCCGCACCGACCAATCCGACAACCGTCTGAACCTCTGTCACCTCAAGACGAATGGAGGGGCTCACCCCTGCTTCGTGAAAGAGAGTCACGATGCTGTCGTACAGACCGGGCCATATCGACCGCGATACCAAAATGAGCTGCTCCCCCCGCAACTGCTTCATCGTGATCGACTTCTCCGCAGCCAAGCGGTGGGATACCGGAACGACCGCCACGCACTGATCTCGCCGAATGGTGCGAACTGTCAACGCTGGATGGGACGTCGGTGGGCGCAACACCCCTACGTCGATGGTGCCGTTGAGCAGCGCGTCAATTTGATCTGGCGTGGGCATCTCGTGCAACACGAGATCGACATCGGGGTACTGGTCCTGGTACACGCGAATGACGCTCGGCAGCACATCGTAGGTCGCAGAGCCAACGAACCCGAGAACCAGCCTGCCCATCTTACCAAGCTGCGCTTTGCGCGCCATCTGTTCCGCCTGTTGAAGCAAGGCAAACAGGCGCCTTACCTCGCCGAGATACACGCGTCCCGCGTCCGACAACTCGACACGGCGGTTGGTCCGATGAAACAGAAGCACACCGAGCTCATCCTCAAGCTGACGTATTTGCTGGCTGAGAGGCGGCTGTGTCATCCCTAGGCGCGACGCGGCGCGGCCAAAATGCAATTCTTCTGCCACCGCGATGAAGTACTCCAATTGTCGAAGTTCCACATGGATTCCCCTCTGCAATTAATTCGTATCACGACTCAATTACACAACTTTTATATATTAGACGCACATCATGATCAAGCGTATCCTACTTAAGGAAGGAGGGTTTTCATTGTTTGTGGCTATACGATCGAAAGTGACGCACATCTTTGGGATCATCCTGCAAGTCGCGTGTTTGTTTGGACTCAGCGAGATCGGCACGTGGATATCCAAGGCGTTGGACGTGCCTGTTCCAGGAAGCATTTGGGGACTCATCATCCTGTTTCTGTTGTTGAAATTCAAAATCGTCAAGCTGGAATGGGTTTCTTCCGGAGGGGACTGGCTCATCCGCGAAATGCTGTTGTTCTTCATCCCATCTTCAGTGGGCATTCTCTCCTATGGGAACCTGATGCTGCACCAAGGCATTCAGATTGTGGTGACCATCGTCACCAGCACGGCGCTTGTCATGCTCGTTACCGGCGCGATCGCCGAAACCGTATGGAAGTCGAGACAGCGACGAAACGTGAAGTCAAGGTACGCCAAAGAGGAGGCTTCCTCATGTTGATGTGGATGGGCCTGGTGATGACCGTGGTGTTCTACTGGGGAGGTAAAACGTTATACAAAAAAGTTCGATTTGTTTTGCTCAACCCAATGATTACGTGTCTGATCGCACTCATCGTGGTGCTGCTGTGCACACACATGTCGTACTCGACGTACTTTTCGCGGAGCAAGCTGCTGACGGACATGCTCAACCCGGCGACGGTCGCTTTGGCTATTCCGCTGTATCGCCATTTTGACGTACTGAAGCGGCACATTGCCGAATTCCTGCTCAGTTTGGCATGCGGAGCAACGGTAGCGGTGACTTCCTCCGTCTTGCTGGCGCGCGTCATGCGCTTAAGTGGAAGCATCGCGCTTAGTGTTGCGCCGAGATCGGTCACAACGCCAATCGCCATGGATATTTCACAGACGCTTGGAGGCATCCCTGCGTTGACGGCGGTGTTCGTGATTATCACAGGATTGTCCGGCGTCATTCTCGGCCCACTGATCATTCGCGTCTGCCGCATTCAGTCGTCCGTTGCCAAAGGCACACTGTTCGGCATGGGCTGCCATGGATTGGGTACAGCTCGCGCCTTCGAGATTGGCCAGATGGAAGGCACCTGTGCGAGCTTGTCGATGGTGACCGCGGCTTTCATCACTCTCGCGCTGGCCCCAGTATTGGTTCCACTGCTGCGCGCGTGAATGGTCGGCCGCGGCATTCACGACAATCGCCTGTCGATCACGACGGATGAAGCGATCGTCTTTGCCGCAAATTGAAAACTGGACGCCTGCAGCGCGAGCACAGCCACCGTTATGGCATGGGCGACCGACCTTCGTTCTTCCGCCCCTGCATCAGCCAGCCCCTCGGCGAACGTGCGCGCGTGATGCGCGATGTCGGCGACGGCCAACCCTTTTGTCCGAAATTTCTCATAAACCTCCGCGTACGCAGCCAAAAAGTCCACCGGATGAATCACATCGTCGTCATCGGACCGGGGATCGTTGAAAATGAGTCCCAACATGCGTCGAATGGACTCAAAATCCAATGACGATTTCAGATCCTCGATGACAAAGATGGTCGCGACCTGTTCGACGGAATACTTCTTACCGGCCTGCGGCGTCGCGATGATATCCTTCACGTCACGCTTAATCCAGTTTTGAACCGTCGTCGTCGACAGATTCGCGTACTCCATTTGGTTTCCCAGTGCGACAATATCGTTCATGGAGAAACCGATACTTTTCGATCTCGCCCCCTCCAAACCGATGATCTTATGCAAGATTGGCGGCAGCGTCGGAATGCCCCCTGGCATCGCGAGCGACAGGCCTGCGTCGTTTGATGAGCGGCCCGAAGCATCGCCCAATTCATTCGATCTCGATGATCGCATGGCCGACCAAACGGTCTTCACTAAGGCCAACGCCTCAGTAACATTCATAGCCCGCAAATGAATCAGCAGCTTGGCCATTTGGTACCGAGTGAACATGCCATCCACCCCTTCGAATAGTTCTCATGAACTCATTATACGACCATGAACCCAACAAGCATACTGCATGTTGACACCCTTATAACAAGTTCATATAATATGTTCATAAAATAAGTTCATATGAACTTATCAATCCGAGCCTCCCGTTGTAAGACCATGTCACAGGGAGGCGGTAGAGGGAGAATGAATCCAGTTGAAACGTTTGCTTACCATCATCGTCGCAGCGGCTTTGCTGTTCAGCATGCCAAGCGTCGCGTTCGCACGCAGTTACAGCGGCGGACGAAGCTATCACTCGAGTTATTCGAGCCATAGCTTTGGCAGTTCTTCGTCAGGGCGCTCGTATTCGAGCGGCTCAACGTTCGGGCTGCCGAAAACGGGTAGTCCATCGACAGGCACCTACCGCTCGTCGACGAAGAGTTACAGCGGCGGTTCGACGTATCGTTCGAACAAATCGACGACACGTACGACAACCACGCGGACAACGCGGTCGTCGTTTGGCGGTTCGTACGGTTACGGCGCCAGCGGGTATGGATTCTACCCTGGACATTTCGGATCGTTTGTCTCAGGATTCTTCCTCGGAAGTCTCTTTCATCCATTCGGATGGGGATTTGGCGGTCCGTATTACGGAGGCGGTCCAGGCTACTTCACATCCGGCGGCTGGGGAGGCCCTGGCTATTCACCGTTCTGGTCCGTGATTGGCATCATGGTCGATATCATCGTCCTGCTTCTGTTGATCAAATTGATTGTCGCTATTGGCCGCACCGTGGCTCGACGGAGAAGGTCGACCTATGAAAGGCCTGGATATCGAAGGGGGCATGATCCAATGTACGATGACGACTATATCGACGAAACGATAGAACGAACGGAAACGGTCGAGATCGTCAAAACCGTCGCGACACTCGATGAACAAGCGGTCTGCGACGCCTGCTGCGAGTATGTGGCGCGCGTTCGCCATTGCGATCCGAGCGACGTCACCGTGGACCTGCTCTATGACTACGCTGGCCGCTTCGGTGCAGACATCTGGGTTCGCGGAACAGTCGCGCCGTCGCTGGGAGACGCTGAGTTGAGAGAGGCTGTCGCGGCGTTCGTCGCGGATCGGGAACACGTCACACGGGGCAGAGTGAGTGTGAATCTGAAATTCGAGCCTGGACTCGGCGTCCACGCAGAGGCAGAGGTTCTGTAACAAGTTGTCCGATCAGGCTAAGCGAAACAAGAGGCCGCGTCCCCCACGGATAGTCGACCATATCCGCCGGAACGCGGCCAATTGTACGTAGACTATACCGAGACCTGTTGACTATCGGACGCTTGGCCATTTTGTTCGATGAACGACACGATGCGCTGAACCACCGTCGGTATGCTCGGCGATGGATTGCCACCGACAGGCACGAGTTCGTGCGACGCGTGGTTGACCAGGAGCAATTGCGGGTGATCCCCTTGCGCCTGCAGCTTGTCGTACAACTCAAGGGACAGCCTCGGCGGATCGACCGGATCCTGTTTGCCTTGCACAATCAAAAATGGCGGGTCCCCGGAACGGACGTAGCTGACCGCGCTCGCGTCGCGTATCAACTGCGGCGTCAGTACCCCGAAAGCTGGCGTAGGTCGGGAACCGAATTTTGCCAACCACTTATCTGCATAATAACTTCTGTCCACCGGGCCGAACAGATCGACCACCGCGCGAATCGACGTATTCGAGGTATTCGTTGGATTCGACGTGCCGGAGTCGGCAATTTCACTGGATTTCGTCTTCTCCTGCATCGTCAGGCCAACCAGACTGGCCAGTGCTCCACCTGCGCTGTCACCGATCGTGGTGATGGCATTCGGATTTAGATGTAAACTGGAAGCATGGGCCTGCAAGTATTGAACCGACGCTTTGGCATCGTCAATTTGCGAAGGCCATTTATATTTTGGGGCCAATCGATAATTGACTGAAGCAAAGGCGAATCCATCGTTTACAAGCGAACGTTCGATCTCGCTGATGATCCATTCCTTGCGGTACTTCTGGCCTTTGCGTATGACGGCGCTGCCGCTGATGAGCGATCCGCCGTGAAAGTACACGACCGTCGGCAATGCCTGCCCAGGATTGACGTGTACCGGTTCGAACAGATAGAGCGTCTCACGACATCCATCCACATCTTCATACGTCAACGTTCGCCTGCTCCCGACCAACAGCGGATTCCACACCGACGTCTGAAGCGGACTTGGCTTGGCGTATCCTTGATGGTTGCCCATCATCAATTCTGAAACGGGCGATTGTGGATGGGACGGAGTACCGCCAACCGCCGCAAACACGGGGCCGCACGCCACGGCTCCCACAGTACAAGCGATGAACGCAGAGTACGCACTAAGACGAGTATTCGCCAGCACTTGGCGCAAACGTGAGCGCGCACGACCACGTTCAGAGATGGATCCTCGTCTCATAGCGAGTCTCTCCTCCTGCAAATTCCCGAAGAAGGGTTTTTGATGGGTGTTTATCGTCTTCTATCACCCTGTTTGGTCCGAGACTCAGCATAGCAAGACAGCATCAAAAAATCCTCACAATCCGTCGATGAATGGCGAAAAAAAAGTGACCGTTGGAAAACCAACGGTCAAAGTGTGATACACAAGGGGGTCAAGAAAAGGAATTGCAACTGGCGCAACCTGCCTGGGATCATCGTAGCGAGGAAACATTGAATTTCCATTGAATCGTTCCTTTTCTATGGATTCGCGCGCCTGATTTGATATGATCGTGGTAACCTACCAGTTAGGGGATGACGAATGCTTTCTACGACGTTGGACAACCAAACGATCCAAGCCAGGCGATTCGGAGAAGGTGTGGCGAAATGGTGTTTGTTCTGCTTCTCTGCGTTCGCCGTAGTCAACTACACCTGTAATCTGTCCTATTGGCGCTTTCTCGGGCCAATCTGGGACAAACTCGTACTGGCCGTGATGGCGTACATCGCGCTCGTGAGGTACATTCAAGGATATCGTCCAGAGCGGTTTGCGTGGAGCAAATATGGGGGCTGGTACGTCCTGTACTGCGTCGCGCTCATGCTCGCAGGCGATCACAATCCGGTTCTCGTATTTGACGGGTTCATGATGGACGTAGAATTTATTTTATTTGGGATGCTCATGCCTTATATCGTGGACCGCGACGATCTGCCGAAGATTTTGTACTGCGCGGTCTGTACGTCCATACTTCTCGGCATGCATGGCGTCTTCCAATATATAATGAAAGTTCCCGTACCTGCCACTTGGCTGGACGTTGGTGAATCGGTCCGGACCCGCGTCTACTCGCTGATGCAGTCCCCAGCGGAACTCGGCGCCAACATGGAGCTGGCGCTGCCCGTCCTGATTGCGTTGACCTTTGTCGACCGCCACCGCGTTCGGAAGTGGCTGTACCTCGCCGGCAGCGTATGTTGTCTGGCGACGCTGGTATTCACATTCGATCGCGGTTCTTGGCTGGGGCTTGGCTGCGCCGTGCTGATCACGTCGATTGTTTACGAACGGCGCATCCTGCCAATTCTGATCGTGTTGGCGGCCGTACTGTTTCTGGTGCCGCCGATTCACCACCGAGTCATGGATTTATTTAACGAAGTATATATTGTGAAATCCGCCCAGGGCGGTCGCATCATGCTGTGGCAACAAGCGTTTGACGTCATGGCGAAAGCTCCATTCTTTGGCGCAGGACTGGGACGCTATGGCGGAGCCATCGCCACGTCGCATACGTTCTCCTTGTATTCGGACAACTACTATGCCAAAATACTTGGCGAATCAGGGCTCGTTGGCTTGACGCTGTTTGCCGCGATGCAGGTGGCGATATTGCGCGACGTGGCCCGTGTGCTGCGAAAGGCCGCCGGCAGAACACGCCTGCTCGCCCTTGCTGGACTGACAGGCGTGATCGCGATCCTTGTTCACAGTTTTGTTGAGAACTTATTTGAGTATAGTTATACCGCAAATCTTTACTTTTTAATGGTCGGCCTGATCCTTTTGTGGGGACGAACATTGGAAGAAGACGCCGCGGTACGGAGAGGAACTTCATCATGGTCGAGCTGATGTATGGATTGCTGAATACAATATACGGTGCGCTGCAGCTTATCACAGGGCTTGTTGCGCTTTATCAGCTTGCTCTCTCCATCTTCGGGTTGATTCACCGAAAACGCGAGGTCCTGCTTCCGCCATCGAAACGGTTTGCGATTGTGGTGCCTGCGCACAACGAGGAACGCGTGATTGGTCCGCTCATCGACAGTTTGAAAGCACAAGACTACCCATCGGACTTGTACGAGATTCACGTGATTGCCGATAACTGTACAGACCATACGGCGGATGTCGCCGCCATGCATGGCGCCATTGTCCATCGGCGAACCAGCGCGGACCAGCGCGGCAAAGGCTACGCAATCGAGTGGATCATTGCGGAACTAGACAAGCTGAACGTGCAGTACGACGCGTTAACCATGTTTGACGCGGACAACCTGGTCGATCACGAATTTTTGGCAAGGATGAACGATTTGCTCTGCCGAGGCAACAAAGTGATTCAGGGGTACCTCGGTGTCAAAAATCCGTTCGACACATGGGTCAGCGTGTCACTGGCGATTTCTTATTGGTTCGATAACCGGATGTGGCAGAACGCTCGTCAGAACCTTGGCATCTCATGCGCGCTTGGTGGAACCGGTCTGTGTATCGATCACGGAGTTCTCAAAGAGATTGGCTGGAAAGCCACCGGTTTGACAGAAGACCTCGAATTCGGCGTGCGTTGCCTCCGCAATGGCATTGTGCCTACCTGGGCGCACGACGCAAAGGTCTACGATGAAAAGCCGACCGGGTTCACAGCCTCTTTTCGGCAACGTTTGCGCTGGCAGCAAGGACACTTTCAATGTGCGAAAGAGCACTTATTCCCGTTGCTTTGGGAAGGTATCGTCGGACGCAATTTAGCGAAATTCGACATGGCTGTCTATTTGTTTCAGCCGATGCGCTCGCTCCTTCTCTTTTTGGCAGCCGCGATTTTGTTTTTGGTGCACTTTTCGCCAGCGAGCAAAGTGTCGTCCGCTCACTTCATACCAATCATTCCAACCAACGTATGGGTAATTGTGAACGTCTTGCTGTTCGCGCAAATGCCGTTGGCATTGTTGTTGGAGCGCATCAACTGGCGCGCGTACTTTGGCCTTGCCGTCCTGCCGTTCTTCCTATGGACGTGGGGCCCCGTGACGCTGCAGGCGTACTTGACGCGCAGCAATCGCAAGTGGTACCACACGCCTCATAAACGGGCCATTCGCCTGGACGAATTGCGCGGGCGATAAAGTTAGAGGCTCGTTCACCATCGGTCGATGTTATCGACGATGTGAACGAGCCTCTTTTGCCACTGGCATCAAGAACGAACACGCGCAGCCAAATCGGTCAACTCCGTACTCACCCGCACGATCTCATCGATGGTGTCCGCAAGTGAATCCGTTCCCCGCTGTTGAACCAGGGCGTCCTCAAAGAGCGACTGGATTTTCATATCGATTTCCCGCAGCGCTTGCACGACTTTGTTGGTCGCGTCCAGCACAGTTTTGGACGAAGTTCCGGTCTGCTCTGACAGTTTCCGAACCTCGGCGGCGATCACGCGGAACGATTGTCCCGCTTCCCCTGCACGCGCCGCCTCAATGCTCGCGTTGAGACCAATGATCCGCGTCCTTGCAGACACATCCGCAATCACGTTCGCCATATCGCCAATCAATTTGCTCGAACCCTCGATGGCGTGACTTTCTTCGGAGAGTTCCTTCGAAATGGTCGACAACGCGGTGGCCTTCTCGCGAAGCTGGTCCATGGTCGCGGACAATTGCTGAACCATGGCTGAAAGACTGACGGATGTCGAGTGCAGAATATCTCGATCACGCGTTGAAGCAAACATGCACATGGAGCCAACGACCTTGTCGTCTTCGAATAACGGGACACCCGTTCCCTGGTACGGAATGCCACCGCTGACTTCCGGGTTGCCTACCCGCGTAACGACAACACCCTTCGTCGTCACTTCTCTGCCGATGCTGCCGTCTCGAAACGACTGCCCCGCATCAAAGGCTGGAATGAAGAAGTCGCGACCTGGAATGGAGAAAATATAACCGTTCAGATCCGTCACGACAAAATGGGCATAAGGGATCAATTGATGAAATCGAGGAGCGACCTCAATGACTTGCTCTAGAACCATTGGCATTTACACCCCACACGCGTGATTCGACTTTAGATGACCATGATTCGACTATACCAAGCCCGTTCCCTGCATCCTGAAAATGCTCATTGAAATTCTGACAGGACTGTCACACAATGATCCTGGCAAGCGCAAGTACGGACCCGAGAAGCTCAAGTAGAGAGCAGGGGCGTGCTGTCGGGTTAATCATCGAAGGAGTGGCTGGGATGACGGAGATACAGCTAAAAGGGACAAAGGCACTCGTAACCGGGGCGTCAAGCGGCTTGGGACTCGCGATGGCGGAGGCGTTGCTCGACAGAGGCGCGTCCGTCGTGTTGACGTCGAGATCGAAATCCAAGTTGCAGCCCATCGTGCAGCGATATCGTGCGAGTGGACTGGACGCATATGGATTGGCGCTCGATGTGCGCGACATCGATTCGATTGACGCCACAGTCCAGTGGGTCAAGCGGGAGTGGGGAAAGCTTGACGTGCTGGTGAACAACGCGGGTATCGGCATGCGCACCGTGAATCCGAAATTCATGTTCGAACCGCAGCCGTTCTTTGAAGTGTCGCCAGAGGGGTTTCGCGATGTGATCGACACGAACTTAACGGGTTACTTCCTGGTCTCACGCGCGTTCACACCGTTGTTCGTCGAGCAGAAATCCGGGAAAATCATCAATATCTCCATCAATCGTGAAACCATGGTCCGCAAGGGCTTTGTACCCTATGGTCCCTCTCGGGCCGCAACCGACTCCCTGTCCTATATCATGGCAGAGGACTTGCGTCCGTATGGCGTCACGGTCAACATTTTGCTCCCGGGCGGAGCCACCGAGACAGGGATGCTTCCCGAAGAATACAAAGATACATGGAAATCGATCCCGGGTCTTCTCAAACCCGACATTATGGCGCAACCCATCGTGTTTTTGGCGTCGCATTTGTCTGACAACCTCACGGGCGAACGAATTGTGGCGCGCGAATTCGCGGAGTGGATGAGCGAAAGAGGTATCAAACCGTTCGATTGAGCGGGTGATTCAGGCGGAGAAGCATTGGGAAAGGCCGGACATCGCTCATCGATTCCGGCCCTTGTTTCGCAAGTATGTTCAGTTGCTTTGGCGCACTCGCGCCTGCGCAGATTCACCGTCGTGGAGGGCCGTCAACAACTTCTCGAGCTGCATCAACTTGCCTTCGATCCGGTGCAAGTGACTCTGCATATCGTCGATTTCCTGCTCCGCCTTGTAGTTGATGGCGAAATCGATGATTGACTCATGTTTGTCTCGTGCGGCCTGCCGGTTCTGGCTCATCATGATGATGGGCGCTTGAAATGCCGCAATGAAGGATAGACAAAGATTCAATAGAATAAACGGCGGCTTGTCAAAATGGAAAGGATGAGTGATGCTTAAGGAATTCCACAGGATCCAAAATCCCAACACCGCTCCGAAGATGCAAAGAAACATCCAACTTCCGCCGAACGCAGCGATTTTGTCAGCCAGTTTGTCCGACCAACTTGTCTTCTTGTCGTATTCTTCGTCGACCTGCGTGAGAATCTTCGACTCGTACAAACGCACAAGTCGATCAATCCGGCGCGCGTCATCCTCGTTGAGAGGAATCTCGAACCCTTCAATCGTCGCATTTTCCTCACGGAGTTCATTTGGCAAGACGTAATAGTTGCGCTTTCCCATGTTCAACACTCCCTCTTTCCGGGGAATTGAACATCAAAAGCGTACCCATTTACATCGCGCTCAGCCTCCGCAAAACGCGAACATACGCATGGATGAACAATTCCCCGTTTGTTCGTTCAGGACCTGGAGACATACTGTCCAAGTGCTCATCCCCTTCTGCGCATATCACGCACATCTATAGTATTCGCTCAATCGCAAGGCGGCAAGCCCTTTTTCAATTTGTCGACGCGGGCCGCGCGAATCGCAGGCCCTCCTGCAGTGCATAGCGGGATCGAGAAAGGAAAATCCTGTAGACAGTTTGAAGTGCAGAGCTCAACAGAGGAATGAATGAAGAAGATGGCAATCCATTGGTTGACAGTCGCGCTCACCACCGTCATCACATTTACCATATTGCTCGCGTTGGTCAGGTGGATTGGCGAAACACAAATCAGTCAGGCAACCTATTTTAATTGGGTAGCCGGGGCTTGCATGGGCAACATCGCGGCCAACATGATTACGTCCGAAGGCGCGTCAGGGGTGATTACGGGTGCGATCCAGTTGTTCTTTTTCTCTTGTATCACCATTTTGGCGTCGACGCTTTCGCTGAAAAGTCGATGGTTTCGTCGGGTCGCGAGCGGTGAGCCCGTGATTTTGATCCATCGCGGCGAATACAACTTGAAGCACATGAAGAAAAGCAAGATCGATCTCGATCTTCTCCGACAACTGCTCCGCGAACAGGGGTATTTCGACTATCGGCAAATCGAGTACGCCATTCTGGAGCCAACCGGTAGTCTCAGTGTCTTGCCGATGCCCGATGCGGTGAACAAAAGTGAAACGTCCACGGCGCAAACCAAAAACCCGCAGACGGCACAGCGCGAAGAACTAAATCATACTCACTGACACTTGTTCCTTGGCCCGTGAACATAGCCCTAAATCCGATAAAAAATCGCCTTTCGGAAGATGAGCGTGATCATGGCCACAGCCAACAATACAACCAACATCAAGCCTGCCAAACTGCCATTCGTGTGCGGTGAGGATATCCAGGTGATCCACAAGTCGTAACCGCTGTGAATCGCCATCGTCAGTACGATGCGTCCAGTGATGATGGTGAACAATGCGAGTACTGCTCCGAGAAGGCTGAACAGCAGCCAAGCGCGGACCAGATGACTTTGAAATTCAAAAATATGCCCAGCTCCAAAGGCGAGAGAGCTCATCACAAATCCTGTGGCAAACGCGGCGGTTCGAGTGGATCGAAGGTGCCACTTGGAATGAAGCAAGCGACGCAGCACCACGATGACCGTACCCACCATGCTCCAACGCCACAATTCTTCAAGTCCTGCGACCACAGCCACCAAATAATCCGCGATGGATGGATTCGAGGACACATTGGACTCATTGAACTGCAAAAACATCCCCGTGACGGCGCTGAATAGTTGCAAAAAGCCAATCGCCGCCAGAGGAAAAGCGATGTACAGATACAGGCTCCACGCCACTCGCGCGATTCCAGATAATCGCCCTGACCGCAGTGGATCGTCGGGCCGAAATAAAGTCCGACGGAAATGAGGCAACAGCACGATCAACGAACCTATGCTGAGCAATATGTACAAAAGGCCCAGCCAGATCGCTCCAACGCCGTTGTCGAGATTCGCCAGCGTTGAGAAAACAGCGAATACAACCATATAAACGATTTGCCATGTGCGCAGTCCTCGACCCACACTCTCGGCCAAACGCGACCATCTCATAGATGCCTCCGAACATAATCGGCTATCCCTTCGTGAGGGATAGCCAGTGTCGTTTTCTGTAGTGTAGCATACGCGTCGAATCGAACGTTATTGTTCCTTCGCCGACAGCAGCCTGCGATGTTCGCGTTCAAAGTTGCGATTCTTGACGACGTGAACGCCGGCGGCTTCAGCTCGTTGATCGATGGCGTGATCGTGAGCTCCCGATTCGAACCAAAGCACCTTGGCTCCCGCCTGGATCGCGTCGTCGGCAATTTGTTCCACATTTTTGACGTGATCGGGCACATTGACGATATCGACCGGACCATCGATCTCGGCCAGTGACGATACCGCCGGATGTCCAAGCACCGTGTCGCCGGTACGATTGACCGGGATCACCTGGTATCCTTGAGATTGCTGATATGCTGCCGTACGATACGCCTTCGTGCCTGGATTCGGGGTGACACCGACTGATGCAATGATATGCGCGTCGCTCAGCCAATTGGCCAGCGAATCGTCGGATACGTGCGGCATACGAAAACCTCCCTCAGCGTGGGCGAAATGTGTGGCAGCAGGTGTTCCGAGGCGTTGTCGCTGCGTCGGTCCGCTCCAGATCCACCGCGATCTCGTTCGCGATCTCTTCGGTAAACCGGGAATTGGCCTGATCGTCCACTGTCACCATGATGGCTGGCGCTGTACACGTGTTATGGTTCTTCCAAAAGTAGCAGTTTGACACGCTGCATTTGACGTCGACACCCACGTGATCGCCTCCTTTAGACTGATCTGCGACTATGCGCGCACATCGACGCGCCGCGAACGTAAACGCGCGTTCGTGCCATTAGTGTCCTCCGCAATCCGCAGCCCATCCTGGCAATTGCTTCGGAAGTTGGACACAAGATTCCACGTCCGATTCCACGTCGCGGCAAAAAAATTGTTGACTTCCCGATTACCCGGATATATGATGTAGGCAAATACCCATTTGCATGATCATATGTATGATGCATGAGCCGTTCCTTTCTGGCCTCAATGGGTCAGAGTTGGAACGGCTTTATACATGCAAATGAATTTGGTAAGTGCTGAAAGAGCACCATGGAGGAATTGGAATGCAAGAAGGTATCGTTAAGTGGTTCAACTCCGAAAAAGGCTTTGGTTTCATCCAGATTGAAGGCGGCGACGATGTGTTCGTCCACTTCAGCGCAATCCAAGGCAACGGTTTCAAGACACTCGACGAAGGACAACGCGTAACGTTTGACATCGTAGAAGGCCCGAAGGGTCCACAAGCTGCAAACGTTGTTAAATACTAATCCCTAAATATGAAGAGCCCATGTTCTAAGAACATGGGCTTTTTTTGATCGCCGAATGGGCCAGATGGTTGGAACTCATTCCCGTCACTTGCCGGAAATGAGAGGAAGATCGCGAACACTTTGTTCCATTGGCGACTGACACATTGGACAGGTAGGCTCCGACGCAAAAGAAAAGTCCTTTCTCATCCAAACATTGCAGTCGCCGTTGGTGCATACCCAAATATCGGTGGCGACTTCTGGAATCACTTCTTCGTTGCGTTTCCCGAACATCTGCATTTCCCCTCTCGGCAATCATCGTCCGCGCATGATGGCATGGCACTCACAAGTTCGATAAACAAACGACTTCCCCCAATTGAGAAGTCGCAAAGAATCGTGTTTTGAATGGATACCATCATCATACCACAAACGGGCCGAACAGGAAAGTCCATACAGGCCACCTGACGAGCATTTTGAACTGTTCCATCAGCCCCAGATGAACTCCACTTGCCAGCCGCCTGAACCGCCGCTGCCGGAGGGCATGCCGTATGATTGTTGACCAAATCCGCCCCAGCTTCCACCTGGGAAGATGTGATGACCATGACGGTATGGATAACCTGGCCATCCTTGTCCCCAACTTCCGCCGCCTTGTCCCAACGACGGAATCGTGGTATCGGTCGACGTCGTGGTGGTCGTGGAGAACGATTCACCGTCCGAATTCAGTGATGACGGCGCGATAATCACATTGCCGAAATTGTCCACCAACGCAATAGGCTGTACTTCGTTGCTCGACGCGTTGATTGGATTGCCGTTGACGGTGGCGTTGGTGAAGTTGACCGTACCAGCGTCGGCCAACGGATACAAATCGTTGTTGCCATCTGATGGATCTTCACTGATCCACTCCGCCGAAGTGCCAATCGCCGACGCGTATGTAGAGTTCAGCGACACGGTCACTGTCTTCGACTCAGTCGTGCCAGACGGCGTCGTCACGTTGACCACGAGATTCCAGTTCGTTCCGCTTCCCTTCGAAATACTTGCGGATATGGTCGAGCCGACCGGCACCGACATAATGTTGGTAGCTGCTGCCGGAAGCTTCTCCCAGAAAATCTCGGCGTCTTCCTGTCCGTTCGTCATTTGTTCAGTGGTACCCATTTGCAGCAGGTCTTGATTTGTTACACCGCCGAGGCCAATCCACTGTGCGGCGACCGATCCGTCGTCACCCGTCACATTCGGAACAACCCAGCTGCCAGTTACACTCGTGTACGGATTCGATTGCGAAGATGGTGTCGCGATATATCCACCCCAGTTCGCCGATCCCTGGGTATCGCTCGGGATCGAAATCGAGTCCGAAGTATCACTGGCGGCCGTCGTGTTAAAGCGCCCAGCATACAGACGACCCGGATCGTTTGATGCCACCGACGCCGCCTTGGTTCCTTGCTGCTCCGCCGCGGAGGATGTCCATATCCATGATGAGCTCACCCCAATCGCGCCTACGGCCGCAAGGCATCCAATGAATGGTATGTGTCGTTTTCGAAGACGCATGGATGACGCACTCCTTTTTCTCGATACTATTTACATAGTCATTGTAGAGCGATTTCCTTGAAAAAAGCTAAAAAATACAAGATTGCCGGGGGGCACGGGCGCGTAACGGTCAAAACTTCCCTGTGCGCCCCCGATCACGGAGGCTGGCAGCTGACACGGGTTACGCAGATTTATCGTATCTCCTGTATAATCAGAGAGTCAGTGGTTTCAGGAGGTAGGATATGCGGAAACACACAACCATGATCGGCGTGGCCATCATACTGCTTCTCACAAGCGGCTGCTCGACGCCGTGGATCGAATCGAAGGATGAAGCTTCGAGCCGCAGCCAGTTGCACACGCTCTCGGAACAGGTTCAGCGTACGGTAACCGCCATGTTGCAAACAAACGGCGGATCGGACACGTCCCGTGCCCGCGAACTGCGGCAAGAATCCCGAGCGCTCGATCAGACTCAGATCACGGCCCCGCAAGGAAGCGTCGAGGAGGCAACCTATGCCGATGCTTGCGCGCTGGTCGATCTCGAGCAGTCGGTCGTTTCCGATCATCAGCGGGGTGTTTCGGTGCCAAACACGGTGACGAGCCAGTTGTCCGCCTACCTGAAGAAGCTGCAAAGAAATCTTCGCGTCTACCCCAAATGAGATCAGGGCGTCACGGGCGATCAACCAGGTGTCTGATGGTCTCGCACACAGGTTTCGAGGAGGAACGAACCATGAAATATCGGAATCTGAAACAAAGCGGCTTAAAAGTATCTGAAATTACGTTTGGCTGTTGGGAACTCGGTGGTGGACAATGGGAAAAAGAAAGCGATGAGACCAACATCGAAGCCATCCAGACCGCATTTGAGTTAGGGATCAATTCGTTTGACACCGCTGAGGGCTATGGTCAGGGACACTCCGAAGAAATTGTAGGAATCGCCCTGGAAGGAAAGCGTAAAGACGTCGTGATCGCGACGAAAGTCTCACCGAACCACCTTCGAAAGGACGACATTCAGCGTTCCGTCGAACAGAGCCTTCGCCGCTTGCGGACAGACTACATAGACATCTATTATGTCCACTGGCCAAATCAAGAGATTCCGTTGGAAGAGACCATGGATACGTTTCGAAAGCTTCGGGAAGAGGGCATCATCAAGGCAGTCGCTGTCTCGAACTTCTCCAGGGAACAACTGGAGCAAGCGATGTCGGTCACCTATGTGGACGCCATTCAACCGGAGTACAGCCTGCTCGACCGAAGGATTGAGAAAGCCGTTCTCCCCTATTGTGCCGATCACGACATCGCAGTGCTCACCTACAGCTCGGTCGCGAAAGGTATCCTGACGGGAGCGTACCATTTCGGCGGCAAAAAACTCAAAGACGACGATTTCCGCCAAGGTCGCCGACTGTTCCTTCCGGATCACCTGGAGAAAGAAACGGAGCTTGTGAAATTGGTGAAGGACATCGCGGATGCGCACGGTGTGACGCCGTCCGAGATCGCCATCGCCTGGCTGCTGCACCAAGAGGGCGTAACGTCTGCCATCGTCGGAACGCAAAACGCCGACCACCTGAAAGCGAACGTTCGGGCGGTTGAAGTCGCGTTGACCGATGATCAACTGGCACAGTTGAGTCAGACGAGCGAGCGAGTGATCGCCGCGATCGACGGGAAATGAACCACGCCAAATTCCGTGCCGGGCGAAAGCCCGGCGACGGAACAGGACGCTGGCTGACAGATTACTTGCTTTCCAAGGCTTGCGAGTGCCCATAGGAAATCTCGGGCGACTGACCCGGTTTTGCCCACCGGACAGCGTTGGAAATGACCTGCTGAACGTTGCTGTCGTGATAGGTTGGGTAAGTCTCGTGACCGGGACGAAAGTAAAAAATCTTTCCTTTTCCCCGTGTGTACGTGCAGCCGCTGCGAAACACGTCGCCTCCAGAAAACCATGACACGAACACAATCTCGTCTGGCGTGGGTATATCAAAGTGTTCGCCGTACGTTTCTTCTTGCGGAAGCTCGAAGTAGGCTGGAAGACCTTCCGCGATAGGATGGGCCGGGTTGACCACCCAAAGGCGCTCCTTTTCATCCTCTTCCCGCCAGCGCAGATCGCAGGATGTTCCCATCAAGCGTTTGAACACTTTTGAGAAGTGTCCCGAATGCAGGACAATGAGACCCATGCCTTGCCAGACGCGCTTGACGACGCGTTCGACCACTTCGTCTTGGACCTCGTGGTGCGCCTTGTGGCCCCACCAAATCAAAACGTCCGTATCATTGAGAACGTCGTCCGTCAAACCATGCGACGGTTCATCCAATGTCGCTGTTCTCGTGACGAAGCCGCGCCCTTTGAGCGCGTCGCTCAAGGCCTGGTGAATACCGTTTGGATAGACAGACGCGATATGCTCGTTTTCTCGTTCATGCCGAAATTCGTTCCAAATCGTGACCTTCGTAACTTCTCCCATAAGTACACCTCATTCTTGAAACAGGATGTGATTTCAGGCCCCTTGAAACATTCGTCCAGAGACCATGACACGAGAAGATTGACCACTCAGAGCAAGCGGATTAAAACAGGCGGAACAAATCGTCTACCAAATCCTCGCCAATCGCAAAACCTGCGCCCATTTCAGCGGATTGAACGATTGTGTCCCAGAATCCCCCGCGCTGGCCGCCCATTGGCTGCTGGTATTGCCTAGGATACCGCTGTTGAAACTGATCATACTGCGGATGCGTTTGTTCGAGATGATCGATATAATTTACGGCATTCTGGATCAGCCCCGCCGTCTCCTGATTCAAACCTCGAACCGATAGCGCGATTTCCTTCAATGCGAAGATCAAATCTTGCTTGTCCGCACTGTCGATATTCATGGCCTGAATTCGCTGGGCAGCCTGCTGAAGTTGTTGGACAATCGCCGCATTATGCTGTTGAATCGTGTTTGCCTGTCTCCCCATCTGCTCGAAGTTCATCAGCGTCTCTCCTTCCTTGTCCTGTGTAGTGGCACTATAACGATACTACCTAAAATGCACGTTGAAAAGAAAGCGCCTTCCTGAACGATCTGAGAACATTGGCCAAAATTCTGGCGAGATATAGACATTTGTGTCATGATTCATAGTGTGGAAGTTTGCATACATGAAGAGGGGTTCGCTATGATTACGTTTCTGATTGGATTGATTGGCGGTCTGATTGGGATTATCCAGACCCTCATCAATATGGTGTACAAGCAAAATTACTACCTCGGCTATACTTGGCACAGTTACGGTGCCCTTGCGGCGTCCGTGGTCGGTTTGTATTTCGCCTTCTTGACGCGCAAGCGCCCGCGTATCGCCGGGATCGGCATGTACGTGTGCGGGATTGTGGGGCTCATTAGCGCCTCTTATTCGTACTTCCCCGCCGGCATTGCCTTCATTCTCGCTGGTTCCATTGCCTATTTCATCGAGAGCAGACGAACGGAAGACGCAGACGACTGAACTGTCCATCGAAAGGGATTTGCGGTAAGGTAATGATATTCCACGAAGGTTCTCGAACATGAAAGGGGAGCGTTGCATGAGCGGCGTACGTTATGTCATCAGCGTCATCGTATACGAAGACGGGCATCGCGACGTGATTTGGGATTCGTCAGTCGCGGATGAGGACTGTTATACCCAGTTGAAGCAAGTTACCCAGGACATGGAGAACGCGTTTGGCATTACCCCTCCCACTCCGCCCAATCCGCCAAAGGGTCCCAAAATTACGCGTCTGAAATAGAGTTCAAAGGACCAACGGCTCATAGGTCCCGTGCCTTCAGCGTCCGCGCGGCGCAGTTACCACGCGGACACGAGAGGCTTGACGGCCGCGTCCGAGCCAGTTTCCAGAACGCGCTGATAGATGGCGTGGGTCAACAAGTAGGCAAGGGTCGATTCTGCCCCGCGGTTGATGTTCAGCCCCATCTCGGTGAGGGCGTCGGCGCAGCTGCCGTCCGCCGGATCGGCCAATGGCAAATGGGCGTCATTAGCGCCGGAGAACCAATCGACCGCGAGTTGAACGATGTTCCGGTACTCGTCTTTGCGTGTGACGCTCCAGCCTTCGCTCGCGGCCAAGCCAATGGTCATCACCTCGAGCGGCTGTTGATCCCACATGCTGGTTTGGACGTGATCCGCCCACCCGCGGTTGCCGATTGGGCGAAGCCATCCGCCTGGAGCGGTCATCTTGTGCACCAGAAATGCCATGGTTTCTTCCGCGATCTCGAGCGCGCGAGGCCATTTCAGAGCCCGATGGGCGTGAAAGAGCGCCCATGGCAAGACGCCGTTGTCGTAGGTCATTTGCGGCTCAAACCAGCGCCAGTCGGATGCGCGATTGCTATCGTAAAGGGCGCACAGTTGTTCTGCCCAGCGAACGGCGCGAGGGCGAATCTCGCACCGCAGCCACGTTCGCCAGTCATCATCCGATTCAGCGCCGTTCTCTCCGGCCTCAAGCCAATGAATGAGCAGGCAGCTTGCGGCCAAGGCATGGGCGATACCGCGAGCATAACGAAGCTTGTCGGATGCCCTGAACGCGTCGCGGCAAATGGCGCGGTAACACATCAGCCTGTCGTTGTCGAGCGGCGAGATGGACGAGACCGCAAGTGCCCACAGCGTTCGACCAAGGCAATCGTCCGAAGGTGTTTCCGATTCAAGCGTTCGATCATACGCGACGTTGTTGTGGAAGTCGCCCGACTCCCGCTGAACCCACATCAGGAAACTGAAATAGATATCCGCCAGTTCGACGAGTTCGCCTGCGGCCTCCGTATCGCGAGTCCGCTGCGCGTACCGCAGCCACTCCATGCACAACCAGAGCGCCCGCGCGTTGTCGTCTGTCGAGTATCCTTCCTTGCGCCGAGGAATTTTGCCAAAGCAATGTTCCAGCAGCCCTGTATTGTCGGTCAACTTGCGAAGATGGCGGAGGCTAACGGGTAACAAGCGATAACGCCCCCTGCTCCGTTCCCCGACGCGCTTGAACAACCTCATGGAACAACCGAATATGCTCCGAGCCCACGTGGTTCCAATGCATTTGCTTGCCGATCTCGACAATGCGCCGCTCGCAGGCTTCTCGTTTGTCTTCGTCCGTCAGCATTTCGACAATCCGTTTCGCCCACAGCGCTGAGTCGCCGTAAGGAATCAACAATTCGGGCAGGTCTGCGAGCAGATCCTGAGCATACACGTACGGTGTGGTCAACACAGGCCGGCCAGCACCAACCGCGTACGCCAAGGTGCCGCTTGTGATCTGCTGCATGCCCGGATACGGAGTGATATAGAGATCGCACGCTGAGATGAGATCGATCAAATCGGTCTCGGTTAGGTAGCGGTTGATGAATTGCACATGCCCCGCCAGTTGTTTCTCTTCAATCCGTTGACGCAGATGATTTCGGTACGCCTCTCCATCTCGCTTCAACACTTCTGGATGGGTTTGGCCCGCGATCACGTACAAGAGTTCAGGCACGTCGTTGACTGCGGACGCCAGGGCGTCGAACATGGACTCAATGCCCTTGCCGGGCCCCAGCAACCCGAACGTCAAGATGACCTTCCGATTGCTCCAGCCAAGCCTGTCTCGCAACAGCGACTTTGGTTTATTGGACGAGCCAGGCGTTCCGTGCGGGATGTAGCGGATTTGTTCAGGCTTGACCTGGTAGGTTCTCTCCAAGTATTGAACCGCTCTTTGACTCATGACCGTGACGCGCTCGCTTCGCTTGACGAGTTCGTGCTGGATGTCGCGATAGACGTCATCAGGCTGTTCGAACACCGTATGAAACGTCGTGACGATCGGTTTACGCAGAGTCCGGACAAACTCCAACACGTATTCGCCTGCCGTACCGCCGAAAATTCCGAACTCGTGCTGCAGCGAGACCACGTCGATGTCGCTGTCGTTGACTCGCTCCGCCATTCTCCGATACTCTGTTCGCTCGTCGCGCTGCAGTCGCCATATGAAAGAATCGTACAGGTGCGGTTCGTCCCGACCGACCATCGCGATGACTTGGTCTTCTATCCCAGTCGATCGCGCAGCCTGACGAACGCCTTGCCGCAAGTGGTGGGTATACGTCGCAAGCCCGCACCGTTTTGGGACATATGTGCTTAGGTAAGCCACCTTGATCATCGCTGCATCACCGGCTCTCGCTCATTCGCCGTCTCCTGTTCCCGCACAGCTGCCGATGGGGCAGGACGGCAGGCTTGTGTGACAAACGTCCGGCCGACGACCGCGTCAGAGACGAGTTCCTCCGATCCAACGGTCGCACCTGGCCAAACGATCGAACGGGACACGCTGGCCCCCGCCCGTACAACGGCGTGATCGCCAAGGGAGACGTACGGGCCAACCGTGCAGCCACTTTGGACCACGGCGCCTTCGCCGATCACGACTGGCGGGATAATCGTTGCTCCAGGATGTACACGGGCCTCCTTGCCCATCCACACCCCTTCCCGCGTCATTCGATAAGACATGTGCACCGGCGCGCGTTTCGCGAAAATATCGTCGTGAAGTTGCATGTATCGATCGACGGTGCCCATGTCCAACCAATAACCGTCGACGGGCATTCCGTAGACGCCGACACAATGGTCGATGAGGGCAGGGAAGGTTTCTCGTTCAATCGACGTCTCGCGATTCTTCGGGATCCAATCCAGTACGGACGTTTCCATCACATAGATGCCAGCGTTGATATGGTTCGACGGCGCCTCTTCGCGCTTCGGCTTCTCGACAAAGCGCAGAATCTCGCCCTGTTTGGTCAATTCCACGACGCCGTAGTGCGATGGATCGTTCACTTCCGTCAACCCAATCGTCACAAGGCCGCCATGACGTTCGTGAAACTCTAACAATGGCGCGACATTGACCAAATGAACGATATCCGCATTGAATACAAGGAATCGTCCATCCAATAGATGCTCCGCATTCTTGATTGCGCCAGCGGTCCCTAGCAGAGACTGCTCGTACGCGTATTCGATATGGACGCCAAGCGCTTGGCCGTCTTGAAAGTAGGATTGGATTTTGTCCGCGTGGGTTTTCACTGCCAGAACAAATTCGCGGATGCCTTGGTCTCTGAGGTGAACCATGAGATGTTCCAACCAAGGTCGATTGCAAACGGGAGTCAATGGTTTTGGAAGTTCTTCGGTCAACGGGCGCAGCCGCGTCCCAAGCCCACCAGCTAACAATAACGCCTTCATTTCTCATCCCCCATTGGTCGAGTGTGTTAAACAGGAGCCAATAGAAAACGTTCCATGAAAGTTTGACGATCGTCCTCGAGCCCATCATACGCCGCGGCTTGTCTGGCCACCCAAGGCAGGATCATCCTTATTATTAGCACTCCATCGATGTGGCTGCTAAAATTATATATAAACGTCGGGCTTGATTTCAAGCTCGCAGCAAATCCCGATTGACCAGAGCAGACCGAAAACAAGACGAACATACGTTCGTCTTGTATCGCCCGCAAACTACAGTTTCCCGTCCTCAATTTTCATATTATTAGTTTAAATGAAGAAAAAATATAAGTCTATTCTTGACAAACGAATTCATTTATGATAGCGGGACCGCGCGGAAATTTTCAAAGGAGGAACAGAAGGCCCTATGGTCAAGTATCCGCTGTTATCCAGGGCGCTCGCCCGGTCCCAATTCCGCTGGTTTTACTTTGGCCGCACCATTTCCTTGTTCGGCAGCGCCATGACGCCTGTCGCACTCGCATTCGCCGTCCTGCAATCCCCAGGCGGACAACATCTCTTGGGATTCGTGCTGGCCGCCGAAATTCTTCCTCACTTAGCCATGCTGCTGATTGGCGGAAGCCTGGCGGATCGGTACCGTCGCGACAAGTTGATTCAATTGTCCAATATTGGCTCCGGCGCGACACAGGCCGGCGTCGCCGCGGTGGTACTGCTCCACGACAATCCACTGTGGATATTCCCGTTTGCCATCGCCAACGGCGTTCTCGGCGCTCTGACTTCGCCGGCGATGCGAGGCATCGTCCCAGAACTGGTCGATCCGGCGAATATCAAGCAGGCGAATTCGCTTCTCTCCGCATCGCGCAGCGCCGCCAAGATCGTTGGACCGAGCGTCGCGGGTGTCCTCGTGGCGACGGTCGGCGGAGGCTGGGGGATCGCTTTGGACGCCGCGAGCTTCTTCATCGCTTCGGCGTGCATGTCGCCGGTTCGCATTCCTGCTGCGCCTATCGCGCCGCGCACCTCTCTCGTCGCCGAGATGCGCGAAGGGTGGTCGTACTTCCGCCAACGGAAGTGGATTTGGTCCATCACGGTGACGTTCACCGTGTTGAACCTGATCCAGATGGGCGTCTGGCAAGTCCTTGGACCGATCATCGCCGCGAAAACGTTCGGTTCCGCCGGGTGGGGACTGGCACTCGGGATGAAATCGGTCGGTCTGCTCTTGGCGAGCCTCGTTGTACTCCGGTTGCCCATACGGCGCCCCCTGTGCGCTTCCGTGCTTGGAATGGCCCCCAACGGCATACCGATGATTGCGCTCGGGCAAAGTTCCCTGTTACTCTATTTGCTAGGTTCATCGTTCGTCGCCGGATTGGGCCAGACCTTCGCCGGGATCGGATGGGACACGTCACTGCAGAAAGCCGTTCCTCGCGATAAGTTGTCGCGCGTCATGGCCATTGACGAATTCGGATCGTATATCGCGATCCCCGTCGGCGAGATGCTGGCGACGCCGTTGGCCGGCGCGTTCGGGTACAGCGCAATCGCCACCATCGGCGGCATCGCATTTATCGTCGTGTCGCTGCTTCCGCTGGCACAACGACAAGTACGGAGCACGACGATGGAACAAATCGATGTACTGGGCTGAACACGATGCTTCCCTGGTGAACGGCTTGGAGGATTGGGCATGAAGGCTATCGTATACGGACTGCTGGCGTCGTTCTTTTTCGCCGTGACATTCGTTTTGAACAAGTGGATGAGCGATGCCGGCGGCAACTGGATGTGGAGCGCCTCGTTACGCTACATATTCATGCTGCCCATGTTGCTCATCATCGTCCTCCTGCGAAACAATTTCATGCACCTCATCCGTGAAATGCGCCGACATCCGTGGCGGTGGGCATGGTGGAGTTTCGTCGGATTCGGCCTGTTCTACGCCCCGCTGTGCTTTGCGGCGAAATACAGTCCAGCTTGGTTGGTTGCCGGCACTTGGCAGTTCACGATCGTCGCTGGCTCTCTCCTCTCCCCTTTGTTCCACGAGATCATCCAGACCGAAGTCGGGATCGTCAAGACAAGACACAAATTGCCGATGCGAAGCATCGGCATGTCGCTTGTCATTTTGACAGGCATCATCATCATGGAATGGTCGCAATCGACGCAAGTGTCCTTACGGGACACGGTGCTGGGGATCGTTCCAATCGTGATCGCCGCCTTCGCCTATCCTTTGGGGAACCGAAAAATGATGGAGCTTTGCGAGGGAAAACTGGATGCATATCAGAGGACATTGGGCATGACCATCAGCAGCTTGCCGTTGTGGATTGCCCTATCACTGTACCAGTTGTGCACACACGGATGGCCAAGCGCCGGGCAATCCTTGCAGACACTCATCGTCTCCATCTTTTCCGGTGTGATTGCGACGGTTCTCTTCTTTACAGCGACAGATATCGCCCGGACCCGACTTCATGTGCTGTCCGCTGTCGAAGCCACCCAATCTGGGGAAGTCGTGTTTACGTTAATCGGAGAGTTGTTGCTCATCTCGGGAACGACAATTTCTTATGCCGGAATGATTGGCCTCATCCTTGTGGTGGCGGGCATGGTTTTACACAGCCTGGTTTCGACTCGAGAGGGCCACAAACCCTCGAAGCCTTCACCTCCCTCCGTCACGATGGGCTGAGGCGCAATCAGCACCGTAACTTGCCGGTTTCTTCATTCAGCTTTGAAACTAAGCGGCAGTCGTCTCGCGCAGGCCCAGCAAATCGATTCTTCTGCAGCCGAACATGAACAGCGCAAGCACGACGCAGCGAACCATGATGGTGAGGATAGACCACCACAAGAAATATGAATCCGGGTACGCGTGCCCCCAAAAGATTGGGTTGTCTGTAAGATGCCACAACGCTGTTTGAACCGTATCGCGCAGGATGGGCCAGACGGTCAGCACAATCGACAGAATCCACGGAACAAGGCTCACCGCGCGATTGCGAGTCCACAAATAGAGCGCGAGACACACAATCAGCAGAAGGACATATCCGACGAATTCCGAAGCACCGAACGGTGCGAGAATGGGCCAACTGGCAAAGACCATCGTATGGAGTGAATATTGATGCGTCAGTTTGCCAAGAAACCACACAAGGACAAATGGAGCCAGCGACGCAAACACGGCGGCGCGATCAACAGATTTCCTCGTATAAACCAACATGAAGAACACGACCGCTAGACCGACGAACAGTTGCGCATGAGCCGCCGCAGGGTTGTCGTTCCACCAGAGCACCCACTTGGGCGTCGGGATTTGCTGCGTCGTTCCCGGGATTACGTCATGCCATCTCATGTTCGCAAACAAAGAGACGCCGAATACGACAAGACACGCGATGGACAACGAGACAAACCAATACGGCGGAACGCCGTACGTTTCTCGAACGATCCGGCGTCGAACTTCGCGTACAGTCCCAAACGCGGCCATGGCTTTGGCAATCGCTTCGTCTTCCGTCAATCCACGATTCTCCGCCGAGGTCTTTGCCTCGACGAGGTGGCTCAACATCTCTTCCTTCCACGCCCGCTTCTCTCGCTTCGACAGGTACGTATGCCTAAGAATCTGTGAAACGTAATCATCCAATCTGGTCACTGCGTTGCCGCCTTTCCCAAAAACGTCGAGAGCAATTGCTGTTCTTCCGTCCATTCGCGTTGAATTTTCAACAAGCGGCTTTTCCCGCTCTCCGTCAGTGAGTAATAGCGGCGCCGCGGTCCCGAATCCTTGTCCGTTCCCCAGTAGCCGGAGATCAACTGTTCAGCTTCCAGGCGCCTGAGCGCTGGGTAGAGTGACCCCTCTTTCAAACTTAGCGATCCCTGCGTTCGCTCTTTCACCTCCTGAACAATGGCGTAACCATAGGAATCACCTTGCGCCAAAACGGATAGCAAGATCCCGTCCAAATAGCCGCGAAGCCGTTCCATTCGCATCTCTACAACACCGCCTTATATACATAGATTATATATGTATATAGTATACGACGGCATGTAGCGTAGCAAGCCAATAGGTTTCGACTTGTCCGATTTCCGCGAATCTCGTGGTGCATCCGTTCAATCACGCCGATCCGAGCTGTCATTTAGTGTACCAAAGGAGGGATAAACCATGGTGAATGCTGTACAACGCTTTCACGGATCGTTGACGGCCGGACAAACAGCCGTCGTCAAATGTTGATGAGTTGATGTCCATCCGACCGCGATGCAACCCAACCGTTCGCGCCGCAGCTTCATGGGACACCGCATACGGTATACGAGCCGATTCAAAGCGTGATCGCATTCCATATCTTAGAACATGAAACTCGAGAGGAGGTAAGAGCAATGGACGGATGCTTCGGAGCATACACCCGTTGGGCTGTTGTGTTTTTGATCATCTTCGTCCTGTTCTTCTTGTTGGTTCCTGGATATGGCGCAGGGACTGCGTATTAAAGGGATTCCTGACTTGCCAACGGAACCGGCTGACCATGTGACATGGCTCTCGACTCGTGCAGTACGCTGAAACCGATCGCTCGTTGGAACCACAAAATGATGCCATCAAGATGAGGGAGGGGAAGGAAAGTGCAAAAGTGCCCGCCGATTGTGTGTGATCCGATTTATCAATTTGAAGATTGCTTTGTGTACCGCGAGCAACCCATTGTCCAGCCTGTTATCAAAGTTCGCAGGCATATCGTCGTGAACGTGCCAAGATACTACACGCAGCCCCAGGCGAGAGACGTCGTGATCGACCCAGGCTGCCCCGGCGGACGATGCTAAATCTGCTCATGTGCAGATTGAACCCTGCACCAAGAGGGCCACAGAACCCAATCTGGCGGCCCTCTTGTCCGGCGTTCCTAACTTGCCTCGCCGACACTGTCTTCAGTCCGTTCCGGCTTGCGAAATCGTGCGTTACCCATCCAGAATACCAGCACCATCGAAAGCGTCGCTGGCACCAGATCCCACGCCATCGTGTGCGTCACCGACAGAGATAGAGCATGAACCAGTTTGGCGAGAATCGCCCCAGGAATTTGGGCCCGAGTCTGCGGCAGCAGAATCGCCCGAGGATCCATCTTTGCAAACCCTGACGAAACCGCGCTCATGCCCGCAAATTGCGCCTTCAGTTGCTGCTGAAACACGTTCTTCTGCAGGACGCCCAAGACGACGATTCCGATGGTCATCCCAAGCTCACGGATAAACGAGTTCGTGGAGCTGGCAGCACCCCTGTAACGCGCGTCAAACTCGCTCATCGCCGCCATTCCTCCAACCGAAAACGACGGGCCAATTCCCAGTCCGACGACGGCCATGTACGACATCACCTGCAGCGTGCCGCTCGCGGGAGTCAACGTCGTCAACAGGTAAATGCCAACACTGAACACAAGACAGGCTGGGAACAAAATCGCGCGATACGACAGTCGATTGGCCAGTTGGCCGCCAATGGGCGCCGTGATGGACGAACCCAGCATCATGGGAAGCAACTCAAGCCCCGCGTTCACAGCCGAACCGCCGCGAACACCCTGGACGTAAATTGGAATATAGACCACTGCCACCACGAATGCGGCGCCCGTCATCACGCCGACGAAATTGCTCCCCGCAAACGCTCGATTCCGAAACATCGAGAAGGACACGATGGGCTCCTTCGCCCTCGCTTCCGCGATGAGAAAGCCGACGAACAACAGAGCTGCGACGATAAACCCACCAATGATTTGAACGGAATCCCACGCGTATTGATTACCGCCAAACTCCAGGGAAAACGTTAGACAGACGATAGCGGGAACCAGCGTCACAACGCCCCACCAATCGACCATCTGCTGGACGTGGCGCTTCGATTCGTGATAGAAGAAGCCGACCAAAATCAACGTCACAATGCCAGCCGGTACATTGATGTAGAATACCCACCGCCAGCTCAGGTGCTCCGTAATGTACGATCCGAGCAACGGACCCACAATACTCGACACACCGAACACGGCGCCAAACATGCCAGAGAATTTCCCCATTTGTTCAGGCGGTACCACGTCGAAGATGATCGTGAAGGCGATTGGCATCAACGCGCCGCCGCCAACGCCCTGGATCGCCCGGTAGAGTGCCAATTGATCCATGTTCTGAGCCGTCCCGCATAAAATCGAGCCCAATAAAAATACGGCGATGCCAAACACGTAGAATCGCTTGCGGCCGTACATATCGGAGAGCTTTCCGAAGATTGGCATACCTGACATTTCCGTCATCAGATAGCCCGCGGTAATCCACAGAATCTTATCGATCCCGCCCAAATGCGCGACGATATTTCCCGTCGCCGTTGAGACAACGGTATTATCCATGGCCGATACGAAAATCCCCAGCAAGAGTCCCGTGATCACGAGCCCAAGTTCCATCCTCTTTGATTTCAACGACGCCATCCCCCTCCATCGACATCATGTTCACTCTTGCAGAGTGCACCATCCAAATGAAACGACCGTAACATCGTGCAGCTTCGCTCCATAACCTTTGAGGATGGCGTACGTCAATTTGTCCATCACCGCGCCATCAAATATGGCCTTCTTGACATTGGTCTTGAACGATACGTTGGTCAATGTCGCATTGCGAAATGTCGTTCCTTTCAATCCAGTGTTGTTGAAAACTGTGCCATTCAAGTTCATGCCGTCAAATGAAACCGAGGAGAGGTCGGAATGGCCAAAATCCGTACCGTCCAGCTTACTGCCCTGAAAACTTGCCCCCTTTAAGTTGGAAGCCATGAACTTTGCCTGGCTGAGGTTGGCGCGATCGAACTTCACATTCTCCAAATTGCTGCATTTGAACGTGCTGCCGGATAGGTCTGAATCACTGAAATCTGAACCCCTCAAGTTCGAGTAGTTGAACTTGCCGTCGTGCACTGCGATGGACCGGAAATCCGATTTCTCCAAATTGCTCCTGGACAGATCCATGCTCACAGCCTGCTGCAACTGTCTCGAGTTCTCACTGATGTCCTGAATCAGTTCGGATAGATCTCCAATGGAGTCGACCGTCATCTGAAAAGCCGTCTCATCGTCGTACCCCTGGGATTGCATATCCCGCATCTTGTCCCGTAAATTTTGGTACAGTTCTTCCTTTAACTCGTCCATGGACTTCAGTTCTCCATACGATGAAAACATTTGATCAAGGTAGCGCTGCAGCATGCCTTCCATGTCTGTATCTCCCTTTCACATCAGATTGTCTAAGATCCGCTTTACCTTCTCCCAGTTCTGCTTGTTCTCGGCGTACGTTCTTCTGCCTTTGTCCGTAATACGGTAGTATTTTCGCCGCCCTCCTTGGGTCTCATCGCCCCAGTAGGACGCGATATTCTGCTCTTGCTCCAAACGCTTCAAGGAAGAATACATGGTTGCTTCCTTCAACTCATACTCCTCCCCTGAACCGGCCGACACCAATTTCGATATTTCGTAACCGTATTTGTCACCACTCAACAACAATTTCAAGATGATGGTATCGATGTATCCCCTAATCATGTCAGAGGGGATGGTCGCCATGTGTATCACCTCTTCGATTACACAATATAACGAATTACTATGTGTGTCAATGTAATATGACAACATTGGCATATGCGATATTGACACAAACAAGCGCGGGATCGAAAGGACGACTGGTCTGGAGTGGAGTTGCGGAGCCACGGTGGCGGGGGTGGCAGCGTGATCGCGAAGGGTGGCAGCGTGATCGCGAAGGGTGGCAGGACGGCGGGCGAAGGGGCAAATAGGCGGCCCAAGGACGCTTATTTGCCCCCATTGCCCCCGGAATGGCGCGGTTTCGGGCACATAAACGTCTCTGAGCCGCTTATTCCCCGCCAGTCGGCCGATTCGACACACTTAAGCGGCCTACGGGGGCTTATTTGCCGAGTGTCCACCGTCGCCCGGAATCGCGCGGCGGCGTGATCGCGAAGGGTGGCTTATGTGCCGGGCGGCCTGGCCCCCATCAGAACGTCATGGCTCGAAACGTGCCTTTGTATATCCCTGCCCTGTGGATTCATCATCGTCGCCAATCGGGACTTCGATCCGGAAAGTGGTCAGTTCGTCGTCCGATTCACATCGGATGATCCCGCCATGCTCGTGAATAATGTTGCGACAGACATACAAGCCGATACCAGTACCCAATGCTTTACTTGAAACAAAAGGCTCGAAAATCGTCGATATCATTTCCTTCGGGATCGGCGGTCCACTATTGGAAATTTGGATCATCAACTGATTGCCTGCGCGATATCCCTTGATGATCCGCTTTACCGGGGATGCCGACAACGCGTCTAGCGAATTCATAATGATGTTGATCAAAACCTGCCGAAATTCATCTCGATAACCAAGGAGATAAAGCGAATCGTCGATCTCCCGTTCTATACTCACATTGGTACTCACGATCATGGGATAAAGGAACTCCAGAGTTTCGTCAAAGAGGTGCCCAATCCGAAATGTCTCTCTTTCTTTCCTATCGACGCCCTTCTTCGATATCAGTAAAAATTGTGTAATCCTAAACTTCAATTGCTCTAATTCTTTGGTCAAGATATCGATGTATTCAAGAGAAGGGTACTTGCTTTGCAGAAGCTGAACGAAGCCAATCACAGATGTCAGAGGATTTCGAAACTCATGAACAAAGCTTGAAGACATTTGTCCAAGCAGTGTCAACTTATCCTTGTGGGTCTGTTCAATAAACGAAGATTGCTCCGATATCTGTTGATTTTTGAGTTCTGTGTAATGGAGAACTGCGAAGTACAAAAACCGATCGAACAAAGCGTTGATTGTGTGAATGATGGGCGTAAGTTCGCGGATCGTGAACCCCGTCTCAACCAGGCAATCGAGAATTTCGCTTCTGCCAATCGTAACATTGTAAACAAACTCGCCGATATTCACATTCGCTTCAAGACGCTCAGCCGACACTCTTTGCGCGAACTGCAAAATTCTTGCGTCGTTGATTTGTCTTCCGGACAAGTACGCAATCACCACATCAAGCATACGAGTTCCATTCACGATGATGTGGTCCTTGAAACGGTCATTTGAGTCAATCATGACTTGACTCATCCAACTTTCAAGCAGATATTGACGCTTCGCGTCTAGATAATGTGCAACTTGCTTGGCGACCGCACTATCCACGATCATTCCTCCAGCAACCAAGTCGACCTTCTTGTGGAAACAAAACATGAATCAAAATATTCCAAATACCATCCAAGCTAAAATGTATACAGATGAAGAGCAAAATTGCACTGGTAAATCAATCCATGATAGGCTCCCCGATTCGTTTCAGACGGCATTCAGATAGGTTGTGTAGGTTATACCTATCATCGCTGGACCATGAACGTCGTATGGTGTACATACATGGTATGCAACCCACAAACGAAGCGATCTGATGCGACTGGCTAATGCCTGGAGGAATGTAGATGCCCGACGATGATGCAGAACGCGCATCCCAAGGACCAAGTCAAAAAGTTCAACTCATCCTCCAATTTGTGGTGGAAAACGAAAGCGAATCGATCAAAAAAGAGATTATCGTCGATATCAGCCCCACGATCGAAGAGCAGATGCAAGATCAGAATCCTTTTCGAATCATTAACACGTTGACAGCGGCAGTTCTCAAAGTCTTCAGTGCGACGTCATCTTCCGATGAAGCGTCGGTGTCCGAACCTGTAGTGCACGAACCGAAGAAAGTCGACAGCTCCATGGCCTTCACCCCTCGCGAACTGGAGGTGCTCCACTATTTGCTTACCGGAGCGACCAACCAGGAAATCGCGCAGTCGATGGGAATATCATCAAACACGGTCAAATTCCACATCAAAAATGTCTTCCGTAAGCTGCATGTCAAAAACCGCGTGGAACTGGTCGGCAAGTTCACACATTGATTGAAATCGGGTCACAGGTTATCCACAATACCTACCCAGGTGGAGAGTTATCGCAGCCATCCCCGAGGTCTACCCTGAAAGTGTAGGAAATGACCTTTACACGAAGGGGCTGGATAAAGATGAGCGCACCTCTCTATATGTATTTCATCGTTTTCGCGAAGCTCTTCATTCTGGGACTGGCGTTAATCGGCGGCGTTCCTTTGCTCGAACGACGCGTCGAGAAGCAAGAGGAAGAAATGGGTGGAGTGACGCGTATCGTCAAAAAAGGATCGTGGCGCTACGTGGAGTACGTGGGTACAGATCACCACGAGCCGACCAATCAGCCAATACATGTCGATCAGCAACCGGCACAAACTTTTGCTCGTCAACTGCCTAAGGTAGAATACCATTGACGCATTGAGTGCAGTTGAACGTTGATGATATCGCGAGGCGTATCTACATGTCGAAAACACGCGGCGCACTGCCACCTGGACAAGTTCAAACGAACAAGTTCCCAGCGATTCATACCGGGCCGATCCCCACCGTCGATCTCCATTCGTGGCGTTTTCGCATCTTTGGAATGGTGGACCAAGAAAAATCCCTGACTTGGGATGAACTGATTCAACTGCCCCGGTACGACACAACAAGCGACGCTCATTGTGTCACCACTTGGACATACGCCGACAATCACTGGGAAGGCGTTGCATTTCACACTGTGATGTCGATCGTCGACGTTCTTCCTGAAGCCAATTTCGCACTCGTTCACGCTGAAAACGGATATTCAGTCAGCCTGAACATCGATGATTTATTGCGCGAAGGTGTTATGCTCGCTTTCAAACACAACGGCGAGACTCTGTCGCCAGAGCATGGCTTTCCTGTCCGTCTCATTGTTCCGCACCTGTATTTCTGGAAAAGCGCGAAATGGGTAACGGGCGTCGAATTCTTGGCCGAGTACAAGCCGGGTTTTTGGGAACAACGCGGATACCATCCGCATGGGGATCCGTGGTCGCAGCAACGCTATCGCGAATGAACTGCTCGCGCGGCGTAACCGACCCATCCACCTCGATCATCCAGGTCCAACCTACGTGAGGCCAGATGCCTTCATCTAGATGTCCTTCACGCAGCGAAAGCCAATATTTCCCGTGCTGCTGTCCGGAGTATTGGAACTGCGTGCCGCCACGCGATATCGATTGCAATATGAGTGATGGCACAGATGGGATCCGCCCTTCGTCACTCTCGCGACGCCGTGATCGGGCCCTGTCGGATTCTCCCTAGGCCCATGGACGTGAAATGTTGCGCTAAACCAGTCGGCGCACCATTCCCATACGTTTCCGCAGACGTTGTACAGCCCATAGCCATTGGGCTGGAACGATTTTGCGGGCGCTGTTCCAAGGTACCCATCCGATCCGTCGTTCGTTTGAGGAAACTCACCTTGCCAAATGTTGCACATATGCTCTCCGTTTGGCGTCAATTCGTTTCCCCAGGCAAACTTCCGCCGCTCCAGTCCGCCCCTGGCGGCGTATTCCCATTCCGCTTCTGTCGGCAGCCGCTTGCCTGCCCAGTTGCAATAGGCCATCGCGTCATTCCAGGATACGTGAACCACTGGATGGTCCATTCGATTCGCGATGTCGGAGTCCGGCCCGTCTGGATGCCGCCAATCTGCTCCGTCCACGCGCCACCACCAAGGAGCATTCTGAACGACTTGGCTCACGCGCTTTGACACCCCGGATGAGACAAACTGATAGAACACGAACGACCATCCGAACCGTTCCGCCTCCGTTTGATAGCCCGTGTCCTCGACAAACTGCAGAAATTCGCGATTTGTCACGGCGCATGCATCGATATAAAACGACTTCACAGCGACTTTCCGAACAGGCCCCTCCCCATCCCTCGGGAAGCCTTCTCCATCCTCCGCGCCCATCCAAAACTCACCGGATGGAATGAGAACCATGCCTTCGTAATGATCGTCGATCCGCTGAGATGAACGCGGAATCGGGGCTCGCGCCACAGGTTCATTTGTCTCGACCAAATACGGCTTGCCTGGCATACAGCAAGGGCACTGATTTTCCACAGTAACACTCCTCTCTGCTCCACACAGGGCAATTGTAAAAATTCGCTTACTTTACGTCCCACTGAACGCCTTCAGCCAAACGGGCAGAGTGTGTTCCCCGTGCAACATGTCCAAGCTGTTATCACGGTTGATCACCAAGGTCGGATAGGTGTATGGAACATACTTGGACTGATTGGGATCGAGCAAATAATAGACTTGAAACGACTTCAAGTGAAATGCCTGCAACTCCTGCTGCTCGAGGTGAACAGCCTCGTTCAACGTGGTACCCGGCTTAAATCCCATACTGACGATCAGCGGTTTTTGCACCAACTTGCTCCAGTTCCGGTTCAACAGGACAAGTGTCCGCTGGCAATGTGGACACCAATACGCCTCGAACAACAAAGGATCCTTCGACGCGTCGAGGGTTATTTTGCGCCCCGACGCGTCGTATACGGCGACGTGATCGTAGATCGCCGGATTCGCTTGCGTTGGATCAAATGTGGAAACAGGCTGAACCCTGTCCAACGTGAGTTCATTTCGAAACGGAAGATTGGCCGAACTGGAAGTTCGGGCAACCCCCACCAATTCGGAAACGGATCGCCATCCAAGAACAATGAAGCCTACCGCCAGCACGACGACGAATCCAACCGTACGTATACGGTACCCGGTGCGCATATACGCCACTCCTTACACGCCGCATGGCCCCTTGATTGGGGCACAATCATCGGACTCTGCCTGTTGCTTCATCAACCGGAAACGCCTCTGGGTGTCTCGCCATCAAGTCCTCCGCCGCCCATTCACGTCCCGTTTGGCGCAAAAATTCGACATACGATCGCGCATGTTCCGGACGGGCGTGATGGGGTCCGCCTTCGTGAATCACTGTCCACAGCGGATCGACATCGTGTTTCATGGAGAACATCATGTCATCGTGCCATTGATTCAGGTAATAGACTGCCTCTTGGCAGATATCGCGGCGTGATTCGGCCAGGTTGTGTTGTTCAAAAGGGTCGTCGGCCAGATTAAACAACATCTCCTTGGGGAACGGATGAAATCCATCGTGGTAGGTTCGCACGTACAACCAACGGTCGAAGCGGACGCTTCGCTGGCAAACGTGCGCACATTGAGAAATGACCAAGAAATCGCGACCACTCTCGTCGGCATTGCGCAAGACCGGCGCGTAGCTTTTTCCATCCCACGACGGTGCGGGAGCAACGCCGAACATCTCCGCCAACGTCGGACCAAGGTCTAAGTGGTAGTGGAGACCCTCGTCCACGTGCCCGCGAGCTTGGCCAGGCCAGCGAACGACCATCGGAATCCTGCATGTCGCTTGATCCGCCGTTCCGTGCTCGCCATAAATGCCGAGTTCACCTTGGTTCTCGCCGTGATCGGCCGTGATCACGACGATCACGTCGTCGAGTACCCCTTTTGACCTGAGAGCGGCGAGAATGGTGCCGATTTGATCGTCCACATAACGGATGCCGCAGTCGTACCCGTCAATCATTCTCCGCAGCCCTTCCCTACCGAGAATCTCTCCCGGGTGCCTTGGGTACTGCGGATGCTCCTGGTTGTCATACATGTTGATTTCATGTGGGCCATGCGGACCATAGGAATTGAGGTGCGATTGGAGCACCTGCTCCGTCAGCCATTCCGGCAGCGGATCGTTCTCAAATGGGTTCCCATATTCAAGAGGCACGCGATAAGGCGTATGCGCGTCCCAGTAGTTGACATAGAGGCACCAATTGTCCTTTATCGCGTTGTCATCAATCCACTTGAGGACGGTCGGCGTCACTTCCTCGGCAGACTCCATACCGCTTCGGCCGGTATTGTAAATCTCGTTGAATCCAGCGTAGAACGTCCATGACGAGTGCCGTTCCGCAAACGGACTCACCAATACCGTCTTAAAACCGACTCGTCGTAAAAATGCGGGCAGACTCTGGAACGCGAGCGTATCTTTGAACCCTCGATCCACCCCGTCGTGGCGAACGTCTGCAGCCGTTCCGCCGTGGCCCACCACCCCGTTGTGAATGCCAAAACGCCCCGTCATCAGAGCGGTTCTCGAAGGGAAACACGGCGCGTCCGAAGTGTAGTAGTTTTCAAAGCGCACACCCTGTGCGGCAATTTCGTCGATATGCGGCGACGTATTTCGATGATACCCATAGCATCCCAAATGATCGGGGCGCACAGAATCCAAATCGAAAACCAACATCCTCATCATGATCACCTCAGCGAGATTGATAGGAGTGCCGTTCGAGCACTATTTCGAAGTCAGCACGATTCCTCTCAGCACGTATTTCTGCGCGAAAAAGAAGACCAAAATAGGAACCAGGGCGACGATGGTCGACACGCCCATCAACTGATTCCAAGGCGTGCAGTCGCAACTGCTGGTGAAGGCGGATAATCCGAGAGACAAGGTGTACTTGGAATTGCTGTTGATGTAAATCAGCGGGCCGAGAAAATCGTTCCAGGCCGCCTGAAAATGAAAGATAAACGCGGTCGCGACAGCTGGTTTGGCGAGCGGCATGGCAATTCTCCAGTACAATCCAGGAAATCCGCAACCGTCGATTCGGGCCGCTTCAAACAATTCGTTGGGTATACCCGCAAAAAACTGCCGGAAGAGAAAAATGAGAAACGGCAGCCCAAACCAGGCAGGAACAATCAGCGGATAGTAGGTATCGATCCAACCTAGGTGCTTAAATAATAGATACTGTGGGATCATCACCACAGCATAGGGGATCATCAACCCACTCAATACGCAGACAAACAGGATGTTCTTCCCGCGAAACCGCAGCCTGGCAAATGCGAAGCCAGCCAAAGACGAAGACAGGACGCCGCCGATCGACGATAGAACTGCGATACACGCGGTATTGAAGAAATAACGAACAAACGGCAGGACCGTTAGTCCCTTCAAGTATCCTTCGAGCGTGAATGGATGCGGCATCAAGCTTGGCGGATATTGCGAAATCTGATTGTTGCTCTGCAGGGATGCCGACAGCATCCAGATGGCCGGGAAGACCATAATCAAGGCGCCAACGACAGTCACAAGGATCATGACCCACCGCGCAATCGGTTTTCGCGCAGAGATCGCCGGATTCCCTCTCATGACTCCGTACCTCCCCCGTAATAGACCCACCGAGCGGATGTTTTAAAGATGGCCGCGGTGAGGGCGAGAATGACAAGGAACATAATCCACGCTTCCGCAGACGCCATCCCCATATGGAACGATTGAAACGCGTTTTGGTAGATTGACAGCGAGTACAGATATGTAGCGTAGTCCGGACCGCCGTCCGTCATCATGTACGCTTGCACAAACGTTTGAAACGCGCCGATGAGACCGAGAATCAGATTCAACAGGATTTGCGGCGAAAGCATCGGGAGCGTGATGTGCCGAAGCTTCGTGAACAATCTCGCTCCATCGATATCCGCTGCCTCGTACAGTTCATCCGGAATCGACTGCAACCCGGCGAGGAAAATCAGCATCGACGATCCGATGCTCCAAACACTCATGATGATGAGACCGCTCAGCGCCCAACGCGGATCGCTCAACCATTGCGGACCATTGATGCCAAACAGTTGATGCAGTGCGGCATCGAGAACACCGGTCCGCGGAACGAACAAGAACATCCACAACATCGACGTCGCCGCCATAGGTAGGACATTGGGGATATAGTACAGAGTTCGCAACACTTTCATGCCTGGAATTCGGAGGTTCAAGAGCATGGCGACCAAGAGTCCGAGCACCAGTTGAATGACAACTGTTGCGATTGCATAAATCACAGTGACCCGAACAGACGTCCAAAACAATGGGCTGTGGAAGAGAAATGTGTAGTTTTGGAATCCAATAAATGTGGGAGGAGACAGCACGCTGTAGTTGGTCAAACTGTAGTACGCGGATGCAATCATCGGATAAACCGTCAGAACGGCAAATCCAACCAACCACGGAGAAATGAAGAGGAGAAACCACCGCGCCTCCAATCTCCGCTGCAAGCCCGCTCGTACCCTTTTTCGGCTGACTGGTCTAACGCCAGTTTCGACCGACATTCCCACTCTCATCACCTACCTCACAGGATAGGCGGTCACAGCCGCCTATCCCGATTCATGTTGTTTACAATTCTGCGCGAGCTCCAAGCGGGTTACGGCTGAAGATACTGTTGCCACGCGTTTTGCAGATTTTGCAGTCCCTTGGTGGCGCTCTCCTGACCGTTCCAAACAGGCGCCATCACCTGTGTATAGGCATTGGCGAAGTCCGTAGAATCGTTGATCAGGTTGGATGGATCGGGAATATCTTTCTTCAGGCCGCCTTCAAACACGTTCGTGAATGCAGTGCGACTCATATCGATTCCCGGAATACTAAACACCTCGTTCTCCCATTTCTTGAAATCAGCCGCGTTTCCTAACGGAGGATTGTCTTTCGCCAGTGTGATGAGCTCCTGCTGTCCGGGACCAAATATCGCATATTCAAGCAGCTCGGCTGCCAGTTTCGGGTTGGCGCTCGATCTCGACACATAAAACGCGTTGTCCTCTCGCTGCGCGGTATCCACACCTTTTGGCCCGTATGGGAATGGAGCGATCGCCCATTTGAACGTTGGTTTCGCCACAGCAGCCTGTCGCTCCAACCAACCGCCTGCCACAACATCCATCCCAATCTTTCCGGTAAAGAACGGATTGCCGAGCGCAGACATCGCGGTTTGCTGACCCATCGACGGCGACACATGATATTTGTTCATCAGGTTCGCGAGCCAAGTGGTCGATTGAACCATGCCTGAAGTCGTGGCATAGGTCGCTGTCACAGGTGTGCCTTTGTACGCGCTTGAATCTTGCGGCCCTCCCTTGTCGTTGAATGGGTCAGCCCCCCATAGCCAAGCGAACGAACCAAACGCAAACGAGCTTGGACTAAACAACGCCCCCCAGACGGCCGTTTTCGGATTGGACACGTTGTGGGACAGTTTTTTGGCGTCATTGAGCACCGTTGTCAGATTCCATGACTTGTCGCTCCAATTCGTTGGTGGCAGGGGCACTTTGTACTTTTTAAAGAGATCGACGTTATAGACAATGAAATTTGGATTGCTGTTCCACGGAACGCCGACGACTTCTCCTTGATAGGAGAACTCCGTCTTGTAACTGGCAGGAATCTTGGTCAAGTCGCCTGCTGCTTTCAAGTAGGGTGTCAAGTTGAGCGCCAAATTGTGACTCGTAATGGTATAGACCCCAGTATTCTGCCAATCGGTGAACACATCCGGAGTTTGATTCGAGGCGACAAGCGTGAGCAGTTTTTGTCCGTACGCCGTACTGCCTGGCGTGATCAGCTTGATGGTAACACCTGGGTGCGCCTTTTCAAATCCTTTGACGACAGCGTTCCCCCAACTATCAATCAAAGGGTCTTCTGGCAGCATCCAGGTCAAAGTCGTCGTTGTGGCGGCTTGAGCCGTGATCGTTCCAAACGGGACAACAAGTCCAGCTGAAAGCATTCCGGCAGTTGAAACCAGTATCGCCCTGACGGAGGTTTTCATCTTGATCAACATCCCTTTCCAAGTATGTACCCACGACAAAAAGAGGCGCCCAAATGCCCACATGCGTGAGCATTTGAGAGCCTCCAGTTGTCCGGTCGACCCAACATATTCAACTAAGACGCAGTGTAACACGAAAACCAAGTATGTCAATGTGAATTTCTGCTTACCGCAGAGACCCAGACACCCTGGCGGCACGTTGGCGAATCTTATCTTCGAATACCGGCAGAAGCAATTGACCCGTCGTTGTGACCTCCTCCAAATGTGGATAGCTGGACAGGATGAAAGCCGATATGCCAATGTCGACAAATTCAATCAACCGATCCGCCACTTCATCCGGTGTGCCGACAAACATCAGCGCCCCGCCTCCGCGTATGGCCGAAAGTCCCGCCCACAAATTCGGTCCGACAATGCCATCCGTCTGCTCCGACATGTCGCGCAGCTGATTCTGCCGTTTCTGGTTGGTCGCGTCCGTCTTGTTATGGTACGACTTGGCCATCGCGTAACTGGCGGGATCGGCCCGACTCACGATATTCCGGGCCGCTTGCCAAGCTTCTTCGGCAGTCTCCCGAACCAATACCTGCGCGCGGAGGCCGTAACGGATCGCCCTCGCTTGCCCCGTGCGCTCGCTCTCGACCCTGCGCAGGTCTTCCATTTCTTGAATTTGTTCTTTGATCCACTCCAACGGCTCAGCCCACATCAGGTAGACATCCGCGACTTTTGACGCAACGCGTTTCCCTGCGGGCGAACTGCCGCCAAAATACAGCGGAGGATGCGGGCGTTGCACAGGGGCAGGATAACTGGCCACGGACTCCACCTGGTAGTACTCCCCTTCAAACTTGACGCGATCGCCAGCAAAATAGTTTTTGCCGTTGTCGATCGATTTCTCCCATACATTCTTGACGACTTGAACGAACTCCAGGGTGCGATCGTAACGGGCGTCATGATTGTCATGCAGCGGATCGCCCATCGCTTTCAGGTCGATCGCGCTGTCCCCCGTCACGACGTTGATCAGCGCCCGACCGTTCGATATATAGTCGAGAGATCCCGCCATTCTTGCGGCCAAAACGGGTGATATGAACCCCGGCCTCATGGCCACCAACGGCTTGAACGTTTTGGTCCTTGCAACGATGGCCCCCGCAAGAACCCATCCATCGATACAAGTGCTCCCCGTTGGAATGAGTGCAAATGTGAATCCTGCTGCTTCAGCAGCTTGGGCAACATCGATCATATAATCCAGCGTAGCTTCGCGCTCTGGCGGCACACCGATGTATGGTCCATCTCCGGACGTCGGGATAAACCAGCCAAACTCGATCTCTTCGTTCGTCACTGACATATCGATCTCTCCTCCATTCTTCCGCAACTGCGAATTATTGAAGCACTTGCTGCCAGGCGCTTTGGACAGCTTGCAATCCTTGTTTCGCGGATTCGCGGCCAATCCATACCGGACTCATCAATTGCGTGAACGGATCGCCGAAATCGGACGAATCGTTGAGCAAGTTTGTGGGATCTGGGAAGTCTCGGTTCACGCCTCCTTCAAACACTTGTTCAAAGACACTATTTTTCATAGAGAAGCCAGCAATTTTGTCGACTCCGGCCACCCACTCTTCAAGATATTTGGGGTTGGTATTCGGCGGATCGATCTTCCCCACCTTCACCAACTGCTGCGCTCCCCACCCGGTCGTGGCAAAGACCATGAAGCGAAAAGCCGCGTCGGCGTGTTTACTGGTCGACGAGAGATAAAAGGCATTATCCTCACGCTGTGCGGTGTCTGCTCCACCCGGACCGTACGGGATGGGGACAATACCCCATTTGAACTTGGGTTGGAACTGCGCCGCCTGGCGCCATACCCACCCCGCAACTTCTGAGATGGCAATGTGTCCGGAGAAAAACGCGTTCCCGGTGGTTGACATCGCTGTCAAGGTGCCTTGGTCCGGCATGACGTGGTCTTTTAAACTTAGATCAGCCAGCCACTGCATAGCCTCCACTTCTTTTGGCTGGGTGGCATAAGTCTGGGTCAAAGCCCCTCCTCGGTATGCGGCAGTGTATGTAGGGCCCCCCTTGTTGTTGAGCGGATCGACACCCCACAACCATCCCAACGACCCTATCGATCCCGGCGTCAAATCCACACCCCAGTCGCTGGTCTTCGGGTTGGAAGTCAGATGCGTCAACTTTTTCGCGTCGGCCAGCAACTTGTTCAGTGTCCAAGACTTATCGGTCCAACTCGTCGTAGGCAGCGGAACGTGATATTTGTTAAACAGCGTTTCGTTGTACGCGATGAATGTCGGGTTGCTCAACCAGGGAAGTCCGTAAAGATGGTTGTCCTCCGTGTACTCCTTTTTGTAGGTCGCTGGAATAAAACTGCTCGATATCTTGTCGGCCTTAAAAAACGGATTCAGATCTTGGGCCAAATGATGGGATATAATTGTATAAACGCCCGTATTGGCCCAGTCGGTGAAGATGTCCGGAGTCTGCCCGGCAGCGACCATCGTCAACAATTTTTCATTGTAGGCGGTACTCCCAGGCGTAATCACATCGATTTTGATACCTGGATTCTCTTTTTCATACTGGGTTGCGACCGTGTGGGCATAAGCGTCTACTTCAGTATCCGTAGGAAGAAGCCAGGTGATTGTAATCGTTGAACTCGCGTGCACCATAGGCGCGCTCAAAAGTGCGATGGACAAGGATGCCGCCATTCCATGACTCGCTCTAGTCATCCATTTCTTCATGTTTTCTTCTTGCCCCCTTCAGATTCATCGATCTCAAGTTTGACCCGTCACAAAACAAAAGACCCCCGAAGTACGCGGCAACCACGTACTTCGGGAGTCTCTAGACGTCCAGTCGACTCCTGTTACATACAGGAGACTAAGGTATTATGCAAAGTATGTCAATAGGAATTCGCAACATTCCTTCAAATCGCGAAAATCAACATTTCACGCCTGTATCAATTTGTTCCGTTCTTCCATTTGTGGTGGTTCCTCCATCCATCCGTTTCGAATCATCAACTTCGCACCTTCGTGAGCATATTCAAAGACATCTTTCATAAATACCGTGATCTTTGCGGACAAATCGTTCCGTAAACTGAATGCGGTCCCTAGCGAGTTTCCTCCCATGGAAAAACTGCAGAAGAGACTCACACAATACATCATCAATTTATCGGAAAACGGTGCAACCGTGGATCGCGTCGCGTTTCCTCCCCAACTGGAAGGCGTCTCTATCCCACATTCGAGCAACACTTCACTCAGTTCCTTGATGATCGACTTCGCCAATTCGGTTCCTTCCGAGAAGAACTTCCTAACTTCCGGAGAGTTCGCACACTGTGCAAAGCCCATGATCAGATGCATGCCCGTCACATTGGACTCAATCGCGTGAAACAGATGCGCCACTTCAATGGTATTCAGGCTTCTTTTCTTCGCAAATGGATTCAGTCCGCCCAGGTATTGGGTACTTTCAACAAATTCAATGGATGTTGGCATGGACACCGCTGGGGAACGAGCCAGCAAGCCTCGTTGCATCAAATATTGCGTGCACGCGTTGTAACATTCTTGAGTAATTGCGGTTAACTCCTTGTAGAGTATCACGAGGTCTTCTCGATAAGACATTCCGATATTGAGCGTGTGCATACCCATACTGATTTGTTTGACGAGACGGAGAAGCATGATATCGAACCCGTTGTCGTAGAGCTTGGGAACGGATGGATGAACGTCCTCGGCTGTGAATCCAATCGGGATGACTGTGCCTTCGCGCCGGAATATCTGCTGTATCCGGCTCACATAGGAAGTGATCTTCCCGTATAAATCTGACATGATCTGTCTGGCACCATCGTCTTCCGCACATTTGATAAAATACTCCAACATACGCAAGAGCATCGTCTTCTGCTGATAAGTAATCCACAATGTGCCGAGTTCTGAAGACGTGATGGGTGCTGTTCTCTCCGACATTCACTCGCCTCCATTTCACAGATACGCCGTAGTTTTCCACCAGCGAGATCGATCATACTCATTTTTCGTGCACGCTCACCTTCAGGCGATGAACCAGTCACATGGACGTCTGCCGATTCCAACTGCCGGTAAAAGACAAAAAACTCGTCGAGGCATGAGAGCCCCAACGAGTTCATTGGCTACAACGTGCATTTTGCAAGACCGATGTAACAGTTAGTTCGAAAGTGTCCAGTCCGGACCAACTGGCCAAGCGCCCATTGGACCAAAGTATTTGCTGGGAATATGGACCCGTTTGTTGTAAACCTGCACATCCAGATAATCGAACAGGAAGACAATCGGCAACTGTTGATTGACAAACTTGTTGAAAGCCTGGAATTGCTTGCCTCGTCCCGCTTGCGTGAAGTCAGACGGCAATGCCCAAGTATTTTTGATGAGCTTGTCGATCTCCGGGTTCGAATAATGCCAGAAGTTCCCTGCATCGTGTGTTCCCCATGTCCCTCGTGGATCTGGATCAGGACCTAATTCATTGCCCATCAACCACATGTCGATGCCAGGGGCATCGTTCTGCAGTTGCGAAATGAGCGTGTCAAAGTCAATCGGGTTGTTCAATTCAACATCCAGGCCAACTGCCCGCAAATCCTGCCGAATTGCCGTAGCCTCAGTGCTCTCGGTCGGATTGCCAGATACCACCGCCATGTGAAGCACAAGCGTTTTACCCGTCTTCGGATCGATCCGCCATTGGCCTTTCTTCACATACCCCGCCGCGTTCAACAACTGCTCTGCCTTGCTGGGGTTATATTTATACTGATTGAGCTCACTCTCTGGCGTGCTGGCCCAGCTGTAACTGTCAGGCGTCGGCGAGTTGGTCGGAACCACCATGTTATGGAAAATACCTTTGATGATCGCGTTTCGGTTTATCGCATAAGCGATAGCCTGACGAACACGAACGTCCGAGAAGTACGATTTTTTGTCATCCAAACCCAAAAACGCGTACTCGGTACTCGGCATCGTGGTTTCGACGATGTTGGGATCACTCTTCATCTTAATTTTGTCGTTCGAGGTGATGCCGTTGATGGCAAAGTCAATCTGTCCGTCCGCCATCAATGCTGGTTCAACGTCTGGACTGGTTGCTTTCAGTATCACCTTGGCAATCTTCGGCTTGCCTCGCCAGTAATACGGATTTGCCTTGAACGTATCGACAGACTGAGAGTTTGCGGAAACAGGAATATATGCGCCTGATACGACTGTCGGCAGTTTGTCGTATGACATATCCAGCCATTTCGAGAACGGTATGTTTTTGAGCACATGGTACGGCAGCGGCGTAATGCTCGCCAAATCCGCCGTAAGAAACGCAGCATCCGCCTGACTCACGTGAACCTGAAATTCCTTGTCGTTCACGATAGTAAAACCGCCTGTATCAGCGAACGATTTCGCTTGCCCCTTGAGAATTTTCGACGCACCCACGACGTTCGCCACAAGATACTCCGATTGACCTTGGATCTGCGATCCGTTGTACGCCGGAGAAGCCAAGAAATCCATGTCCAACAAGACGTCTCTTGACGTAATCGGCTGTCCGTCCGACCATTTTGCGTTCGGCTGAAGCCAGCATGTAATGGTCTTGTGATCTTTGGAGTATTGATACTTGGACACCAACCAAGGAATGACTTGAAGTTTGTTATTCACGTTTAACAGCGGATCGAACGACAATTGTGTCATGGCAGCAGTGTATCCGCTCGCGTCCATGTACGGGATAAATTCATCATTCCATGGCGTACCCTGAGCGACGACCAGTGTGTCACCGTTCGACGTTACGCTGGCAGCACCAGTGGATGAGTTTTGGTCTGTCGGCTCTACGCTGTTGTTGGCACAGCCAGCAAGCAGCAACGAAGTCGTCGCTACAACTGCAAAACTGGTCAATACGACCTTCTTCTTTTTCATGTAAAAGCCCCCCTTGCCAATCATAGCTACTCATGTGGAATTTCTCAGGAGCTCAAATGGAGTGTCCACACCGAGCCAGCCTATTGCTGAAACTCCACAATACCAATAGGATTTATAGATTATAATCTCCCTGCAACTCAAGGTCAAACAGGACATATCTCGAAAACTTTGCGGCCATGGCATCCTGGAGCTTGTTCGGCAGAACGATAACCAACGGGGAGTTATATGTGCGTGCCCGGCGCGGTGTTGCCGAAGACGCGGGCCACGATGCCACGCGTAAGTTCAACGTCGCGGACCGAGTGCCACATGGAGAAGTTGGCGTAAAGTAAGACCCGCTTTACACAGTGCTGTTGAACCAAGGTGCGGAGAGACAATAGTCGTATCAGCGATATTTCGCCTGATGTTCATTACAGAATATGGTAAAGTCCTGTACAGAGCGACCGTGTAGGATTGTTTGTTGTGAAGGGACGGGCGGAAAGTCCTCGAGGCATGAAGCCAGCCCATCGCATGAAGCCAGCCCATCGAAGGTGGATTTCATGCACGAGTACATCTTGAGCTTACGTCGGATCCACGCCGCTGCGATTTTGCATGAAAATACAGCACACACGGCTTGACTGTTTTCCGCAAGTGTACTGTGACGGTTGGTATGTGTAGGTGTAGAGGTGAAAGCTGGGCGAAGAATTCCTGCCGTGGTCGATTTTACCTGCTATCGTTTTCCTCTCGTGCAGTTTGGTGGATCATCTCAGAAAAGTAAATCGCGGTTCTCGATATCCCGAGAACCCGCGATTTTACTAACGCTTCACTTGGAGGCTCCAGCCGGATTCGAACCGACGGTACAGATTTTGCAAGGATAGAACGTGCTTCTCAGTGAGTCTTGTCACGTGTTAGCCAATCTGTAAAGACCCTTGACAAGTGGGCGATTATCAGGGGAATTGTATAACACGGTTAAATCGCCCCTTCACATTACGAAATTTGCGGAGTGATGATGACCGAACTGAAGAGCAAAATTCGACGCCCTCCTAGCCAATCATGACGACGAGACGGGCCTACTGTTTAATCTACTTTGTTGAATTTGATGGAGGCGCAAATCCGTTTGCGATAGCTGTGGCAGCTACACTGATCATTGCGTTGTTCAGTCCGTCGATAGCACTTTGCAAATCACTTTTAGCGGCAGCCAGTTCTTTCACCTGTTGGTCATTCAAATAATTTTTCAGTTCGCCGATGGAACTATTTAAGTATGAAGCCGCAACAGACACTTCTTCTTGGTCACCCGAATAGTGGCTTGGAACGCTCATGGTCGCTACGTCGGTGAATGTGTTCGTAAGCGTACTTTGTTGCAGACTCTGCAGTTCATTATAGGCATCCGCGTGGTCTAGACTGCCGTTGGAGACGCCAGTTATGATGCTCTTATACTGGTTCATATCCGACTCAACCTCTTTGTCAATCTGGTCAAACCTTTGCACAGCTTCTTTAGCCTCGGCCCTCTTTTGATCGGACGCAGAAGTGTGCACACTGGCAGTCGTTTTCGCAGAAGTGTCTTCACCGGAAGTCGCTTTTAATCGTGATGAGCTAGAGGTTGCCTGAACGTTAGATACTGTTGTATTGGACACGCTCCTGTGGTTCAGATTCCTGGGACCACTATACAATCCACAGACTGCGGATGAATGTGAGCCAAAACGAGCCATCCTCGCTGGTGCCAATATCAAACCCCAATACTTCACGCTCACCGGTGCCTCGCACGCCAATGGCAATCACAAATGCCATACTCTGAACTCTTCCGCCTTCTCGAACCTTTGGGAACGTTGCATCCAACCACACATACGGATACGCCCCTTCTAGCGGACGATTCTTAAAGGACTGCACCACGTCATCGAGTTCTTTGCAGATGCGGGAGACTTCGCTTTTGCTGATACCCTGATTCCCCAATGACTCAACCAATTCATCCACCTTACGCGTACTCACACCATGCACGTACGCTTCTTGGACTACGGACAGCAGAGCCTTCTCCGCCTTCCGACGAGGCTCCAGGATACTGGTGGGAAGTAGCTGTCCTTTGGAAGCTTCGGAATCTGTAAGTCAATTGTGCCAACGCGAGTATCCCATTCCCGGCTCCGATGCCCGTTGCGGCTGTTACTACGCCTCTCACTACGCTCATACCGTTGTGCACCGATCAGTGAACTGACCTCAACATCCATCACGGCTTGGGTGAGGATTTTCAGCCCTTCCTTTAGAAAATCTACATCCCCTTCTTCCAATCCGATCTTGCGAATCAAATCCAAAAGTGCGATCTTATCCATGTAAGCCATCGATGTGCCTCCTCTACTGATTGCTCGTCACTTTTAGTAGATTGCACTCGATGGCTTTTTCGTCAAGATCCATCTTCAGAATTTACACCACTACCTGAGACTCTAACGTCACGTCTTACCAACGCTTCAAAAGGACGCTGCCGAGGGTCTGGATTTGCTTCTCCGAAGGGCCGAAAAATAAGTTTCGAAACACGAAGGTTTGCAATCGGTTAGCAACTCCACTAAGGACACAAAAAGACGCGGCCCTGAAAACTCTCAGGAACCGCGTCTGGCGTGGCTTTTCACTTGGAGGCGCCAGCCGGATTCGAACCGGCGGTAAAGGTTTTGCAGACCTCTGCCTTACCACTTGGCTATGGCGCCACGTTGCGAAATCCGGAAACCCGCAAAGCCCAGTTCTACTGGTATTCCGCATGCAGGCATCCGTTTTCGCATCCTTGGAGCGGAAGACGGGATTCGAACCCGCGACCCTCGCCTTGGCAAGGCGATGCTCTACCCCTGAGCCACTTCCGCACAATGGTGGCTCGGGACGGAATCGAACCGCCGACACGAGGATTTTCAGTCCTCTGCTCTACCGACTGAGCTACCGAGCCATGTCATGAGACAACGAACAATATACTATAGTTCACGAATTGGCGCAATCCATTTATAACGTATTCGCCATGCCTGACGTCATGTACATATCGCGCATGGAAGCGTATCCCGCTCATTCAACGGCGTCTTATCCGATCACGCCGGCTGGCAACATCGTCCACTCGCATGTCATTTCGAACGCAATCCATCTTAACACAGGTCACCGAGACCTTACAAGTGTGGGTGCTTGGATCGGACTCTGTTCATTTGTAGCTCAGGTTATTGCCGAAATCATCAGAATTTCGCGCCTCAAGACGAGAGGAGCATGGTAAAATGGGCTTAAGATCACGGCGCTCAGGAGGGCATCGAATGAGATTTGCATGCATGACCGCCAATTATGTGGCACGCGAAGTTGGTTACCAAGCAAATACGGTTTCCCACGACTGGGGGATTTGCCACACTGCCACCGTGGACGCGTTCCATGGCGCGCGCTTCGAAGACAAATTTGAAGCCCTCATCTCCGATATACGCGATATTGGATTCGATGCCATTGAACTCTGGGTGGCGCATCTGGATCCGTTTCGCGCAACACCCTCGATGATCGGCCAGGCGGTGTCCATTGTTGAGCGGTATGGCGTCGAGATCATAGGGTATACGGCCGGATTTGGAACGCCTGGGGTGTCGCGCGAGGATGCTTTACGCGTATTCGAAACGGCACAGGCCATTGGAGCGAAAGTTCTCGCGCAAGGCTTCCACCCGGCGAATGGCGAACTCGTTCAAGAACTGTGCACCCGATACAACATTCGCGTGGGACTGGAGAACCATCCGGAGAAAGAGCCGCAAGAGGTGATCGAGAAGGTCAAACCTTTCTACCCATGGATCGGTTCAGCCAACGATACAGGCTGGTTCGCGACGCACGGATACGACGCGGCAAGAGCAACACGCGAACTTCGAGATGTTCTGATCCACGTGCACCTGAAGGACATTCTCGCTGTCGGCGGCCACGACACGTGCGCCCTTGGCGATGGTATCGTTGATATTCGCGGTGTCATGCAGGCATTGCAGGATATGGACTACGACGGAATCATAACCATCGAACACGAACCGATGGACCACGATCCGACCGAGGATTGCAGAACCAGCCTTCTGCGTGCGCAGCAATGGTGGTCGAAATTATCCGAAGCGCCCATCTGACGCGCTGAGCATCTGGTAAGCCCCAAACGTCGTCGCTGCGATTCTGGGAGAGCAGGGACTCATTTCATGATGCCCAAACTGTGCTTGTACGCGAAAATCTCATCGACCGCGCGTCGATATCCTCCCGCAGCACGAAATGATTCTCCAATTCTGTCACAAGCAGTTTTAAACGTCGGATCGCCTAACACGCGTTCCGCCGATTCTCTGAGGGTTGCCGCAGTGAGGTTTTCTCGAGCGAGATTGATTCCTGCGCCCAGGGCAGCGACGCGTTGGGCAATCATTGGCTGGTCCGCGGATTGAGGAAGCACCACCAGCGGCACCCCGTAATAGAGCCCTTCACTCGTGCTGTTCATTCCACCGTGCGTGATAAACAGCTTGGCGTGTCGCAGGACTTCGAGTTGCGGCACATAGTGGCGGACAATGAAATTTTCCGGAATGTCTCCCAGTTCAGTGATCTGGGTTTGGCTCCCGACAGATAGAATGACTGTATATTTCGTGTTCGCAAACGCGTCGATGCAGAGCTTGTAAAACTCGATCGCGCGATTGAACACCGTACCAAGCGATATGTAAATGAGGTTGCTTGTATCTACATGAGAAAAATCAAATTCACCCTGTGAACGCGTGGCGATGGACGGTCCGACAAACTTGTATGAATCGTCGAAGCGCTCGCCATCAGGTTGAAAGTCCCTCGACGTATACACGATGGTCAGTGGCGCAGGATTGAAGAAAACTTCATACGGTGAACCGACACGCACGTGGTATTTCGCTTCCACGTTACGGATGATCTCTTCATACTCCTGCTTCGCACGCTCGTTCTCCTCTGCTGGGAACGTGCGCGAGAGGCGATCTTGCATTTCATGAAAACTGCTTGGCTGCACCACGAAACTTGTACATGAGTTGATTGCCGGAAGCCCCAATATCTGTGCCAGCAAACGCCCGCTGCCAAACATCGCGTCGTGAATGATGTAATCAAACTGTTCTCCCCTGGTTTGGGTTTGCTCCAGCACACTTGGAATCACGACGTCAGCTGCACGCAAAAGTCCTCCGACACGGCCCCAGGGGCTGCGCCCTCCGGCAAGGAACGCCTTGAAGAATTTGTCCGCATCGTACGTGAGCACCTTCGCGCCTGTCGCCTCTACTCGATGTCGAAATGGTTCCGCTGTCAAGTAAACGACTTCTTCGCCGCGTCGGACCAGTTCTTGAACCACGCCAAGCGTAGGATTGATATGTCCTTCCGAACCGGCGTTAATGAATAAAACGCGTGCCATGATCATCCTCCTCAGCCATTGAAGTGATTCTCTGTACTGTGACACAACCATACGTCTATGGCTGGTGTTTTTGCAATCAAAATAAAATCGGACGGGTGTTCACATGGCCGTGAACACCCGTCCAAAGCTCGTTCGTCCGAAGGTGATTTAGATGAATCCGCCATTCACACGTATCGTCTGTCCCGTGATCCAGCGCGCTTTGTCGCTCACAAGCAATTCGACCACATTCGCGATATCCTCGGGTTCACCGAGCCGACCGAACGCGTTCATTTTACGAAACGAGTCGATCAACTCCGGAGATTTGCCGCCCAGAAACAACTCGGTCGCCACTTGCCCTGGCGCGATGCAGTTGATGACGATGTCCTTAGGACCGAATTCTTTGGCCAGTTGACGTGTCAACTGTTCGACCGCGCCCTTCGTCGCAGCATACACGCTGTATGTCGGGAGCATGGCTCCGGAGACAGACGTTGAGAAATTCAAGATCGTTCCGCCTGGCGACATATGTTTCATAGCTTGTTGGCAGGCAAAATACGTCCCTTTCACATTGATGGCAAAATGTCGGTCGAATACATCCTCGGTGACGTCCGCGATCGCGTAATTTTCCATGATGCCAGCATTATTCACCAAAATGTCGATACGCCCGAAGCGTGTCAATGTCTCGGAGAACAGCCTTTCGACTTCGTTTACCTTGCTGACGTCAGCTTGAATCGCCGCAGCTTCGCCGCCGAATTGCTCAATCGTCTTTACGACCTCATCCGCTTGCTCACGGCTCGAGGCATAATTGACTGCCACCCTCGCTCCGGATTTCGCCAATTGGATGGCGATTTGCCGTCCAATTCCTCGTGACGCCCCAGTCACAATCGCAACTTTCCCATCTAACGTCATCGTTGTTTCACTCCTTCACTGTCGTTTGGGCAGATCTGTCATTCGCCCGAGTTGGACCTTGCAAGCTGATTATAGAAAGCGACTGTATCGCGCCGTTAGACCAATCCTGTTCGATCCTTGCCTAATTCTCTTTCACCGCCATATACTGAGAGGAAGAAATAGACTTCCTCGATGGGAGCTGGCCGGATGAATATGATATCTGAATCACAGCGGATGGAGCACGCCTTGCGGCAATTGGCCTCCTTGATACGCCGCCATGCCCCGTCAGACGGCACACATCAGACGCACTTTCCCTCGTTGACATTGATGCGTGCGACACGATTGTCAGAGCCGCTGGAATCCGTATATATGCCGTCCATTTGCGTCGTGGCTCAAGGGGCGAAAGTGGCCACGCTAGCTGGAGAAACCTACAGGTACGATCCGCTGAGTTACCTGGTCACTTCCGTAGAATTGCCCATCAGCGGAAGAATTGTGGAAGCTTCACCCAGTGTCCCGTATTTAAGCTTAAAACTCAACTTTGACACCGATGTCATTTTGGATATCGTTCAAGAGATGAACCATGCGCATTGTGCTCCGGCAGAGGCTTGCCGCGGGATAACCGTTAACAAAATGTCGATCCCGTTGCTCGAATCCCTCGTTCGGCTCATGGAACTGCTCAACGCGCCGGAGGATGTTCCGATTCTCGCGCCGCTCGTTGTTCGCGAGATTCTCTATCGAGTGCTTCAAGGCGAACAAGGCGCACTCATCCGCCAATTTGCCATCATCGGAAGTCATGCGCACAAAATCGCTCAAGCGATTCAATTGATCAATCGACAATTCGACCGTCGAATCGCGATCGAGGAGCTTGCGGAGTCCGTGAACCTAAGCACGTCGGCGTTCTACAAGCATTTCAAGCGTGTAACCGCAATGAGTCCACTGCAATACCAGAAAACTGTCCGTTTGCAAGAAGCGAGACGTTTGATGCTTGTGGAAAACGTTCAAGCCTCGGAAGCCGCCTTCCGCGTGGGCTATGAGAGCCCATCCCAGTTCAGCCGGGAATATGCCCGTATGTATGGGCGGCCGCCGATGTTGGATATTCAAGAGTTGCGAGGCTCAATTGGTAGCACCAACGAGTTCGGGTGAAAACGCGACGTGATCGATCCACACCGATCTCCCATTTACGTGTTTGCCGCCAGCAGCGTCATGCGAAGCCGCTTGATGTCACTGATTGGCGGCAGTCCGAAAAGGCGCGCGTATTCGCGGCTGAACTGCGAAGGGCTGTCGTACCCGACGCGATAGGCGACTTCAGCGGCATCTATCGCTTGCGACAGCAAAAGGCGACGCGCTTCCTGCAGCCGCAGACTTTTCTGATATTGCAATGGGCTCATCGCTGTGACGTCCTTGAAGTGGCGGTGCAGCGACGAAGGGCTCATGTGCGCCAACGTAGCCAACTCTTCAATTCGCAGGGGCTGCGCATAGTCCCTCTTGATTTTGCGGATCACCTCCGCGATACGGTTCGAATTGCTCCCGGCAATCGCGATCTGCCGCAACGACTCCCCTTGGTTTTCAAGCAGGACGCGATACAACATCTCACGGGTGAACAGCGGCGCAAGCACTGGGATATCTCGAGGCGTCTCCAATAGCCGAACAAGCCGAACCGCGGCATCCAATAAGGGCTGGCTCGTCTTGCTGACAAAGAGCCCTCTGCGCGTATCCCCCGCTGCCTTGGACGTGACATCCGTTGCTCGAATCAAGTCGATGACCTGCTGAGGATCGATTTCCATGCGCAGACACAGGTATGGCGCCTCTGGAGAAGCCTCAACCACCTCTCCGGAAATCGGCAAGTCGACTGAGATCACCAGGTAGTCGGATGGGCCATACATGTAACTTTCGCCAGCCAACATTTTCACTTTTTTCCCCTGGACCACGATGCACAGCGACGGCTCATCCACGGTATGAATAGGCAATGTGGTATGCGATCTCCGAATCAGCTGAAGCGACGGTATGGCTGTGCTGTGAATGCCGTCCTGCCCACACAATCGGTCAATGAGCTCGACCAGTTCCTCTCGCTTCTGCTCGGTGTCATGTAACGCGCGATCAGCGGCGCTCAAGCGGATCCCTCCTTCATGAACGGGGCTAGTTGCATCATAAACACTGTGATTCATTTTTACAATCGACGCTGGAGGATTAGGCAATCATCTGAAAGGAATCGACTATCTGTTGCCGTCGTGATCGACCGATAATACACCTGCCGCCTGTTGATCCGGTTCGGTCTCACTTCGGTCTCACCGTGCGGATCGAGCGCTTCAACGGGTGAACTTCCATGCAAGGTGGGTGACCGATTCACGATGACTGACAAGGTTGAACGCGACAATTTTGTACGAGTCATTACTGTTCTTGGGCTATGTTCCATCCTAATTCTTATGCTCGTGTATCTTCCAATCCCTTTCATACCGATGTGGCAAAGCGAGTTCCACGTGACGATGAATATGGCGGATTGGACCAGCAGCGCCTATGGTTTCGCGTATGCGATTGGAAACGTATTTTGGGGAACGCTTTCCGACAGGGTCAGGAGGGTGAGGATCCTCTATCTCGGATTGTTCATGCTTGCGGTGACGACGGGGCTTGTTGCCGTCAGCCCGTCGCTTGCGCTCTTGATTGTCTTCAGGGTGCTTGAAGGCGCGGTTGCGGCGTCCTTTCCTGCCGTCGCGATCGCGTACATCGGCGACGTCCTCGCACCGAGATACCGCGCCATCGCAACATCGGTCGTCAGCTGCGGGTTCCTTCTCGCCAGCATAGGCGGGCAAATTTACGGCAGCTTGATGTCGGCAAGCTGGGGATGGCACGCGGCGTTTCTGTGGCTGGCCGGCGCGTACGCGTTGCTCGGTGCTGGCGTTGCCTTCCTTCTTCCGAAAGGCACCCGCCCGTCCACGCAAACATCCATCGCTTCAACGTACATTCGTACATTCCGGCTCTTCAGGCATATTCCACTGACGCTTGCCTGGGTGGCCACTGTACCCGTACTGCTTAGTTTCATCGGGATGTATTCAGGCTTGGACGATTTATTGTCAACGAGTTATAGAAGTGATACGAGCCAACTAATTGAAGTCCAACTTCTAGGCGCCCCGGGGATTGTGTTGTCGCTCGTCGCGGGCTATGTCATCCGGCACTACGGCGGCAAAAGGGTATTCATGGGCGGCCTGTTGGTTGCCTGCTTGGGCCTTGTCATGGAAGCGGCGTCCCATTCGCTTGGTCTTCTTACGTTCTCAAGCGTCGTCTTTGTGTTTGGCCTGTCTTCGGCCGTACCCGGAATCATTACACTCGTTGGACAGCTCGGGCATGAGGCGCGAGGAAGCGCCACGGCCGTCTACGCTTTCTTCACGTTCATTGGAGCCAGTTTGGGTCCTCTGTTGGAAACATCCGTGGTTGCTTCCTCTGGCGTTCGCGCCTTTTTTCTCGTGCTTTCCGGAATTTTGCTTTTGAATGTGTTGTTGACGGGACTCAGTATCCGATACCCATCGTCGAACAGGGTGGAGATCGTGAACACCCAGGCGCAGGAAAAGCGAGAAGCTTAGGTCGAAGGTGTGCAGTAGGGCGTGATCACTTCAGCGATCACGCCCCAACAAAGGCAGCTTGGGTGTCGATCCGAGAGCGCAGGTGTCAGACCCCGCCTGCGCTGCGCTCAGCTAGCCACTGATCTCGAACCAAGTGCGCGACGTCCGGAACGTTGGTGATGATGACATCCGCGCCGAGATCGAGGAATTTTCGAATGAGATCCGGATCATCCACCGTCCATACACAGCATGTTGCCCCCGCCGAATGGCAGGCAGCGATGGTTTCGCCGTCAGTCCAGTCGTGGCGAAGATTGACCCAATGCCCGGCGTGCGCCCGAAACACTTCGTGCGGCTTCGCCACCGGCGGACCGTAGAGGAAACCGAGTCTGGCGGCGGGCAGCACCTTCGTCAAAGCCGACAAGCAGTCGTGGTGAAACGAAGAAAAGAGAATTTGATCGCGCACATTCGGAAACTGGTCCACACAACGAACCACGGCGTTGACCAAGGGAACGACGTGATCGTCGAACACTTTCAATTCCAAGTTGATGAGCACGTCTGGATGTTCGGCACTCGTCCAAGCCAGGACGTCTGACAACGCGGGCACGGGGCAAGCAGGTACCCCCTGCTCCTTCCAAAGGCAAGCGGCGTTTAACTTTCCCAGCTCCGCCGCGGAGAAGGACCGAACGGGGCCTGCACCGTCCGTGGTGCGATCCACCGTCTCATCGTGCATGATCACCGGCACGCCGTCATCAGAAAGTTGCACGTCGAGTTCGAGACCGTCAATGGGCAGCGTCAATGCCTGTTGAAACGCCAACATGGTGTTCTCCGGATAGCGTTTCGACCATCCTCTGTGAGCAAGAATTACTGGAACTTCATTCATTGAGTGATCATCTCGTTATACTGTTGGATTTTGTGTAGGCGACTCCCGCGTCGCAGAGAGACGCTCTGAAAGATGCTTCCGTCGATTGAACCGAACTCGTTCAGGGTACATAGTTCATGTTAAGGGATGGTGAAAACAGCGTAAAATTTCGACGGATGTGTGTGAAATTTTTCGTAATTCCTGCACAAGGGGGAGCGCCGCCCGAACGGCGCATTAGTTGGATAAGACAGGACTGACGGACAACGCCTTGTTGATCTCCACAGCCTCCGTAATGGTCGAAACGCTCGTCATCCACGGAAACATCCTGAATAGTGAGCCATCTGGGCTATGCAGTTCTGTCACAATGCCTGTCCAACCGTTTCCCTCGAATTGATGAAGCGGGTTTTTCTTGGTGTTTCTGCCCAGTGCAACTGCGCTGCCGTCCGCATTCAGAATCACCACATTGGCTTCGCCGCTGCCCATCGAGTCGTCGACAGCCTTGGTCAAAGCCTCAACCGGCGGTAAAGTTTCGAGGTATTTTCGATACAGCAAAAACCCTACCTCACTGTCGGATTCGCCTTGGAATTCACCGGAAAAGGTTTCACGATACGCCTTATGGTTTTCCAAATACCCATTGTGAGCGAACGCAAATTTGCCCGGCTCAAGATAGGGCTGTGAATTACGAACTTGAAGCGTACTCAAAAATGACGGTCGTCTTAAATGGAACAACACAGCCATCGCCTGCTCTTTGGCGAGCCTCATCTGGTGTTCGTATTCTGTTTCAAGCCTTCCTGCTGAGCGAAAATGCCTCAGTTCCGCCGCCGGTGTAACCCAAGCGACCCCCCAGCCAAATCCGGCTATACCATAGTGTTCAATCTGACTTGCGATAGGCAAAACATCAGCCAAATAGAACGCATTGCTCGCTCTAACGTACAAAATTTCACACATTGGGCTCTCTCCACTCTCTATGCAGTTTTGCGAATGCCAGGGCATTGAAAGTTTATGATTCGCCCCACTCTAATTGCTCGAAATGCCTTGTTTTCTTCATATACCAAACGCCGCTGCCAACCCCGACGTAAAAAATCGCGAGTGATACCAGTGCAACGAGTATCGACGCATAGGGTTCCGGGATCCAGCCTGTACCGCCAAATGTCTTGCCGCCGATGCTGGATAAGAACAAGACCACTGCAAGATAGACTACGATCCAAAGTCCGCCGCGCAATTCCACGTTCTCTTCTTTGTTGAAGAAATAGGTCACGACATAAATTGCGAGACAGATAAGCAGGATAATCCCTGTCTTCCACAGTGTTCCCCAGCCGCTCCAGTAGATGATAAGCGTGGCCACGACAAAGGCGAGCGGCGCGATGACATTCATGCCTTTAATGGTATTGCCCCTGGACAATCCCATCTTACGGAACACGATGGCGGATACGGAACCGGCACAGAACGTGTACACTGCGAGTGCGCCCGTTAAAGAAATGATACCGTACCAGCTCTTCAGCGGGATCAAAAACAACAAACCGACGACAAAGTTTAAAAAGAGTCCTCTTGTCGGAACGCCGTATTTCGGGTTGATGTGCGCGAAAAATCTGGGGAGCAGACGATTTTTAGCCAACGCGTACACATTTCTAGAATTCGCGGCTGTGTACGCAAAACTGGAGCCAGACGGCGAGATGGCGGCGTCTGCCATGAGCATCCAATACAGCCACATGAGGTTTACCGACATGGCGATATCCACAAACGGCGAGTTGAAATTGACACCAGCCCAACCGTGTGTGAGGTCACTGTTTGGTGTTGCGCCAATGAATACGATTTCAAGCAAGATGTAAAGCACAATGGCGACGATCAACGTTGTAATAAGCGCCAATGGCACGTTTCTTCTGGGGTTTTTTGCTTCACCCGAAAGATCGACAGCATTGCGGAAACCTGTGTACGCAAAAACGATGCCTGCCGTGGCAATCGCACTAAGCCCTGCTCCCCAGCCTTTTGGTGCGAATCCGCCAAGTTTGGGATCGGTAAAATGGCTCGCATGAAAACCGTGTACCAATAGGGCGACGACCGTGACGGTTGGCACAATGAACTTGATCGCCGTAATGAAGGTATTGACTCGAGCGAATAATTGAACACCAAAGTAGTTTACACATACGAAGATAAGCATGAGCACAATCGCCGCCCCAATGCCGGAAGCCGTCAAGTTTCCGGAGGTGGCGTTGTACAATCCGCTCAGTGCGTGAAATTGACTCAAATATTGAACGACACCCGACGCTTCCGTCGGCGGGTTTGCAACATAACCAAGCCATAATGCCAGTCCGATAATCGATGCCACAAGAGAACCGTTGGAATACTTCGGATAGCGCACGAGCCCGCCTGACTCCGGCTTGACCATGCCCAGTTCCGCGAATACAATACCGACCAGCATCATCGCGATTCCTCCGACGATCCAACCCACTATGGATTCGGGTCCTGCGAGTTGGGCCGCCTTCCAAGCACCGAACAGCCATCCTGAGCCAATCACGCTGCTTAACGCAGCAGCGGTAAGTGACCAGAAGCCAAGTCCTTTGCGAAGATTGTTATCTTCGTTCATCCTTGAACCTCCTCGAACTTCAGATATCCCTCAAATACACGTATTTGATATTGTAAAACCATATTACAAGAATCATTAGATTTCAATAAAGGTAAGTAAAGGGAAGTGCCGGAACGGCATCATCACGGAATTTTCGATCGAAATGCTTCGAGCGGCGGAAGGGCGTTTTGAGAGAAGTGCGCTTTTTGCCACTTGTTGAGTCTTACAGTGTTCACCCTAACATGCGAACAAAACTTAGTTTGCTGAAAACAAATGCGAACCCTCTTTCATCGGCGAATCAATGAGCTTGTTCAGTTAGTCTAAATACGAATTGTTAGAAATCTTAAAATTCCCTTGAGAAACGTGAAATTGAACCAATGCGTTCACACGCAAGACGTACGTTTTCGCATCTGACCGTTGTTGATCCGAGAACGCCTTGGGATGTTCAAAAATGTGAGCCGCGTATTCTAATGCGTTGGCTGTCGGGGCGCCTTGATTCAGAGAGTCCTCTTTGAACAACTTGTTCCAGACTTTCAGCCGCTGTTGCAACAGGAACCACCGCATCGGACGTACCGTATCGACCTATGTCGTAAGATGCCATGTTCATTTCCGCCACGACTACATTCCATAGCTCCTGCCGCCTGACAGATTCATGGTGACGCTCAAGTGAGTACAGTGTTCCAAACACGACGGCAATGACGAAAAGGACGGAAGCTATCGTGGCGCTAATCCTAGTTCCGTTCACCGGATCACCTCCGAAAATCATAGACAAAAGGCGCCTCGAAAACATGGCACCAAACACCGAATTACCTTACCACTATCTTCATCGGTTGCGATGGAATATTGTAATCCAAGAAAGTCACATTATAAGTTCCTGCTGATGGAATCGAGGTTGTATATGAAAATTGTCCGTCCGTGTTCGTCACCGCAACCCTTCCATCTCCTACGGTGAGCATTGTAACCGCCAAAATGTACAAGGGAGCAATGCGCGCTGACTATCTCGTTGACACGGGACACGTGTCACTACAAGCCCATTTATAAAGCGAGTCCGGAAAACGCTACCTTAGCAGAACTGGACAAGTCTGAAGGGACCTGGGAAGCAAATAGCACGTGTTACTCGGTCCTGGCGCACAAACTGGGATGAACTCGTAACCTCCGGGAATGCGTCGGATTTATACAACCAATCTGATTGAAAGCTACCATAGACAACTTCGTAGGTACGATGACGAAAGGAAAGAGCGTCTTCGCAACGGACGAATTCCTGACGAAAATGCTCTACTTGGCAACCATGGAGGGTACAAAGAAGCAGACGAGCGAGAACTGGGGTGAGATTCTCGGTCAGTTAACGATATGCTTTCCGGAGTGGGTTGAACCCTGCATCCGCTGAATTTGTTTATCGAGTTTACATAAAATTATTGATAAACCTTCGCGATGCAAAATTCATTCATTAACGACGTGGATGTGATGTTGTTGTGCCCATCCCAGAATCGCTCTCTTGATACTATCCCTATCCTCCCAAAGATGCATACGAGCTTGATCTCCTGTAGTAGTAACAATAGTAAACTTTCTTTGAGACAATTTAATCTCCTCAATGTCATGTATATCGTAAAATTTGGACGAAAATTGAATACCATCACTCAAGAAACGTATCTCTTGCCATATCGCGTGCATAACGAAAAATATGATTACCGATGACGCACACCCGACAATCAATCCACCGATAAACGTATGATGGTGCATAAGCGGAATCGCTGTTGCTGCAATCAATACCGGAAACACGAGAATATTCGTATATCTACCGTATGCCGCATGAATAACAATTCGTTGCGACGACTCATTCAATTGAGACTCCTCCTCGGATAAAACGAAACATGTCTCGTATATTTCCCGTACATTATCTCGATGTCAAAACGGAATTATATGATAATGGTCGGGCAATAATATCTTTATAATTTAACACAATGTATCGGCGCGGATCCGCAATACTTATGAATACTCAACCGAGTTTAA
>NZ_BCQI01000014.1 GCF_001544355.1 Alicyclobacillus acidiphilus NBRC 100859
GGCCCGAATCAGGCCATTCCGTGGGAAGGAAGGCAAATAAGCGGCTGAGGGCTGCCTATTTTGCCTCTTGTCCGGCCATCTCGCCGAAATAAGCGGCTGAGGGCCGCCTATTTCGCTCCTTCACCGCCCTCGCCCGCCGTCGCGATCGCGTCATCTCGCGCCACCCCCCTCCTGCCCCCGATCGTGATCGCGCGGATTCCGGCAACGGAGGCGATCGGGGGCGCAGCGAAATAAGCGTCCGCAGGCGGCTTAAGTGTGTCGAATCGTGTGATGGGCGAGGAATAAGCGGTCCAGCGCCGCTTAAATGGCCCGAATCAGGCCATTCTGTGGGGAGGAAGGCGAATAAGCGGCTGAGGGCTGCCTATTTTGCCTCTTGCCCGGCCCTCTCGCCGAAATAAGCGGCTGAGGGCCGCCTATTTCGCTCCTTCGCCCTCGCCTTCGCCTTCGCCTTCGCCCTCGCCCGCCGTCGCGATCGCGCCACATCGCCTTCGCCCTCGCGCCAATCTCCTCACCGCGTCGTCCCCAAACGCCGTCATCCTTAGGGCGGGATTGGGTAGAATGAACAAGGAAGGCGTGGCTGATAAGACGCAAAGATGTACGTATGGAACTTGTGTTTGAAAATCAGCGGTGTATAATATGGTCAAGAAAGGTCAAAGTCAAGAAAAGTGAAAGTCAAAAGGGCGGTGCTGCCGAAGGATGGGAGTTACAGCCAATGGGTAACAACATTTCCGATGTGATCGAACAGTACCTGAAGCGTATTTTGGAAGAGAGCGATCTCGACGTCATCGAAATCCAGCGCAGTGAGCTGGCCGAGTTGTTCCACTGTGTGCCTTCGCAGATTAATTATGTAATCAGTACGAGGTTCACGGTCGATCACGGTTACATCGTCGAGTCTAAGCGCGGTGGCGGTGGCTACATACGGATTCGGCGGTTAAAGCTGGATCGAGAACATGCGCTCTTGGAGTTGCTTCGGACGCTCGGTCCGGAAGTCAGCCAGGCGTCTGGCGAGGCTTTGATTGGACGCCTGTACAGGGAAAAGTGGGTGACGCGGCGAGAAGCGCTCATGCTGGAAAACATGTTGAGAAGAGAGGTTCTTACGGTCGACTTGCCGCTTCGGGATCAGTTGCGAGCGCGTCTCTTGTACTCAGCGATTCAAGTCCTTGCGGCTGCAGATCAGTAAGCCGGATCCGCGGAGGTGTCCACATGCTGTGTGAACGTTGTCATGAACGGCCAGCGACGGTTCACGTAACGAAAATTATCAACGGTGAGAAGACGGGCTATCACCTCTGTGAAGTGTGTGCCAAGGAGCAGGGCGAAGTGCTCAATCCGTTCGTCGCGGGCAACGCGTTTGATTTCAACAAGCTCCTGAGTGGGTTGTTGAACATGGAGTCGTCACCGGGATACGCAACGGTTCAATCCGTGCAGCTCAGATGTCCCTCCTGTGGGATGACATACAACCAATTCACGCAATTGGGCCGCTTTGGTTGCCCGGATTGTTACGACAGCTTTTCAAGCCGGTTGGAACCGCTTCTGCGGCGAATCCAAACGGGCACCAGCCACACGGGAAAGGTCCCTGTGAAATCGGGCGCGACCTTGCAGCAAAAGCGGCGGCTCGAGGCGCTTCGCAGGGAGTTGCAGCAGGCGGTGGCGAATGAGCAGTTTGAACGGGCCGCGGAGCTCCGTGACCAAATCAAATTACTCGAACAACAAGGAGATTGAGGAGGGTGCCTCATGTCACTGAGTGATTTCCTTCAACGGGCTATGAGTCGCTGGATGAAGGAAGGCGGCCCGGAGGACGACATCGTCTTGACAAGCCGTGTGCGTGTGGCGAGGAATCTTCAGGGATATCCGTTTCCGGTGCTGCAGACGGACAGCCACGCGCGCGAGGTGATTGAGTCGGTCGCTCGTGCGGTGGCGTCTCCGAGCATGGCTTCGCTGGGCAAATTCGAACTCGTGCGGTGTCAGGACTTGTCGGCCTTGGATCGACAGGTGTTTGTCGAAAAACATCTGATCAGTCCCGATCTCGCCCAGCAGGAGAAGCATGGCGCGATGGTGCTTCGCGACGACGAATTGGTGAGTATCATGATCAACGAAGAAGATCATCTACGTATCCAATGCATATATCCAGGGCTTCGCTTGGAGGATGCGTGGAAGACGGCGAGCGCGATCGACGATGCTTTGGAATCGCAGTTGACCTATGCGTATCACGATACCTATGGGTACTTGACGGCGTGTCCGACCAATGTGGGAACGGGGATTCGCGCTTCGGTCATGATGCACTTGCCTGGCCTGGTCTTGTCGGGCAGCATTAACCGTATGCTAACGGCGGTGTCCCAAGTTGGATTGGCTGTGCGTGGAATGTATGGCGAAGGATCGGAATCGTACGGCAACCTGTTTCAGGTATCAAACCAAATCACGCTCGGAGAGACTGAGGAAGAGATCACACAAAACCTGCGAAGCGTGGTTTATCAGTTGATCGAGCATGAGCGCAATGCCAGAAAGGCTTTGCTCGCCAGGAACAGAACGCAACTGGAGGATAGGGTAAGCAGGTCCTTTGGCATTCTCGCATATGCTCGTAGAATCGATACCAAAGAGACGATGGAGCGGTTGTCCGATGTGCGGCTCGGTATCGATTTAGGCATTATTCAAGGCGTGTCGGCCGGCATTTTGAAAGAATTGATGGTGACGACGCAGCCAGCGTTTCTTCAAAAGTATTCGAACCGGGAGCTGTCGGCGTCGGAACGCGATGTTCGACGGGCCGCGTTGATTCGAGAGCGTCTTCGCTTAGATGACATGGAGGTGCAAGGTTAATGTACGCACGATTTACGGAAAGAGCGCAGAAAGTTTTGGCTCTGGCTCAGGAAGAAGCGACTCGGCTGAATCATCCGGGCGTTGGTACCGAACACATCCTCTTGGGGCTGGTTCGGGAGGGTGAAGGAATCGCCGCTCGCGCCTTGCAGATGTTAGGCGTTCAGGCAGACAAGGTGCAACAGGAAGTGGAGCGCATCATCGGCAAGGGGCAAGGACAAGTCAGTGCGATGACGTACACGCCGCGCGCGAAGAAAGTCATTGAGCTGTCCATTGATGAAGCCCGTAAATTGAATCATACGTACGTTGGCACCGAACACATTCTGCTGGGGCTGATTCGCGAAGGCGAAGGCGTCGCGGCGCGCGTTCTGGCCAACATGAATGTCAGCCTCAACAAGGCGAGGCAACAGGTGCTTCAGTTGCTCGGTGGAGACGCCGCGGACTTGGCCAGCGACAAGGACAACGCGGCGGGCACACCGACACTGGATGGCCTCGCCCGCGACTTGACGCAGATGGCGCGCGACGGCAAGCTCGATCCCGTGATTGGCCGGGCCGGCGAGATCGAGCGTGTGATTCAGGTGTTGTCACGGCGCACCAAAAACAATCCGGTGCTGATCGGAGAACCGGGTGTCGGTAAAACCGCGATCGCCGAAGGACTCGCCCAGCGCATCATCCTCGGCGACATCCCCGAGACCTTGCGCAACAAGCGCGTGATGGTGCTCGATATGGGGACCGTCGTCGCTGGGACGAAATATCGCGGCGAGTTTGAAGATCGGCTGAAGAAGATCATGGATGAAATCCGCCAAGCGGGGAATATCATTCTGTTCATCGACGAGTTGCACACCTTGATCGGAGCTGGGGGTGCTGAAGGCGCCATCGACGCGTCCAACATCCTCAAGCCAGCGTTGGCCCGCGGCGAGCTGCAGTGCATCGGCGCGACCACGCTCGACGAATACCGCAAGCACATCGAAAAGGATGCCGCTTTGGAGCGGCGGTTCCAGCCGATCACGGTGGATCAGCCGACGCCGGAAGAGGCGCTCGAAATTTTGCGAGGCCTGCGGGATCGCTATGAAGCCCACCACCGCGTAAAGATTACCGATGAAGCGTTGGAAGCGGCGGTGAGAATGTCGGATCGCTACATCTCTGACCGCTTCCTGCCGGATAAGGCTATCGATCTCGTCGACGAAGCAGGCTCCAGGGTTCGCTTGCGGACGCACACGGCGCCGCCGAACCTGAAGGAACTGGAGCAGAAGCTGGAGAAGGTGCGCAGTGAGAAAGATTCCGCGGTGCAAAGCCAGGAGTTCGAACAGGCTGCCAATCTCCGGGATCAGGAACAGCGAATCAAGCAAGAGCTCGAAGAACTGAAGGAAAATTGGCAGAAGACGCAGCAACACGACGACGTCCGCGTCACGGTGGACGACATCGCGCACGTTGTCGCAGCTTGGACCGGTATTCCGGTGAAGCAGCTCGCACAGGAAGAGTCCGAACGGCTCTTGAATATGGAGAAGTTGCTGCATGATCGGGTGATCGGGCAGGACGAAGCGGTCGAAGCCGTATCCCGCGCCATTCGGCGCGCCCGCGCGGGGCTGAAGGATCCGAAACGGCCGATTGGCTCGTTCATCTTCCTCGGCCCAACCGGCGTTGGCAAGACCGAATTGGCGCGCGCGTTGGCTGAGGCGATTTTCGGTGACGAAGACGCGATGATCCGAATCGATATGTCCGAATTCATGGAACGCCATTCGACCTCCAGGCTGGTTGGCTCTCCTCCGGGGTACGTAGGGTACGACGAAGGTGGGCAATTGACGGAAAAAGTTCGCCGCAAGCCATACTCGGTCGTACTGTTGGATGAGGTCGAAAAGGCGCACCCGGAAGTGTTCAACATTCTCTTGCAGGTGCTCGACGATGGACGGTTGACGGACGGAAAAGGGCGCACAGTCGACTTCCGCAATACGGTCATTATCATGACGTCGAACGTGGGCGCCGAAGAGCTGCGAAAAGGCGGAAGCGTGGGCTTTAAGCCTGATTCCAGCAGCCGATACAACGATATGAAAGACAAAGTCATGCAGGATCTGAAGAAGACGTTCCGGCCGGAGTTCATCAACCGGATCGACGAAATCATCGTCTTCCATCCGCTTGACGAAGCGCAGATTGCGCAGATTGTCGAGCTGATGGTGAAGAACCTGCAGCGCCGACTGCAGGAGCAGGAGATCCAGTTCACGTTGACGGACGAAGCCAAGGCGTTCCTGGCGAAGGAAGGGTTCGATCCGCAATACGGCGCCCGGCCGCTGCAACGCGCGATCGTTCGCCATATCGAAGATCGGTTGTCCGAAGCGTTGCTTGCTGGCGAAATTAAGAAAGGCGACACGGTCGTCCTCGGACTCGATGGGGATCGCCTCCGCGTCGAAAAAGTCAACGCGCAAACACTTGGCGTATAACGGATACACGCGTGCGCCTTTAGGAGCATGCTGTCAACTCGAGATGTCTCCGCCCGGGGTCCGGGGGAGACATCTCGTTCTGTTTGCGATTGTGTGTGTGTCGAAGCGCCCTCGTGATAGACGAATCGCTGCATTCTTGTATGATGGTAATCAGTGTGTACGAAGGGCGGAGTGAGATTTGGCAAAGACGAAAACGCAATACGTGTGTCAGGCATGCGGGCACATCGAGGTGAAGTGGATGGGGCGGTGCCCCGGTTGCGGCGAATGGAACACGCTTGTCGAAGAGGTGTCCACCCCTGTGGATTCCAGGCGGACCGGCCATTCCGGAGTCCGGAGCGAACCGCTGCCGATTCATCAAATTCCTGCGCAGTCGGAGACGCGGATTCACACCGGGATCGAAGAGTGCGACTACGTGCTGGGCGGCGGTGTGGTGCCTGGATCACTGGTGCTCATCGGCGGCGATCCCGGCATTGGCAAGTCGACGCTCTTGCTTCAATTGTCCCAGGCCATCGCGTCACAAAACCGGCGTGTCTTGTATATTTCTGGAGAAGAAAGTGCGAGCCAAATTCGTCTCCGGGCAGAGCGGCTCGGCACGGTGCACAACAACCTGTACGTCATGGCGGAAACGGATCTCGATCTCGCCGTCGAGTCCGCAGCCTCGGTCGAGCCGGATTTTCTGATCGTCGATTCGATTCAAACGGTCTTTCGGCCGAGTTTGACCTCTGCGCCTGGAAGCGTTGCCCAGGTGAGGGAGTGCACCAGTGTTCTGCTGCGGTTTGCGAAGTCGCGAAACATCGCCACATTTATCGTGGGGCACGTGACGAAAGACGGGGCTCTTGCCGGTCCACGCATGTTGGAGCACATGGTTGACGCAGTATTATACTTCGAAGGCGAAAGACATCATATGTATAGAGTACTGCGCGCGGTGAAGAACCGTTTTGGTTCAACCAACGAATTGGCCGTGTTCGAAATGGGCGACGAAGGGCTCCGTGAAGTTTCCAATCCATCGCTTTTGTTCCTGTCCGAACGACAGTTGGTCGTACCTGGATCCGCGGTGGTTGCGGCGATGGAAGGACGGCGGCCTCTGCTGCTTGAAGTCCAGGCGCTCGTCGCGCCTACCAGCTTTGGAACGCCGCGGCGGACGACCACAGGGGCCGACTATCAACGGGTCAATATGATTTTGGCCGTGTTGGAGCGAAGACTGGGATTGCAGGTCGGCGCATCCGACGCTTATGTCAACGTCGCCGGAGGCGTGCGGGTCGATGAGCCGGCGGTCGATCTCGGGATCGCGATGGCACTTGTGTCGAGCCATCGGGATCGCCCGCTGGCACGGGGCGACATGTTCGTTGGTGAAGTTGGATTAACTGGAGAGGTTCGCGCGGTGACGCGTCTGTCCGAACGGTTGCGGGAGGCGAAGAAGCTGGGATTCGCACGGTGTTTTGTCCCGGCTGCGCAAACGGTCGCGGAAACCATCGCCGGATTGGAGGTCGTCTCTGTCCAGTCCGTGCAGGACGCGATACAAAAGGCCTTTTAGAGGGTGACACGGGATGAGAGAGGATTCGCGGCGCGACATCGCGATCAACAAAATTCTGCGAATGGTAGCCCCAGGAACGGTGCTTCGTGAGGGCATAGAAAACATACTGCGGGCCAAGAGCGGCGGACTGATTGTCATCGGAGCCTCGGAAACGGTGCTGTCCATGATGGACGGCGGCTTCTCGATTCAGTGTGAGTTGACGCCGTCCCACTTGTACGAATTGGCCAAGATGGACGGCGCCATCATCGTCAGTGAAGACGCGCGGCGCGTACTGTACGCCAATACGAATCTGAATCCGGATCACACCATTCCCACCTCTGAAACAGGTACTCGGCATCGGACGGCAGAGCGAGTGGCCCGTCAGAGCGGACATCTGGTGGTTTGCATTTCGCAGCGACGCAATGTCATCACACTCTACCAGGGTACGTTCAAATACGTACTGCGCGACATTTCGGTCATTTTGACGAAGGCCAACCAAGCGCTTCAAACGTTGGAAAAGTACAAGGTCGTCCTTGAGCAGGAACTGACCGACTTAAGCGCTTTGGAATTTGAAGAGGCTGTGACCTTGGACGAAGTGACCACGGTCCTACAACGTTTTGAGACGGTGCTTCGTGTCACGTCGGAAATTCGGCGGTACATCATCGAGCTAGGCACGGAGGGGCGTCTCGTGAGCATGCAGCTTGACGAATTGGTCAGCAACCTGGACGAACAAGCCTACTTGCTGGTCAAGGATTTTTTGGCGCCTGAATCTTCGGCTGCCGCGCACCAAATCCTGTCGCAAATTCACGATATGTCATCAGACGAACTGCTCGATGGGCATCTCGTTGCGCGGGCCTTAGGCTATCGAACGAGTGGAAATCTGTTGGAAGAGGTCGTACCATCAAGAGGATACAGGGTCTTGCACAAGATCAGCCGACTGCCACAACCTGTGATCGAGAATCTTGTGGAGCATTTTGGTGTCCTGTCGAAGATCCTGAACGCCAGTGTGCTTGATCTGGACGAAGTCGAGGGCGTTGGCCCGATCCGCTCGCAAATGATTCGAACTGGGCTCGATAGAATCCAGGAGCAAGTCCTGATTGAGCGTCAGTTTTAAACGTGGTTCCTAATGGTAATGAGGAGGCGGCATCTTTGTTGATACGATCGATCCCGAGCGCGTTGACATTACTGAATCTCGGCCTCGGGTTGATAGCTAGCTTGCTGACTTTGCACGGACGCGTCAGCGAGGCGGCGTTATTTGTCGTTGTCGGCATGGTCCTGGATGGGTTGGATGGTCGAATCGCTCGACTGCTTCACGCGGAGAGCGAGTTTGGCAAACAGTTGGATTCACTCGCGGACATCGTGACATTTGGAGCGGCGCCAGCGCTCATCGTCTATCAAATGGAGCTCAAACAACTCGGCGTCATTGGAGATCTCCTGACTCTATGGTTTCCCATGTGCGGCGCCATCCGCCTGGCCAGATTTCACATGCAGACGAAATCGACGCATTTCTTCGTTGGCTTGCCCATTACCGCGGCTGGCGGCGTATTGGCGACCTTGACGCTGATGAAGCCCGTGCTTCATCCAGCATCGTTGATTCTCTCGGCAGCCGCATTCGTCCTTTCCATGTTGATGATCAGCCGCGTTCGTTACCCTAACTTCAAGCGCGTGGCGTTTCCGCGAGCGTTGCTCGTACTTGTTCCTATGTCAATTGGATTGGTATTTGTGTTGATTCACTATGTGTTGATTCGGCCCGATTGGTTGATCTTTGGGATCTTGGGTCTTTACGCGTGTTATGGTCTGATTCGATCCATTCGGTATCGAGTGATTAAATTTCGTCGAGGACGTGCCGTCTCATCTGAGATCTTGCGAAGATCCGAGGACTGAGGCGAGCTGTCTCAGGCTTTTTGACGCCTTCCCGAGGGAATGCTACACTGAAGTCATTACCCCATTTGAGACTGCCAAACGTGCAAATTTATCCAGGATACCGTTTTTACTCAATTTATCCCAGCTTCGTGTGATTAGAACAGGATCTATCGGGTGCATACTATTTGACAGGAGGTGACGCTAGATATGATGAAAAAAGTTGTCCATCTGTTTTTTACGGTTTTGGGGGTAGTACTGGGGTATCAATTTTGTCCGGACTTATTCATACGCGTCTTTCATATGAACAATCAAGATGTTTTGACTTCGAATTGGTTTGGCGCAGCGCTGGGTGGGGCAGTTTTTCTCATAGCGACCATGTCAGTGGCCGGGTACGTGTCTGCGTTGTTGAGGTGGTTGGAGGAGCGGTTGAAGAGCGCGCCGCTGGCGGATATCCTCGGCGGTACCATCGGCATGGTCATCGGCCTTGTCGTCGCGTATCTCTTCTCACCAGAGATTCGTTCCATTCCGATTGTCGGCATCGCGGTACAGTTCTTTGTGGCGGTCTTTTTCGCTTATCTCGGCCTCCGAATCGGATTCACCAAGCGTGAAGATTTGCTCAATTTATTTTCGGGCCGGTTGTCCGCGAAGGAACGGGCGGAAAAAGAGCGCGACAAACGTCCCGCCATGCGGCCTGGCGAAGCCAAACTACTGGATACTTCCGTCATCATCGACGGCCGCATCGCCGACTTGGTCGAGACGGGTTTTTTGGATGGTACGCTTGTCATCGCGTCGTTTGTGCTGGAGGAGTTGCAACACATTGCCGACTCGTCCGATGTGCTTAAGCGCAACCGCGGCCGCCGGGGGCTCGATGTGCTGAATCGCATTCAAAAGGAACTGAAGGCGGTCGTCCAAATTGTCGAGATAGACTTCGACGACATTCAAGAGGTAGACTCGAAGTTGGTTCGTCTGGCGAAGCAGATGAATGGCAAGGTGATGACCAACGACTTCAACCTGAACAAGGTTTGCGAGTTGCAGGGTGTCCCAGTATTAAATATCAACGATTTGGCGAATGCGCTCAAACCGGTTGTTCTCCCCGGTGAGGAACTGCACGTGCAGGTCATCAAGGATGGCAAGGAGTACAATCAGGGTGTCGCGTATTTGGATGACGGTACGATGATCGTGATCGAGGGCGGCCGCGAATACATCGGCGGACGTCTCATTGTTCAGGTGACGAGTGTGCTCCAAACGTCTGCCGGTCGAATGATTTTTGCGAAGCCGAAGATGTTGGAGAAGGCTCTGTAATCCGGAGTTGCTTGCCGGAGGTCCGCGTGCGTCTGCGAAACCGCGGCTAGCTGAACTATCAACATGCGTCGATAGAAATCAACCGAGGAATAGGTCGAGCGAGGCGGACTTATTCCTCGCTTTTGCTTGGAGGTCGACATGGTGCGTTTTGCGATTGTGGTTGCGGCGGGGCAGGGCCGCCGAATGGGCTTCAAGAAACAATTTCTCAATCTGGCCGGCAAGTCCATGTGGCTTCGTTCCACGGAGGCGATGCTTTGCTCTGGCGTCAGCCACGTGATTGTCGTCGCATCCGAAGAAGATTGGCCTCGCATGGAGTCGGAGATTTCAACATTGGACAACCCTGCCCGGGTGCGGCTCACACGGGGCGGAGCGACTCGCCACGATTCGGTTGTGGCAGGGATGCAGGTGGTTCGCGGGCTGCTGGAGGCGATGGCGCTTCCGCCGAGCGAGGCCTTGGTGGCCGTTCACGACGCGGCGCGTCCTTTTGTGTCGATCGCAGACGTGGATCAAGTGTTTGAACAGGCGGCGGTACACGGCGGAGCGCTCCTCGGCCGCTATTCCCGAGATACTGTCAAATGGGTCCAGGATGACCGGGTGGATCGGACGATCCCGCGCGAACGGGTTTTCCTGGCGGAGACCCCGCAAGTCGTGCGCGGCGACTTCATTGAACAAGCGTACTTTGCGCAAGAGGTCTCGGACTCTCCGACGGACGACAGCGCCATTTTGGAATCGCTGGGCGTAAAAGTGGCTTGCGTTGAGTCGACGGGCTACAATGGGAAGGTCACGACGCCAAGCGACTTGGACTACGCGCAATGGCTATCCATCAGACTGTGGGGGAACGTCGAAGCATGAGAATTGGCATTGGTTACGATGTTCATCAAATCGATGAAAGCCGCCCGCTGGTATTGGGCGGCGTCCAAATAGAGGCTCCCTTCGGACTGCTCGGACATTCGGACGCGGATGTGATCCTTCACGCGGTCATGGACGCGATGCTTGGCGCACTCGCGTTAGGCGACATCGGTGTACATTTTCCGCCGTCCGATGATCGGTTCAAGGACGCGGACAGTATGAAACTTCTTGAACACGTGGTTCGACTTGTGGCCCAAGAAGGTTATCAATTGGGCAATCTAGATGTGATGGTGCTTGCGGAAGCGCCCAAATTGCTGCCGCACGTCATGGCGATGCGGACCAATATCGCTTCGGTGTGTCATGTCGATATTGGACAAGTATCCATCAAAGCGACTACGAACGAGAAACTTGGATTTATTGGCCGCAAAGAGGGGATCGCCGCACAGGCGGTCGCATTGCTCGTTCAAGCGGATAAGGAATAAGGGAGGCGTCGTTGTGTCGGTACGAGTTCGGTTTGCACCTAGTCCGACCGGTCATTTACATATTGGAAGCGTTCGAACAGCGCTGTTTAACTATCTTTTCGCGCGCAGGCACGGCGGAACGTACATTCTGCGGTTGGAGGACACGGACGTCAACCGTAACGTCGAAGGGGCGGAACTGCAGTTTCTCGACGGATTTCGGTGGCTCGGGATCCTGTGGGATGAGGGCTTGGATGTAGGAGGGCCGCATGCGCCGTATCGTTGCATGGAGCGTTTGCCACTGTATAAATCGTATACGGAGAGAATGCTGGAATCCGGGCTGGCGTACCCTTGCTTCTGTACGGACGACGAGCTGGTGGCACAACGGGAACTCGCGGAACAGGAAGGCCGTGTGCCGCGCTACAGCGGAAAGTGTTACAACTTGTCCAAGGAAGAACGCCAGGCCAAGATCGACGCAGGTATACCGTACAGCATCCGCTTTCATGTGGAGCCGGGCAAGCGCATCGAGATCGAGGACATCATTCGCGGCCAAGTGACGTTTCAGACCGATGACATCGGCGATTTCGTAATCGTAAAGTCGAATGGCATTCCAACCTACAACTTTCAGGTAGTCATAGACGACGTGGAGATGGAGATCACCCACGTGATTCGGGCTGAAGAGCATCTGTCCAATACACCGCGGCAGGTTCTCGTCTATGAAGCGCTCGGCAAGCCGGTGCCGGCGTTTGCGCACTTGCCAATCGTGCTGGATGAACATCGGAAGAAGCTCAGCAAGCGCGATCCGAACGTGCTGCCTATCGCCGCGTATGAAAAATTGGGCTATGTCCCTCAGGCCATTATCAACTTCCTCGCGTTGCTGGGATGGTCTCCGGGCGGCGAAGAGGAACTGTTTTCGATGGAGGAATTGTGCGCCAAGTTCGATCTGGATCGGGTGTCCAAGTCTGGCGCCGTCTTCGACGTGGAGAAGCTCAACTGGATGGCGAACCAGTACTTTAAGGCTCTGCCGTTGTCAGATGCGGCTCTGATGGTTTCGAAGCAAATGGAACAGGAGGGCCTCAGGGTACCGCCCGAGGCTCCTGAAGGGTGGCTGGAAAACGTCGTGTCGCTGTTCCAAGATGGTATGACATGCGCGCACGATTTCATCCATCTCGCGCAAACGTTCTTCCAGACGCATATTGAATGGGAAGAGGAAGCTCGGATATTGCTCAGGGACGAGTCTGCCCGCGCTGTCGTCGAAGCTTACTTGCATAGGAGCAGGCAAGCCGCGGAGTGGACAGCGGATGCGAGTCGCGCTCGTTTCAAAGAAATCCAGGCGGAACTCGGTGTCAAGGGCAAGCAGTTGTTTATGCCTGTCCGAGCCGCGGTCACCGGACAGGTTCACGGTCCGGATCTGCAGAAGACCATCTGGCTGCTCGGGCGAGATGTCGTCGTAGAGCGGCTTTCCGACGCACTTTCCTCCACGTTGTAACCGTGCTCGGGCAATAGAAAGGGAGAGTTCAGTTGAGTATCGTACTTTACAACAGTATGACAGGTGAAAAAGAACCCTTGCAGACGCTCGAGGCGGGAAAGGTCAAATTTTACGCGTGCGGTCCGACCGTTTACCACTATTTCCACCTCGGCAATGCGCGGATGTTTGTCACCTTTGACACGATTCGAAGATACCTGCAATACCGTGGGTACGAGGTATTCTTCGTTCAGAATTTTACGGATGTGGACGATCGCATCATCGCGCGCGCCCGCGAGTTGGGCATATCACCGCGCGAACTGGCGAACCAGAACATCAAGGATTACTTCGAGGACGCGGGAAAGCTGTTTATTCTCCCGGCGACAGTTCATCCCCGGGTCACGGAATGCATTCCTGAGATCATTCGATTTATACAAGATTTGATTGAACAAGGTCATGCGTACGAGCGCAACGGCAGTGTGTATTTTGACACGTCTTCATACCCTGCGTACGGAAAGCTGTCGCACCAGTCGCCTGAAGACATGCGCGCCGGTTTCCGAATCGATGTGCAGGACGAGAAAGACGATCCTGCCGATTTTGCGTTGTGGAAGGCGACGAAACCGGGTGAAGAATTCTGGGAGAGTCCATGGGGCAAGGGACGTCCCGGATGGCATATCGAATGTTCGGTGATGAACCTGCTCTATCTGGGTGAGCAGATCGATATCCACGCTGGCGGCCGAGATCTGATTTTTCCGCACCACGAAAATGAAATTGCCCAGAGCGAAGCGCATTCTGGCAAGACGTTTGCGCGCTATTGGCTTCATAATGGGACGCTGAACATCAACGGAGAGAAAATGTCGAAGTCCACTGGCAATTTCATCATGACGCGGGATTTGTTGCAGCGGCGAGACGCGCGAAGCATCCGCTTCTTCTTGCTCAGTGCGCAGTATCGGCATCCCCTGAACTACACGGAAGAGGCCTTGGCTCAGGCTGAGCAGGGGTTGCAGCGGATCGACCGGCTGATTTTGAACTTGGATCACAAGATTGCCTCGCTCGAAAGCCGTGTTGATGTCGTTCCGGAGGTTGCGGGTGTGCCGTCGACCGAGGCTGTTTCCCTGTGCGGCGAGATCCGGCAGTCATTTATTGAAGCGATGGACGACGACTTCAATACGGCTGACGGCATCTCGGCGATATTCGAAGGCGTTCGCGCCATCAATTCACGACTGGACGATCCGGTGCTGACCATTGCCGACCTGCGGGAGTACCGGCAGGTGATTGTCGAGTTGCTCGGCGTGATCGGCATCCCTGAAGCGGAGCGGACCGATCTCGAGGCTGAAGTCGCCGCCTTGATTGAGGAACGAAACGCGGCGCGCGCCGCCCGCAACTTCGCCCGAGCGGACGAGATTCGCGACGCCTTGAAGGAGCGCGGCATTGTGCTGGAAGATACGCCGCAAGGCACACGATGGAGTTTCGAAGCATGAATCAGACGTGGCGTGCGAACGAGTTGTCTCCACTTGGCTTGGCGTTTGTCGGCGACGCGGTGTGGGAAACCTACGCGCGCAACCACTGTCTCAATCTTGGCGTGAGAAAGCCAAATGAGCTTCACAAGCGGTGTACGCGCTATGTCAGCGCCAAAGCGCAGGCGGACGTACTGGCGCGGCTTCAGGATGTGCTGACCGAGACGGAACTGGACGTCGTTCGGCGGGGGCGAAACACCAAGTCCGCGCACGTGCGGCGCAATGTCGACGTCATTGTCTACAGGCACAGTACCGGGTTCGAAGCGCTGATTGGCTACCTGCACGGCACAGGGCAGAACGAGCGGCTCGAGGAAATCGCCAATTTGGCCTTGCGCATCCTGGACGATTCGCAGTAACGGCTTGGTGGGGGTTCGGATTGAGGGCGATCCATCGAGGAAGGAGTGACAGTATGCAACGATCACGCGGAGCGAATCGTTCTCCGAAACTGCAGGAAACAGATTTGCAGGACACGTCTGTTCTGAAAGGCCGACACCCTGTTGCAACTGCGCTGACGGAGGGACGCCCAATCAACAAAGTGCTGATTGCGGAAGGGGCCGAATTGCAGCACATTGTCGCGCGCGCCAAGGAGCGGGGCGTACTCGTTCAATTCGTTCCCAGATCGCGTCTCGACACGATTGCGGGCGATCACCACCAGGGCGTCGTCGCCTACGTCGCACCCTACGCATATGTCGATCTCGACGACGTGATCGGCCGCGAGACGGGGCATGCTCCGCTGGTCGTCGTCGTCGACGGCGTGACCGATCCGCACAATCTCGGCGCCATCATTCGAACGGCGGAAGCTGCAGGCGCCCAGGGGGTCGTGATTGGCAAACACCGGGCCAGTCCGCTCACCGAGATCGTTGCCAAGGCGTCGGCGGGGGCGTTGGAGTATTTGCCGGTCGCGCGGGTGTCAAACATCACGCAGGCTCTGGTAACGATGAAGGAGGCGGGGTATTGGGTCGTCGGTACGGATGTCGGCGCGCCGCAGACGTTGACGGGTGTCGATTACACAGGACCGACGGTATTGGTGATTGGTTCGGAGGGGCAAGGTGTCCATCGACTCGTCCGCGAGCACTGTGACTTCCTGGTGTCGATTCCGATCCTCGGCCGTGTCCAGAGTCTTAACGCGTCGGTCGCGGCGGGGGTCATGCTGTATGAAGTCGTCCGCCAAAGAACGTAAGTGGAAGGGCCAACGGTGCCTCATTGTCGATGGCTACAACGTGATCGCCAAGAAGGCTGGCGCTCCGTTGTCGAAGATTCCGGACCTCGAAGAGGCGCGGCGCGAACTGGAAGACGAGCTGGCGGAGTACCGCGCGGTCTACGATGAGCATGTCGTCGTTGTGTACGACGCGCACTTGCGAGAAGGGGTCGGCGTACTCGAAGAGCGATCCAAAATTCAAATCGTCTTCACGGACTCCGGCGAAACTGCGGATGCCCGGATCGAGCGGTTGGTCTACGACTTGCGGGACAACTTCCGAAACATTACGGTCGCGACCTCGGACGCGGCGGAACAGCAGGTGTCCTTTGGCGGCGGCGCCTTGCGCATCTCCGCGGCCGAGTTGTTGGTGCGGCTCGGCGCGATGCAGGAATACGTAGCCAGGCAGACCAATCGCCAAAATACGAAATCTCGCAGCACACTGGCGGACAGTCTGAAGGGCGACGTCATAAAGGCCCTCGAGAAGTGGCGCAGAAATTAGCTTTTTATGCAAAACTATGATTGATTATAGTAGATTACATAATGTATAATGGCGACAACCACGAGGCTCGGGGTGATAGAGTTTGTCGATACAGCCGACACAGTTGGACGCCGCAATGACGAGTTATGAAGACCAAGCCGACGAAGAACTGGTGGAAGCCGTTCGCGAAGGTGACACCGATGCGCTCGAGTACCTGATTCAGAAGTACCGAAACTTTGTCCGTGCCAAGGCGCGTTCTTACTTTTTGATTGGCGCCGATAGGGAAGACATCGTACAAGAAGGCATGATTGGCCTCTACAAATCGATCCGGGATTTTCGGGGCGACAAGTTATCCTCTTTCAAGGCGTTTGCCGAACTCTGCATCACGCGTCAAATTATCACCGCTATCAAAACTGCCACGAGGCAGAAGCATATCCCGTTAAATTCATATGTGTCCTTGGACAAGCCCATCTATGATGAAGATTCGGATCGAACTTTGCTCGACGTGATCTGCACGGTTCGGGCGTCGGATCCTGAAGAACTGGTGATAAATCAGGAAGAGTTTGACGATATTGAAGGTAAGATGTCGGAACTGCTGAGCGATCTCGAGCGAAAGGTTCTCATGTTGTACCTCGATGGTCGATCGTACCAGGAAATCGCCGTCGACCTGGCGCGGCACGTGAAGTCCATCGATAACGCTTTGCAGCGTGTCAAACGCAAATTGGAGAAGTACTTGACGTTCCGGAATGTAATATGCTAATGTGATGCAGGTATGTGAGTCCCCGGTTTCGGGGGTTCTTCTATTTTGTGTCGCTATTTGGTTTGCGGTATGCTGGGGAGGTGCCTAGGATGCGTGAAGTCATTACGCTCGCTTGCACAGATTGCAAGCAACGCAATTACACCAGTATGAAAAACAAGAAGAACGACCCTGAGCGGGTTGAACTGAAGAAGTATTGCCCGACGTGCAATTCACACACGACGCACCGTGAGACCCGCTGACGCAACGCGGCAATCGAAGGAGATATCCGAAAATGGCAGAACCTAACGATTCGTTGGCCAATGTAAAGGAACAAAGTCGTTCCGGATTCGTTGCCTTTTTCGCGGAGTCGTTTCGCGAAATGCGCCGTGTCAAATGGCCGAAACGCCACGACGTAATCCTGTACACGGGGGCCGCACTCGTGGTTTGTGCCATTCTGGGTGTGATGATTTGGGGATTTGACATCGGCGTGGCGAAGGTCTTTTCGCTCGTCGGCGTAGATTAAGGACGTCTTGGAGGTGTCCGGGCTCAGGCCTAACCTGATGGAAAACCTCGAAAAAAACTGGTATGTCATCCATACGTACTCGGGTTACGAAAACAAAGTGAAAAGTAACTTGGAGAGTCGTGTTCAGACGATGGGGATGGAAGACCGCATTTTCACCATCTTGGTTCCGACCGAAGACGAGTTGGAAGTCAAGAATGGCAAGAAGCGGGTCGTCCAGCGCAAGACGTTCCCTGGCTACGTGCTCGTGGAGATGGTGATGACTGACGACTCTTGGTATGTTGTGCGCAACACGCCGGGGGTAACAGGCTTCGTTGGATCGACTGGCGCTGGATCGAAGCCGGTGCCGCTCATGCCACATGAAGTTCAATCCATTCTTCGTACGATGGGTGTCAATGAACCGCGTCAAACGGTTGTGTATGATGTGGGTGAGGTTGTACGCATGGTTGAAGGGCCGTTTGCGGACATGGTGGGAACTGTGGAAGAGGTTCACCCGGAGCAGCAGAAACTCAAGGTGCTTGTTTCCATGTTTGGCCGCGAAACACCGCTTGAAGTCGATTACGGTCAAGTGGAACGGCTCTCTTAACGAAGGCAGTGGAGTGACGCGTGTTCGAGGCTCGTCCGAATGCGGCTGGTCTGAACCGTGCGTTCACTTTCTGTGGCCCGGCAGCAGCTGGGTCGATAGATGAGCAACAAGTGGGAGGGCATCGGCCCGAAATACCACATTCTGAACGAAGGAGGTGGCTGTGTTGCCGAAAAAAGTTATCAAGGTTGTGAAATTGCAAATTCCAGCCGGAAAAGCAACACCTGCGCCGCCGGTAGGTCCAGCGCTTGGTCAAGCGCAAGTTGGTAACATCATGGGGTTCTGTAAAGAGTTCAACGCACGTACTGCCGACCAGGTTGGCCTGATTATTCCGGTTGTGCTGTACGTTTACGAAGATCGTTCGTATACGTTTGACCTCAAGACTCCGCCAGCTGCTGTCCTGCTGAAGAAGGCCGCAGGCATCGAGTCCGGTTCGGCAGAGCCGAATCGCAACAAGGTTGCGACTTTGTCGCGTGCGAAAGTACGCGAAATCGCGGAACAGAAGATGCCTGATTTGAACGCATCGTCGATTGAATCGGCCATGCGGATGGTGGAAGGCACTGCTCGCAGCATGGGCATTACCATCACTGAGTAACTGGTGGGGACGTTCGTGGGAGGTTCTCAAACCGCAGACCACATGGAGGTGAAACGATATGGCTAAACAGAGCAAGCGTATAGCAGAGTTGAGCAAGCTGGTTGACCGGGAAAAGCTGTACGACGTCGACGAAGCGTTCAACTTGGTTAAGCAGACCGCGAAGGCGAAGTTCGACGAAACCGTCGAAGTGGCCGTTCGTTTGGGTGTTGATCCGAAGAAACAAGACCAACAAGTTCGCGGTGCGGTTGTTTTGCCGCACGGAACAGGTAAGACTGCGCGGGTCCTCGTCTTTGCAAAAGGCGACAAGGCGAAGGAAGCGGCCGATGCCGGAGCGGACTATGTTGGCGAAGAAGATTTGATTCAAAAGGTTTCGCAGGGCTGGTTCGACTTTGATGTTGTTGTGGCGACTCCGGATATGATGGCTGCTGTCAGTCGTCTCGGACGTATTCTTGGTCCGCGCGGCTTGATGCCAAACCCGAAGACGGGTACAGTGACATTCGAAATTGCGCGTGCCGTGAACGAAATCAAGGCTGGTAAGATCGAGTACCGCCTCGATAAAGCTGGCATCATTCACTGCCCGATTGGCAAGGCTTCGTTTGAAGTTGAGCAATTGGCTGGGAACTTCCGCACATTGGTCGACGCGTTGCAGAAAGCAAAGCCGTCCGGTGCGAAGGGCGTTTACGTGCGTGGCATTACTGTCACCTCGACGATGGGGCCTGGCATTCGAGTCAATCCCCAACGCGTATCGGTCGCTGAATAAGTTGCCGAAACACAATCGAATCGCGAACCGTAGACAGCAGGTCTCGGCTTAAGCCGGGTGAAATGTTTGCAGCCTGCCGAGGTGAGCTTTGGAAACCCTGATGGGTAACTGAGCGCCTCGTCATGTCGAGGCGCTTTTCGTTTTGAATTGAAGGAGGTGGACTGGTTGGCAGTTCGCGTTGAGAAAGAGCAATTGGTGAAGAGCATCGCGGAGCGTTTGGAGCGAAGCAAGAGCGTGGTCTTGGCTGATTATCGCGGTTTGAACGTGGCTGAAGACACCGAGTTGCGCAGTCGCTTGCGTGAGGCTGGCGTCGAGTATGCGGTTCTCAAAAATACGATGACCAGTCGTGCGGCGGCACAGGTCAACATGTCTGGCTTGGATGAGTTCTTGTCTGGACCGACGGCTGTGGCTTTCGGCTATGAGGATGCGGTTGCCGCTGCGAAGGTGCTCCACGATTTTGCGAAAGAGCACAAGGCTTTGGAATTAAAGGGCGGGATCGTGGAAGGTCGTATCGTTTCCGCTGAAGAATTGGCCGAGATTGCGAAGCTGCCGTCGCGTGAAGGTTTGTTGTCCATGTTGTTGAGCGTATTGCAAGCGCCTATGCGCAATTTCGCATACGTGGTTTCGCAAGTGGCTGAACAAAAGGGCGACGGTGCAGCAGCGCCTGCACCAGCGGCGGAAGCAGCTTCCGATGAAGCTGTCTCGCCTGCGGACGCAGCGCCTGCAGAGGCTCCGGCTGAAGAATAATCACGAATATTTCTGGGCGGCCGCGGCCCCCAATACCTTGAGGAGGTTATTTCATTGACGACGACTGAAATCTTGGAAGCCGTAAAAAATATGACGGTTCTCGAATTGAACGAATTGGTAAAGGCGATTGAAGAAGAGTTTGGTGTAACCGCAGCAGCGCCGGTGGCGTTCGCGGGTGGAGCGGCAGGTGCTGGCGACGGCGCAGCTGCTGAGCAAACCGAATTTGATGTCATTCTTGCAAACGCTGGTGGTTCGAAGATTGGCGTCATCAAGGTTGTGCGTGAAATCACGGGTCTTGGCCTGAAGGAAGCGAAGGACTTGGTTGACAACGCTCCGAAGCCAATCAAGGAGAAGGTTGCGAAGGAAGAAGCGGAGTCCATCAAGGCGAAGCTTGAAGAGGCTGGCGCGTCCGTCGAAATTAAGTAAGCGAATCGCTGTTGGAGGGTACCCCGTTGTGGGGTGCCCTTCTTGTTGTCCAGGCCCTTTTGCCGGAGGTGCTCAATCGTGACGGAACACTATTACACCAGTCAGCCGTCCGTGACCAGTGACGAACGGGTTATTTCGGTGGCGGTTCGCGGCGTTGAAACCACGCTCGTTACGGACAGGGGCGTGTTTTCCAAAGGGAGCCTCGACGATGCGACGAGGCGGCTGATTGAACAAGTCGATCTCTCTCATGGTGAGACTGCCTTGGATCTGGGCACGGGATATGGCGTTGTTGCAGCGGTGCTTGGGCGGGTATTCCCGAACATCGCTTGGACGTTGATCGACATCAACGAACGGGCTGTCAGTTTGGCTGTGCGAAATACCGCGTACCTTGGGCCGAGAGTGAAAGCGATGGTCTCGGACGGCGTGCCTACGAGTTTGGACGACTCGTTCGATCACGTTCTACTGAATCCACCCATTCGCGCAGGCAAGCAGGTGGTCTATCGCCTATACGACGACGCTTGGCGAGCGCTCAGGCGGCATGGGAGTCTCTGGGTGGTGCTGCAGAAGAAACACGGAGCGCCCTCGACGGAGGCGCGATTGGCTGAAACGTTTGAGGACGTGCAAACGGTATATAAAAAATCAGGTTATTTTATCTTTCGTGCAAATAAAGGTTGATCTGGCACCGTGCATGTGATAACCTTATTCAATGCATACTACGATGATTGGGTGTTTATCGCCTATTCAACGAATAAAAACCAGTGTTTATGGAAATAGGTGAATACTAGCCGATTGTAACATTCTGGGTTAGTTCGTCTGTTTGTGTGAACCGAGAGATTCCGAGGTGCTGTCTTGCGAAGACGAGAAGGGACCTCTTCGAGCGTCGTTTTCTGCGCCGACTCTGGGGGAACACGTTCTTCATGGGCATCTTGGCCTTCGTTCCAAGTTGGCTCGCCTCATCTTCATTTCTGACAACAGCCTCAGATTCAATTGCATCGTCCAACAAATCCGCTTGAGGGGTGACGGTTTTGCAGGGACATATGGTCAAGTACGGATGGGCAGAGCGTCGCAGCTATTCCCGGATCCGTGAAGTCCTCGATTTACCCAATCTGATTGAAATCCAACAGAAATCGTACGAGTGGTTTTTGCGTGAAGGCTTGCGCGAGATGTTCGCTGACATTTCGCCGATTCAAGACTTTACGGGAAATCTCGTCCTCGAGTTCATCGACTACAGCCTCGGGGAACCCAAGTACGATGTCGAAGAGTCGAAAGAGCGTGATGTGACATACGCTGCGCCTCTTCGGGTGAAAGTTCGTCTGTTGAATAAGGAGACAGGCGAGGTCAAGGAGCAGGAAGTTTTCCTTGGAGACTTTCCGCTCATGACCGACACTGGCACCTTTATCATCAACGGAGCAGAGCGAGTCATCGTCAGTCAGTTGGTCCGTTCACCTAGTGTTTATTATAGCAGCAAAATCGACAAGAATGGCAAACGTACGTTCGCTGCGACGGTGATTCCGAATCGCGGGGCGTGGTTGGAGTTTGAAACCGACGCGAAGGACGTGGTGTACGTCCGGATCGACCGTACGCGCAAGCTTCCGATTACCGTTTTGTTGCGGGCGTTAGGATTGTCGTCCGACGCTGAGATTATTCAATTGCTCGGCGAAGACGAATACCTGCAGAATACGCTTGATAAGGACACAACCGATTCGACGGAGCGCGCCTTGGTTGAAATTTATGAACGTCTGCGTCCGGGTGAACCGCCGACGGTCGAAAATGCTCGCGCTTTGTTGGCGTCGCGTTTCTTTGATCCGAAGCGGTACGATCTCGCGAACGTGGGTCGTTACAAGATCAATAAGAAGCTTCATCTGAAAAACCGCCTTCTCAACCTTCGGTTGGCTGAGACGCTCGTCGACGCCGATACGGGCGAGATTGTGGCGGAGGCTGGAACGGTCATCGACCGCCGCGTTCTGGATCGGTTGATTCCGCTTCTGAACGGCAACGTAGGTCGCTTCACCGTGCGGGCTACGCGCGACTTGCTTGAGGATGAAGTGGTGCCGTTGCAAATGGTGAAGGTGTTCAGTCCGTCCGAGGACGGTCGGATCCTCCACATCATCAGCAACGGTGAAATTTCGACCGATGTGAAGTACATTACACCGTCGGACATTCTCGGAGCGGTTTCGTACTTCTTCAACCTCCTGCGTGGCGTGGGCACGACGGACGATATCGATCACTTGGGCAACCGCCGTCTGCGTTCTGTGGGCGAGCTGCTGCAGAACCAGTTCCGCATTGGGCTTTCTCGCATGGAGCGCGTGGTTCGCGAGCGGATGTCGATTCAGGACGCGAGCGCCATCACGCCGCAGGCCTTGATCAACATTCGCCCGGTGATTGCGGCTATCAAAGAATTCTTTGGGTCCAGTCAGTTGTCCCAGTTCATGGACCAGACGAATCCGCTCGCCGAACTGACACACAAGCGGCGCCTGTCGGCGTTGGGTCCTGGCGGTTTGACGCGTGAACGGGCTGGATTTGAGGTCCGCGACGTGCACTATTCTCACTACGGGCGCATGTGTCCGATTGAGACGCCGGAAGGTCCGAACATCGGTTTGATCAACTCGCTGTCGACCTATGCGCGGATCAACGAGTATGGCTTCATCGAGACGCCGTACCGCCGGGTCGATCCGGAGACGGGTGTCGTCACCGACAAGATTGATTATCTGACCGCGGACGAGGAAGAGAATTACGTGATTGCGCAGGCGAACGAGCCTCTCACCGAAGATGGTCGTCTCGCTTCGGAAGAGATTACAGTTCGTTCCCGGGAAGACGTCATCAAGGTCTCCCGAGATCGGATCGACTACATGGACGTTTCGCCGAAGCAGGTTGTATCGGTCGCGACCGCGCTCATTCCGTTCCTGGAGAACGACGATGCCAACCGCGCGTTGATGGGATCGAACATGCAGCGGCAAGCGGTTCCGCTGTTGGTCACCGATTCGCCTTACGTGGGCACGGGCATGGAACATCAGGCGGCGAAGGATTCTGGTGTGTGCGTCGTTTCCCGGCACAACGGTATCGTGGAACGTGTGACGGCCCGGGAAGTTTGGATTCGTCAAGAGGCGGAAGTCGATGGGCAGACCATTCGCGGCGATTTGGCCAAGTACAAATTGATCAAGTTCGCTCGTTCCAACCAAAACACCTGTGTCAACCAGCGTCCGATTGTTCGTGAAGGCCAGCGGGTGCGCGTCGGCGATATCCTCGCTGACGGGCCGGCGACGCAGAACGGCGAGCTGGCGTTGGGACGCAATGTGCTGGTCGCGTTCATGACCTGGGAAGGTTACAACTACGAAGACGCCATTCTCCTGTCGGAGAAGATGGTGAAAGAAGACGTCTATACGTCGATTCATATCGAAGAGTACGAGTTGGAAGCGCGCGACACGAAACTGGGTCCGGAAGAAATTACCCGCGATATTCCAAACGTCGGCGAGGATGCGTTGAAGAACCTCGATGAGCGGGGCATCATTCGCATCGGTGCGGAAATTCGCACGGGTGACATCTTGGTCGGCAAGGTAACGCCGAAGGGCGTAACCGAATTGACCGCTGAAGAGCGGCTGCTCCACGCGATTTTCGGCGAGAAGGCTCGCGAAGTTCGCGACACGTCACTGAGAGTTCCGCACGGCGGCGCGGGGATCGTCGTCGATGTGAAAGTGTTTATGCGGGAGAATGGCGACGAACTCCCGGCTGGCGTCAACCAATTGGTGCGTGTGTACATCGCTCAGAAACGAAAGATTTCTGAAGGCGATAAGATGGCTGGACGCCACGGAAACAAGGGTGTCGTGGCGCGGATCCTGCCGGAAGAAGACATGCCGTTCCTCGAAGACGGAACGCCGGTTGAAATTGTGTTGAATCCACTTGGCGTCCCGTCCCGTATGAACATCGGGCAGGTGCTTGAGACGCACCTTGGCATGGCGGCGAAAGTGCTTGGGCTGAAAATGGCTACGCCGGTCTTCGACGGTGCCCGCTCAGAGGACGTCTTCGAGACGCTCAAAGAAGCGAACCTGCCGGAAGACGGCAAGCAGATTCTCTTCGATGGACGCAGCGGCGAACCGTTTGAGAACCGCGTGACAGTTGGTTACGTCTACATGCTGAAGCTGCACCACTTGGTCGACGACAAGATCCATGCGCGATCCACAGGGCCGTACTCGTTGGTCACGCAGCAACCGCTTGGCGGTAAGGCTCAATTCGGCGGGCAGCGCTTCGGCGAGATGGAAGTGTGGGCCTTGGAGGCGTACGGTGCCGCTTATACGCTGCAGGAAATTCTCACGGTCAAGTCGGACGACGTCGTTGGACGCGTGAAAACCTACGAGGCGATTGTCAAGGGCGAGAATGTGCCGGAACCGGGTGTTCCAGAGTCGTTTAAAGTCCTCATCAAAGAACTTCAGAGTCTCGGCATGGATGTGAAGATCCTGAGCGGTGACGAGCGCGAGATCGAAATGAAGGAAATCGACGAGGAAGACGACGGATCGGAGAAGCTCAACCTGAACCTCGAGTACAACGAAGTCGGAGAATAACGCCGTCTCATCCCGCGCTACGATTGGAGGGTGCACGATTTGCTAGATGTGAACAACTTTGAGTTCATGAAAATCGGGCTCGCGTCACCGGAGAAGATTCGGTCTTGGTCGCACGGTGAGGTCAAGAAGCCCGAGACCATCAACTATCGCACGCTTCGTCCGGAAAAAGAAGGCCTGTTCTGTGAAAAGATCTTTGGGCCGACGCGAGATTGGGAATGTCACTGCGGGAAGTACAAGCGAATCCGCTACAAAGGTGTCGTGTGTGATCGGTGCGGCGTCGAGGTCACGCGGGCGAAGGTTCGCCGCGAACGGATGGGGCACATCGAGCTTGCTGCCCCGGTTTCGCACATTTGGTACTTCAAGGGTATCCCGAGCCGCATGGGACTTGTCCTGGACATGTCGCCGAGGGCGTTGGAGGAAGTCATTTACTTCGCGTCGTACGTCGTGACCGATCCTGGGGATACGCCGCTTGAGAAGAAGCAGCTCCTTTCGGAGAAGGAGTATCGCTCCTATCGGGAAAAATACGGTTACGCATTCCAGGCGGGCATGGGGGCGGAGGCGATCCGTTCGCTGTTGCAGGAGATCGATCTCGATCGCGAGGTCGAAATCCTCCGCGAGGAACTGCGTTCCGCCCAAGGTCAACGCCGTAACCGCGCCATCAAACGGCTGGAAGTCGTCGAGGCGTTCCGCTTGTCCGGAAATCGTCCGAGTTGGATGATTCTCGAAGCGTTGCCGGTCATTCCGCCGGATCTCCGGCCGATGGTCCAACTCGATGGCGGTCGCTTTGCGACGTCGGATCTGAACGACCTCTATCGCCGCGTGATCAACCGCAACAACCGCTTGAAGCGGCTCTTGGATCTCGGTGCGCCGGACATCATCGTGCAAAACGAGAAGCGGATGCTGCAGGAAGCGGTGGACGCGCTGATCGACAACGGCCGTCGCGGACGCCCTGTCACGGGACCTGGCAATCGTCCGTTGAAGAGCCTGTCGCACATGCTGAAAGGCAAGCAGGGGCGTTTCCGCCAGAACCTGCTGGGTAAGCGCGTGGACTACTCGGGTCGTTCCGTGATCGTCGTCGGTCCGGAGCTCCGCATGTACCAATGCGGTCTGCCAAAGGAAATGGCGCTTGAGCTGTTCAAGCCGTTCGTCATGAAGGAACTCGTGGCCCGCGGACTCGCACACAACATCAAGAGCGCGAAACGCAAGGTGGAACGCGTGTCTGACGAAGTGTGGGATGTTGTCGAGGACGTGATCAAGCAGCACCCGGTCCTCTTGAACCGTGCGCCAACATTGCACCGGTTGGGCATTCAGGCGTTTGAGCCGACCCTCGTCGAGGGCCGCGCCATCAAGCTGCACCCGCTGGTCTGTACAGCGTACAACGCCGACTTTGACGGCGACCAGATGGCCGTTCACGTGCCGCTGTCCGCGGAAGCGCAAGCCGAGGCCCGTTTGCTGATGCTTGCGGCGCACAACATCCTCAATCCGAAGGATGGCAAGCCTGTCGTCACGCCGACGCAGGACATGGTGCTCGGTCCGTACTACCTGACCATCGAACGGGAAGGCGCGCCTGGTGAAGGCAATGTCTACTCGTCCATGTCGGAAGTAGAGTATGCGCGACATCAAGGCTTGATTACGCTGCAATCGCGCATTGTCGTTCCGGCGAGCATATTGAACAAGACCAACTTGACCGAGCGGCAACAGCGGGCGCTGCTCATCACGACGCCTGGCAAGTTGATCTTCAACAGCATTTTCCCGGAGGATTTCCCGTATCTGCATTCGCCTTCGAAGTCGAATCTGTTGGAAGGTCCGCCGGATGAGACGTTCATCTTTGAAAAGGGAACGGATCCGAAGGAAGCGATCGCCAAGCGGAAAATACCGAAGGCGGTTATCAAAAAGGATCTCGGCAACATCCTTGGTGAATGTTTCCGCCGCTATGGCACGACGATGACCGCGGAGATTCTCGATCGCGTCAAGCGTCTCGGGTTCAACTACTCGACGCGCGCGGGTATCACCATCGCAGTGAGCGACATTATCGTTCCTGAAGAAAAGCATCGCGTCGTCGAAGAAGCAGAAGCGAAGGAGCACAAGCTGCAGCAACAGTACCGTCGCGGTTTGATCACCGAGGAAGAGCAGTACATCACGTTCAGTCAGATCTGGTCCGAAGCGAAGGAAAAGATTTCGACGACGTTGATGGACAGCATGGATCAGTTCAACCCGATTTACATGATGGCCACGTCGGGAGCTCGAGGCAGCAACTCGCAGATCACTCAGTTGGCTGGTATGCGCGGTTTGATGGCGAATCCGTCCGGCGAAATCATTCAGTTGGCCATTAAGTCGAACTTCCGTGAAGGCCTGTCCGTGTTGGAGTACTTCATCTCCACGCACGGTGCGCGGAAGGGCTTGGCCGATACAGCCTTGCGTACGGCGGACTCAGGATACCTGACACGCCGATTGGTCGACGTCGCGCAGGACACGATTGTGCGCGAGTTTGACTGCGGTACCGACAAGGGCTTGCGCGTCGCCGAAATCCGCGACGGCCGCGAAGTCATCGAGGATCTGAGCGATCGCCTCGAAGGGCGAATCGCCTTCCAGGATGTGTTCCATCCGGAGACGGGTGAAAAAATCGTCGGCAAGAACGAACTCATCGACGCGGAAGCCGCTGACAAGATCGTGGAAGCCGGCATCAAGGAAGTCTATATCCGTTCCGTGCTTACATGCCGCACGCGTCATGGCGTCTGCATCCAGTGCTACGGGCGAAACCTCGCGACTGGCAAGATGGTCGAGATCGGCGAGGCGGTTGGCATCATCGCGGCTCAGTCCATCGGTGAGCCTGGTACGCAGTTGACGATGCGCACCTTCCACACGGGCGGCGTCGCGGGTGACGACATCACGCAAGGTCTGCCGCGCGTTCAGGAGCTCTTCGAGGCGCGCAATCCGAAGGGCCAAGCGGTGATTGCCGAATTTGACGGCACCATCACGGATATCCGCGAAGGCAAGGATAAGCGCGAGATCGAACTGACTGGCGAGAGCGAGACGAAGACGTATCAGATTCCGTACGGTTCGCGTATCCGTGTCTCCATTGGCCAAGTGCTGGAAGCTGGCGAAGAGCTCACGGATGGCTCGGTCGATCCGAAGGAAATGCTGCGCGTCAAGGGCCTCCAAGGCGTCCAGAACTACCTCCTGCGGGAAGTGCAGAGGGTTTACCGACTGCAGGGTGTGGATATCAACGACAAGCACATCGAGGTCATGGTTCGGCAAATGTTGCGCAAAGTTCGGATTCTCGACGCAGGGGACACCGAATTGCTGCCAGGCACGTATGTCGACCTGTTCGACTACGAAGCGGCCAACAAGGAAGCCTTGCTTTCCGGTAAAGAACCCGCTGTCGCTCGCCCGGCTCTGCTCGGTATTACGAAAGCGTCGCTCGAAACGGATTCGTTCTTGTCTGCCGCGTCGTTCCAGGAGACGACTCGCGTGCTGACCGAGGCCGCCATCAAAGGCAAGGTGGATCGACTTCTCGGCTTGAAGGAGAACGTCATCATCGGTAAACTGATTCCGGCGGGGACGGGCATGGCCCGCTACCGTCAGGTGTCGTTGGCGACTGACGAAAACGCACCAGATGTCGATACAACCGGCGCGGAATCGGCAGAGTCAACCGAGTTCGATCGCGAACCGGTTCAGACCGTCGAATAAAATCTGAGTGAGATTTGGGCTGTCAGCATCGATTCGGTTGACAGCCCAGAAACCTCGGTGATAGAATTCCGTAGTGTGCGTCGGCACGATGTTTTCCATCGAGGGAGGATCGTGCGGTGTCCATTGACGACATACGCCAAGCGAAAAAGAAGACCATAGGCACGAACCAAACGCTCAAAGTTCTGAAGCAATCCGGTGAGCGGGTTCTTTGTGTGTACATCGCTCGGGATGCCGAATCACGAGTCACTGACCCTGTTATCCACCTTGCCTCGAGACAAGGTATCGAGATTGAATGGGTAGACACGATGAAGCAACTTGGGAAGGCTTGTGGCATAGAGGTTGGGGCAGCCACTGCGAGTATTGTGGCGGATTAGGGCTGTTTCGGTTTGGTGTGGCGTCTTTGGCTTTTTGTTTGCGAATCGATGAACCACCAGGCTCTGTGGGCTTGAAAAAATCAGCATCCGTAAACAAAATAGTCACTATTTGAGAGGAGGTGCAGTCATGCCGACAATTAATCAGCTCGTACGCAAGGGTCGCAAGGAAGTGCTGAAGAAATCGACAGCACCGGCGCTGCAGAAGGGGTACAACAGCCAACAGAAGGCGTTGACCGACCTGCCGTCGCCGCAAAAACGCGGTGTATGCACTCGTGTGGGGACAATGACCCCGAAAAAGCCGAACTCCGCATTGCGTAAATACGCTCGTGTGCGTTTGACCAACACCATCGAGGTTACCGCGTACATTCCGGGGATTGGTCACAACCTGCAAGAACACTCCGTCGTATTGGTTCGCGGCGGTCGTGTAAAGGACTTGCCGGGTGTGCGCTACCACATCGTTCGCGGTGCGTTGGATACAGCGGGCGTCAAGGATCGCATGCAAGGACGTTCGAAGTACGGTGCAAAACGTCCGAAGGCGAAATCCTAATTTGAATCGTTGTCACACCGTGAGTGTGTCGAAAGCAGAAGGGAGGGTGTTCCGTGCCACGTAAAGGACCGGTTCCAAAGCGCGACGTGCTTCCAGATCCGATTTACGGAAACAAACTGGTTACGCGCTTGATCAATAAAGTGATGCTCGACGGTAAGAAAGGTGTTTCGCAACGTATTGTCTACGGTGCGTTTGACATCATTCGGGAACGTTCTGGCAAGGACCCGATGGAAGTGTTTGAAACCGCGATGCGCAACATCATGCCGGTGTTGGAAGTGAAGGCTCGCCGTGTCGGCGGATCGAACTACCAAGTTCCGGTTGAGGTTCGCAATGATCGCCGCGTTACGCTGGGTCTGCGTTGGTTGGTCAACTATGCTCGCCTTCGCGGTGAAAAAACGATGGAAGAGAAATTGGCCAACGAATTGCTGGATGCGGCAAACAACACCGGCGGCGCAGTTCGCAAACGCGAAGACACGCACCGGATGGCTGAAGCCAACAAAGCATTCGCGCACTACCGCTGGTAGAATCTACTTCGTGTATGGAAGGGGGCGGCAAAATGGCACGCGAATTTCCGCTCGCTCAGACGAGAAACATCGGTATCATCGCGCATATCGATGCGGGTAAAACCACGACGACCGAACGCATTCTGTTTTACACCGGCCGTGTTCACAAGATCGGTGAAGTCCACGACGGCGCAGCCACCATGGACTGGATGGTTCAGGAGCAAGAACGTGGTATCACCATCACGTCTGCAGCGACGACTGCCCAGTGGAAAGGACACCGCATCAACATCATCGACACGCCGGGGCACGTCGACTTTACGGTTGAAGTCGAACGTTCGCTTCGCGTACTCGATGGTGCGTGCGCTGTCTTTGATGCCAAGGGTGGCGTAGAACCGCAGTCAGAAACGGTGTGGCGGCAAGCCGACAAGTACCATGTACCGCGTATTGCCTATGTCAACAAGATGGACATCATTGGTGCCGACTTCCTCGGCTGCGTGGAACAAATGAGGGATCGCCTCGGTGCCAAGGCTGTGCCGATCCAGTTGCCGATCGGTGCGGAGGACGACTTCCGCGGGATCATCGATCTCGTCGAAATGAAGGCAATCATCTATACGGATGACCTTGGCACCCGTTCGGAGGACGCAGAAATTCCTGCAGAGCTGAGGGAACTGGCTGAGCAGAAGCGCGCCGAGTTGATTGAGGCGGTCGCCGAGATCGACGAAGATTTGATGATGAAGTACCTCGAGGGTGAGGAGTTCACCATTGAGGAAATCAAAGCGGCGTTGCGCCATGGCACATGTACGGTTCAATTGTTCCCAGTCTTGTGCGGATCGTCGTACCGCAACAAGGGCGTTCAGTTGATGTTGGACGCGGTTGTGGATTATTTGCCGGCGCCGACCGACGTGCCTGCCATCAAGGGTGTCACGCCGGACGGTCAGGAAATTGAACGACATTCGTCCGACGAAGAACCGTTCGCGGCGCTTGCGTTCAAGATCATGACGGATCCGTTCGTCGGTAAGCTTGCTTTCTTCCGCGTGTATTCCGGTGTGTTGGAGAGCGGTTCGTACGTTCTCAACTCCACCAAAGGAAAGCGCGAGCGCATCGGACGTATTCTCCAGATGCACGCGAATCACCGGGAAGAAATTTCGCAAGTGTACGCGGGTGATATCGCTGCCGCTGTCGGTCTGAAAGACACGACAACTGGCGATACGCTGTGCGACGACAAAAACGTGGTCCTCCTCGAGTCGATGGAGTTTCCGGAACCGGTTATCTCGGTTTCGATTGAGCCAAAGACAAAAGCCGACCAGGACAAGATGGGTATCGCCTTGTCGAAGTTGGCCGAAGAGGATCCGACGTTCAAGACGTACACAGACCCAGAAACTGGCCAGACCATCATTCAGGGTATGGGCGAGTTGCACTTGGAAGTCATTGTCGACCGCATGCAACGCGAATTCAAGGTAGAATGCAACGTGGGTATGCCTCAGGTTGCTTACCGCGAAACCATCACGAAGCGGGTCGATCAAGAAGGCAAGTTCGTACGTCAGTCTGGCGGACGCGGTCAGTATGGTCACGTCAAAGTGATCTTCGAACCGTTGGAACGCGGACAAGGTTTTGTGTTCGAGAACAAGATCGTCGGCGGTGTGATTCCGAAGGAATATATCCCTGCTGTCGAAGAAGGCATTCAGGAAGCGATGCGCAATGGCGTGTTGGCGGGCTATCCGCTCGTGGACGTGAAGGCCAGCCTGTACGACGGTTCGTACCACGATGTCGACTCGTCGGAAATGGCGTTCAAAATCGCTGGATCGATGGCGCTCAAAGCGGGTGCTGAAAAAGCTGGTCCAGTCTTGCTTGAGCCGGTCATGCGTGTCGAAGTCACGGTGCCGGAAGAGTACATGGGAGACATCCTCGGCGATATCAACTCCCGCCGTGGACGTGTCGAAGGTATGGACACGCGTAATAACGCAAGCATCGTGCGCGGATATGTTCCGCTGTCAGAGATGTTTGGTTATTCTACTTCGCTTCGATCTCGCACCCAGGGCCGCGGGACCTACTCAATGGAACTCGCAGCTTATGAGGAAGTGCCGAAGAACGTTGCTGAAGGAATCATTAAGAAGAGCAAAGGCGAATAAGGAGTGATTTCTCGTGGCAAAGGCAAAATTTGATCGCAGCAAACCACACGTGAATATCGGTACCATCGGCCACGTCGACCATGGTAAAACGACATTGACCGCTGCAATTACGACGGTATTGGCTGCAAAGGGCTTCGCTGACGCCCAAAAGTACGATGATATCGACAAGGCTCCAGAAGAACGTGAACGCGGTATTACCATCAACACGGCACACGTTGAGTATCAGACGGAGAAGCGTCACTATGCTCACGTTGACTGCCCGGGTCACGCCGACTACGTGAAGAACATGATCACCGGTGCTGCGCAGATGGACGGCGGTATCCTCGTCGTATCCGCTGCAGACGGCCCGATGCCGCAAACCCGCGAGCACATTCTGTTGTCTCGTCAGGTCGGCGTTCCGTACTTGGTCGTTTTCTTGAACAAGTGCGACATGGTTGACGATGAGGAACTGTTGGAACTGGTCGAGATGGAAGTTCGCGAACTCCTCAGCGAGTACGACTTCCCTGGCGACGATATCCCGGTTATCCGCGGATCCGCTTTGCGGGCACTCGAAGGCGATCCGGCGTATGTGGCGAAGATCGAAGAGTTGATGAATGCGATTGACGAATACATCCCGACTCCGGAACGCGATACCACGAAGCCTTTCTTGATGCCGGTCGAGGACGTGTTCACCATCACTGGTCGTGGTACGGTTGCTACCGGTCGTGTGGAACGCGGAACCTTGAAGGTTGGCGACGAAGTCGAGATCGTTGGTCTCCACGAAGAACGCCGCAAGACGGTTGCAACAGGTATCGAGATGTTCCGCAAGCTGCTTGACTCCGCTGAAGCTGGCGACAACATCGGCGCGTTGCTCCGTGGCGTTGAGCGCAAGGACATCGAGCGCGGCCAAGTTGTGTGCAAACCGGGCAGCATCAACCCGCACACGCAGTTCACCGCTGAGGTGTACGTGTTGACGAAGGAAGAAGGCGGCCGTCATACTCCGTTCTTTAACGGTTATCGTCCGCAGTTCTACTTCCGTACCACGGATGTCACGGGTGTAGTTACCCTTCCGGAAGGTACAGAAATGGTTATGCCTGGCGACAACGTCGCGATGACGGTTGAACTGATCGCGCCAATCGCCGTTGAAGAAGGCACCCGTTTCTCGATTCGTGAAGGCGGCCGCACGGTCGGCGCTGGCGTTGTTTCCTCCATCTTGAAGTAAGAGAGAGTGAACAGCGTTTTAATTGAAGATATAGGGGGCGACTTGGTCGCCCCCTTTCGTTTTAACGGCGGGTCGGAGAAGTTTAAGCGTGATCGGCCAAATCAGGCACTTGCTATCGGGTGGAACGTCTAGTATAATATCGAACGTTGGTCTCTGACTGCTATGAAGCGGAAGGTTGCCTATGTGTCCATAAAGCCATATGGGATACCGATGGGGGAATTTCCGTGGAGTATGTCCACTCAATTGGGCGAAAAGGAGGGAAAACATATGGCGAAGCAAAAAATTCGAATTCGATTAAAGGCGTATGATCATCAGATTTTGGATCAATCCGCTGAGCGGATTGTTGATACGGCGAAGCGTTCTGGCGCGAAAGTGGCAGGACCCATCCCGTTGCCGACTGATCGGGAAGTGTACACGATCCTTCGTGCTCCACACAAATACAAGGATTCTCGTGAGCAATTCGAGATGCGTACGCATAAGCGGTTGATCGATATTCACAATCCAACGCCGCAGACGGTGGATTCTTTGATGCGTCTTGATTTGCCGTCGGGTGTCGACATTGAGATTAAGCTGTAAAGAATGAATACGGTACACCAGGTGCCGTTGTGTTGAATGCGTTCGAGGAGGTGCACATCTTGAAGGGGATTCTAGGTCGCAAACTGGGTATGACCCAGGTCTTTACCGAAGACGGCGTAGTTGTGCCGGTTACGGTAATCGAAGCTGGTCCGTGCGTTGTTCTTCAGAAGCGGGAACAAGCTGTGGATGGCTATGAAGCGATTCAAGTTGGTTTTGCGGATCAGAAGCCGAACCGCGCGACCAAGGCGGAAGTTGGCCATGCGCAGAAAGCTGGCACGGCGCCGAAGCGGTTTGTTCGTGAATTCCGCGGTGTCAACCTTGCTGAGTACGAGGTTGGCCAACAACTGAAAGCTGATGTGTTTTCGGTTGGTGAAGTCGTTGACGTGATTGGTGTTTCCAAAGGTAAGGGTTACGCTGGTCCGATTAAACGCCACAATCAACATCGCGGGCCGATGGGCCACGGCTCGAAGTACCACCGCGGCGTGGGTTCGTTGGGATCAATCGCCGCGAACCGCACATTCAAGGGCCAAACGATGGCGGGCCGCATGGGTGGCGAACGGGTAACCGTGCAAAACCTTGAGGTTGTTCGTGTGGATGTCGAAAAGAACATCCTTTTGATCAAAGGATCCGTTCCTGGGCCGAAGAACTCGTATGTCACAGTTCGTTCTGCCGTGAAGGTTCACCAATAACAGGTCGTATCGAAAGGAGGCAGACGTATGCCGACGGTAGCAGTCTATAACACAGCGGGCGAGCAGGTCTCTGAACTGCAATTGAACGACAAAGTTTTCGGAGCTGCAATTCGTCCTGATTTGATGCATCAAGTTGTCTTGCAGTACTTGGCGAATCGACGCGCTGGTACGCACAAGGTCAAGAATCGGTCGGAAGTTGCTGGTGGCGGGCGTAAACCATGGCGTCAGAAGGGTACGGGCCGTGCACGTCAGGGCAGCACGCGTTCGCCGCAGTGGAAAGGCGGCGGTGTGGTCTTTGGTCCGACGCCGCGTTCACACGCGATCTCTGTGCCGAAGAAGGTTCGTCGACTGGCGCTCTACAGCGCTTTGTCGTCCAAGGTCGCAGAAGGCAAGCTGCTTGTGCTTGACCAGTTGGAAATCCCTGCGCCGAAGACGAAGGAAATGGCTTCCGTGTTGAAGACGTTGAATTTGTCCAAAGCATTGATTGTGGACAGTGAGAAGAAACAGCCTGTGTATTTGTCTGCTCGCAATATTGAGGGTGTCAAGTACATGGAAGCGAACGGCATCAATGTGTACGAATTGCTTCGGCACGACCATCTCGTTCTTACGAAGGATGCAGTGGCGAAGGTAGAGGAGGTGTTCGCCTGATGGATCCGCGGGACCTCATTAAGCGCCCTATCATCACTGAACGTTCCAGTGAATTGATGGAAGAGAACAAGTACGTCTTCGAAGTGGATCGCCGCGCGAATAAAGTTGAGATTCGCAAGGCGATTGAGAAGCTGTTTGACGTGAAGGTCGAGCAGGTCAATACGCTGAACCAAACCGGCAAGCTGAAGCGCGTGGGCAAGCACGTTGGCCGTACACAGGATCGCAAGAAGGCGATTGTGAAGCTTGCAGCCGATTCGAACCCAATCAACTTCTTCGGGGAAGCGTGATTGTTCCGAGTTCATGAAATTTGACAAAGGAGGTCGTCAGAGTGGCGATTAAAAAATATCGTCCTACTTCTCCTGGACGCCGTTTCATGTCTGTGTCGGCGTTCGATGAGATTACGACGGACACCCCTGAGAAGTCGCTGTTGGCGCCGTTGAAAAACCGCGCTGGCCGCAACCATCAGGGTAAAATTACTGTGCGCCATCAGGGCGGCGGTCACAAGCGCCGTTATCGCCTGATTGATTTCAAGCGCGACAAGGATGGAGTGCCGGCTAAGGTCGCGACCATCGAGTATGATCCGAACCGCTCCGCGCGTATTGCGCTGTTGCACTATTTGGATGGGGAAAAGCGTTACATCATTGCGCCGCATGGACTGAAGGTCGGCGATGTGATTCACAATGGCGTTGGATCGGATATTCGTGTCGGTAATGCGATGCCGCTGTCCGCGATTCCTGTTGGTACTGTGATTCACAACATCGAACTGAAGCCTGGCAAGGGCGGACAGCTCGCTCGAGCGGCTGGCGCGTCTGCGCAGCTGATGGCGAAGGAAGGCGACTACGCGCAGGTTCGTCTGGCATCGGGCGAAGTTCGTCGCGTTCGCGTGGAATGCCGTGCTACGGTTGGTCAAGTTGGCAATCTCGATCACGAGAACATCAACATTGGCAAGGCTGGTCGCAGCCGTTGGTTGAACAGGCGTCCGACCGTTCGTGGTTCTGTTATGAACCCGGTGGATCACCCGCATGGTGGTGGTGAAGGCCGCGCTCCGATTGGCCGCAAATCGCCGATGTCCCCGTGGGGCAAACCGACGCTTGGCAAGAAGACTCGGAAGAAGAATCACCGTACGGACAAGTACATCGTGCGCCGCCGCACCAAGTAATTGGCTTATCCGTCGTATCATGCTAGCTGTGTGAAGGGAGGAACACGACGTTGGGTCGTTCACTCAAGAAGGGGCCGTTCTGCGACGATCACCTCATGAAGAAGGTCGAGCAACAGAATGCGAACGGCGAAAAGAAAGTCATTAAGACTTGGTCTCGCCGCTCCACGATCTTCCCGCAATTTATTGGTCACACCTTTGCCGTTCACGACGGCCGGAAGCACGTTCCTGTGTACGTGACCGAGGACATGGTCGGACACAAACTGGGCGAATTCGTCCCCACGAGAACCTTTAAGGGACACGCAGGCGACGAAAAATCATCGAGATCGCGGTAACAGATTTGATGTGTGACGTCGGCCGGATGATGAGGGCCGCGTCCGCATGTTGAGGGAGGTTAGAGCATGGAGTCCACGCAAACGCGTGCTGTAGCGAAGTATATTCGCATAGCACCTCGGAAAATGCGCCTGGTTGTCGATTTGATTCGTGGCAAGAGCGTAGAAGAGGCGTTGGCGATCCTGAAGTTCACCCCGCGTGCTGGGTCGCCTGTCGTCGAAAAAGTGCTGAAATCGGCTGTGGCGAATGCCGAAAACAATCACAATATGGACGTTGATCGCCTGTTTGTGAAGGAAATCTATGTGGATGAAGGTCCGACGCTGAAGCGGTTCCACCCGCGCGCGCAAGGTCGTGCGTTCAGCATCTTCAAACGTACCAGCCACGTGACCGTCGTCGTCGCGGAAAAGTAAAGGAGGGATTTGCTGCATGGGTCAAAAGGTTAACCCAGTTGGTCTTCGAATCGGGATCATCCGCGATTGGGAGGCGAAGTGGTTTGCGAACAAGAAGGACTATCAGGACCTGCTCCACGAGGACCTGAAAATTCGCAACTACGTTTCTCGTCGCTTGAAGGACGCAGGGCTTGCATCGATCGATATTGAACGGGCGGCAAACCGAATCAACGTCACCGTCCATACCGCAAAGCCGGGTATGGTGATTGGCAAGGGTGGATCGGAAGTCGACGCGTTGAGAAACAACTTGAATGCTTTGACCGGGAAACGCGTTCACATCTCCATTTCCGAGATTAAGACGCCGGACTTGTCGGCGAAGTTGGTTGCGGAGAGTATCGCGCAGCAACTCGAGCGCCGTGTCTCCTTCCGGAGAGCGATGAAGCAGGCCATTCAACGTTCGATGCGCAGTGGCGCGAAGGGCGTTCGCGTGCAAGTGTCAGGCCGTCTCGGCGGCGCTGAAATCGCGCGTACCGAGGGCTATTCGGAAGGCACCGTGCCATTGCACACGCTCCGCGCAGACATTGACTACGCCTTGGCGGAAGCGCACACCACCTACGGACGGATCGGTGTGAAGGTTTGGATTTATCGTGGAGAGGTGCTGCCACAGCGGAATCGTCCCTCTGCTGAAGCGGCTCAAGAAGCTGTCGAAGGAGGTCAGTAAGCCATGTTGATGCCGAAACGGGTTAAGCATAGAAAAGAGTTTCGCGGCCGTATGAAGGGTCATTCCAAAGGCGGCAACGAGGTGACGTTCGGCCAGTACGGTCTCGTCGCGCTCGAACCGGCATGGATCACCAACAGGCAAATCGAAGCTGCCCGTATTGCGATGACGCGTTATATGCGTCGTGGCGGTAAGGTTTGGATCAAGATCTTCCCGAGCAAGCCGGTCACGCAAAAACCGGCGGAAACACGCATGGGTAGTGGTAAAGGTTCACCGGAGAAGTGGGTTGCTGTCGTGAAACCGGGACGCGTGATGTTCGAGATCGCTGGCGTCAGCGAAGAAATTGCGCGCGAAGCGATGCGTCTCGCAGCGATGAAGCTTCCCATCAAATCGAAGTTCGTGATTCGCGAAGAAGTGGGTGGTGACGCAAATGAAGGCAACTGAGTTGCGCGGGCTGAGCAGTGAAGAGCTCGAAACCCGCATTGAAGGGTTGAAGGATGAGTTGTTCAACCTCCGCTTCCAACTCGCGACGGGTCAATTGGAAAATCCAATGCGCATTCGCCAGGTCCGCAAGGACATTGCACGTGCCAAGACGATTTTGCGTCAGCGGGAGCTAGGCATTAGCTAATTTGGAGGGAGGTAACTGAATGGAGCGCAATGAACGCAAAGAGCGGATTGGCAAGGTAGTTAGCGACAAGATGGATAAAACGATCGTGGTCGCTGTCGAAGAGAATATCAAGCATCCTCTGTATGCGAAAACTGTCCGTCGGACGAAGAAGTTCAAGGCTCACGACGAGGCGAACGAGGCGAAGATCGGCGATACCGTTCGCATCATGGAGACTCGTCCGCTCAGCAAGGATAAGCGGTGGCGTTTGGTCGAGATCGTGGAAAAGGCGATTATTATCTAAGTTGCGCTAAGAGGAAGGAGGAATCGACGTGATTCAGCCACAAACACGATTGACGGTTGCGGACAACTCTGGTGCGAAGGAAATCATGTGTTTCCGAGTTCTTGGTGGATCCAACCGCAAGACTGCGAATATCGGCGATATCATTATCGCGTCTGTTAAAAGTGCAACACCCGGGGGCGTTGTCAAGAAGGGCGACGTCGTAAAGGCGGTTGTCGTTCGAAGCAAGCGCGGATTTCGTCGCAATGACGGGTCGCATATTCGGTTTGACGAAAATGCGGCGGTCATCATCCGCGAAGACAAGAGCCCGCGTGGAACGCGTATCTTTGGACCTGTCGCTCGCGAATTGCGCGAACGCGACTTTATGAAAATCATTTCCTTGGCACCAGAGGTGCTCTGAGGTTGACGATCGTTTCAAGCGGGAGGTGTCAATGTGAGCAAGATTCGTGTGAAAACCGGCGATAACGTCGTTGTCATCGCAGGCAAAGACAAGTCGAAGAAGGGGCGCATTTTGAAAGTGCTGCCGAGCGAGGGCCGCGTGGTGGTGGAGGGTGTCAACATCGTGAAGCGCCACTCCAAGCCAAGCATGGCGCATCCTGATGGCGGTATCATCGAGAAGGAAGCTCCGATTCACATTTCGAACGTCGCGATCGCGGACCCGAAAACAGGGGAACCGACGCGCATCGGATACAAGTTTACCGAAGACGGGAAGAAAGTACGTTACTCGAAAAAGTCTGGCGAAGTATTGGACTGAAGTAGCCAGGTGAAAGGAGGTCGTTGGTGTGACTCGTTTGGAAGAAATGTACCGTTCACAAGTGGTACCGGCGCTCATGAAGGAGTTTAACTACACGAACGCGATGCAAGCTCCCCGCGTGGAGAAGGTCGTGATCAACATGGGATTGGGCGAAGCTACGCAGAATTCCAAGGTCATCGATTCCGCGGTGGAGGACTTGGTTGCGATTGCTGGTCAAAAGCCTGTGGTTACGCGCGCAAAGAAGTCGATTGCAGGCTTCCGCCTCCGTCAGGGGATGCCTATCGGCGTCAAGGTGACACTTCGCGGTGAGCGGATGTACCACTTTCTCGATAAGCTGATGAACGTCGCTTTGCCGCGCGTCCGCGACTTTCGCGGTGTTTCGCCGAAGGCGTTCGACGGCCGCGGCAACTATACGCTGGGTCTTCGGGAACAATTGATCTTCCCGGAAATCGAGTACGACAAGATCGACAAGGTTCGGGGCATGGAAGTCGTCGTCGTGACGACGGCCAAAACGGACGAAGAGGCGCGCGCCCTGCTCACCGAACTCGGCATGCCTTTCCGCAAGTAATCAGTCTTTGACGAGGAGGTCGAGATCGTGGCCAAAAAATCGATGATCATTAAGGCACAACGGAAACCGAAGTTCAGCACGCGCGCATATACGCGGTGCCGTGTCTGCGGACGTCCGCATTCGGTTTTGCGGAAGTTCGGCATCTGTCGTATCTGCTTCCGTGAGTTGGCATACAAGGGGCAACTGCCCGGTATTAAGAAGGCTAGTTGGTAATCCGCAGGTGGAAGGAGGTTTGCACAAATGATTACATCCGATCCGATTTCGGATATGTTGACCCGTATTCGTAACGCGAACCAGGTTCGTCACGAAAAGGTGGAAATTCCGGCATCCAACATCAAGCGTTCGATCGCCGAAATTTTGAAGAACGAAGGCTACGTTCGCGATGCAGAATTCGTGCAGGATGGGCCGCAGGGCATCATTCGCCTGTTCTTGAAGTACGGCAAAGGACAAGAGCGCGTGATCACCGGTCTGAAGCGCATCAGCAAGCCTGGTCTGCGCGTGTATGTAAGCCATGAGAATATTCCGCGCGTGCTCGGCGGTCTCGGCGTTGCCATCATCTCGACGTCGAAGGGCGTCATGACGGATCGAGAAGCTCGCCAACAAGGTATCGGCGGCGAAGTACTTTGCTACATTTGGTAATTTTGATTTGATTGGAGGTGTAACGTATGTCACGTACTGGACGTAAACCGATTCCTGTGCCCAGTGGTGTGGAAGTCAATTTGACGGGGAATCACCTTCTCGTAAAGGGACCCAAGGGACAATTGGAGCGCCAACTCCATCCGGATATGAAGCTTGTCATCAACGATGGCGTGATACTCGTGGAGCGGCCATCGGACGAGAAGAAGCATAAGGCCTTGCACGGTACGACTCGCAGCGTCGTTGCGAACATGGTCGAAGGCGTCACGAACGGCTTTACCAAGAGTCTCGATCTCGTCGGCGTCGGTTACCGCGCCAACAAGGCTGGTAACAAGGTCACGCTGTCACTCGGTTTTTCGCACCCGGTAGAATTGCCGGAAGTGGCCGGCATCGAAGTCGAAGTCCCGGCGCAAACGAAGTTGGTTGTTCGCGGTATCGACAAGGAACTCGTCGGTTCGTACGCAGCGAAAGTGCGCGAACTGCGTCCGCCCGAACCGTATAAAGGCAAGGGTATTCGCTACGAGGGCGAAAATGTCCGTCGGAAAGTCGGTAAGACTGGTAAGAAATAAGATTAGAGGAGTGAGTGCGGTTGATCACGAAAGTGAATCGCAACGAAGCGCGTAAACGTCGGCATGTGCGTGTTCGCGCACGCGTATCCGGCACGTCTGAGCGCCCGCGCTTGAATGTGTTTCGTTCCAACAAGCACATCTACGCCCAATTGATCGATGACGCTTCCGGCCGGACATTGGCGAGCGCATCGACGAAGGAACCTGGGTACGAGGGCAATGGCGGCAATGTCGAGGCGGCAAAGAAGATCGGCGCTTTGATTGCAGAGCGCGCGATTCAAAAGGGATACAAGTCGGTCGTGTTCGATCGCGGCGGCTACCTGTACCATGGACGCATTCAGGCTTTGGCGGATGCGGCCCGTGAAGCGGGACTCGAATTCTAATTCAGAGAGGAAGGTGTTCACGTGCGCATTGATCCGAATCAACTGGAACTGACAGAACGTGTCGTCCATGTCAATCGCGTGGCGAAGGTCGTCAAGGGTGGACGTCGTTTCTCCTTCTCCGCGCTGGTCGTCGTAGGTGACCAGAACGGTCACGTCGGCGCTGGTCTTGGCAAAGCGCAGGAAGTGCCTGACGCGATCCGCAAGGCGATTGACGACGCAAAGAAGAACCTGATTCACGTACCGATGAAGAAGACGACGATTCCGCACGAAACATTGGGTCATTTCGGCGCAGGCCGCGTGCTGATCAAGCCGGCTCCGCAAGGTAGCGGCGTCATCGCCGGCGGTCCGGCGCGCGCGGTTCTCGAATTGGCTGGTATCAAGGATATCGTTACAAAATCTCTGGGATCGACGAACCCCATCAATATGGTTCACGCGACGCTGGATGCGTTAAAGCAGTTGAAGCGCGCCGATGAGGTCGCACGCCTTCGTGGGAAGTCCGTCGAAGAGATTCTCGGTTAAGGAGGCGTTCAACTTGGCGAAAAAGCTTGCAATTACGTTGACAAAGAGTCCAGTTGGCCGCCCTGAGAATCAACGCAAGACGGCGGTCGCGCTCGGTTTGAGAAAGGTGCGTCAGACCGTGGTGTGCGATGACACTCCAGTCATTCGCGGTATGGTCAACCGGATCAGTCATTTGGTCGAAGTCGTCGAACAAGAAGCGTAATCGAATTCGAAGGAGGTGTCTCACGAATGCAACTGCACGAACTGAAAGCTCAGGAAGGTGCCCGTCGCGCGAAGAAGCGTGTCGGCCGCGGAACGAGTTCTGGTCATGGTAAGACCTCGACTCGTGGACACAAGGGGCAGTGGGCTCGTTCAGGCGGCGGTGTCCGCATTGGTTTTGAAGGCGGCCAGACTCCGTTGTTCCGTCGTTTTCCGAAGCGCGGCTTTAACAATGCCCGTTTCGCGAAGGAGTATGCGACGGTCAACGTGGAGTCCTTGAACGTCTTCGAAGCAGGCTCGGTCGTGACGCCTGATGTTCTGCTGGAACGCCGTATCATCCGCGAACCGCTGGATGGAATCAAGGTTCTTGGCAGTGGTGAACTGCAGGTCAAGCTTACGGTTCACGCACACGCGTTCTCCGCGTCGGCGAAAGAGAAGATCGAGGCCGCAGGCGGAACCGTTGAGGTGATTTAACGTGCTGCAGACCATTGCGAATCTGTGGCGACTGAAACACCTTCGCAATCGGATACTGTTCACACTCATGGTGCTTGCCGTGTATCGGATTGGGACGTACATTCCGGTGCCCGGCATGAACGTGAGTGCGTTGAACTCTGGATCGAGTAACAATGCTCTGTTCAGTCTGCTCAACATGTTTTCCGGCGGCGCCTTTTACCGGTTCTCCATCTTCGCGATGAGCGTGACGCCATACATCACGGCGTCCATCATTGTCCAACTGCTTCAGTCGGGCGTGGTTGCGCGATTTGAAGAATGGCAAAAGGAAGGCGAGTCAGGTCGTCAAAGATTGACTCAAGTTACCCGTTATTTAACAGTTGGACTCGGATGCCTGCAGGCGATGGGTTTTACGTACATGTTTGTCAAATCCGGCGATTTGTTGCCAGGCGCGACAAACTTTTGGTCGTACGTCGTGATTGTTGTGACGTTGACGGCTGGTGACACGCTGTTGATGTGGTTTGGCGAGATGATAACGGAAAAAGGCGTAGGCAACGGCATTTCACTGCTCATCTTCGTGGGTATCTTGTCCCGGTTTTCCACGCTGGGTCAACAGGTCGCCACGAGTTGGTTTGTTGGACAATCCGGCCACTTGATGATCGCAATCCTGAAGACACTGCTGTTGATCGCAGGGATCATCGTGATTTTTGGGCTGATTGTCTTCATCCAACAAGCTGAGCGGAAGATTCCGATCCAGTATGCCAAGCGCGTCGTTGGGCGGACGGTCTACAGCGGGCAACAGTCCTATATTCCCATTAAGGTCATCGCGGCTGGTGTGATTCCGGTCATTTTCGCGGTGTCGCTCCTAATCCTCCCGTACACCATCGCGTCGTACTTTCAGTCACACGGGTGGGCCGCCTTTATTCTGCGGTACTTGAGTCCGCAGACTGGCTGGTATATGGGATTGGAAGTCTTGCTGATCATCGCATTTTCGTTCTTCTATACGCACGTTCAGATCAATCCTCAGCAGTTGGCTGAGCAATTGCAGAAGCACGCTGGGTTTATTCCAGGCGTCCGTCCTGGTGCGGATACGGAACTGTACATCATCAAGGTAATCAACCGGATCACGGTGTTTGGCTCCGTATTTCTGGGCGTGATTTCGATTCTTCCGTTTCTTTTGCTTGGAGCAATCAACCTGACTGACTACAATATTCAGGGAACCTCTCTGATTATCTTGGTCGGCGTCGCGTTGCAAACCATGCAGCAAATGGAAGGTCAACTCCTCCAACGGCAGTACCGGGGGTTCATCCGTTGAGTGCTTTTGCAAACCGTTTACACGCTTGCTCGTTGGTGCATCATTCGCGAATACCGAGGGGGATATGTCAGTGCAGGTAATACTAGTTGGGCTTCCGGGAGCTGGTAAAGGCACACAAGCGGAACGTATCAAAACAGAATTCGGAATTCCTCATATTTCGACTGGTGATATGTTTCGAAGCGCTGTGGCGTCTGGGAGTGAACTTGGTCGCCAACTGAAAGCCTTTTTGGATTCGGGACGTTTGGTACCGGACGAGACGACGATTGCAGTCGTGCGCGAGCGTTTGCAACAGGATGATGCAAAGGACGGATTTCTTCTCGATGGTTTCCCCCGTACGCTGGAACAGGCCCATGCGCTGGATTCGATGCTGTCCGAACTAGACCGGCCACTGGACGTGGTTCTGTACATCCATGTCGATCCAAGCGTGTTGTTGGCACGTTTGACCGGCCGCCGCATATGCAAATCCTGTGGCGCGACGTATCATACGGTCTTCCAACCGCCGAAGGTGGAGGGCGTATGTGACATCGATGGCGGCGAACTTTACCAACGAGCCGACGATACGCCGGAAGCGGTCTCGACTCGTCTGGAACAGTTCAAGCAGACAGCGCCGCTGATTGATTATTACGAACAACGCGGCGTATTGCGTCGAATTGACGGAGAGCAGTCTATCGATCAGGTGCACAGAGACGTTCTGTCGGCGCTCGCGCCGTTTGCGAGGTGACCGTTTTCAGGATGGCGGTACATCGCGAATTGCCACCGCTCGGCTGCCTAGTTGAAGTCATGCAGGGGCGCGATGCTGGCCTGATCGCTGTTGTCGTTGGGCAGGTCGAGGGAAAGTATCTGCTGATTGCCGACGGGAGTGTCCGGCGTTCTGATAAGCCAAAGAAGAAGAACGTCGCGCATGTACGCAAGCTGTCCTATGTGGCAACGGACATCGCGGAACGGCTTCAGAGTGACGGGCATGTCACGAACGCCCAGTTGCGGTACGCGGTACGGACATTCCTCGAAGGACGTTTAGCAGCAGCGCACGATAGCCAACAAGGAGGAGCGTAATATGGCGAAAGACGATGTCATCGAAGTTGAAGGCAAAGTCATAGAACCATTGCCAAATGCAATGTTTCGTGTCGAATTGGAGAATGGCCACAAGGTGCTGGCTCACGTGTCCGGAAAGATCCGGATGCACTACATCAAAATTTTGCCAGGGGACCGCGTGACGGTCGAACTTTCACCGTACGACCTGACACGTGGTAGGATTACGTATCGTTACAAGTAATCCTAGACTGGCATTCGACGCCGAGATGCGGTATGATACCGCAAGTGAGGAGGGTTCTAGATGAAAGTACGGCCTTCTGTCAAGCCCATGTGCGAGAAATGCAAAATCATTCGTCGTAAGGGCACTGTGATGGTCATTTGTGAAAACCCGAAACACAAACAACGCCAGGGTTAATCGTGGTGTTCCAGTCGATACGTCGACAGATTGGAGTCAAACATGTGTCGTCCACGAGGGCAGCGCGGCTGAATCCATGGCACGTGTCCAGAAGGAGCCAATCGGTTCCTTCCGTTGATTGTGTCACGGACCTGTCATCGTGTTTCCATAGACAACTATGCACTACAGCTTCCCAAGCTGAGCAGCGGACTTGATCCGGACTGCACAGCCGCTTTGCAACGTATTTACTTGGAGGTGGAACATTCGCATGGCTCGTATCGCTGGTGTCGATTTGCCGCGTGATAAGCGTGTGGAAGTCGGCTTGACGTATATCTTTGGGATTGGGCGCACGACGTCCAACAAAATTCTCGCAGCGACAGGCATCGATCCAAATCGTCGGGTGAGTGAGTTGACCGAAGACGAAGTGATTCGCCTTCGTGACGAGATCGACCGCACGACGAAGGTGGAAGGTGACCTCCGCCGAGAAATCGCGCTAAATATCAAGCGTCTGACGGAAATCGGCTGTTATCGAGGAGTACGTCATCGTCGCGGTTTGCCCGTTCGCGGACAACGCACGAAGACCAACGCTCGCACACGTAAAGGTCCTCGTCGGACCGTTGCAGGTAAGAAGAAGTAAATCTCGGGAGGTGTAACACTTGGCAAAAGTCAAGCAACGTCGTGGGACGGCTGCTGCAGCGCGTCCGCGTCGTCGTGATCGAAAGAATGTTGAGTCGGGTGTGGCTCACATCCGTTCTACGTTTAACAACACGATTGTAAGCATCACGGATCCAACCGGTGCAGTGATTTCCTGGTCGTCCGCAGGTAACGTCGGCTTTAAGGGATCCCGAAAGAGCACGCCGTATGCTGCGCAAATGGCTGCTGAGACAGCTGCGCGTACGGCTATGGAACATGGTATGAAGCAGGTTGAGGTAACGGTCAAAGGGCCTGGTGCCGGCCGCGAAGCTGCGATTCGGGCTCTGCAGGCTGCTGGCCTGGAAGTTGCGGGAATTCGCGACGTGACGCCGATTCCGCACAACGGGTGCCGCCCTCCGAAGCGTCGTCGTGTCTAACGAGGATCGGTTAAGGTGCGCAGGATCGGATCAATTTATGCAACACGGGTATACAAGAAATTGGAGGTGTCAATGCTAGAATGGCAAGATATACAGGGCCAGTGTGCCGACTGTGCCGTCGCGAAGGTATCAAATTGTACCTGAAGGGCGACCGCTGCTTCAGTGACAAGTGTGCCATCGACAAACGGCCATATGCACCTGGACAACATGGACAAGGTCGCAAACGCAACTCCGAATATGGCAACCAGCTTCGCGAGAAGCAAAAGGCTCGCCGGTATTATGGAGTATTGGAAAGTCAGTTTGAACGCTATTACGAAGAAGCAGCTCGCCGTCGCGGTGTCACGGGCGAAACGTTGCTGTCCATTCTGGAAAGCCGCTTGGACAACATCGCGTATCGGTTGGGCTTCGCCGCTTCTCGTGCGGAAGCTCGCCAATTGGTTCGTCATGGTCACGTGGAAGTCAACGGCCGCCGCGTAGATATCCCATCGTTCCTCGTGCGCGAGGGTGATGTGATTGCGATTCGTGAGAAGAGTCGCGAGATCGGCCGCATCAAAGAGTTGGCTGAAGTGATTACCAATCGGACCATTCCTGCTTGGTTGGAGTTAGACGCCGAGAAGTTGAGTGGCAAGGTCCTGCGCAAGCCGGAGCGTGAAGAGATCGACACGCCTGTGGCTGAGCAGATGATCATCGAACACTACTCGCGGTAATCCGGTAGCGTAAGCTGGCGGGTCTGTACGGGCCAGTCCGGGCGTCGACAAGTACCACTTCCAAGGAGGATTAGGAATGATTGAAATAGAGAAGCCGCGCATTGAGATTGTGGAGCAGTCCCAGGATTACGGGAAGTTCGTTTGCGAACCCTTGGAGCGCGGATATGGCACGACGTTCGGAAATTCTCTGCGCAGAATCCTGCTCTCCTCCATTCCGGGAGCAGCGGTTCGCTCGGTGAAGATTGAGGGCGTTTTGCATGAATTTGCGACAATTCCAGGGGTTGTGGAAGACGTCACAGAAGTGATTCTCAATCTCAAACGGCTCTCGCTTAAAATTCATTCCGACGAAGAGAAGATCCTGATTATCGACGCGGATCGCCCTGGAGCCATTACAGCCGCAGATATACGAGCCGATTCGGATGTGGACATCATGAATCCGGATTTGCACATCGCAACGTTGACAGAAGGTGCGCACGTCTACATGGAATTGCGCGCTGGTCAAGGACGCGGGTATGTGCCAGCCCATCGGAACAAGCCGGAAGAACAGGAAATCGGATTAATTCCAATCGACTCGCTGTACTCGCCGATCTCCCGTGTGAATTTCTCCGTCGAGAATACACGCGTAGGTCAGGTCACCGACTACGACAAGCTGACGCTTGAAGTATGGACGGACGGCAGCGTTGCTCCAGATGAAGCTGTTAGCGTTGGTGCAAAAATCCTGACGGATCACTTGATGCTTTTTGTCGGATTGACAGATCGCGGAAAAGATACCGACATGATGGTCGAAAAAGAGAGCACGCAAAACGATCGGATCATGGATATGCCCATCGAAGAGTTGGATCTTTCTGTGCGCTCCTATAACTGCTTGAAACGGGCCGGCATCAATACCGTTGCGGAACTGTGCTCGAAGTCGGAAGAAGAAATGATGAAGGTCCGCAACCTTGGTCGGAAGTCTCTCGAAGAGGTTGTCGAGAAGCTCGAAGGCCTTGGTCTCGGACTTCGTGAAGAGGACTGACGTCAGTCCCGGACAGCACGGCGGTGGCCGGTGCTGTCGCATCTCAATCGTTTCCAGAGGGAGGGATACCCAGTGGCATATCGTAAGCTGAATCGGACGTCTTCGAACCGGAAGGCGTTGTTTCGGAGTCTCGTAACGGATCTCGTGCTGTACGAGCGGATTCAGACGACGGAAGCGAAGGCGAAAGAACTTCGCTCCATCGCGGAGAAGATGATTACGCTGGCGAAGCGTGGAGATTTGCACGCGCGCCGTCTGGTGGCTCAATACGTGCGTCGCGAAGAATTGGAAGGCAGCGAGCACGATGCAATCCAGAAGCTCTTCAGCGACATCGCGCCGCGTTATCAAGAGCGCAATGGCGGTTATACGCGTATCGTGAAGATTGGACCTCGTCGTGGCGACGCGGCCCCGATGGTTCTCATCGAGCTCGTATAATGGAACGTGTAACACAGGAAAGCCGTGGCAGCCGAATTCGCCTCGTCGTCGCATACGACGGAGCCGGTTTCCACGGCTTTGCCCGTCAACGAGACTTGCGAACCGTCCAAGGCGTTTTAGAAGGCACCTTGTCGACCATGTTGGCGACGTCGATAGAGGTGCACGGTTCCGGTCGTACAGACAAGGGTGTTCATGCCAGGGCCCAGGTGGTCCACTTCGATCAACCCTATGGCCCGCCGCCGGAAAAACTGGTCCACGTACTGAACCGCCGCCTTCCAGACGACATCATTCCCATTCGCGCCGACGCGGTCGACCTTGGATTCCACGCCAGGTTTTCGGTTGTTCGGAAGACGTATCGATACGCGTTGTACCGCGGTCGCATACGAGACCTGTTCCACCGGCCCTTTTCATGGCATGTCCCAACTCCTCTCGATCTCGACGCGATGCGGCGCGGCGCGGCGCATTTGGTGGGGACGCACGACTTCACGTCGTTCTGCAGCGGACAAGCGCCGCAAGAAGACAAGGTGCGTACGCTGTACCGCGTCGAGATCGTGGAAGCGGAACGTATGGTCTACGTGTACGTCGAGGGAAATGGCTTTCTGCAATACATGGTTCGGATACTTGTGGGAACACTGGTGGAGATTGGTCTTGGGCGACGTGCCCCGGATGACATTCGGGAGATTCTGCTCGCGAAAGACCGCGCCCGCGCCGGCAGTACAGCGCCACCGCAAGGATTGTGTTTGTGGAATGTGGAGTATCCAACAGTGTACGGTGGAAAAGTACTTGATCCTGAGTGGCATTTGTAATAAACTTATGCAGGTATATTTGACCCGCTGAAACCCCCCGTTACCCAGTCGGTCAAATTGAGATTCGGAGGGAATCTGAACATGCGTACGACGTATATGGCGAAGCCCGGCAGCGTTGAGCGCAAGTGGTATGTCATCGATGCTACAGACTGGCGTGTAGGTCGATTGGCTACGCACATCGCTTCCATTCTGCGCGGCAAACATAAACCGGAATTTACACCGCATATCGATACAGGCGATTTTGTCGTCGTTATCAACGCGGACAAGGTTCAATTTACAGGAAAGAAGCTCCAGGACAAGAAGTACTATCGTCACTCCGGGTATCCTGGCGGACTCAAGGAGACGACGGCGCAAGAGATGTTGAACAAGCATCCGGAGCGTGTTCTGTACTACGCGGTCCGCGGCATGTTGCCACACAACACGCTTGGGCGTGCTCAATTGAAGAAGTTGAAAGTGTATGCGGGTCCGGAACATCCGCATGAAGCACAACAACCGACACCGCTCGTACCGGGTACGAAGGAATAAGGAGGGACAGGAACTTGGCACGTTTACAGTATATGGCGACTGGACGGCGCAAAACCTCTGTCGCTCGCGTTCGTTTGCTGCCGGGTGACGGCAATATCGTTGTGAACAAGCGCGCGATGGACGATTACTTTGGGTTGGAGACTTTGAAGCTTATCGTCAAGCAACCACTGTTGCTGACGGAGACGCTCAGCCAATATGACGTGTACGCGAATGTCTATGGCGGCGGTATCTCTGGTCAAGCCGGGGCGATTCGCCACGGTATCGCTCGGGCGTTGTTGAAGGTGGATCCAGAGCTTCGCGCACCTTTGAAGCGTGCTGGTTTGCTCACTCGTGACGCTCGTATGAAGGAACGTAAGAAGTACGGTCTGAAGGCCGCTCGTCGCGCTCCTCAGTTTTCGAAGCGTTAATTGTATCGTTTTCTCGGGCTGGTACTGCACGGCAATGTCGTGCGGTACCAGCCTTTTTTCGTTTCGTGCCGTGTCAAGCCTCATTGTTTTCCCTATTCCTGTGCAAACTGAACGAGAGCTTTTCCATGCTGTTGCAGGATAGGAGTGAACGATATGAAGCTTAAGCGAGACAAACACTTCCCCGTCATCATAGCCGCATTCGCCCTCATGGCGTCAGCCTCTGCGTTGAGCCCGTTCATTCATGCGCATGCAGGAGCATGGTTGCAGGCGGAATCGCATAGCGTCAAAGAGGAGACAAAACCCACTGGTATAGCGGGTAAGACCATCGTGATCGACCCTGGACACGGAGGAAGCGACTCGGGCGCTCGAGGCGTGAACGGACTGCAGGAGAAAGAGATTACACTCGCGGTGTCGCGCCGACTCACGGCTTATTTGCAGCAAGCTGGCGCGCATGTCGTGATGACGAGAACGTCGGATGTCGATCTCGCCACAGATGAGGATCGAACCCGTCGCCGTCGGCATATAGGTGATCTGCAAGGACGTCTCCAGGTTGTGCGAAAGCAACATGTGGACGCATTTGTTTCGATTCACTGCAATGCGGCTCCGTCGCCGAACTGGCACGGCGCGCAAGTCCTGTACTTCCGAAACAATGTCGAGGGCAAGACACTCGCGACCATTCTACAAGAGACGTACGGACGCGAACTGCTGACAACCAATCGGGCCATTCAGTCCAACCGGACGCTGTATTTGCTGAAGCGGATCGAAGGGCCGACTGTGCTTGCCGAAATCGGATTTATCACCAACCCGACGGAAGCAGCCGCGATGCGAACACCCGCTTATCAAGAACGGATCGCGTTCGCGACCTACCAAGCCCTGGTTCGATATTTCAGCGATCCGTCTGTTCTGCAAGCCAACCAGATGGGCAATGAAAGCGACACGGAACAGGATAGGTCAGGGCAGGATGAGGCCAACGATGCTGACGTCTCCGACGAAACGTAGTCCATTACGAGGAGTTGGGCATTCATGCGAGCGATGAGGCGCGACGGGAGACTTCCCATCCTAGGACCGCTAGGTCTGGCTGTACTGTTGATCGCAGCGACGAGCTTCAGCGTCAATCTCTTCGCTTCGGAGTCGAAAAGTCAAGCATCGACCAGTGAGCGGCAGGTTCATTCCACCAACGAGCCGCGGCTGTCCATGTCCACTGCGCCGTTTCAGTGGAATGACCGCCCTGTTTTTCAAGTGAAGAACGACTCCACGCAGACGCTCTCGCACGTCTTCATCCAAAGCTGGAACAACGACATCCTGCCCGTGCTGGCCGTCGGCAGTCAGTTCCCGCACCCTCTCCCTGCGGACGGCGATCCCAATCCGCCTTACACCCTGCAGCCAGGAGCCTCCATCTGGTTCGTCGGTGAGCCGAATTCGGACACCGAGTATGTCGTCAATTGGCTTGGCGCGAACGATCGCGGCGAGTATGAAGTGCTTCGGGCCAATTTGGATTCGTCCGAGTGATGTTGTACACTTTCGCTAGGAAGTGTCTCGTCACTTCGGATAGGAGGACAAGGTGCCGTGGTTACAAAGGAACAAGTGATTGAAGCATTGCGGGATGTACACGATCCCGAAGTCCATAGAAGCATCGTCGAGTTGGACATGGTGAAGTCCGTCGAGATCGAAGGAACACATGTGACGGTCGAGGTGTTGTTGACCATTCGAGGCTGTCCGCTCAGCAACGTGATCGAGAAGGAAGTAAACGACCGCCTGAGCAAGCTGGCGGGTGTGGACGAGGTCACGGTGAAGATTGGCCACATGAGCGACGAAGAGCGGGCGGCGTTCGCGGCAAAGGTCCGCGGCGGTTCGGCTGCAGGCGCCAATCCGCAGCAAGCGCAGCTTCCGCCGCTCTTGCAGGAAGGCGGTCCGAGGCATTTTCTCGCCGTGGCGTCCGGCAAAGGCGGTGTGGGGAAGTCCACCGTGACGGCCAACCTGGCGGTGGCGCTCGCGCGCCAGGGCGTTCGCGTGGCCTTGATCGACGCGGACATCTACGGATTCAGCATTCCAGCCATCTTTGGCGTTCAGGAGCGCAAGCCGACGATGATCGACGAACTGATCATCCCTGTCGAAGCGAACGGCGTCAAACTGATCTCGATGCAGTTCTTCGTCCCGAAGGATACACCGGTTGTTTGGCGTGGCCCGATGTTGGGAAAGATGCTCCGAAACTTTTTTGCGCAGGTCGTTTGGGGAGACGTCGACGTGGTGCTGTTGGACTTGCCGCCAGGAACCGGCGACATGGCGCTCGATATTCACACACTTCTGCCAAACAGCAAGCAGCTGATTGTGACGACGCCGCAGAGCGCCGCGTCGGAAGTGGCCGTGCGCGCAGGCCTGATGGGTGTTCGGACCAATCACGAGGTGATTGGCGTCGTGGAGAATATGGCCTACTATCAGTGCGAAGCTTGCGGGGAGCCAGCCTATATCTTCGGACGGGGCGGCGGAGAGCGCGTGGCCAAGCAGTTGAACACCGATCTCTTGGCGGAAATCCCTATCGCCAACCTGAGTGAGCAAACCAGCGGCGTATTTGACGCCAACAGCATTCAGGGAGTCCAGTTTGACAAATTGGCAATCCGCGTACGCGAATCGCTCGGACTGACGTCACAGGAACTGCGCGCATAGTGTCGGTCGGGGAGCAAATAGACGGGTATGCCCGGCAAAAGCAAATGGGCCGATTCATGCGATCACGCACGATTCGGCCCATTCTGCATCAACTGGATCCTCCGCTGCCTCCTCCTTCTCCTCCAGAACCGCCTGATCCTCCGGAACTATTCTGACTTCCGCCACTGCTCTCGCCTCCGGATGCTTGGCCAGCTTCCATGGCCTTCTTGATTGCCTGTTGAAGTGTCTCTTGGAATTGGACCTGATACGTCGGCGACTGCATGGTTTGCAAAATCAGCTTTTGCAGATCGGATCGGAACTGCGGACCCTGCATCATGGTTTGCAAATTCTTGGTGAACTCGTCCGATTTCAAAAGAACGAGCATATCCTGTTGAAAACTCGGTTCTTTCATCAGTTCCTGGACAGTCGTTTTCAATTCGGGCTGCGCAGCCTTGGCGAGGGCAGCAGCAAAGGTCGGGTCTTTAGCCGCCTCAGCGAGAAATTGTTGATTCTTCGGCGACTCGATAAACTGGGTCATCGCCTTCTGAATATCGGTCGGCGACGCCAGCAACTGGTTTTTGAATTCAGGATTTTTCATCGTCTCCAAGAGTGCTTCTTGGCCTTCCTTAGAATTCAAAATATCGACGACCATTTGCTTTGTTTGGCCGTATCCACCTCCGGTGCTGCTGCCACTGACGTCAGCGCCTGCGTCCGACATTCCGCAGCCGACAACGAACAGCGTACTCAATCCAATGGTGAGCAATCCAGCAGTCTTACGGTTCATGACAGCCCCTCCATGGTGTTCTCAACTCTTGTGTCTCAGTATGTGACTGCAGGCAGCGGACTATCCGAGCGGCTCCGCCGTCCCTCTACTCCGCGTCCTTGCACCGCGCTGGACCGCATTCGCACACCGAGACCCGCGACAAGAAGCTTTCGGAACGTGTTACTGAACCGAGGAGGACACGTTCGTGCCGGATATCAACTCAGATACGGTGACAAATTGATATCCCTGTTGCCGCAACTGCGAAATGATCTGAGGCAAGGCCTGCACGATCTGCTTTGACGAGTCGCTGGCGTGCATGAGGATGATATCTCCCGGCACGACGCGCTTGGTGACACGGTTTACAATGTTCTGTACGCCAGGGTTCTTCCAGTCGAGCGAATCGGTGTTCCACTGAATGACCTTGTATCCCATGTCGTTCAAGCAAGCGATCACGCGCGGATTGAAGTCCCCATTTGGCGTCCGAATCAGCTTCGGATGGACTCCTGTGACCTGTGCGATGGACTGATCCGCAATTTGCACCTGTTGGCGTATCCAACTGTTTGGGTAATTGGAGAAATCTTTGTGTAAATTGCCGTGGCTGCCAATTTCATAGCCCATCGCCTTGATCCGCTTGGCAATTTCGGGATGGTGCAGCGTCCAAGGGCCGCTCAGAAAAAACGTAGCCTTCTTGACGTTTTGTTCTTTCAACACGTCGAGCACAGGCTCAGGCACTTTATTGCCCCACGAGATATCGAAGGTCAGCGCAACCACCTTCTTGTCCGTCTCGACTTTATAGATGGCTTTGGGCGCATCGGACTTCGCCGACGCGGTTGCGGGGTGCGCTATGGACAGTCCAGTCAGCAACAAGGCCGCTGCTGCCAGTTGCGTCCAACGTCGAATCGCTTTCCAAGTCATGAACATAGACCTCCTTTTTTCATACGGAAGTCTTTGCTTGCGAACTGCTTGCTATGCAATTTCACATTGCGTTTTGCAGAAAATGGGAGATGGTTTGTTTTGATCCGAACTCGCGATAGCGTAAGCTAAGCGTAGACCGGAGAGCATGGAATGGAGGAATGGCCATGAAAGACCTGCGGATTATTGGCGTCCCATCCGATTTGGGGCAGGGTCGTCGAGGCGTTGATATGGGACCGAGCGCCATTCGTTATGCAAACCTGAGCAGCAAGCTGGAGTCGCTTGGCTATCGAGTGCAAGACTTGGGCAACATCAACGTTCCGACCCCGGAGATGCACGACGGCGAAGTGAATCATGGGCTGCGGTATCTTCGGGAGGTCGCTCAACTGTCGCAGACATTGGCCGACATGGTGAAGAACGTGATCGAAGAGGGGCATTTACCCATCGTCCTTGGCGGTGATCACTCCGTAGCCATCGGCAGTCTGGCTGGACTTTCACAAACGAACCCGAACTACGGTGTCATCTGGTTCGACGCCCATGGTGACATGAATACCCCTGAAACCACGCCCACAGGCAACATCCACGGGATGCCGCTCGCGGTCAGCCTCGGCTACGGGCATCCTGATCTGACAAGCATCGGCGGTTTCATTGGCAAGGTGAAGCCGCAAAATGTGGTTCTTGTCTGCATTCGCTCCATCGATCGCGAGGAAGCCGAGCTGATCCGCAAGACTGGCGTCAAGTGTTTCACAATGGCCGAGATCGATATGCGTGGGATGGCAACGGTAATGTCGGAAGCCATCGAGATCGCGGCGGCGGGTACGGACGGGATTCACCTGAGCCTGGATTTGGACGCGCTCGATCCGATGTTTGCACCAGGCGTCGGCACGCCTGTGAACGGCGGCGTGACGTACCGCGAAGGGCATCTGGCGATGGAACTGCTCGCGAACTCCGGCAAACTGCAGTCCGTCGATGTCGTCGAAGTGAACCCGATTCTCGACAAGCAGAATCAGACAGCCAGGATGGCTGTGGAACTGCTTGAATCCCTGTTCGGAAAAACCGTTATTTAGGCAGTCACTGTGACCACTTGCCCTCTCAGCCCATAGCTTAAAAAAGCACCGACGGCTGGGAGGGCTCACGATGTTAATGCTCGCGTTAGGCGACTCCATTACATATGGATACGGCGCCACGAGTCCAGAGAGGAGTTTCGTGAAATTGCTGCAAAAGCAGCTTGCGAAGCATGGACGAACCACATTGCACCTGCAAGCGAAGCCAGGCTGGACTTCCAAGCAACTGAATAAGTCTTTGAACGATCTGCCGCAATGCATTTTTGACGAATCGGAAATCGTCACACTGATGATTGGCGGCAACGATTTGCTTCACGCTGCGACCACTTTGCTCATGGGGCGAGCGGACAAGATTGCGCAGGTGTGCGACAAATCGAGGAGCGAGATCGAAGCGATTGTGGAGCGGACGAAGAGGCCGTACAACACGTTTGCCATCGCCACGCTCTACAACCCATTTCCCAACTTCAAGTTGGCGGAACGAATTATTTCGCAATACAACGACATGATCCGCAGCGTCGCCGCGCGCCACGGCTTGGTGCTGGTCGAGGGCCCCAAGTTGTTCCGCGGCAAGGAACCGACGTATGTTGAACACTATCGCAACGGCGTTTTTCGGGACGTCAGGCTGGTACGCAATCCCATCCATCCTACGGATGAAGGCCATTTGGCTCTCTATCAGGGTTTTTATCGGGCCATCAACCGGGCGCGGGCGCGCGCCAAAGCAAATAAGCGCAGAAGCGGCCGCCAAAGCTGGCAAGCGTAGAGAAACTGGAATCTGCACTTGACTCGTATTGCCATGTACGAAACAATTAGAATGATAATCCCCAGTCGTTGGGTGGATGGCTTATGGACGCTTGGCTCGCGGTAATCCGAAGTTTCGGCTTTAAAGACGTGATCGATATTATCTTTGTGGCGTTTATGCTGTACTACCTTCTGCTGTTGATTCGCGGCACGAGGGCGGTTCAGCTTCTTCAGGGCGTCATGATTGTGATTGTGGTCATTCTGATCAGCGGGCTATTGAATCTGTCCGCGTCCAATTGGCTTTTGGGAAAGATCGTTGAAATCGGCTTCTTTGCCATTCCTGTCGTATTTCAACCGGAATTGCGCCGCGCGTTGTCGCAAATGGGGCGCGGCGGATTGTTGACAGTGAACTTGTTGCAGCAGGGCGGCGAAGAAATGGTGCACTCCGTCAATGAGATCGTCAAGGCGACTCAGGTCTTGGCGAAAACGAAGACGGGGGCGCTCATTGTCGTCGAGCGCAAGACGGGCCTTAATGAATATATCGAAACCGGGACGTCGCTGGAGGCGAGAGTCAGTTCGGAGCTCTTTGTGAATTTGTTCATTCCGAATACCCCGCTTCACGATGGCGCGGTGATCGTTCGGTCCACACAAATCGCTGCCGCCGGGTGTTTCTTGCCCCTTACCGAAAATCGCAGTCTGGACAAGCAGTTGGGGACTCGGCATCGGGCGGCTCTGGGCATTTCTGAACAATCCGACGGCGTCGCTGTCGTCGTGTCGGAGGAAACTGGCCGCGTATCTGTCGCGGTCGACGGGGTCCTCCACCGGAATCTCGATGAGAACGCCTTGAAAAATTTACTGACAACCCTGATTGTTCCGCAACGCACGAACGGATTCCCGTTCTGGAGCAGAAAGGCTGAATCGCGATGATGGAGCGGTTTCTCCGAAATAACAACGCACTTCGGATTCTCGCGCTGGTGTTGGCTTGTATTCTGTGGCTGGCGGTTCACGCGCCTCAGAATGGCGGAGCTTCAAACACCGCGGGGGTCACGCAGACGTATCCCTTGCCGGTCCACGTTGAACTGGGACCGGGGATGGTGATGACTTCACCGCAGCCGACCGCGACGGTCAAAGTCACGACGAGCTTGCTGCATGTGGCGTCACTCCCGGCGGATATGTTGCACGCCGAACTGATTGCCAACGCGCAAGGACTCAAGTCCGGCACGCAAACCATCAATATCGCCGCCGTCCACATGCCGGACAACGTGAAGAGCTACTCCATCGATCCGCCGACGGTCACCATCGAGATCGAGAAAAAAGTGACCGTGGAACGGCCAGTTGACATGCAGATACAAGGGAATCCCCAGAGTGGCTATTCGCTCGGCGATTTCCAGCCAGGCACCCAATCGGTCAACGTCAGTGGAGCGAAATCTGAAGTCAAGTCGGTGGCGCGGGTCGTGGGCACGGTGGACATCAGCGGATTGAGCGAAACGACCACGAAGATCATTCCGCTCGAGGCGGTCGACAGCAAGGGCGACGTGGTCAACAATGTCACGGTCGACCCGGCCAGTCTATCCGTCACGGTACCGATTGTCGCTTCGACCCAGCAAGTCGCGCTGGTTCCTGAACTCACCGGTACGCCTGCGCCAGGCTACGCCGTGTCCGGGATCAAACTGGGGACCACACAGGTTGCCGAAGTCGGGCTGATGCAGAAGGACTTGCCGAAGTCGGGATTGTCGGTGCCGATTGACGTGACCAACATGTCGCATACCACCAGTTTGACTGTGCAGGTGCCTTTGCTGCAGGGCATGACGAGTGTGACGCCGGATTCCATCAATGTGGTTGTTGAGATTCAGCCGTCGGCCACGATCACGCTGAAACAAGTGCCGGTGTCTGTTCAAAACGAATCGGGACCCGTCCATGTGCAGCTGAAAGGTACGCCGAAAGTCAATATTACACTCAGCGGTCCGCAAAGCGCGATTCAGGCCATCGGGAAGGACCCAAGCCAGGTTCAGGCGTATGTCGATGCGTCGAAAGTCAACCAGGGGGACGCAGCCGCGAATATTACCGTGCATTTGCCGGATTTCGTGAGCGTCGTCAACGTGTCCCAACGGACGGTGCCAGTTACCGTGCAATGACGGTCTGACAAAAGGTCTGCCAAATGGTTCGCCAAAAGGTTCGGAAAATATAGGTTGGACGTTCGAGCTTCTTTCCACAACGCACTTTCTATGGCAAAATAAGCAGGTCATTAGAGAGGAGCGTTGGCTTTTGGGACGTTTGTTTGGAACTGATGGTGTTCGTGGTGTAGCCAATCGCGATTTGACTCCAGAAATGGCGTTTCGTTTGGGGCGGGTCGGAGCGTACGTACTGACGAATCGGACGCCTGGGGCACGGATTGCAGTAGGGAAAGATACTCGGATTTCGGGCGATATGCTCGAAATGGCACTCATCAGCGGCATTCTGTCGATGGGTGTGGACGCACTTCGCCTTGGCGTCATCAGTACACCGGGCGTGGCTTACCTGACGAAACAATTGGGCGCGGACGCGGGCGTCATGATTTCCGCCTCGCACAACCCCGTTGAAGATAACGGCATCAAGTTTTTCGGCGGCGATGGCTTTAAGCTGTTGGACGGCATCGAAGACCGGATCGAGCAAATTTTGAGGGAAGACGACAGCAAATTGCCGAGGCCGACGGGGCCGCACATTGGACGTGTGTACGACGAGCCGGCGCAAGAGGCGTATATTCGCTTCCTGCTGAGCACAGTCGACGTGCGTTTCGACGGATTGCGCATCGTGCTGGACTGCGCAAACGGTGCGGCGTCGGCTATCGCGCCGGAAGTGTTCCGGCAGCTCGGCGCAGACGTCACAGTGATTCACGCGAATCCGGACGGTGTGAATATCAACGTCGGATGCGGATCCACCAACCCGCACATCGTCCAACGCGCAGTGTTGGCGAATGGCGCTGATTTCGGGCTGTCTTTCGATGGCGACGCGGATCGGCTGATTGCCGTGGATTCGACAGGCGAGATCGTCGACGGCGACTTCATCATGGCGATTTGCGCGAAGGCGATGAAAAAGGCTGGCCGGTTGAAAGACGATAAACTCGTTGCGACCGTCATGAGCAATCTCGGGTTCGTCAAGGCGATGGAAGAGAACGGCATCCAGGTGGTTCGCACGGCCGTGGGAGATCGCTATGTGATGGAACGCATGCGCGAAGACGACGCGGTGCTCGGCGGAGAGCAGAGCGGCCACATTATCTTCCTCAACCACACGACCACGGGAGACGGCATTTTAACGGCGATTCAACTGGTCCAGGTCATCGTGCAAGAGGGCAAACCTTTGTCCGAATTGCGGAAGGTGATGACGCGTTACCCGCAGTTCTTGGAGAACGTGCGCGTGACCGACAAGCACGCGTGGCGGGACAATGCCGCCATCCAAGCCGCGCTTGCGGCAGCTGAGGAACGGTTGGGCGACACTGGCCGCGTGCTGGTGCGCGAATCGGGTACGGAGCAGTTGATTCGAGTGATGGCTGAAGGTCCGGATGAGAAACTGCTGCGCCAGTTGATTGGTGACATTGTTCGGGTTGTCGAGGCGGAACTCGGGGTCTAGGCCTGCCTGACGTACGCTTCATGTTCGCCTGCCGCGCGCCGAGTATCTTTCGTGACAACTGGCGCCTATACATCGTGATAGGAGAGTCGGCCAATGGATTTGGGCCGACTTCTCACCGCTTGAAGGGAGGGATGCGGGGCGAGAGTAGCAATATCGCCCAAAACGAGTAGAATGTCGCAAGGCCGGTGAATATGACACACCCGGCTCGCGAAGAAGCGCCTGGACTGTGCAGCCGTTGGCCCTTGCTGGTCAAAGTACAGCGGCTCCACAGTTGACGCGGAGGAGGTTGGCGAACCATTCGGCGGGTGCCTCCCGGTGTTTTCCGATCACACCGCAAGCGAAACCTGAAAGCCACCGGGCGACTGGTGTGACAAGGGTGAGCGGATCGGCAAGGAGGAAACGTATATCCATGTGTGGCATTGTCGGTTACATTGGCCCGAGGAATGTGAAAGACGTCGTTGTTGGTGGACTCGCGAAGTTGGAGTATCGCGGGTACGATTCATCCGGAATCGCGGCGATTGATGACGGACGCATCGAGTTGGCCAAATCGGTCGGACGCCTGTCCAATCTCGAAGCGAGGTTGGAAGAGCATCCGATTGGCGGCCACGTGGCCATTGGACACACGCGTTGGGCGACACACGGCAAACCATCGGACGAGAACGCGCATCCGCATCAGGACTGCAGCGGTCGTTTTGCGCTGGTGCACAACGGGATCGTCGAAAATTATCTCAGTCTGCGAGAAGAGTTGATAGCGTCCGGACACGAGTTTCGATCCGAGACGGATACAGAAGTGGTTGTCCACTTGATTGAAGAACTGTACAACGGGGATCTGTTTCAGACGATGATTGCGGTCGGCAAACGTATTCGCGGCGCTTATGCGCTTGTCGTGATCTCGAAAGATCATCCGGATCAAATCGTCGCGGTTCGCAAGGCCAGTCCGATGATCATCGGCTTGGGCGACGGCGAAAACTTCGTTGCCTCGGACATCCCAGCAGTGCTGCAGTACACGCGCGACATTTACGTCATGGAGGACGGCGAGATGGCGGTCCTCACGCGCGATTCGGTCGAGTGCTTCACCTTGGATGGCGAACCGGTGGCCAAAGAGGTCTATAAGGTCACGTGGGACGCTGTCAGCGCAGAGCGCGGGGGGTATCCCCACTTCATGCTCAAGGAAATTCACGAACAGCCGAAGGCGATTCGTGACACCTTGCGCGGTCGAGTGAATCCCGATCTCGGCTCGGTCACGCTCGACGAACTTGGCATCGACGCCGAGACCGTGAAGGCCATGGATCGAATCCACATCGTCGCGTGTGGCACGTCTTGGCACGCTGGCCTGGTGGGGAAGGTCGCGATCGAACAATTGGCCCGAATTCCGGTCAACGTCGAGATTGCCTCGGAATACCGATATTCCAACCCGATCGCGACGCCGAACACGCTGGTCATCGCCATCACCCAATCCGGCGAGACGGCCGATACGCTTGCAGCGATGCGCGAGATGAAGGCACGCGGTCTGCGCGTCCTGGCCATCACGAACGTCGTCGGTAGTTCGGCGGCGCGCGAGGCCGACAACGTGATCGTCACATGGGCCGGCCCGGAAATCGCGGTCGCGTCCACGAAGGCGTACACGACGCAGCTCGCGGCACTGTACCTGCTTGCGGTTCACTTTGCGCAGGTTCGTGGTGAAATCGGCGAGCAGGCGGCCCACGACATGATCAACGCGCTCGACAATCTCCCGCAGGTCGCCGAGGCAGTGCTCGACACGGCGCCGCAGATTCACGCGTTCGCGCAAAAGTACGCGGAGTCGAAGGATACCTTCTTCATCGGCCGCGGGATCGACTATGCAGTCTCGCTCGAAGGCGCGTTGAAATTGAAGGAGATCTCGTACATCCACGCCGAGGCGTACGCGGCGGGCGAACTGAAGCATGGTACGCTGGCGCTCATCACGGAGGGGGTTCCCGTCGTCGCGATCGCGATGCAGCCAGACCTTTACGAGAAGACCGTGAGCAACATCGTCGAGGTAAAGGCGCGCGGCGCGTTTGTGCTGGGACTGACATGGGTCGGCAACGAAGACCTCGCGAAGACGGTGGATGAGGTCATCTATCTGCCGAAGACGCACCCGACGCTCGCGCCGTTGGCGGCCGTGATACCCTTGCAACTGCTGGCGTATTACGCGGCCGTCGCGCGCGGCAACGACGTCGACAAGCCGCGCAATCTGGCGAAGAGCGTGACCGTGGAGTAAGCTGGGGACTTTGCGCGGGTGAATTTGTGTTCGCAAAATCAAGTTCTTCCCCGCGCAAAATAAGTTCTTCCCTTAGTAAAATAAGTTGTTCCGTACAGCACGGGTGAATTCGGGTCAAAAGCCTGGATTCGCCCGTTCTTTTTGTGGAGCGGGAGCGATAAGCGGGGGAAACTCAGAGCAAAATTTTGAAGGAGACCAGACGCGAAAAAGCCCGATATATCAAGGATTCCAAGACCATGCCCGATCAAAAACGCGAAAAAATACACGACAAAATCTGTACTCCCTGCGCCCTCAAGCCCTTCACTTCGCCCTCGCGCCAGCGAACAACTTCATTTTACGCAGAATCGATGAATCTGGAAAAATCACGGAGAAAAACGGGTGAGGAAAGGCGTGATCCAGGGAAGGATCGAATTTGACGGCAGATATTGGGAGAGAGCAGTGTGTTCGCAAAATCAAGTTCTTCCGCCGCAAAATAAGTTGTACTCTGAGTAAAATAAGTTGTTCCCTACAGCACGGGTGAATTCGGGTCAAAAGCCTGGATTCGCCCTTTCTTTTTGTGGAGCGGGAGCGATAAGCGGGGGAAACTCAGAGCAAAATTTTGAAGGAGACCAGACGCGAAAAAGCCCGATATATCAAGGATTCCTCGACCATTCCCGATCAAAAATGCGAAAAAATACACGACCAAATCTGTACTCCCTGCGCCCTCAAGCCCTTCTTTTCACCCTCGCGCCAGCGAACAACTTCATTTTACGCAGAATCGATGAATCTGGAAAAATTACGGAGAAAAACGAGTGGTAAGAGGCGTGATCCAGCGTAGAAATTCATTTGACGGCAGATATTGGGTTAGCGTGAGAAAAAGTCGAGAAAAGCCAGGCGTGGCAAGGGATTTGGAGTGGTTGAGGCGGGAGTGAGTCAGGGAAGGATTTGATTTGACGGTTACATAGTAGGGACGCAGAATTTTGATTCGAAAAGTCATGGGTTGGATTCGAAGTGGGGGTAGGGAGAAAGCAGGGTACAGCGCGGCATATAGCCTACTTCCACGGGGACATGTGAGACGGTCATGGCTGGGGTTGTACGGAAGGAACGATCAGCACCGCCGTTGTGTCGAGCAGTATGAAAGTCTTCTCTGACATTCGACATCATTGCCATTGTGATCGGATCACTTGTGGCTACACTGGAGAACGGTGCATCGTTGGCTATAAGCATGTAATCGGCAATTGAGGCAGATGTGCGATTACTGCTTGACCACTATCTATAAAGCGTTGTGTGCAGGATTCGACAATGTTAACAAAGAAATTAAAGACCTGATTGTGACGGCTACGGAGGTTGAATATTTCCCCTGTTCATTAACGAGATGGTGGGATACACCTCCTACCTTAGAGCGGTTGGTCAGCATTGCGGATTTTGTGAGGTGTGAGAACGTGGAAGACAGCGACCGTCAGTCACTTCAACAACAGGTGACTTCTCTTAGAGCGCAAGGAAAATACAAAGAGACCATCGAGGCTTGCTTCGATCTCTTGAAACGCGGAGAGGAGAAAAACGATTATAAATCCGTCCTGATTGCATACTTGAACAGCGCGGCATCTTACTACTGCATCGGCGATATTGACGAAGCGTTTCGTTGCATCACCGCTTATGATGAAGTCTGTAGGGAGTACGGAGACGAGACTGACCATCTGAATCGACACAATGTCCTGTTCTTGCTTTACGAATACAATAAAGACTTCACCAAGGCGAAGTCTACGTTGGATAAAACCATTGCCCTTGGCACTCGGTTGCAAAGGTACAACATTGTCAGCAATGCGTACAGCAACTACAGTCATCTATATCTTGCCGAAGAGAATTTTGAGGATGCCTTAGAAATGGGAAGAAAGGGGCTTGAAGCGGCGAAACTGCACTGTCCGCCAAGCGTGATTCTGGAACTCAGGGTGAAGTTGAATATCGCGCAAGCGTACATAGGGCTTCGTGATTTTGAGGCATCAAGACGGCTGATTGACGAGATCGGTGAACAGCCTATTTTGGATTCGGATTCGTACATCAGGGAACGAGTTCAATTCCACATGTTACAGGGAAGTTGGTGCTCGCATCAGGGCTTCTATCGGGAAGCGTTCGAATGGTTGACCCGTGCCAGGGATTTGGTCAACCGTTACGATGACATGTATCTCCTCGAAGAGATCCAAAAAGAGCGATGCAGATTGTGTGAACGAATGGGCGATTTTGAGACGGGGTTCTATGTTCAAAAAGAATACATTTCAGTACTTCTGGAGAGTCGAAAGAGAGAATTGGAACGAACTGCCTTACAGCTTGAAGTGAAACACAGTTTGGCAGACCTGAAGAGGAAGGCAAATACCGACCATTTAACGGGCTTACCGAATCGATATCGCTTGGAATCAACGGCAAACGGATGGCTCAGAGAAGCGGCTGATCGGCGCGAAAACATTGTTTGCATTGTCGTAGACATCGACCACTTTAAGTGCATCAATGACCAGCACGGGCACCTGTTTGGTGACGAAGTAATTCGTCAGACGACGGACGCATGTGCGAGTGTCTTACGGGGTGATGACTTGATTGGTCGCTATGGTGGAGACGAGTTCGTTGTAATCTTACGTGGGGTTCCTCTTGATTTAGGCGTAAGGAAAGCGGAGCAAATGTTAGAGGCAATTCGAAACTTAAAAGTTAACTGTGGCGACACCCCAGTTCCTCTATCCGCAAGTCTGGGCGTTGCAGATAACAGAGAAGGTGCCGTTTTACAGTTCGACGATTTGTTTCACCTTGCTGATGTAGAACTTTACAAATCCAAGCAGAATGGGAGAAATCAAATCTCTGTCGGGGGTCTGTTGGACAGCCAGCACGTACAAACTTAGTGGTTTTTGAAGGACGTACCCCTTGAAGCCGATTCAATGGGTGATTAATGTTGAATGAAGGGACTGTGGGACGCGAACGAATACGTTGTTCAACATGATGAGATGCGAAATGCCCCTCGAAATCCCAATTGGCACTGCTGTATGTGTTTCAGTGAAAATCCACGTCAATCTGACGACCGATGTGGTTCTGGCTCGGAGGAATCCTGACTTCCAGCATGCCATACCTATACGATGCTTTAGCTCCAGTGTCATCCACGGTTGTTGGTAACAGCGCAGTGCGCGAGAACTGTCCATAGTATCGTTCCATTCGATGTACGTTCTCGTCCTTTTGTTCACTCATCCGTTCGATTTTGCCGCTGAGATGAATGTGATTATCATGGACGGTGATGTTCACATCTTCCTTCTTCTCTATCCCATGGATTTCCGTGGTAACAATCACTTCGTTTTGGCTCTCGCGAACCTTTTTCTAAGCCAAATCTGCTTGACACGACACTGCTTGGTGTCTTATTATGAATTGCGACACCAGTCGGTGTCCATTTCGTTGCTAATAAGATGATAGGAAGGTCGGTGATTTTGGCGAAAAAAAGTCAAACGCGAGACGTTTATGATGCGGTTGCTGACCCGACTCGACGTGAACTGCTTCGTCTGCTGGCGGATGTGGAAGAATTGCCTCTCCACCAGTTAACAGTTCACTTTCAAATGGGACGAACGGCGGTTTCAAAGCATTTGGCAATACTTAAAGAGGCTGGTCTCGTAACCGACCGAAAAGTTGGCAGAGAAACGCGGTATCGGCTGAACCCCACTCCATTGAAGCAGATTCAAGATTGGGTAGCTTTCTACAGCAAGTTCTGGAGTACGAATATGTTGCGCTTGAACCAACTATTAGAGGAGGAAGAAGAATGAGTGAAACGTTATCCCTGGATTTTCAGTACACGACAACCATTGAGAAGCTTTGGTCCGCCTTAACCGACTCAAGCATGCTTGCCAAGTGGGTCATGGAAAATGATTTTAAGCCCATCGTAGGACACCGTTTTAAGTTTCGCATGCCGCCGATGAATGGGTGGAATGGAATTATTGACTGCGAAGTGCTTATCGTGGATGAACCAAATCGGTTGTCCTATACTTGGGTCAGCATGGGGCAGGAGAACACGGTCACCTGGACGCTGACGGATTTAGGGGGTGGAAAGGTTAACCTTCATCTCGAACAAACTGGAATCACAAATGATCAGGCACTCCAAGGAGCTAAGTATGGCTGGACTAACATGTGCGGACAGCTTGAAAAGCTGTTAGAACAATAACCCCATTGGTACTAAAACATCTCCTTCAGGGACGGGTTGATTTGAAATGGGGATAGGGCGCGCAGGGATAGCTTACGAGAAGTCATGGCGTAACAGAAATACAAACGCCTCGTGGAAATCCCACGAGGCGTTTCAGCGAGACCTTTAATGAAAATCCACGTCAATCTGATGACCCATCTGTTTCTGGCTTTTCGGAATCCTGACTTCCAGAATTCCATTTCGATACGATGCCTTTGCTCCCGTATCATCTACCGCCGTCGGCAATGGTACAGTGCGCGAGAATTGCCCGTAGTATCGCTCCATTCGATGCACGTTCTCGTCCTTTTGTTCGCGCGTCCGCTCGATTTTACCGCTAAGATGAAGATGGTTGTCGTGAACGGTGATGCTTACGTCTTCTTACTTCTCCAACCCTGGGATCTCAGCAGTGACAATTACCTCGTTTTGACTCTCGTGAACATCGACCCGTACACGCGGCATATTTCAAACCAATCCTCATCAAATAGTCGGGGAAATGATCCGAGTTCGCGTCTCATAATGCCAAATGGGTCATATGGAACAAGGGGCATGTTAACTACACCTCCAGGTAGAAATATCCGCGATTATGGTTCCTCAGAGGGAAAGGGAATTTGTACCTGTTATGGATACATTGGCTTATACTGAAATCGTATGACTAAGGGTCAGATATGGCATAGGCAGGTACGACAGCCGATTTTGAGGGGGAACGGGCTTGAAGCGAATGTCGAAGTGGATGTGGTTCGTTGGGATACCCCTTCTTATAATCGCGGCTTTTGTAGCCTACTGGGTCTACGAGTATTCTACTCACTCTACCCCGCTAAAGGCACAAGCCGCATCTGATCCAGGTGTGGGACCGTTCGAAACGGTCAAGTTCGCCAAAGGAGAAGTCTTAATTACCCCATCTGGACAACCCAACTCATTCACGGCATGGTACATGACCAAGAGCTTCTGGGGATGGCAAGTAAGTGGGATTTCCAACGCCATGACTGGTCTGTCACCGCAAAACTATAACGTAGACTTCGAGCCATTTAGCTTTGACGGTCAAACATTTGTTTGGGGGACAGCTATGGTTCCTATCAAAGAAATTGTGTATCACTACAACGGGAAAACATACACAGCGAGCATTGGGAAGCTCTCCGTGTGGCACATGATATTACCCTTTAAGCAAACGTTGTTTCCGCATTCCGAGTGGACGATGGTGCTTCCCGATGGAAAGACAGCTCCGCTGTTCAAGTAACACGGTTTTCAATTTAGCGGGGAGGAGGAATCACCATGGGGGAGATATTCTGACTGGTGTCCTGGTGGTGATACACATCATCACGCATAAAAAACAGGGGAGTTATCGGGGAATTTGGCTACAGATTTTAGGGGCACTTTTTGTTGGCTGGGACATCAATTTGCTACTCAACATTCGGTCGGCTCCCATGAATCCTACTGTAGCTATTATCTTTGTGGGGTTCTTGGCAGTGCTGTTCTATGTACTGGGTGGTTCGGGGGGAAAGAAGTAGCCTTTATGTGGGATCTGTGGGAATAAGATAGGTTCAGTGGGAGGGATTGGTGTGCAGATGGCAAACGTGGGATTTAGCGGCGTGTTTATTTTGTTAATTCCGATCATAACGGTGATTTTCTGGATTGCCATGATGATGGCGGTATTTCAGATTCGCAACTCAACACAGGACATGTCCAGAAAATTGAGTGCCATTTATGAGTTGTTGGAGAAGCAGGAGAAAGAGAAATAACTTGGGTAATGGCAGGATAGGAGAGTATAGGATGACCAAAAAGGCTCTACTGTTGGGTGCGGGTTTCTCTTATGACTTGGGGATGCCACTTGCCAGTAGTTTTACTGACGATTTTTTCTACTTTTTAACGCCTGAACGCCTGAGTCGTTGCATCAAGATTTGGCGAGAAGCAGACCCGTATGGACCTGATAGACAAATTGACCCTTTGGCTATTGATGAAGTTTTCGATATCTATGAGCGTAGTCGAGGAGACGGGTCGAATTACGAGGGGTTCCTGAAGAGTCTACAAAACGAATACCACCGTCTTGGTGCATCTCAACCATGGCGAGATTCGTTTCATTATGCATTTGGTCGGATCTTTGAAATTGTGGTTCGAATGTTTTGGAAGTATCAAGTGCACAACTTTGGATGGTATCTGGCAAATAGACATTTATACGACAGCTTTTCTCGAATTGTCCCTTCAGATGAAGAACTCTGGGTTGTATCGCTCAATCATGACTTATTCATCGAGTTTCTGTGTCTAAAAGCTGGAATCCCTCTAAGCTTTGGTTCGACTACATCGATTCTCATACCTGAGAGTAATCAAAACATGAAAAAACAAGTCTTGTTCAGTGCCGTTGACCGTAAGAACATGAACTTGACCGATATGGATTTTCTTCGGAACCAAAGAGGGGTAAACCTCATCAAATTGCACGGTGGCATCAACGAATTTACGTTTGACGATGATTCTAAGGTGCTCCAAGTTGCCTTGGGGACGGGTGATACAGAGTTATCGTATTTGATGAAGACGAGTTGTGTGTTGAATGATTTTGGGTACTTTGTTAATGGATCACGAGTCAGGATTCATGGTGAGATTGCGATCAGTAATATGCAAGGAGAAATGGGATTTTTACGCCACTCGATCCTGACAGGAGGTTACAAGTATAGCGAGACATTTGATCCAAAACCAGGTGAAGAAAAGATTAGGTTGATGGACGAAGTGTTTGGGATTGTGGAGGAGATTACAATCATTGGATATGGTTTTGCGGACGAACACGTAAATCTCAGGCTCTACAATGCTATGCTTATGAATCCTGATCTCTCATTGGTGATCGTTAACCCAGGCATATTGGAGATTCCCCCAATACTCAAGCCCTTTAATTACAAACAGAGAGTACGTCTCGCAAAATGTGGTTGCCCAGAATGGCTCTCTTATTTGGATAACGGTAGTTGGGACAGTGAACTAATGATAACCTTAGAAGTCACGAGAGCCAACAGGAAGGCGATGGATGAACAATATCGGCAGAGGATATTATCCACTGGAAGTTGACGAACAACCACTGTCTGCGATATGACGAGTACAGATGAGCCGAGAAAGGTTGAGTTGAGATGAACAACATCGTGATTGAAAGAGCTTCCGTGTCTGATGCCGAGAAAATTCTCTCCCTTCAGAAGCTTGCATATCAAAGTGAAGCGGAAATATACAACGATTTCAGCATCGAACCGCTTGTTCAGACCCTCGAACAGCCACAGAACCAGTTTGAAGATCATATCATCCTGAAAGCCGTGGTGGGTGACGCTATCATCGGCTCGGTTCGGGCATATGAAAAGGATGGGACATGCTTCATAGGCAAGCTCATAGTTCATCCGAATCACCAAAATCGGGGGATTGGGAAGAGGTTAATGAACGCAATAGAAGGGCTTTTCCCGAACTCCCGTTACGAATTGTTTACGGGAAGTAAAAGCGAAAAGAACATCGCGTTATACGAGAAGTTAGGGTATAAAGCCTTCACAGAAAACTTCATTTCGCCTGACTTGAGTCTGATATATCTGGAGAAGCGTGGAATTTGAAAAATCGCATGGGAGAACAAGACATTATCAGTCTGATCGCATCGGATAATTGGATGATGCATGTTTTACAAACCGCGCAATCACTTCGCTTGCCTGACTGGTGTGTATGTGCAGGCTTCATTCGTTCCAAGGTGTGGGATTACCTTCATGGGTTCGCTGGAACACGTTTACCCGATGTTGATGTTGCGTACTTTGATCCCAATCGTACCGACGAATCGGCAGAAAAGGAGTACGAGAAGATTCTGAAGGGGTTAGACTCTTCAGTTCCATGGTCTGTCAAAAATCAAGCGAGAATGCACACCAAGAACGGTCATGTACCTTACACATCAACAGCCGATGGATTGTCGAATTTTCCTGAAGTATGCACGGCAATCGGAGCTTATTTGGACTCGAATGGTCAGGTGAGTTTGGTTGCTCCGTATGGAGTTGATGACTTGGTGAATTTGGTCGTTCGTCCAACTCCGTTTTTCATTTCACAGGACAAACGAGACATTTATGAACAACGGGTGGCAACAAAGGGATGGAGCGCAAAGTGGCATAGGCTTAGAATCCTACATCCGTGAAGTACAGGGTTGGTAGGGAGCAGGCATTGTTTGTGCGAAGATAGAAGGATACAGGAGTTACGTCGAGATCGGGACAGTATTGAGCGAGGAGGGAGAAAGTGAGACTACAACCACTCGATGCCGCTAAACAATTTGTAGACGAAAAGTTCCCTCGTTGCTTTACCGCTCTGCTTGCGGGAAGTGCTTCCAGGGGTGAAGAGACAGATACGTCTGATTTGGATATTGTCGTTTTCGATAGTACTGTCCAAAACGCCTACAGGGAGAGTTTTGTCCTATACGGTTGGCGGATAGAGTCCTTTATTCACAACGAAATATCATATCTTCAGCAGTTCGAGATTGACAAGCAAAATGGTCGCGCAACATTGGCTGAAATGGTATCAACGGGAGTAATTCTGAAGGATAGCGAAAAAACGACAACAATCAAGCGAAATGCGAATAGGTGCCTCAGTGCAGGTCCTCCGCCGTTGAGCGACGACTTCATCAACGCTTCGAGATACTTCATTTATGACCTTCTCGATGATTTTAGAGACTCGAAAAGTGATGAAGAGGCGATCATTACGGTCAATACTATTTCAATTCAACTTGCAGACTTCATTCTTCGTCTTAATGGTCAGTGGAGCGGTCGGGGCAAACGGTTAGGCAGAGAGCTATATAAATTTGATGAAAAGTTAGCCACCAAGTTTTTCGAAACGCTTCGTCATTTCTATCGACATGGTGACAAACAACCGTTTATAGATTTCGTGAATTCAATATACGAGCCACTGGGCGGACAGCTGTTTGATGGGTTCAAACAAGTCAGGAAATGAGATTTGTGCTACGTCAATATACGCGCATCCAGTGTTAAGGAACCATCTCCCCAGGAAGCTGAAATGGGTCACACTCAGTATACGTATTGTTGAAGAACTTCGCGGTTCATATTTGCTTCTGAAACAGACGGGTTTATGCCATGGTGAGCATTGGTTCAGTTTTTTCATGGAGGTGAAATCGTTAATGGTGATTCTTTGGGATTTGGACGGCACAATTCAAGATAGCGAGACTTTGGCAAAGGCAGGAACCCGTCATGGGTTTCAGCAGGTACTTGGCAGGGAACCTACTCCAGATGAATTTGAACAACTCATAGGTCGTCCTGTACCTGTTGTTTACAAGGAATGGTTCGATGATAATTTGGCGACACGAATCCTTGATGCAGGGACACGGTTTTACCAAGAGCACTCTCATCAGATACTTTGTTACTCCGAAATTACAGAGTTGCTGTACGAGTTGAAGCTGAGAGGTTATAAGATGGGAATCGTTTCATCGAAGAGACGATTCCATGTCATCAATGAGTTGGAATCAAAAGGCTTGGATGTCCTGTTTGATGTTGTCGTAGCCCAAGAGGACACACTGCAACACAAACCACACCCCGCTCCCCTTCTTCTCGCGGCACGTAGCATAGGAGTACCGCCAGAGGACTGTATATACATAGGAGATCAACCAACAGACATACAGGCAGGAAAGGCGGCGGGCATGAGTACCATTGGTGCACTTTGGGGAGATGGGAACGTCAAACGATTGCAGTCAGCCTGTCCAACCAAGATGGCTTGTGTTCCAACGGATATTCTCGACTTTCTATCTCAAAGATAGGGACAGGATAAACAAGGTATTCCAGGGAAGGGGCGGTTCTAAGGTGAGTAGTAAAGCGAAAAAACCATACGTATAGGAAATGAACAACAAGTACTGCAGTGGTTTCTGGAAATACATAGTTGAAATTCGTGGCTATTGGAGAATCATCGATGGATGATGTCGAGGGGCATAACGCCCGATATGTGGTAACAGGAAGGGGGATGTTGTGAGTGCTTTACTTGGCTGGTGGAGGCGACGAAAAAGACTCGGTGAAGCTGGATCAGCAATTTGCTGAAGATGTTGGCGGCAAGAAACTACTTTATTTACCAATCGCGATGAGCGGTGTTTCACCGACGTATGAGGAATGCCATACGTGGATTCAGAGGGTCTTTAACCCTCTTGGTATTACTGACATCGTTATGTGGGATGCCTTGACCCCAAATCTAATCAATGACTTAGGGACATTCGATGCTGTGTATATCGGAGGCGGGAATACCTACAAATTGCTCGACCATTTGAGAAAAACTGGTTTCGATCATCCTTTAAAGGATTTTATCGCCAACGGTGGTAGTGTGTACGGTGGAAGTGCAGGAGCAATAGTGCTGGGGCGGGATATTTCCACTTGCTCGGTGATGGATACCAATGAGGTCGGATTAGATGATACCACTGGGCTTGGACTTGTAGGCAACTACGCAATTTGGTGCCATTATGTTGATGCTCATGATAATTTTATTGCCAATTATGACTACCCAATCATCGCGATCCCTGAACGGTCGGGTATCTCATTCGACGGTTCGATTATCAGAGTAATCGGCTTTGATGCCGTCACCATATTCGACCGTGGCTTCAAGAGAGTGCTAATGCCTAACGAGAAGATGTCCGTCTTCAGTTAGCCTGTGGTTTCAGTCGATAATGGGTGCGCTTTACGTTCTAAACAATGTACATGAAGCCGTTGGCGGGACAGGACTGTCGAGAAGGGGAAAATAGATGGAGCCGTTTAACCAACATCCAAAGCAATTGTAGAGACTAATCGATGGATATGAGGCTCGTGAGAACAGCATCGGTCATTCGAACTGCTTGGTGTTTCAATTGACCAGTCCGTCCAGACGGGGATTGTATTTAAAAGTACAGGCTATTTCCAATGGTGACTTACGTCCCGAAAGAGAACGGTTGGAATGGCTCCAAGGTAAATTGCCTGCCCCAGAACTGCTGTATTTCGATTCAGATGACGAGAACCAGTATATGCTGGTGTCCGAAATCCAAGGTGTTCCATCATTTGATTTAAGTCTTCGGGATGACATATCCAACCTCATCAAGCAACTTGCAAAGGGATTAAGGACCATTCATTCGCTGGATGTGGCGACTTGCCCATTCTTATGGTCGGTTAACGAAAAAATCGCTTTGGTACAAGAACGAATATCGAGCGGAAGTATCGATGTGGAATACCTTTCGCACCATTACCCCGATCCCAACCTGGCTCAACTCTTCGATGAAATGATGCGCTTGTTCCCTGATTCCGATCTGGTCGTTTGCCATGGAGACTATTCGATGCCAAATGTACTTTTGGCAGATGGACATATCAGTGGCTTTATCGACTTGGGGCAGTTAGCCGTAACGGACAGATATGTGGATATTGTCACTGTTCGTGACACCTTGAGCTACAACAAGTTACCAGACGAGTGTTTCGAGTTGTTTCTACAGGAGTACGGTTTGCAGGAATTAGACGAGTCAAAATTGCGGTTTTACGATTTGCTAAACAGATTTCTGGGTTAAGAGGGCTTATCCTTGGTACTTCCGTACAAACGCACCAACCGCCTGCTTTCCTGCCTTATCCACCTTTCACGCGGCGAGGGGGTAGGCATTGGAGCATTGATGCGGGGACGTTTCCACACCATCCTCGGTCTTGTATCTGGTTTGTCCTGTTCGTTTTCGATCTGTTTCGGAGCATCATTGGGATTCAGTTCTGTCACGACTGACACCTCCAAGAGTCAAAAGTAGGTAGGAAAAGCGGGAGTTAAACAACGCGAGACGGCTGGCGACAACATCACTTCTTATGGTTCAAAATGTAACCTTTCGTGGTATATCGTGCTCCGCGTTTTGAGGCATGTTTATAGACAGTCGCTCGATGTGCGGCACATCGTTACCAACGACAATTTGAATCCCATTCCCCGAAGCCCAGGCAGACTGTCTTTCTCGCACCAGCCTGCATTTACCCGCCCCTATTCCGCATCGGGCACATCAAAGGTCCTTAGAACTCCGTTATCGTCGCTTATGCCATGACCACAGGCGCAAATAACCATAGAACCGCACATTTCGATTGCCAACTTCCCAAGCTCCACGCCATCCTTCCACTCGACTTCGCGACTGCAGTTGTTGCAATGAATGACGAACATCTCTCAGACCTCCGTTTTCATGGATTTGTGGGGCAAGGGCGTATCGGGACTAATCCTGCTTCTTTTCGTCTTTCGCCCTATCTTTGTTCGGATATTCAAGGAATTGCTCCATGATGGTTGCGGACAGACGATGGGCTTCGGACAGCGGTATGCCATTAGCTCTGCACCAATCGACCAGTTTCCTGACTTTCACTTTTGGGGAGTTCGGGTCAGGGGGGACGGCGAATACGCCGCTTGGGAAATTATCATCCCAGTCCCATTCATTACCACCCATTGTTCATCATCCTTTCGTTGATTACAGATATTGCTTCAGCTTGCTTATCGCTTCTTCATGTCTCTGGATTACACGCTGTGTGCTGATCGCCATGGGCACTGTTGTTCTGCAGATTGGCTGATCCAGCAACTTTATCGTGTGCGGTGGTTGTCTGTTCGATTTCTCCCTTGTAACTGTGCCCTCTGACTCAGACCGCCTGACCAGAGCCAACATCTGCTCGAAAGTCATATCACATACTTTGGCGATGGTTGGAACGGGAAGGAGGTCGGTCAATTGCGTTGCGATTTCCTGTCTCGTTTTTCGCCGTATCTCATCGGCAGTCTGATCCAGATCACTTGTCATTTTTGCTCCCTCCGTTTCCGCCCTATCTCCGAACGACTGCACTTCAAACTATTGATTCACTCTGTTTTCACCATGATAACTCAAGAGTGGAGGTGTGTAAAAATATGGTTGATGGAGTTTGGATCATAACAGGATTGGGCAGGGCAGGAGACTGGACGAAGTGGATGGAGAGAAGGGAATCTTGACAATGTGCTTTTCCAGTTTTCACCCCAAGAATAATTGGCGGCGTTTAGTAATGCGGCGCACTTCATCCTCTATAATGAGGACATTGGTGGATGCTGTTTGAAACAGGCGACGGGGTGGGGAATAGCGATGAATGTGTACACATATGAGGGCGCATCGTTCTGGATATTATTTTACGTGTGGTTTGCGTTGGAGATGTCACTCTGGATACGTGCACGTTTGCTTCGGCGCGGACAACCAAGAAAGCGAAATGATGACCGTGGTTCTGCGGTGCTTATTATGCTTGGAATGTATGTGCTGATTTTCATATCTATTGGTTTCTCAATACGGCAAGAGGGGATTCTCCCCCGATGGACACAATACATTGGTTTCGTTTTGATGATTGCTGGTATAGTCATTCGACTCTCTGCAATCATCCAGCTTGGACGATTTTTCTCACCTGTTGTCGGCGTGGTTTCAAACCAAGAAATCGTGCAAACAGGACTGTATCGCTGGATTCGGCACCCAGCTTACACGGGTGGGTGGATTACGGCGGTTGGTATCGGCTTTGGTCTCCGAACTTGGTGGGGGGTATTGCTGTGTGGCATCGGCTTACTCCTGATCTATGCGTACAGAATTCGTGTTGAGGAGAAAGTCCTGGTTGAGCACTTCGGGGAGAGATATGTGGAGTATCGAAAGCGCACTCGAAGGATGTTCCCTGGGATATGGTAACGGACAGAGTTGTGAACATTGGTTGCTTTTCAAAGTGACGTTGAAGAAATGAAATCATGTGATTGGAGGTAGCTTAGCGTGTCTGAAAATCGCGGACGTGTCTATATTGGACAAGAGTTTATCGAAGATAAAGAAACGGTGGATGTTGCAATCCGATGTACATACTATTATTCCGCCCATCTATCTCCTCTGGAACTGTCATGGGAATGCTCAACTATCTCAGTAAGGCAAGATGGCAATCTATTGACGGTTTTGATCAAGCGTCCCATATCAAAAAAGCTTTACGAGTCTGCAATAGCACATCGCGGAAACGCCACGATGTTTATTATTGGTTATATTGAGGCGATACTCCCCGTTGTTAATCGTGAGATTATCAGTCAAAAATATCTCTCTGGACACATCCTTCATTCGTTACTATCAACGATCGGAATCGATGAGTTGGCATTGATACGCATGGAGGATGGGATACCCCACAGACTACCTTGGCCAGTTGCAGTCTTACCATTCCCATCTGCAGAAGCGTTAGCAAAGGAGTATGATAACTTTTTCATACGTGATTTTATTGACGCTATGACATGCTACTTTTCATTCAGTTTAGATGAATGCATTCGGAAGATTATTACATCAATTGAGAATTTCTTTACCTTGCGACGAATATACGCGGATAAATTCAAGAAAAAACTAAACCTGTGTCTACAAGAAAGATACTACCCAGTGAATTGGGGACCATACTTGTCCATATTGAAACGAAACATTGAATTTATTTACGGTGTCAGGAACAATATTGTTCACAATACCTTTCGAATGGATTATCAGCACAGATTTATTTGTAAAAAGGGGATTGGAACGTTGTCTTACATATACCAATCGTCGCTCAACGAACCCGAAGTGGTCAGATATACGCGTGCCTTAACGCAACAATTTCTCCTATTCGAGACCCAATATTCAGGTATAAACTTGGATATATTGAAGTCTCATTTGGAAGGAACGGACACATCTCCGATAGTGGATAATACCAGGGATCTGGATGCCTTTATGTTCAAGGGGTTAGAAATAACTGCTGACGAGAGGAATATTATTCGTCGCCAAGCAAATTAATATCAACAGTCCAAGCGAGTCTGGAGCGATTCGATGGAAAATATTGATATACTACCTATGTTTGCGACATTGTACCTGATAAAGCCGACGGAAAGGTGAAGACATTCTTTCCACAACAGGCGTATGAGAACAAAGAGGGTCTGCCTTTACATCAATATGGACCACTTCTGCCGTTTCACGATTCCTTTATACACCAGAGAAGTACAGTCAAATATGTGGGTGAATGCGTGAACCTCGGTCATCGATTTAATACTGGTAACGGGAAGATCTCGCCACGGAATTGCCATGTGGGTGGACAACCTACGAACTTCAGGATAAACCACCAAATTTATGAGGTGGTAATGAAAATTCCGAGATCAAGCTGTATTTCCATGAGACAAATGACAGGTTCGAGGTCGAGAGGATACTGATTGAAAAGTTGAACCCCGAATGGAACATCGCGAGGGGGAAGTACAGGGCTACAGACAGAGCGGTCAACGAAGGGGCAAGGAGCAGTAAGCCAGAATCATCCGATGTACGGAGTGGCTTACCACGAAACTCGTCCTGCTGAGACGAAGTTTTAACAGCCGCTCGGTTTATTATCGAGCGGCGAGGGATAAATCGTTTTACGGTTCAAGAGGTCGTTGACTACATGAAGGATAGGCAAACCAAGTATCCTGAGTCAACGATTCGAACACACGTCACCTCACGGTGTTGTGTAAATGCACCGAATCATCATGCAACAGTGTTTTCTGATTTTGAACGAATTGACCATGGGGTATATAAATTGCATCGAGTTGACACGTAACCGTGGAATACCATTTAGGTGAAGTCATACGATAGGTTTCTTGCGTGTCAGGCGCAAAGAATTAAGGTAGTCTCATTATAAGAAAGTGTTGTAATATGAAATTTTACACTGCAACTCTTTAGTTGTGTTCCGCTGGGGGGACAATCGATGGTTTGGGCTAAATTAGTATCATTATTTAAAAATGCAGATCAGCAAGGCAAGAAAAGAGAGCAAAGTTCTGTATCGAATGCCAAACAGCAAAAGAGAAAGGTCGATCCTTCACACATTGGTGAGTTGGGAGAGTACAAGATTGATGTCCAGCTTCGCCAAATGCCAAGGGAAATCAGGTATGTCAGTGACGTGCTTGTTCGTAATCCCAAATCGAGGACTGGATATTCTCAAATAGACCATGTTGTTATCACTCCATATGGTCTATTTGTGATTGAGACAAAGAATTATAAGGGCGAGATAAAAGGAAAGCGAACGGATAAACGCTGGAATGTCAGTGGCAGATTTAATCCGTACAATCCACTTCGACAAAATTACGGGCACATCAAGGTATTAGAAAACATCTTATCTGAATTCAAGAACCTTACTTTCGTGTCCATAATATCGTTCACGCTTCGATGTCGCTTTAGCGTAGACCCAGAATTACGAAAAATCCAGTCGAACGAACTGGTGATTTATGATGTGGAACTGTCCGACTACATCGAGAGGAAGCTACTGAGATTTAAATCTGAAATGTCAGAGCCGATTTTGTCTGATTCAGATGTTAGTCGTGTCTACGAATTGATCAATAGAGCAAATATCACTGACCCACAAGATCGAGCCGAACATGATAGATTGGCGGCAAGAAAGAAGTAGTCATATTGATAGCGCGTCTTGTTTCTGAATAGGGAAGGTGACGGTTCATGATTGGAAATGGGAATACCGTATTCAACTACGGACATGAATGCATTGCTAAACACTGGTTTCAGCGAGGTGCGACGTGACACAACTCGAAAGAAATTTGATCAAGAAGTTCCGTGACAAGATGAACGACAATCATCATTTTGTCGCAAATAAATACTGGAATATAGACGGGAAAAATAAGTGGAACATCATTTGTTCTGCGATGGATTGGATTGAAGTTGCTGTCGATGGAATTCCCTACATTCAACTTGCAAACAAAAATCCCAATGTTGCGTCTCTCAATCTGATGCAGTTAATCTGTGCGTTGGATTTGGTTGTCGAATCAGTCAAGCAACTCTATAGGGTATTCGAACAACATTACCCGTGTGGTAATGACCATAGCGTATTTCAGGACAAGAAGACGGATGATGATTACTTCAAGCACATTAGGGCGATGTTCGGTGTGCATCCAGTTAACCTAAAAGATGATGAGGAAAGGTACTATGCAAGTTGGTCAACTCCGCACTTAAAGGCGGATTTCTCCGTTATCGTATACAGCAATCAGGTGGGCAAAGAAGATCAGATTTATTCGATCCGTATCGAGGATTTGTTTAAATGCACCCAAAGTCGCTACAGTCTTCTAAGCGTCCTAATCAACCATGTCGAAAGAGACTATGAAGCCCATTTGAAAAAGTGGAAGAACCAGCAGATACCTGATTGTTTGAATATCAAGGATCAGATCAACGTTCTGTTTCGCGAGAATGAACAGAGATTCGGAAGGGGAGAGGCTTATTGGTATCAACTTGGACAATTGAATTGAAGCAGTTGTTTGATGTGGATGACTCCTTCTTCGATGACAACTATCGAGCGACGATATCAGCCTACAAGCACGCTTTGAAAATCGTTGCCGATGAGATTCAATCCAATCTTCAAGATATGAATGTCGAGGAACTACGCAACTACAATATCTTAGACCCATTTGAGGAGATTCCTCACAGCTATGACAAGGGGAAGTTGTTGACCTACCTACATAATCCCGAAAGCGACATCAATGCAAGAACGCTCGCGGAGTATGCCTTGGGAGCTATGGTCAAGCGGGGTGTACTGCCCGAAGAAGCAATGGATTATGAACGGGATGAGTTACTCCTATTTCTAAGTGCTTGGCAGTGGGAGAAAAACAGGCGCAGAAGTCACAATAGAAACTGACCGCGAAAGGGTTGAAGGGGTTCGTGTCAGACTTTGGCATTTTCGAAAGAGAACGTGAAATGGAGAAGCGGTTGCAGGCTACCTACGAAGAATGGTGGGGGCGAATGATTCGAGCGGTACAGTTGCTTGACGAGCAGGACGTTCGCAGGTTATCCAATCCGTTCTTGATTAAGTGCCTCCCAGCATATCGGAAAGCAAAGAGAAAAGTGTTGATTGTTGGAAAAGAGACAAATGGGTGGGGAACATTCTATGAGACCCTGCAACACTTTCAACATGCGAATGTAGACGTTCATCGAGAGGAAATCATCCGATACCTTCAATGGGAGTACGAGGACTTTCGCATGTGGAGGAAGTGGGATCATACGCCGTTCTGGCGCGGGAGCAGAGAGTTGTCTAAGGCGGTAGCCCCTGATGACGGTGACAACTCCTTTTTAAATACACAACTCATTCCATTTGACTATGAGAACGGTCGTCCTCCGTCCCATCTTGAAGAGTTGTTGTACAGCGAGTTCAATGTGTTGCCGATGACGATAGAGGCTCTCCAGCCAGATGTCGTTCTCTTTTTGACGGGATACACCTACGACGAGCGGCTCGTGAAGACATTCATGAATCAGAGGTTATTGGGCAATACACTGACATTTCATCCGATTGACGGATTTGATCAGAATCACTTGGTCAGACTGTCCCATCAAATTCTTCCGTATCATTCGTACCGTACATATCACCCAGGCTACTCATTGTTACATAGGGAGACGGCGTTTGACCCTGTGAAGAAGAAGCTTACTGAACTGGTAAATCCATGAGTGAGATTTAAAATGCTTCAATCAGGGAGTGGGCCACCATGTCTGGTCAAAACAAAAAACCAGAACAAGACAAAGCGAAATGGATTCTGGAACGTCCAGATGACAGGAACACGATTCGTATCGTAGGGAACGTGTATACCACGATGTCTGATGATGACTTTTTGGACGAGTTTATTGAGTGGCTGGAGAGCAAAGGGTGGAGTTTCTTCGGTCGGACGGTTGAACTTAGCGATGAGGACGATGACAGTGAAATCCTCGACGGCATTCTTCCAGAAGGAACTTTTGACGGCACGGAAACAGAATAGGCTGTGGCTGAACGGGTGAAAAAAGGGGTTTCAGGTAAAGACAGGGCGTTCGAACTGTCTCAAGTCATAGCAACGTGTTACATAGCCTAACGTATAGCGTTGGCAGTGTTATCCCAATTGTCGATGGATGTTATCCAAGTTCTCATTGGTTGGGATGTTCTATTCAATTGACAATTGATATCAAGGTTAAGCATCGTTGCGCTATGCCATGGCTTTGTGCAAATTTGCATCATGGTGATGGGTGATCTTTGGGAATTGCTACAGCCACCAAGAGTAGCATGGTTTAGATTCATCTATCGTTGATTAAGGTAATCTTTAGGAGTATCGACATCCATCTTGGTCGCATCATTGGGATGAGATGCCCATCCTTCATGAAGACTTCTGCATTTTGGTTGAGACAAGATCAGACTACCAATATCCAGAAGAGATGGAATCGTAGCCGCAGAATCGCATTTCCCCTGTGCCGCAGGGCACATGTTGAAACCCATACGTCAAAGCTCGACCAGCTACAAAGGTAGCACCTTGTCACAAGAGCATCGCTTACCTGATGAGTCATCTTTTGAGCATCTGTTCCTTCGACATTTGAAATGCAACCTTAGATTTTGAGACACATACAATGTGGAGATATAACCCATTACGCGCATTCAGAAAATCAGAGTCAAATATGGGGAACCAAAAAGTTGTTCTCTCAGCCAATCTCCACTATATATAAAAAGATTCGAGAACAACTTTTCGGTTCATCTTTGTCATAATCCATGTCTGATTTAACTCTATGAACGTCCTGGAACAACTTTTGTGTGATTCAAGCGATGCCGATAAATGAGGTCGGAGGGAGATTCGTGAGAACGGACAATTGCACCAGGCTACAGATGGGAAGGTGACTGAACGTGACGGAGGAATTGCTCCCCGAATCATTGACCCGACGGTTTAAACAATCGCAATGGTACCTGCTACCACCTTGTATGATTGGTGATAACACACCTCCGTCGTGACACAACATACGGGAACACGCTAAATTTTCCCTCTGATGAATCAAGTTGCTTTCCCCCGAAATCCCTCGATAAAATCTCTCTTGTCCCTCAAATTACGTTATAATACCGATGAAAAATGTTCAGAACGTAACTGTATTGTTTTTTGGATTTGGGGCATGCCATTTGCCCTTAACACCATGATGTGATGGAGGAACGATGAGGATGAAAACGGCGAGAATCAGGCACAAGGTTTCGGAGCTTCATAAGATGAAGGAGAAGGGCAAGCTTTCGTTTGAACTGACGATTCAGCGTAAAAGGAACATCTGGGACGAGACACGGCAATCAAAGCTGATTCACAGCATCTTGGCGGGGTTTCTGATCCCTAATCTATCGGGTAGCAGAGGGGAAACCATGCTCCATATCTTGGATGGAAATCAGCGATTGAGTTCCATCTTTGATTACATCGAAGGGAAATATAAACTGGTAGGGGTTCAGAGCGTTGACGGGGGTGAGTTGGCGGGGAAAAAATTTGCCGAATTGACCGATGATCTACAGCAGAAGATTATGGACTACAAGTTTGAAATCGATGTGATCGAGGAAGCAACTCAGGAACAGATGGAGGAGCAATTTTATCGACTGAACAATGGAGTTCCGATCCGTCCGATTGAACTTATCAGGGCGAATCTTGGAGATAGTGTCCTGAAGTTCGTCGAACGAATTTCCAGCTTGCCATTCTTTGATAAGAAGGTGAATCTCTCGAAGGCGGCGAAGCGACGCTTTGTTGACCAAGAGTTGGTTCTCCAAATTCTCTTGTTGGTGCACCACCCTGATACGGGCTTTAGCAGTAAAGAAATTCGGGCTTTCGTACAGGAACTACGAGATAGTGGCATCCAGGACGTACTTCAAGCCAAGATGGAAAATGCATCCGCATTCCTTAATGAAGCCTTCGCGGGTGATTCAAAGAAGACCTTCTTGAAGAAGGCTCATGTACCGATGCTCTTCAAGCTGGTTCTCGATATTCAAAAATACGCGCTGGAAATTACGCCTCAACAGTTTGCAGAATGGGCGCAACCGTTTTTAGAAAATCCACCCGCAGAGTATAAAGAGGCGAGTCAGGCAGGAAGTGCTCGGAAAGAAAATGTCCAGCGGCGATTGATGGTTATGAGAGAGGCGTTCAACTCCCATTTTAAAACCCAGTTGCAAGCTGACGTTGCGAGCGGGGCTGACGAGGTAGCGGCAACGGTGGAGACTGGTCAAGAGCAGGGTAATGAAGGAGCAAATTGAGCGACGGTTTTGGGGACGAGGGGATCGGCTACGATTCCCCTCCTCTGCCCTTAAGGACGCGATCCTACCATGAGCATCACATGGATTCATGGGCGTTACAAAGAAGACAGTAGAGTGTTCGACTCAACGTGGGAAGCAGAAGAGTGGGCGGATTCCCTTTATCCTGACATCGTTGGCGAGGGATTCGTCAATGTCGGTTATGCCACACCCGATAAAAAGGTCGTAGATTTTCTCATCCGACAGATACCGCGCTGGGCAGAGTTCCTGAGAAGCCACAACCCATCCATCCCAGCCGTGACCGTGCACGCATCGACTGAGATGGTAGATGGCAGGATGTTCTATAAGGTTTGGATTGAGACAGTGAAGAGGTGATCCTGGGGAGTGGGCACTCAGAGTAAGCCACCTGCCCTTGACGAATGGGAAGCCTACCCATGCGCTGTGATCGAGTCTTTATATTGTCCTTTTTATTGAACAATATATTGTGATTCATATTGTAATTTACCTTGTTATTTATCTTTCCGTTTATCTTTTACATTGAAGAAAAATTCGCAAATGTCTTGCCCAAGAACAACGTGAATCAATTGATGAACATGATGACCCCTCTTCGGCTACCCTTGACCCGATTCTCCCCCAAACAAACTGAGACCCCATCACTGGAGCCTCGGTGACGACATCCACCTACATTGCGCTGGGACGTTCTTTTACTGAAACAGGTTGCTTTTGTACGGTCCGCAACTTACCTGCATCCAAATCGAAAATGAATGCGATGTCGAATTTCCCTTCGTGATAGTGCGGTGCTGAGTCGGAGAGCAGAGCCAAAGTTTGCCCATCCCGCTTACTGACTCGTTTGGCAACTTCGGAATTGATCAGTTTGTTATTTCGTCTTACATCTTGGTATAAGAACTTCAGGACACGCCTTATGTTCTCTTCATATTCATCGACTCCACGCTTGAACAAGTTAATGAGATAAATGCCGTCACCGTCACCAATCATCTCCTCAAAGGTTGTCCACTCAATGTGTGCAAAGATGTCCCTGGCATAGTCGATATCTTGGTTCCGAATCATGTCGAGAACCTTTTCCTTTCTGGGCGTGTACTCCTCCATATTGGTGTGCCACGTACAGCCCTTGATAGTCCCTTCGTGCCTAAACCCTACGAAAATAGCTGTGTCCATAATGACTAATTCCTCCTCTTTGGTTTGATCCCAATCTATCACGGTGTCAAGATTTGATCAGCCACAAAAGTGTCGAACCCCGTTTGAGGTCGGAGAGCAGTAAGGGCGTAAAAGGGGTTAAGTTGGACAGGGTTCAAGAAATGTAACAACAAATGTTTCAGTTTATGGATACATAAATGGTTCCATTTCAATAAACGCTTTCGGTTGAGTTTGTTGAACATGATACGTATTCCGCCCCTCCAAATCGTCCGCCCGAAGCCCTTCACCGAATCCGATTGATCCAACCCCACCCATATGCTATCCTTCAGTTGCAAGGCTCCTCCCCGCGTGCCACGGAGAGACTAAATAGAGAATATGGCACACAGGTACGAGATAGAGACCAGGAGAAAAAGGGATGGAGGTTTTTCGCTCTCTTGGAAAATCCCTACCACTTTATAAAAAGTCGTGTGACCTACCACCGTTAAGCGTAGGAACCCAGGTTGAATCATCTGGGAGTAGTTAAGCGGAGATCCCCTGCCGTTGGATTGAAGTGGGGCTGAAAAAAGATTTGTCCGAGGGTGGCGAGATGCCGCCTTTTTGTCATATCAGGGGACTATGAGCAGGGAGTAGGCGTTTCTTTGCCTGCCTTCCCTGGGAAAAGGGGATAAATCCATGTATGAAAAGCGAATAGCAGGGGAAGTTGTGAAGCTCCTCACTGCCAATGAACTCTATGGATTTTTTGATAAGCCTGAAGATAATGGTGACTTCGTTTTGGACTTGAAAGCGGCAAGAGAAGAACGGACGGAGGAGATTCTGAGGAATAACTGGATGAAAGAGCGAGAAGAGCAGGATTAAAGGCAGAATACACGGGTGTAGGGATTAAACGGGGCAGAGCCGAACATCTACAGCGAATATTCAGGTTGAGTGCATTATTTTGATGTTGGGAGCGAACTGACATGGCGAACCCATTGAAGGATAGTTCAGAGCGAGTACAGAGCAAGTTCTCCGAGTTGGGGTACACCAACAAGGTGGTGGAATTACCTGACAGCACACGAACCGCCCAGGAAGCCGCAGATGCCATCGGTTGTGAAGTGGCGCAGATTGCAAAATCCATCATCTTTCGTTTGAAGAACTCGGACAGCCCCTTATTAGTGGTTGCCAGTGGGGTCAATCGCGTCCATGAGAAATCCCTTTCTAATCAGCTAAACGGATACCTTGCTAAAAGCTGATGCGAATTTCGTCCGTGAACGCACAGGGTTTGTCATAGGCGGGGTTCCACCGCTCGGTCACAAGGAGACCATCACCACCATCATTGACGAAGACCTCTTTCAATACAACACCATCTGG
>NZ_BCQI01000015.1 GCF_001544355.1 Alicyclobacillus acidiphilus NBRC 100859
GGCCCGAATCGCGCCATTCCGTGGGAAGGAAGGCAAATAAGCGGCTGAGGGCCGCCTATTTGCCTATTGCCCGGCCCTGTCACCGAAATAAGCGGGTGAGGGCCGTCTATTTGGCCCATCCCTTCGCCCTCGCCTTCGCCCTCGCCTTCGCCCGCCGTCGCGATCGCGCCACATCGCCGTCGCGATCGCGTCATCTCGCGCCACCGCGAAAGGGACTTTCGTCCCTTTTCGCCAAGTCCACGATATCGACAAGGTACTTTTTCACCTTTATGAGGGGCTATGAGCGTGGACAAATGGCTTCGCGGCAACATGGTACACTCGCACATGTAGAAGCTGGATCCGGATATAGAGGGGTATCATGGTAAAAGTGGATCGCGGTCGAGACCTGTCCAATACTACAGATCTCGACTGTGAGATACGGGACCACGCAATGCGCCCTATCTGTATAGTGGAACATATCCTACTTGCGACTGTGTATATTGCCGCATCCGCATTAGGACACCTTGTTCTGTACATTCTTTCGATGGCGAATCCATGCACGACTTACCAAGCGCATAGCCAGTTGCTCATCGTGAACCGTATCGACGATGACTCTCCCAAACACCTTGAAGAATTCTAATTGAGTCATAGCAGGCACCACCCTGATCGAAGTCTGTGAGGCAACTATAACAGAACGTACGTTCGCTTTGCAACTCATACGTGGCCGGTTGCACATTTTCATATGGGAGTGTAACGTCCGTATGTGATGACAGAACGGCTACGGGAACTGGGGGATTCGAATGCGCGTGGACAGTTGCATACTTCGGCGGATCGAGCTGCCTCTGCGGGAGCCTATGCGTACCGCATACGGGATGGTGGATGCGAAGAGCGCAATCATCGTCGAGGTTCGGACAAGCACGGGTGCAGTCGGTGTGGCTGAATGTGTTGCTATGGCCGAGCCGGGGTACACCGAAGAAACCGTTGAGACGGCTTGGGTGGTGATCGTCAGGCATATTCTTCCCCTTCTGAACCAGATACAACGCAGCAAATCCGAGCTTGATCCAAAGGGTTTGATCCGCGAGTTGGACCGGATTCGGGGAAATCGCATGGCCAAAGCTGGGGTGGAAATGGCGGTTTGGGACGCGTGGGCGGCGGAGACGCGGCGGCCGTTGCATGAACTGATCGGTGGCAGCGAGCGAGATGTTGAGGTCGGCATCAGTTTGGGAATGTACGCCGATCCCGGCGCGCTGCGGGAACGGGTAGAGGCGGCGAAGGAACAAGGCTACCGCAGAATCAAACTGAAGATCGCACCGGGTCAGGATCTCGTCCCAATCCGGACCATTCGGGAAATGTTTCCCGAACTGCCGCTGATGGCGGATGCCAATAGTGCGTATCAGATGGCGCAGATCGAGAGAATTCGGCAAATGGACGAATGGAGACTGATGATGATCGAACAGCCGTTAGCGTATGACGATCTTGTCGATCACGCCGCCCTTCAATCGATCATCGACACGCCCATCTGCCTGGACGAGAGTATTCGTTCTGCTGAGGACGTAAGGCGTGTCGCTGATATCGGTGCCTGTCGCATCGTGAACGTGAAGCCAGGACGCCTGGGTGGTTTCTCAGAGACAATCCAGTTGCATGAGACGGCCGTGTCCAACGGGATAGGTCTCTGGTGCGGTGGGATGTACGAAACTGGCGTTGGACGTTTGCACAATCTGGCGGTGTGCAGTTTGCCAGGATTCTTGTTGCCGACCGACAATGGCCCGAGCGATCGCTATTTTGCAAGAGACATTCTCACTGAACCCGTGCGTTTCTCCCGGCCTGGGTATTTGACAGTTGAACCGATGTGCGGCGTTGCGACCAAGGTCGATTGGGAGATGCTCGATTTCATCACGGCGGATCGGCACGTCTATCGATTCGACACATCAAATCGAGCTTAGTCTCCTCTTGGGCATGACAGCCCCCTAAGCCCCTCTCCGAATTATGGTAAATGCATTTGTGAACAGGAATTTTGGCGAATGGGGTCGAATCTATGAATTCAGCCACTCGACGCATGGCACGAAGTGTCTGATTGTGCTGAACAGCCAACCCATCGAGCCATATGGTGTAGAGGAGTCGAATTCAACAGTGATAGAAATGCAGGATGTCTGGAAGGAATACCCTAATGGGACGCAAGCCCTCAACGGCATCTCTGTACATATTCAAAAGGGTGAGTTTGTTTACGTTGTGGGTCCCAGCGGTGCAGGCAAATCCACGTTTATCAAGTTGATGTACAGGGAAGTTCGGCCGACGAAGGGACACATTTTCGTCAACGGTTTCAATATCGAACGGTTAAAGGATCGCAAGATTCCATTGCTGCGTCGGAGCATCGGCGTCGTCTTTCAAGATTTCAAACTGCTTCCAAAACTCACTGCGGCAGAAAATGTCGCCTTCGCTCTTGAAGTGATTGGATTATCCCCCCGGCAAATTCGCAAGCGTGTCGCTGACGTGCTTGCCCAGGTCGGGCTGGAGGACAAAATGAACATGTTGCCTTCGCAATTGTCCGGCGGCGAGCAGCAGCGTGTTGCGGTTGCCCGTTCACTTGCGAACAATCCGGCTGTGATCATCGCGGACGAGCCGACTGGAAACCTCGATCCCGACACTTCGTGGGGCATTATGCGCTTGTTCCAGCGAATCAACGATCGGGGAACGACTATCGTGATGGCCACACACAACCGCGAGATTGTCAATTCGATGCGGCGGCGGGTGATTGCCATCGAACAGGGAACCATTGTTCGGGACGAGCAGAGAGGGAACTACGGATATGATGACTAAATGGGTCAGGCACCTTAGAGAAGGCATCAGGAATGTCATCCGGAATGGCTGGATGTCCTTTGCAGCGTTGAGCGCCGTGATCGTGACCCTGGCAGTGTTGGGATTTTCGCTGATCCTCACGTTCAACGTCCAACAAATGTCCACCAGCGTCGCGAACCAGTTGGAGTTCAGCGCGTTTCTCGATGTGAACGCTTCGAATCAAATCGGGCAGCAGGTGGCGGATCAGATTCGCCAGATGCCCGACGTCTCGTCCGTGCAGGTGATTAGCAAGAACGAAGGCATGGCCGAGATGAAGAAGGAACTCGGGTCGGAGATGAGCGATGTTCTCAATGCGTTCAAGCAAAATCCGTTACCGATTCAGCTTGTCGTCAAGCCGAAGGATCCGCATGAGATCACTGCTGTCGCTGATCAAGTGAAATTGATTCACGGCATCGCGGCCGTGCGAGACCCGCATCAACTCGCGAGCGCCATTTTCCGCACGCTGGATGTGATTCGGGATGTTGGGGTTGTCTTCGTGGTTGCCTTGTTAATCACGTCGATGTTCTTGATTTCCAATACGATTCGCATCACAATCTTTTCACGGCGCAGAGAAATTGAGATTATGAAACTCGTAGGGGCGACCAATTGGTTCATTCGATGGCCGTTTATCGTCGAAGGCATGCTGATTGGATTCTTTGGCTCCATCATCCCGGTTGCACTTTTGGCTGTCGGGTATCGATCACTCTATGCCCACGCCAAAGGCCAATTTTCCGGACTCGCGTTTCCACTCGTTCCGGCGGGCACGCTTACCATCAAGTTGGCGGTCATACTCGTCGCGATTGGATTGGTCATCGGCCTTTGGGGCGGCACCATGTCCGTTCGCAAGTTCTTGCGCGTCTAATTACTGGATTCATGGAGAGAAGGGACACGTCGGATGCATCTCACAACTGCAGGAGATTGGTGGACAATCGCTTGGATCGCCATCTTGACGTTTCTCCTGAACCCGCTTCATTACGTGGTGACAGGTCTCGTCATTTGGGATTTAACGCGTAACGTCAAGCTGGAGCGCGATTGGTTTGGCGTAAGAGTCACGCGAATTGGCAAGACGCTCTTGGTCCGCTATGCCAAATCCTGCTTGGTTGGGCTGCTTGCGTCCGTTGCTCTTTTGGCCATTGGTGTCGAAGTCAGTTGGCAAAGTATGCTCTACGTCACGCTCATGGCATTGGTTCTGGGATTGATTCGATCGCGCTTTGCCGCGACACCGTTTGCCATTTCCGCGTCGCTTATCCTGAGTGAACTGACAAAGGTGCTGCCACTGCCGAAGACGGGCGCGTGGCACGGCGTTGTGCAAGTGATACAGTCGGTTCAAGCAGGTCCGTGGCTCGCCATTGGCGCTGTCTGCAGTCTGGCGGAACTGGTCATGACGATGTGGAACGCCCATGACGCTGTTCTGCCAACCCTGGTGACTTCGAGACGCGGGCGACGCATCGGGGCACTCAAACTGCAACTTGGATTTGTGGTGCCGGTTGTCACGTGGATGACACCTATTCACCATCATGCCGTTGTGATCGATTGGTCCGTACATCCCTGGCTGTTTGCCAATTGGCCGCCCATCTCATTCGGAGCGCTGCCATTGGTGTTTGGTATACACGCGTTGCTGACATCGCTCGATCCCGCGCGCGTGCTTCGCCAGTTGAGTTACCTTCAGTTGATCGTGGTGCTCGTCTTTATTGCGGGATTCACAGCAGGCCATTGGCTGTGGCCTGCGTACCAATGGTACACGGCCGTTGTGGTCATTGTGCTGTTCGAAGTGTTTCGATTTCTTTGGCGACGCACCGACGCTGGCATGGAACCGATGTGTGCCCCCGACACTCGCGGACTGAGGGTGTTGTACACCATCCGTAATTCACTCAGTGCCAAATTAGGTGTCAGGCCCGGGGAAATTGTGACACATGTGAACCAGATTCCGGTTCACACCGAGTATGATCTGCACTTTGCCATGGAACAGAATCCGGCGTACGCCAAATTCCAGGTGATTGATACTCGGGGCGAGCTGCGCCTCGTCAGCAGTCCGGTATTCGAAGGCGAACGCCATCAGTTGGGGCTGTTGCTGGTGGTGCCGAGTGACGAACCTGCAATGCGGCTGAGGCGGCCGTTTGGACTGTTGGAGACGCTCTACCTGCGGCGAGCGAAACGGCACGATAGTGAATGACCGTGAGGAATGCATGACATGATTCACGAAATAGCAGTCGTTCGTGTTTGGGAGGCCCTGATATGGATTTAGCGACGATACTAGGCTTGGTTATCGCATTAGTCGGACTGCTCGGCGGTTTTATCATGGACAAAGGCTCTCTTGCGTCGCTTATCCAGCCATCTGCGGCCCTCATCGTCTTTGGCGGAACCATTGGCGCTACGTTGCTGTCCAATCGGATGAAATCTTTTACGTCCATCGTGCGGTACCTGATGATTGCCTTCTTTGACAAGACGAAACCGCCGCACGGCACCATCGATTTGCTGGTGGAAATGGCGATGATCGCTCGACGGGAAGGCATTCTCGCGCTTGAGGACAAGGTTGACGAATTTGACGATCCCTTTCTGAAGAACGGCGTTCGGCTCATCGTGGACGGAGTCGATCCGGAGTTGGTCAAGCAGATGCTCGAGATTGAGGTGTCATTCATCGAGCAACGGCACGAGATCGGCGTGACGTTGTTTGAATCCGCCGCAGGTTTCGCTCCGACGATGGGAATCATCGGTACGGTCATGGGGCTCGTTCACGTCCTCGGGAGTCTCGACGATGTGAGTACCTTGGGGCCGGAAATCGCTACTGCTTTTATCGCAACCTTGTACGGCGTTGCGAGCGCAAACGTGTTTTGGATGCCTATCGCCAACAAGCTGCGCGTGCGCTCGCAGGACGAACTGCTTGAACGAGAAATGACCATCGAAGGTATCCTGTCGATCCAAGCAGGTGAAAATCCAACCGTGCTTCGTCAGAAGTTGCTGTCGTTCCTGGCTGAATCCAATCGCGAAGGAAAAGGAGTGGGGACTCCGGATGGAGAGACGGCAAAGGCGTAGCCGCAATGGGACGGGACGTCGTCAAAACCACGAGCGCTGGCTGGTCACATATTCTGACCTGATCACGCTGCTCCTTGTCTTTTTCGTCGTGATGTTCGCCATGTCTTCCATCGACAAAGTCCGTTTTGCGACATTGGCTGAATCATTGTACCAAGCGACACACCCTGGGCAGCAAATTCCGCTTCAGGGTCTTGGCACGACATCGTTGCTCGACAGCGGGGATCAGAACTCGGGCGAGGATTTCCCTAGTAATTTAAACAATCCGTCAGGTAAGTCGAATACACTACAACAACAGCAAAATCCAACGTCGGATCAAATTCAATTGGACGACTTGATGAAGGAGATCCAATCTTACATTGCGCTGCACAATTTGAGCAATGAAGTCAAGGTAGCCGACCAAGCGCGCGGTATTCAAATTACAATGAAAGACGTCGCGCTGTTCAATACGGGACAGGCCGTATTACTGCCGCAAGCGAAGCACATTATTTCGGGATTCGTGCCGTTCTTCAAAAAGGTGCCTAACAATATCGTCGTGGAAGGATTTACGGACAATCAACCGATTCATACGGCGATTTACCCGTCGAACTGGGAGTTGTCCGCCGCGCGCGCAATGAGCGTCGTCCATTTTCTGAGCAACGCCGGGGTAACTCCGTCTAGGCTCTCTGGCACGGGGTACGGACAGTACCAAAGCGCCGCTCCGAATACCACTGCGGCAGGACGTCAGGAAAACCGCAGAGTCAACATCGTCGTTCTGCGCCGCAATCTATCGCCGGATACGTCTGCGGCCCAGCCAACCTCTGCCAAACATTGAACGCCTCCCCGATCTTCTCTATAATGCGAGAGGTACGAATTAAATTGTTGGATCCAAAGGGAACAAGTGTTCCCTTTTTGTCGTTTGCATGCTATGTTCTACGTACAGCGATTTTCGGGACTTCCACCAGACGGGAGTGAGCATGATGTCGATGCAAGACGGAAAGTTTGAACTCGTGTCGGATTACAAGCCGCAGGGAGATCAACCCGCGGCTATTGAAGCCCTGGTCGACGGCGTCGATTCCGGACTCCGGCACCAAACGCTGCTCGGCGTTACAGGCTCCGGTAAGACGTTCACCATGGCGAATATCATAGCGGAGTTGAACAGACCCACACTGGTGATTGCTCACAACAAAACACTGGCCGCCCAATTGGCGGCTGAGTTTCGGGCGTTCTTCCCGAACAACGCAGTGGAATACTTCGTGAGTTACTATGACTACTACCAGCCGGAAGCGTACATTCCGTCGACGGATACGTATATCGAGAAAGACGCCAAGATCAACGACGAAATCGACAAGATGAGGCACTCTGCCACCGCGGCAATCCTCGAGCGAAACGACGTGCTTGTCGTGGCGAGTGTATCCGCGATCTACGGTTTAGGCAGCCCAAAAGAATATGCTGAACACGTATTGTCTTTGCGAGTTGGGTCGATCATGGACAGGAACCAGATTCTTCGCCGACTCGTCGACATGCAATACGAGCGAAACGATATCAACTTCGTTCGGGGCACGTTTCGCGTTCGGGGCGACGTGATCGAAATTTTCCCGGCGTCGCGCGACGAGAACGCGATTCGGGTGGAACTATTCGGCGATGAGATCGATCGGATCGCGGAAATTCACGTAGTGACCGGTGAAGTGGTCGCCAAACGGAATCACGTCAGCATCTTTCCAGCATCCCACTTCGTGACTTCGCGCCCGCGTTTGGAGGCTGCCATTGCCAGGATTAAAGACGAACTGCGGGAGCGTCTGCAGGAATTGCGCGCGAACGGGAAGCTGTTGGAGGCGCAGCGTCTCGAACAGCGAACGATGTACGATATTGAAATGATGATGGAGATTGGTTTTTGTTCGGGCATCGAGAACTATTCGAGACACCTGGAAGGAAGAGCGGCTGGAGAACCGCCCAACACGCTCCTTGACTATTTCCCGCCGGGATTTCTGACGTTGATTGACGAGTCGCACGTCACGCTGCCGCAGATCCGAGGGATGTACGGTGGTGACAGGACGCGGAAACTGACCTTGATCGATCACGGTTTCCGGCTGCCCTCCGCAGCCGACAACCGCCCGCTGACGTTTGAGGAATTTGAGCGCACCGTCGGTCAGTGCATCTACGTCAGCGCCACGCCGGGACCATACGAGGAAGAGCATCAGCAGCGGATCGTCGAACAGATCATTCGGCCCACGGGCCTGCTTGATCCGATTATTCACGTTCGCCCAATCAAGGGCCAAATTGATGATTTGGTGAGCGAGATTCGCGAACGGGTTCGCAAGGACGAACGTGTCTTGGTGACGACCTTGACGAAGAAGATGGCTGAAGATTTGACAGATTACATGAAGGAAATTGGGATCAAGGTTCGTTACCTTCATTCGGACATCAAGACGATTGAACGAATGGTGATTCTGCGCGACTTGCGGCGGGGCGTGTTCGACGTGCTTGTGGGCATCAACCTGCTGCGGGAAGGGCTCGACTTGCCAGAAGTCTCGCTCGTTGCGATTCTCGACGCGGACAAGGAAGGATTCCTGCGGGCCCATCGGTCACTGATCCAGACCATCGGGCGCGCAGCGCGGAACGCGAATGGAACGGTCATTATGTATGCGGATAAAATCACGGACTCGATGCGGATCGCTATCGAGGAGACGGAGCGGCGCCGCGCCAAGCAGGAAGCCTACAACAAGGAGCACGGCATTACCCCTGAAACGATTCACAAAGCGGTTCGGGATGTTGTCGAGTCCACGAAGGTAGCGGAGACCGAGGAAGAATACGTCGCAGTCGCAGAGCAGGCACAAAGGTTGGGAAAGAGAGAACGCCAAGATCTCATCAAGAAACTCGAACAAGAGATGCGGGCGGCAGCGAAGGAATTGCAGTTTGAACGCGCCGCGCAGCTTCGCGATATGATTGCGGAACTGGACGCGTCGTAGGGGAGAGGCAACGTCAGTACAGGCAGCGGCTTTCGAAATTCTCTTCGCGATTACCATTGAATGAAATGAAATGAGGGACAAGGTCGAGATGCCTCAGGAGTACATTCACGTTCGGGGCGCACGCGCTCACAATTTAAAAAACGTTGACGTGCGAATTCCTCGGGATAAATTTGTCGTCGTCACTGGGCTGAGCGGGTCAGGCAAGTCGTCGCTCGCGTTCGATACCATCTACGCGGAAGGACAGCGCAGGTATGTCGAATCCCTGTCTGCCTATGCCAGACAATTCCTCGGCCAGATGGACAAGCCGGATGTCGATGGGATCGATGGTCTCTCGCCTGCTATCTCTATTGATCAGAAGACGACCAGCAGAAATCCGCGATCGACCGTAGGAACGGTCACGGAGATCTACGATTACTTGCGGCTGTTGTTCGCACGAGTGGGCCACCCGTTCTGCCCGAACTGTGATATTCCCATCACTTCGCAAACGGTTGAACAAATGGTGGATCGGATTTTACAGCTCCCTGAGCGCACCCGCTTGCAAATTCTGGCTCCGATCGTGCGGGGTCGCAAGGGTGAGCATCAGAAAGTGCTTGAATCGATGCGGAAAGCGGGCTATGTCCGCATGCGCATCGACGGCGAGATTCGCGAATTGGAAGAAGATATTTCGCTCGAGAAGAACAAGAAGCACACGCTCGAAGTGGTCGTCGACAGGCTCGTTGTGAAAGATGACATCGGAAGCCGTTTGGCGGACTCGTTGGAGTCGGCTCTCGGTCTTGGCGGCGGAATCGTGATTGTCGACGTGATCGACGGCGAGGAATTGATGTTCAGCCAGAACGCCGCCTGCCCAAATTGCGGTTTTAGCGTGGAGGAATTGGCGCCGCGCATGTTTTCGTTCAACAGTCCGTTTGGCGCGTGTGAAACGTGTCTCGGACTTGGTGTGAATATGGAAGTCGACGAGATGTTGGTCGTGCCGAATCCTTCGCTGAGCATTTCGGAGGGGGGCATTGTTCCGTGGGCAGGATCGACCTCGACGTATTATCCGCAATTGCTGAAGTCCGCGTGCCGGACGTTTGGTATCGACACGGAAGTGCCTATCTCCGAATTGCCCGCGGAAGCGTTGCAAACCTTGTTCTATGGTTCTGGGCAGCCGATTCAGTTTGAATACGAAAACGACTTCGGTCAGCGTAAAGTCGCGCAAGTGCAGTTTGAGGGTGTGATCCCCAATCTTGAGCGGCGTTATCGCGACACGAGCTCAGACTCGATTCGGGAATTTATCGAAGGTTTTATGAGCGCGAAACCCTGTCCTGCTTGTAAGGGAAAGCGGCTTAAGCCGCAAAGTCTGTCGGTTCGCATAGCGGATCGGAACATCGCCGACGTCACCGCCCTTTCGGTGGGAGACGCCTTGGCTTTCTTCGAATCGTTGACGCTCTCTGAAAAGGAGATGCAGATTGCTCGCCAGATCCTTAAAGAAATCTCCAGCCGACTTGGATTTCTGCGAGACGTGGGTCTGGATTATTTGACTTTGTCCAGATCGGCAGGGACGCTGTCAGGGGGCGAAGCGCAGCGCATTCGATTGGCGACGCAGTTGGGCTCATCGCTCATGGGTGTTCTGTATATCCTGGACGAGCCTAGCATTGGCCTGCATCAACGCGACAACGAGCGACTCATTCGTACGTTGGAGAACATGCGCGATTTAGGCAATACACTCATTGTGGTGGAGCACGACGAAGACACGATGCTCGCGTCAGACTATATCATCGATATGGGCAAGGGCGCAGGGGTGCACGGCGGCGAGGTTATCAGCCAGGGCACGCCGCGTCAAGTCATGGAGGATCCCGAGTCTATCACTGGCCAGTATTTGTCTGGCCGCAAATTCATTCCTGTCCCATCGAAGCGTCGCAAGCCTGATCATCGATGGATTGAAGTTCGTCGGGCTCGGGAAAACAATTTGAAAGGGATCAACGTAAAGATTCCAATCGGGGTATTCACATGCGTTACAGGTGTATCTGGCTCTGGCAAGTCGACGTTGGTCAACGAGATTCTGCACAAGGCCTTGGCCAGGGACTTGAATCGGGCTCGCGTTCGTCCGGGACTTCACGACAGCATCACCGGGATAGAGCATTTGGATAAGGTCGTTGACATCGACCAATCTCCGATTGGCCGCACGCCGAGGTCGAATCCTGCGACGTATACGGGCGTCTTCGACGACATCCGAGATTTGTTTGCGACGACCAACGAGGCGAAGATGCGCGGCTACAAAAAGGGGAGATTCTCATTCAACGTTCGCGGTGGGCGTTGCGAGGCATGTCGGGGAGACGGCATCATCAAGATTGAGATGCACTTTCTACCGGATGTCTACGTACCTTGCGAAGTTTGCAAAGGGAAACGATACAACCGCGAGACGCTTGAGGTCCGATTTAAGGGGAAAAACATCGCCGAGGTATTGGAGATGACTGTCGAGGATGCCTTGGAATTTTTCGAGAACATCCCGCGCATTCACCGGAAACTGCAGACGTTGATGGACGTTGGTCTTGGTTACATGCAGCTTGGGCAGCCTGCGACCACGTTGTCGGGCGGCGAGGCGCAGCGGGTGAAGCTTGCTTCCGAACTGCACCGCCGGAGCACGGGTCGAACACTGTACATCCTGGACGAACCGACGACGGGCCTGCACGTGGCTGATATCGAACGGCTCTTGACCGTCTTGCATCGGCTCGTTGACAATGGAGATACCGTGTTGATTATCGAGCACAATCTGGATGTTATCAAAACTGCCGACTATCTTGTGGACCTGGGGCCAGAAGGCGGAGATAAGGGCGGAGAGTTAGTGGCTCAGGGCACGCCTGAAGAAGTGTGCCAAGTCAAGGCGTCCTATACGGGACGATTCTTGAAACCTATCTTGGAGCGGGACATCGCTCGGGCAAATGGGCTGATGTTGCAGGCGGCACAGAGGTCTGTGTGACGATTGCACAGTTTGACGACTGCATATAGATGTTGACTCGAACGTCGAAATTTCGTCGGGGGCGAGGCAGATGAGTACACCGCGCGGAGTGAGTGTCGGACAATTGGTGAAGGACTTGGACTTGCGAGTGTTTAACGCTTCTTCCGACTTGGACAGGATGATTCACACTCGAGACATCAATCGACCCGGCTTGGCTCTGGCCGGGTATCTTCGGTATCATCCAGCGGAGCGAGTTCAGATCTTGGGGCGAACGGAGCTCTCATTCTTGCGCGGCATGAACGAGAAAGAGAAAGCCTTGCGTGTATTTGCGTTCTGCTCCTATCAGCAGACTCCCTGCATCCTGATCACGCGCGGTGATACTCCGCCACCCGTACTGCTGCAAGAAGCTACCTCAAAACGGATTCCGGTGTTGGGTACCAATATGGTGACGACACGTCTGACCGCCGCCATCTCGAATTATCTCGAAGAACGGCTGGCGCCGGAGACGCTTCAGCACGGAGTCCTCGTCGATGTCTATGGTATCGGTATTCTGATCACTGGCTCGAGCGGAATTGGGAAGAGCGAGACCGGATTGGAACTGATTAAACGCGGCCATCGATTGGTAGCGGACGATGCCGTGGTCATCCGGCAGATTTCTGATGAAAGCCTGATCGGCAGCGCCCCGCCGTTGCTTCAGCATTTATTGGAAATTCGAGGACTTGGGGTATTGAACGCGATGACGTTGTTTGGAGCAGGCGCAGTCCGTACGCACAAGCGAATCTCTCTGGTCATTCACTTGGAAGCGTGGAGGGAGAACCACGCTTATGATCGTCTGGGTATTGATCAGGAGACGATGAAGATTCTCGATTTGGAAGTGCCTATGGTCACGGTCCCGGTCCGCCCCGGTCGAAACCTTGCGGTGATTGTGGAAGTGGCGGCCATGAACTTCCGACTGAAGGGCATGGGATTGGACGCTGCTCGTGCGTTTACGGCGGAACTCGAAAACGTGATCGCGGCCCAAGGAGAAGGAAATACCACGTAACGGCACCCAGTCTACGATACGCCGCCTACGATTGCCTCAACGTTCTTAGAATTGGGACAAGGCCCCTCTGAATACAATCGATAGAGAATGGGGGTGGATGTGAATAAACTGCAAACTCACTAGGATTTCGCAATTCCGTGTCGAATCGAGTCTAAAATAGTTTTACACGGATTGGGGGCTCCATAAGGGTGAATTGGTCTGTACCCCGGTTGATTGTCAAACAGGGGTGGGCAGTACTCAACCATTTGAAGACACTTGTCGTTTCTCGTGACGCTCTTCATATTCGTGCTTCTCATAAGCAGGTTCAGACACGACGATTTCGAACTTCGAGCGCGGTTGGCGGAAGCCTTCTCGTGCTAGTGCTCGGTGGCTATCCCATCTATCAGCAGATCTCTCAGTCCGAACAATGGTTGCAGGTTTACCGACACGGCAGGTTGATTGGTGTCGTACCTGACCGCTCCGACATTGAAAACAGCATGGAGAGATTGGCGGAAGGCTTTCACGTTTCGCTTCAAATGTCTCCAGTTCACACAGTAGTCCCGAAGACGTACAATTGGCGACCTGTCCAACAACTGCCGACGAAAGCTTCGGCTATTTTGGTCAATGGAAAGCCGATTGTTTACACCCCAAGTTCCAAAACATCCAACAGTGTGTTGAAGAGAATAATGCAATCGCTTACATTGGGCCTTCCTCACGCGATCGCGCAGAACAGCCACTTTATGGGGCGCGTTCAAGTCGTGGAAACGACCGTTCCAGTTGCAAGTATTCTTCAACCCACTGCCGCAGAGCGGTATCTGCTCGACGTGTCGGATGGCACGAACATCTCGTCGAGAGGCTCTTTGCCATCCATGGGCCGAACAATGGCCGCGTTTAAGGTGAACTGGCACCCGCGCATCTCGGTCGAGTCCGATATTCAAGAAAAGCGGGTCGTATCGGTTCCATATCCGGTTGTTTACAAAAAGAACCCCGATATGCCAGTTGGTCAAACAAAGGTGCTGACGAGCGGACAGGACGGAACGATCCGGGAGAATGTTCGTATCACCTATGTCAACGGCTCGCAACAAGATGAGCACGTCTTGCGCAAGTCTATCCTGACCAAGCCGAAAACCGAGGTGGTAGAGGAAGGGACCAATTCAGGTGTTGCGACTGGGCAGTGGATATGGCCCACTGTTGGGGATGTCATTACGTCGCCGTTCGGTTGGCGAGATCTCGATGGGAAACACGAATTTCACCCTGGAATCGACATTGGGGTGCCGATCGGAACGCCGATTTACGCCACCAACAACGGCACGGTGCTGTCCGCTGGATGGAACGACGGCGGGTACGGAAATTGGGTTGAGATTGACAATGGAGGGGGGATTACGACCGTTTTCGGCCATATGTCAAAGGTCGTGGCGACAACTGGAGAGATTGTGTACAAGGGCGAACTGATTGGCTATTCCGGGGACACGGGCGACGCCACTGGACCGCATCTGCACTATGAGGTGCGCGTCAACGGAACGCCGGTTCCACCGTTGAAGTACACGTAACCTTACGGGCCGTGATGGGAAACGGCGGCGTTCGCAGAAAAGTGGGGTTGCCCTTTGTATCTGTGCAAAGGGCAACCCCACTTTTGATGACCGATGATCTATAGCCGATGATCTACCACCGATGATCCTGTTGCGGGCGTTACATCTCTTCCGGCGCGTCGAGGCCGATCAGATAGAGCGCCTTGGCGAGCACCTTGCGTGTTGCGTCCGTCAGGGCCAATCGAGCGCTGCGAGTCGGTTCATCGGATTGCAGTATGGGATTGTTGTGATAAAAACGATTGAACGCGTGGCACACTTGCAGGATAAAGCGAGCCATGACGGACGGATCGTATTCGTCAACCGCGCGTTCAAGTGTCTCGTCCGCTTGGCTGAGTTGAACAATCAATCCCCATTCGATCTCGTTCGGTACATATCCAGCTGGCCAGGCTGTCTCACGCGTTTCGGCCTTGCGCAGTACGCTGCATGCGCGTGCGTGCGTGTACTGCACGTATGGCCCCGTCTCACCGTCAAAGTTGAGGACGTCCTCGTAGCGGAAATCGACTTCATGAATCCTGTACGTCTTCAGGTCGTTGAAGATGACTGCGCCGACGCCGACTGAGCGTGCTACTTCCTGTTTGTTGGCGAGATTGGGATTCTTGTCCTCGATAATTTTGGCGGCTTCTTCGATCGCTTTGGTCAGAACATCCTCGAGATACACAACGTGACCGCGACGGGTCGAGAGTCGCTCACCGTTGAACTTCATCAGACCGAACGCAACATGCGTGCAATTTTTTGCATAGTCGCGACCCATCAGTTCAAGCACTTTAAATACCTGCTGAAAATGCAGCTTCTGCTCGGCGCCTACGACGTACACAAGTGTGTCCGCTCCCAGCACGCGATGGCGATATTCCGCCGAGGCCAAGTCGCGAGTGGGGTAGATGGATGTTCCGTCCGATTTTAAGATGAGGCACGGCGGCATGCCGTACTCGGACAAATCGACGACTTCCGCACCGTCGTCTTCAACGAGCAGTCCTTTTTCGCGGAGTTCGTTGACCACGGCGTCCATCTTGTCCGTGTAGAAGCTCTCGCCTAAATAGTGGTCAAATTCCACGCCAAGGAGTTGATACGTCTCCTTGAATGCCTTGAGGCTCTCCTCAATAAACCACTTCCAAAGGCGGATTGCCTCTTCGTTTCCTTCTTCGAGCTGCTTGAACCAATACCGTCCTTCGTCTTCCAACGCGGGATCTTTTTCGGCCTCCTCGTGGAATCGAACATACAGTTTGAACAACTCGCGGATGGGGTTGGCACGAACTTTCTCTTCGTCGCCCCAGCGCATGTACGCGGCGATATTTTTGCCAAACTGTGTGCCCCAGTCTCCGAGGTGGTTCAGGCCCTCGACGTGAAAACCATCCTCGCGCATCATTCGGACGATGGATTGTCCAATGATGGTGGAACGCAAGTGGCCCACGCCAAACGGCTTCGCGATGTTCGGCGCCGAGTAGTCGACCACCGCGGTTCGGCCCTTCCCGCGTTCCGAAGAAAACAGCCCGTGCACATCGTTGATGCTCTTGGTCACCACATGTTCCGCAAATGCGCCTTTGGCCAAACGGATATTCAAAAAGCCGCCGGAAGGCGCCGCTTCTTCAATTTCGTTCAATTTTGCCAATGAGGCGGCTAGTTCTTCGGCAATTTGCGCAGGGCTCTTGCGCAGCGACTTGGCCAATTTGAAGCAGGGCAACGCGAGATCGCCCATGTCCGCATTGGGTGGGTATTCCAACATGCCGATCACGACGGATTCGTCGAGACCGCTCACTTTTGCCACTTCTGCGGCGATAACGCCTTTGATTTCCTTCACGTATGATCCTCCCGCACTGAATCCCCGGACGGACGTTGTCTCGGAGTCGCTCTTGTCCGCTCATTTGGGGTGACTTTTTCTAAATTACTATGATTGTCGCACAAATTCCATGGATGCCAAACCTGTCTTACAATATATCACGACAGAATCCGCGCAGACACTTCGCCTGGATTCGGGGATGTGGTATACTTTTTTCACCAGTTCACATAACGTCTTCATTTAAGATATGTCCACCGCATGCGAACCGGGGTTGTAGGAGGTGCCTGATGGACAATCGTCGTCATCGCTCAAAGTCGACTGGCAACCGTGGAAACGTGATCGCAATCAACCTGGACGCTTCTTACTTTTTTGAACGAGGCGTTCGCTTCTTGCAGCGAAATGAATTGACGAAAGCTCTGAAGGCATTTCGCAAGACTGTCGAGTACGAGCCGAACAATCCGGTCAACTATTGTAATCTTGCTGGCGTTCTGTCTGAGATGGGGGACTTTGAGGCATCGAACGAACTGTTGGAACACGTTCTTAGCAATTTGGATCCCAACATGACGGAATGTCAGTTCTATCTTGCGAACAATTACGCCAACATGGGCGAGTACGATACGGCCGAAGAGTATGTGCTTCGGTATCTGGACGCGGATCCGAATGGCGAATACGCCGACGACGCCGAAGAGATGCTCGACATCTTGCTCGACGAGTTTGGCGGCGGTCGGGCCTTGCAGAAGTGGGAAGAGGAAAAGCGCAAAATCGAAACCGTTGCGGCCACCAAGGACGGGCGGTACTTCCTTGAAAATGGACAGTTTGAGGCTGCTGTGGAATGGCTTGAGCAAGTCATCCGCGACGAGCCCGACAACTACGCGGCCTGCAACAATCTCTGTCTCGCGTACTACTACACGGGGCAGCACGACAAGGCGCTTGCCCTGGCTGACGAGGTTTTGTACAGGCAGCCGGACAACATTCATGCGCTTTGCAATCGGGCGATTCTGCTGAATCATTTTGGCTGGCGCGACATGTTGGAAGCCGCAGTGGAACCGTTGACCAAGGTCTTTCCACTGCACTATGACCTCGCGATGAAAGTCGGTACGACCTTGGGTCTCATCGGCTATCACCACGAGGCCTTGTTGACCTTCCGTCGCTTGATGAAGGTGCTGTTGCCGGTTGAACCCGTTCTGTTGCACGCGGCGGCCGCGGCGGCCGCGAACAGCGGCGAATGGCAGCTTGCCGAACGGTACTGGCAGTCGTTGCGCCGAGATCCCGACTATAAGCACGTGGCCGAGTATTACTTGCAGCGGCTTGAGGCCGCAAGGCGAGATCGCACGGCTATGAAAGTCAGTTATCAGTTGGATTTGCCGGTCGAAGCTCAGCTTGCCGAAGTGAAGGATAAACTGAAGCAGCATGGGCTGGACGAATGGCGGAGAGATCCGCTGTTGCGCGCGTCTTTGTACTGGGGACTGCGGCATGGCAACCATGAAACGCGCCGCCGCGTCATTCGGGCTCTCGCCGTCGTTGCGGATGACGATGCGGAGAAGGCGCTTAGGCTCTTTTTGGCGCGCAAGGACATCGACGAAACTTTGCGGTTGTTCGCCATCGTGGCGTTGAAGCGAATTTCCGCCAAAGGGAATGTGCGCGTGTGGATCGGGAATGAGTTCCAAGACCTCAATTTGGATGAAGTCGATCACGACATTATTTTCGAGCTCAATCCGAATTGGCGGCGAGTTTGGGAATCTGCCGAGCAGTGGTTGCAGAGGAATCGCCTGACCCGCCTCGTCCCGGAAGCGAAACGCCTTTGGATAACTTATCTTTACGATATGTTTCTGCATGTTCATCGCAGGATTGGCAAGACCGACATTTGGGTGGCTGGTTTGCTGTATATTTCTCTGCGGTATTTCGGCGTCAACATCGTACAAAAAGAACTTGCGGATGAGTTCCACGTGTCGCCGTCGTCTATCCGGAAGTGCTCGTCGAGGTTGGAGGAGATCCTGCTCACAGCGGGGGTTTAACCTCTTGCCGACTGATTCAGCAGATTTTTTAATGAAATGTAACACGATTGAAACATGGGGTGGTTAGGATAAGGTTGTAGCACATTTGACCCCCTTTTATATAATCCATTTTGGCGTCCGATGAGGGCGCCGCTTTTTTTCGTCTTTTTATTGGATGAAACAAATCTCAGCTTCAGGTTGTCCCTAACTGGTCTAGAGACAATCGAAAATGCTATGCTCTAGATGAGTGAGGTGGACACCTTGCAGATCATTGTCAATTGTTTCGTCGCTTGGGAAGATGGCTTTGTCATGCTGCAAAAACCGCGTCGCGGGTGGTGGTATCTTCCTGGCGGCAAAGTGGAGGATGACGAATTGTGGCGCCAGGCGGCGATTCGTGAATTTCATGAAGAGTCCGGTCTGACCATCCAGGATGCTGAATTGCGAGGCGTGTACCGAGTTCACATCGACGCGAGCGAGGACAGTCCGGCGAAAGAGAGAATGATTGCTCAATTTGTCGGTCGAAATCCGAGCGGCACGTTGCTTGCGGAACACCGCGAAGGTCGACTTGCCGTCATCCGTGAGAGGGAACTTGAGCAATTGCCCATGGACGAGGGTGATCGTATGATGCTGAAACAGACCCTCGCCGCAGAGGCTAAAGGGATTTCATGTGTTTCGTTCGGGAGATTCCGATACGATGCCGAGCATCGGCTGCTGGCTTGGGAGATGGATTCCGCAGTTGGATTCGAGTCGATTTGATGCAGAATCGAAGGAGGGGTGATGGGCGGTGACGACTACTTCTCTCCAGACGCTTGTGCTTACCGGAATGTCGGGCGCGGGAAAATCAGTCGCTATGCAGGCGCTTGAAGACTTGGGCTTCTTTTGTGTGGACAACATGCCACCCGCGTTGATTCCTCGTTTGTTGGATATGGCGGATCGGACCTCGGGAAAATTGGCGAAAATGGCTTTTGCATGCGACTTGCGCGGTGGTGAACTGTTCGAACCGTTGCTCTTGACATTGAAGGAACTGCGGGATCGCTTGGACGGGGAAGTCACGCTCATCTTTCTCGACGCGGACGACGCCGCGCTTGTTCGCCGCTACAAAGAATCTCGCCGCCGTCATCCACTCGCTGCGGAACACGGCGCCCGCCTGTTGGAGAGCATCCAACAGGAGCGGCAGGTGCTGTCGGCGATTCGGGCGGCGGCAGACGTCGTGATCGATACGAGCAACACGTCGGTGAGCCAGTTGAAGCAGGAACTGAGCCGGCGTTTTCTGCACAACGCGGTTGGCATGCCTGTTCACATCGTTTCATTTGGATTCAAGTACGGCGTTCCGCTTGACGCGGACATGGTGTTTGACGTGCGTTTTCTGCCGAATCCGCATTACATCGACGATCTGCGGCCGTTTACAGGCGAAGAGAAGCCTGTGTTTGACTACGTGATGCAGTGGCCCGCCACCCAAACGTTTTTGAAAAAGACGGAAGACATTTTGGATTTTTTGATTCCGGAATATCAGCGGGAGGGGAAGAGCCAGTTGGTTGTGGCGATTGGCTGCACGGGGGGAAGACACCGTTCCGTCGCCGTGGCTCGGGAGATCGCCAGACACTTAAAGTCAACCACGGATGTCGAGTTGACGCACCGCGATTATAGGCGGGAGGGCTGATTTATGCGTCAATGGTGGTTGTTGGCTTGGACCATCGCTTGCTTTGGCATCGGTATCTTGGCGGGTGTCGTGCGTCTGTCAAAGTGGCCGCACGCCACATTCCTTGGGCTTGCTGTTCTGCTTGCGGCCGTCGTCCTGCTGGCATTCGGCTGGTGGTCAGACATGCGGCAGATCAGACGTCGGGCCAAGTGGCAGGAGCGGCGATTGAAGATTGTCGCAATGGGCGGAGGTACCGGCCTTTCGACGATACTTCGCGGATTGAAAGAGTTTCAAGTCGACTTGACGGCCGTGGTCACGGTTGCCGACGACGGAGGAAGTTCTGGACGGCTTCGCAACGACTTCGCCATGCCGCCGCCGGGCGACATTCGGAACTGTCTCGTGGCGTTGGCGGATACGGAACCGCTCCTGGAACGGCTCCTCCAATATCGATTCCACGCTGGCGAAGGATTGGAAGGACACAGTTTCGGCAACCTTTTCCTAGCAGCCATGACACATATCATGGGCGACTTTGAGTCTGCCGTACGCGAAACCAGCCGTGTTCTCGCGGTTCGGGGCAAAGTGCTTCCGGCAGTGAAGGAGGATGTCAGGCTGCGGGCCCACTTGACCGATGGCAAGGTCGTCGAAGGCGAATCCAACATCCCGCTCGCGGGCGGGCAGATTGAAAAGTTGGAATTGGTGCCGCAAAATCTCGAGCCGCTGCCGGATGTACTGAAGGCGATTGAACATGCGGACGCAATCGTCGTCGGTCCGGGCAGTTTGTACACGAGTGTCCTCCCCAATCTTCTTGTGCCGGGGATGGTCGACGCCATCGAGAAGAGCAAGGCGCGCAAGATCTACGTGTGCAACGTCATGACACAGCCTGGCGAGACGGACAACTTGTCCGCTTCCAGTCACGTCAAGGCCATTCAACGCCATATTGGCAAAAAGCTGTTCGACTACGTGTTGGTCAATGCTGCGCCGTTGCCCGACGAGGCTTTGGCGAAATATCAGTCGCAGCAAAGTTATCCGGTGCGCGTCGATATCGAGGAATTGAATCGCCTTGGCCTGAAGGTAATTGCGAGGGATTTTGTTCACTATGCCACGTATGCGCATCACGACAGTCGGAAAGTGGCGGAACAAATCGTCAGCTTGTTGGGGTATGAGCGGGAAAAGAGCCGGAGTTAGGGGGGAAGTCGATGTCGTTCGCCGCAGAGACCAAAAAAGAACTGACACAGTTGTCATCCGATCCGGCGGAGTCCAGACACGAGCTCATGGCTATCGTCGCGCTCGCTTCCACCGTCACGACGATCGACGGCCGACAGCAACTGGCGATCGAGACAGAGAATGTTGCGACCGCGCGACGAATATATACATTACTGAAAACGTTTTTTCAAGTTCAACCCGAGGTCGTTGTTCGCAAGAAGATGCGGTTGAAGAAGAATCATGTGTACGCAGTTCGTTTGACTGGCTCGCAGGCGGAAACCGTTCTCGAGGATCTGGGTTACAAGGGAGCGTGGGCTGACGGCCCGTTGGCGCCGAACTGGGTCGTTTCCGCCGAGGATGCTTTGCAGCGGGCTTTTCTACGAGGTTCCTTTCTTGCCAGCGGATCCGTGAATTCCCCAGGAAGTCCGTCCTATCATCTCGAGATTTACTCACCCAATCAGGAACTGGGACGTATTTTGGTTGATTTGATGAATTCTTACGATCTCCACGCGAGAATGACGCCTCGCAAGAAAGGTTTTATCGTTTATCTCAAAGAAGGCGAGAAAATCGTCGATTTTTTGAACCTGATTGGTGCTGTCCGAGCTTTGCTGAAATTTGAAGACACTCGCATCATCAAAGGAATGAGAAATCAGGTCAATCGGTTGGTCAACTGTGAAACGGCCAATATGAACAAGACCATTTCAGCGGCGGTTCGTCAAATGGAACACATTCGGGTGATTCAAAATCGCGGCGGCCTCGAAAGCTTGCCGGAGCATCTGAGAGAAGTTGCGGAGGCGAGAATCCGCCATCCGGAGGCGAACCTGCAAGAGCTGAGCAAACGGCTCGGCGGCAGGGTGTCCAAATCGGGGTTGAATCATCGATTCAAACGGATTGAGGACATCGCCAACGGACTTCGAATGAATCCGCCCAAGCACTAAAAGGCTTCGAACGCGCAAGACTGTCAGGGATTCGTCAAATTCTTGCGGCAGATTAGCTTACAATGGCCTATGGGTGAGGGATCCCGGCGTGATATACTTGTGACAATACATTCAGGAATTTGGTGATGCGTATGGTGCAGAAGGAAGCGACCGTCCGTTTGCAAGGTGGTTTATTTGCACGCGCGGCTGCCAAGTTTGTGCAAGCGGCGACGCACTTTAAGTCGGAAATATTCATTGAGAAGGACGGCCGATCCGTCAACGCCAAGAGCATCATGGGCGTCATGTCGCTGGCGATTGCATCGGGACAGCGCGTGACCATCCAAGCCTCCGGGCCGGACGAAAGTCATGCGGTCGACGAACTCGTCACGTTCATTGAGTCGGATCAACTTCCGTAAATCCTCCTCGGTCTAACGCTGCCATCCTTTGTTCTGTCCTATGGGACTGGGTCATAAACTGGTCACAGGGGCTTACAAAGGAGGTGCGTTCATGCGTTCCTCAAGAATGCGCCTTGGTCGTCGTCATCGGTTCCCAACTTGGGTGCTGATCATCCTGGGCGTTTGTGTAGTTCTTTTCATGTTCGAGGCATATCGGCTGGTTATGCCGTTTGTTGCTCGTAATCCTCTGTACCACGAAGTGAATTTTGGTCAAAAAATCATTGATGATTGGGAATACGAAGGAGAGGATCCGGAAGGATACCTCCAATTTTACAACGAGAAGACTGGTGAACCTGCCATTCTCCCGCCCAATTCCAAACTCTTCGGTGCAGATGGCAAATGGGTCGTGATTGAACGAGCGGACGCGGCATCTCTGACGTATGCGGAACCTCTGGAAAGCGCGCCGCCGTACTGGTATCTGGTGATGCTCGGCATTGTCGGCGGGTTTCTCTGGTTCATGATTCATCGCCGCAAAGTGGCGAAACGGGGCAGAATGAATTTGGCCAAGTCGGCCAACCGTTCCCTCAACGCCATGTTTGGTGGCGGGGATCCCGTTCACGTGAAGACGAAGCGTTTTCGACCCGCCAGGACGCAAAAGCGCCGCCGTTACCCATAGGTGAAGACGCTGGTTTGACTTTGTGTTTTCCGCAACTCATGGTAGTCTATAGGGAAAAGCGGATTTCGCGGAGTCAGGAGGGGCGTGTGTGGCGCTTCGAACAGGCCGCGTTCAGCAAATCCACAAGCGGGAAGAGCGCGGAATCGACCGATCGAATGAGCCGTTCACCATCGACAAGTTTTTTCGGCGACCTGGACTGGTCGTCGTGGAACGCCCCGCCTTTGAGCATGGCTATAGCAATCACATGCGTGAAATTTACCCACAATGGGGCATTGCGGTTAGTACTTGCATGAACCAAGGGGTGCCTGTGAAGCATCCGAGGCTCCGTTTTGACCATTACGTCGATTTGGTGAAGGTTTGGGAAGATCAAGAATACATCTACGTCGAAGATATGTATGTGGACGTGCTGCTCTATGAGCGGTCATACTATCACGTGATTGATCTCGAGGAATTCGGGGAAGCTTTATTTACGCGGCAGGTGAGTATGGCTGAAGCTCGGCGAGTTTTGGATAACACGCAGCGCTTCGTCGACAGTATGAAGCGCAGTAAGCTGTCGTATCAGGTTTGGAAACACAAGTATGGCATACATCGGAAGTATCCATAATGCGCCCCAGAAGCGGTTCGCCTCTGGGGACGCCACACCAGCTTATTCCTGAATTTCACTCATCACGTCCTGTGCGATTTTCATGGCGTCTGTGCCCTCGCCTATTGCTTTAGACGCTTTCCCTTGCATCTGCCGAACGGCTTCCCACGCGGCAATCCCTACACTTGCCCCAATAAACAACGCGGTCATCGTTCCCATCCCACTGCGACGCTGTGGCATCATTCGATGGCGTGCGGCACCTGCGACCGTGTTCAACATATTCCACATGGACAGCACCTCCCGGATCGTATTGTGCCCTGCTTTACGTCAGGTATGTCGGACTGGCTGCCGTTGCGCCATCGATATATGATGGAGCCAGAGCGTGACGCCAGGAGGTTTTACATTTATTGAACTCAGAAGAAAGCTTGGACCTTTTATCTCATACATTAGTAACGTGGTATCGGAATCACGCGAGGGACTTGCCGTGGCGGCGCACATCGTCGCCGTACGCGATTCTCGTAAGTGAAACGATGTTGCAGCAGACTCGGGTCGAGACGGTCATTCCATATTATCATCGATTCTTGGACGCGTTTCCCACGCCGAAGGCCTTGGCCGACGCCGACGAGCAGCACGTGCTCAAGCTCTGGGAGGGGCTCGGATATTACCGGCGGGCTCGCAATCTGCAACGCGCGATGCAGATCATACGCGATCACCATGCCGGCTCGATTCCAGAGGATATCGAGGCGATCCGAAGTTTACCTGGCGTCGGGGCATACACCGCGGGCGCTGTGATGAGCATCGCGTTCAACCGGCCTTACGCCGCTGTCGACGGCAATGTCCTGCGGGTCATGGCGCGCTACCTCGGCATCGTCGATCCGGTGGATCAAACGCCTACCAAGCGGGCTATCGAAGCGAGTGTTCAGTCCGCCATCGAACATTCAGAGCCGCGACTGTTCACGCAAGCGTTGATGGAACTCGGAGCCATGATCTGTGTGCCGCGCAAGCCGCAATGTCTCGTGTGTCCTGTCGCCAGTGGATGCGCGGCGTTTGCTTCGGGCCAAGCCGCCGAACTGCCGGTCAAGACACCGAAGAAGGCAAGACGGGTGGTCACTGTGGTGGCGCTGTGGATCGAGCGAAATGGTGAGCTTCTCGTGGAACAGCGAGCTGCTGACGGGCTGCTGGCGAACATGTGGCAGCTGCCAGCTATCGAATCGACGGCGCCGATCGCGATGGAGCAAACAAGCGAGGTGTTACGGCTCGCGCGCGCGCGATTGAATCAGTACCGAACCGTGGACGGAGGGGTGGATGCAGGCCTTCCTATGTCGGACGAATGGGCTGGCGAGGGTGGCACGATGATCCATGAATCGCCCACGGATTTTGTGTTGATGACCTCCGAGCGGCACGTCTTCACGCATTTGGAGTGGAACGTGATTGTCGTTCGGCCAGTCGGCTATCACAATCTCCCCATCGAGGACCTGCCTCCGAACGCCAGGATGGTGCCAGTCGAAGATCTGCGTTCATTGGTTTGGCCGAAGGTGTATTCGACAATACTGCAAAGGTTGGCCCGGTTTGAAACGGGCAACTAAATTTGACATTATCATTGCGTGATCACGCATTTTGGCTGTGCAAACCGAAGGAGGATGCTCATGCAAAGTTACAGCTTGTCGCAAAACAAGGTGCTTAGCCGCGTCTTTTTGGGACTGTGCGGAACATTGCTTGCTTCCATGTGCGGGGTGATTTTTGCGACGCAGTTGCCGTATAGCTTGATCCGGTGGCTCGTGGTGCTTGAAATTTGCATGTTCTTTGTCGCTATGTTTATGCAGACCAGGCGATCCATTGGTTTCGGGTTCGTCTACGCGTTCACGTTTGTGTCAGGTATGACGCTCTGGCCCGTGATCAGCTACTATGCGACCACGCTCGGCGCGGGGCTCGTCATTCAGGCCATCGCGGTCACGGCGGGTTCCTTCCTGGCTACCGCCGTCATTGCATCGAGATCGTCGATGGATTTTTCGTTTTTGCGGGGTTTTTTGTTGGTAGGATCGATCGCGTTGCTCTTGATGATGATCGTTTCGTTGTTCACGGGCTTTTCATCGACGATGGAACTGACGTATTCGCTGCTTGGTATCGCCATTTTCGTCGGGTATATCCTGTTCGACGTCAACCGCATCGCCCGTTATGGAGTCTCAGAACAGTATGTGCCGTGGATCGTGCTGTCGCTCTATCTCGACTTCGTCAACCTGTTCCTCTTCATCCTGCGGTTGATGGGCGTGCTGGGCGGATCGTCCAACCGCCGATGAAGGCAAAGTGCTGATTGCAAATGGGCGGACTTTGCGTATACTTTGAATAAACGCATAGATGTCCGTTGATGCGCAACACGGCCTGTAAAGCACTTTCAGAGACCCGGTGGCTGGTGCAAATCGGGAGTGCCTAGGCTTCGCTCGGCGCGGAGGATCTCGTCTGAAACGGCGGCGGGCCGTCTAGGTGCCGTCATCGAAGTAGGGTGGGACGCGACCTGGCGTTACAGGTGAGTGGGAGCTGTAATCGGGCTTCAAGATAGGTGGTACCACGGGGAACTCTCGTCCTATAATACGGGCGGGAGTTTTTCTTTTGACGGCGTCGCATGGTGCAAGGTGGGACCAGCCAATCATCCGAAGGAGATAGAGATTAGGGGGAACGGAAGATGGACTTGGAATATCGTCCACAGGAGATTGAACGAAAATGGAAGGAAGTATGGCGAACAACCGGGGTTCACAAGGCGCACGGCCATACGAACAAACCGAAGTACTACTGTCTGGACATGTTCCCGTACCCTTCCGGCAATGGATTGCATGTCGGCCACTGGCGAGGGTACACGATCTCGGACGTGTGGAGCCGTTACAAACGTCTGCTGGGCTATGAGATTTTGCATCCGATGGGTTGGGACGCGTTCGGGCTGCCGGCTGAAAACTACGCGATTCAAAACGGCATCCATCCGCGAGTCGCCACAGAGAAAAATATCGCGAACTTCAAACGCCAGTTGGAAGAGATCGGGGCGATGTACGATTGGGATCGCGAAGTGAACACCACCGATCCCGACTACTACCGCTGGACTCAATACTTCTTCGTCAAGATGTTTGAGCGGGGACTGGCGTATCGCAAGAAGATGCCGATTAACTGGTGTCCGAGCTGCAAAACGGGGCTCGCCAACGAGGAAGTTGTCGACGGGCGTTGTGATCGATGCGGCGCCGAGGTCACCAAGCGCGAGATGTACCAGTGGATGCTTAAGATCACAGCGTATGCGGATCGTCTGCTGGACGATCTCGACAAACTGGACTGGCCCGAGCATGTCAAACGGATGCAGCGAGCCTGGATTGGCCGCAGTGAAGGCGCGCGCATTCGCTTCAAAGTCGACGGCTCCACGGACGAGATCGAAGTGTTTTCGACGCGTCCGGATACGATTTACGGAGCTACATATATGGTGTTGGCTCCTGAACACCCGTTGGTTCAGTCGATCACGACGGAAGATCGGCAGGCCGACGTCGAACGATACGTCGAGGAGTCGCTTCGCAAGTCGAATATCGAACGCCAGGTCGTCGACAAGACGAAAACTGGGGTATTCACGGGGGCGTATGTGAAGCATCCGCTCGTCGACAGAAAGCTTCCAGTGTGGGTCGCCGACTACGTGCTGATGGATTACGGCACCGGCGCGATTATGGCGGTGCCTGCCCACGACGAACGAGATTTTGAATTCGCCAAGCAGTTTGGTCTCGACATCATTCCAGTGGTTCAGCCAGAGGATGGCGAAGCTGAAGAACTGTATACGGGCGATGGCCGAATGATCAATTCCGAGTCGCTCAACGGTCTTGGCGTCGAAGAAGCGAAACGCGAGGCCGTCAAGTTGCTGAGCGCGACGGGGCAGGCGGAAGCGACCGTAAACTACCGTTTGCGCGACTGGGTATTCGCAAGGCAGCGCTATTGGGGCGAACCGATTCCTATCGTTCACTGCGACATGTGCGGCCCAGTCGCTGTGCCGGAGGACCAGTTGCCCGTCACATTGCCGGAAGTCGAGCGATATGAGCCGACAGGCACAGGGGAGTCGCCGCTCGCCGCGATCGAATCGTTCGTCAACACGACTTGCCCGAAGTGCGGGGGCCCGGCGAAGCGGGAAACCGACACGATGCCGCAATGGGCGGGATCCTGCTGGTACTTCCTTCGCTACGCGGATCCGCACAACCACGAAGCGCCGTTCTCGCAAGAGGCGATCCACTACTGGCTGCCGGTCGACATGTATATTGGCGGCGTCGAACACGCGGTGCTGCACTTGCTCTACTCGCGCTTTTACGTGAAGTTCATCCACGATCTGGGGCTGATCCAGTTCGACGAACCGTTCCAACGGCTGTTCACGCAAGGAATGATCACGTTGAATGGCGCGAAGATGAGCAAATCCAAAGGCAACGTCGTCAACCCGGATGATATTATCGCGACTTATGGGGTCGACGCGCTGCGGATGTACGAAATGTTTGTGGGACCGCCGGAAGACGAAGCCGAGTGGAATACAAACGGACTCGAAGGCGTGGCGAGATTCTTGGGGAGGACCTTCCGGCTCGTCGCGGGGCACGCGGCACATCCAGTTCCGGGACGCGATTCCTTGCACAAGCTGCGGCATCGCTTTGTGGCAACGCTGACCGAGCGGATGGAGAGTTTTCGCTTCAACACGTCCGTGAGTGCGTTTATGGAATACGTCAACGCGTTGTCGAACGAAGCCAAACAAGGTCTCGATCCGGACACCTTGGAGACGCTGACCATCGCCATCAGCCCGTTTGCGCCGCACCTCGGCGAAGAGTTGTGGTCGCTGCTCGGGCACAAGGAGTCCGTCTTTGAAGCTGCGTGGCCGACGTACGACGAAACATGGCTCAAGGACGACGAAGTGGAAATTGCCATTCAGATTAACGGCCGCGTCAGGGGAAAGTTGGTCGTCGCCGCCGATATTTCCGAAGCCGACGCGATCGCGCTGGCCAAACGCGCACCTGACATCCAGGAATGGGTGCAAGGCAAGGAGATTGTCAAAGAGCTCTACGTGAAAGGACGACTGGTCAACATCGTCGTCAAGGGCTGAGCAGGGAAACGGATTGCGATTTGCGAATGATCTGGAGGACGGCAGAATTCGGTAAAAGCTATCGGGATCGAGAGGAGCTGAGCATGATGGATGGGTATTCCGTCGATGGGCGAAAGTTGTACATGCGAATTGCCGACGAAATACGGAACCTGATTGAACTTGGCAAATTTCGTCCCGGGGAGAAACTGCCGACCCTCCAATCGCTCGCGGATCAATTTTCCTGCAGTCGGGCCACGATTCGCGAAGCTTTGGGCGCTTTGCGCGGCCAGGGTTTGGTGGAAATTCGCCATGGCGACGGCACCTACGTGAGGACGGCGTCGGTCGAAATGTGGATGCAGCCGTTGGACGCCGCCATTTTGCTGGGGACGAACCAGGTTGTCCAACTGATTGAACTGCAGACGGCCATTCTCGCCGGCATCGCCCACGCTGCTGCGAAGCGGCGAGCGACACAGGATTATTCGGCCTTGTCGCGGGCGTTGTTCGAATTGGAGGCTTCAGGTCGGCACAGTGAACACCGCATTGCGAGCGAATTGCACTTTTACGCGGTGCTGGCCGAATGCGCCCAAAATCAGGTTTTGGAAAATACCTTTCGCGTCTTGCAGGAAGCCTTGCGGAGCAGCCTTCGCCTGTTAAACCCAAAGCGGGATCTTGGTTTGCACACTTGTCGTGCGCTGTACGATGCAGTCCAGATGGAGCGGGCGGACGTCGCCCGTGAGGTTGTCTACGCGTATGGGGAAGAACTGATCCGGGCTGTACGGCCCCAAAAATTTCGCATGGACTGATGCGATAGCCGTTCTCTAAATCAGGAATTCGTGATATACTGATTCATGAAAGCGCTATCAAAACATTGTGCCTGCGAAAGGTTGATTTACATGGTGCAGAAGGTGCTTGTCGCTGCTTGTTCTGAAGAGGATCGGCAGTTGGTTGAACAAGCGATGCGCGAAGGTCTCTACGTGAAGGTATTAGATTGCTTCGAGGAACTCCATAATAAAGTGAAGACGTGGTATCCACAATCGACGATACAGGTGCCAGCACATAAAACTTCTGTACGGACTGCTGTAGAAGCAGAAGGTTTTGACGTTGCTATCGTACGTGAGACGGCTCACGACTTTATTCGTTCGGCATTGTTGGTTCAGGCGCTCCGTGAATCTGGTGTTGGTCAGGTCATTCTGTTCTGCAGGGACGCTGCTCGTACTCAACTCTATCGCCGCTGCGGCGCGCATCGGGTATTGGTCATCAGTCCTGGGGAAGATGTTTGGAATCGGTTGACCCCGTTTCTGTCCACACATATCACCGCCTAACTGCAGCCAGCTCCTCGCCGGGCGCCTTCGGCGAGGAGCTGGACTCGCATCAAAAGGCTCCACAAGCTCGTCTGTCCAATCCACGTATCCAACTTGCATGTTCGGTGTGCTATCATAAGTGTGCATCGATGTAGTGCGTCGATATGGTTCAACATGGTTCAAGATCTCGAACGATGGCCAGTTCGACTACCTGGAGGCGAGGGCAGTGTCGGCTTCAATTCGTTTTATGTTCTTTTGTGTCGCGTTGTTTACGATGGCATTTCTAGCGGCAGGATCCATGTTGATGGCGGTTGGCCATCATGATCTGCTTGTAACCCTAAGCTTTGTGTTAGGCATAGCGCTTGCTGGGCTGGGTTTTGCGATGCGCAGGCGTTTTGTCAAGCCACCAACTGCTGATTGAGAAGGGGCGCTTTGTTTGCGAGCGGGCGAACGTGAAGTTCGAATTCGCAGGTATTTGTGGCGAGTCCTCGAGGTCACTATCATGCTGGCGTTCATTGCGCTGGTGGTTGTAACTCTCACCTATCTCATGAAGTACATTATGCCGTTCGTCATTGGTTGGGTTTTCGCAATTCTACTGATCCCGATTGAGCGATGGGTCGAACGGCGGGGCATTCGACGAATGCCTGCGGTATTAATCGTGATGATTTTTGCGGTCTTGTTGGCTTTGGCGATCTCGATAGGTTTGATCATCGGCACGCTTCGCGAAGCCTCTTCGTTCGTGACGCACAGCGAGTCGTTTTTCCGCGATGAAATGCGAGATTTTCGCAGGAGCCTTGCGAGCGGGCAGGCCTTGTTTGGACAGTTGCCGCCGCAGATTGCCAATTCCGTGCAATCGGCCGCCGTACAGTTCTCTCACAGTGTCGAAGCTAGTATCCACAAAGTCGTTACTTCCATCGTATCGATTGTGGCCCATCTCCCTGACACGTTGTTCATTTTCGTGATTTCCGTGATCACGGCCTTCTTCATTCTACTCCGCCGCGAACAAATGCTGGCATTCGTGTATCGGCTTATGCCGCCGGGTTGGGCGCCCAAGCTGGATATCGTATTTGCCGACATGGAACGGGCGTTCCTCGGCACCATTCGGGTTCAGTTTATCCTGATGTGCATGTCAGCCGTACTTGGCGTGACAGGGATGCTCATCTTGCATTTTCCGTACGCGGTGCTGCTTGGCATTTTGTTTGCGCTGACAGGGCTCGTTCCGATTCTCGGGTCGGCGTTGTTGACTGTGCCATGGGCCATCGGCGCCTTATTGGTCGGGGATACTTCAACCGCCGTCAAGGTGCTGGCGCTTCAAGTCGTGATTTCTTTGATCCGACACGCGATCGAACCGAAGATCCTTGCGGACAGTGTGGGTTTGAATACATTGACCACGCTTTTTGGCCTCTACGTCGGGTTGAAGGCGCTCGGCATTCTCGGACTGTTTCTGGGGCCGATTATGCTGATTGGGGCCAGAGGATTATTGAGTACCCGGCTGTTCGTGGATTTCCTGCCGCAGGAGAAGATCATCATCGCGCGGGACGGCGATGATCCAGGAGGGGAGTAAATGCGTCTCGTGAGCATTCATGCGGACGGGACCGCCCACCGAATCTGGTCCGAAGCGATTTCCACGCACACATTTGGGGCGTACTGGATTCGCCCGAACACGTCCGTGTATGACGCGAACGGAAGGGTGTGGAGCAGTGATTTCCCTGTCGTTGGCCTGTTTTGGCCGAATCAGTTCTATCAGGTGTTCCTCCTGCTCAAATCCGACAGAACGGACTATTACGCCAATGTGATCGCCCCGCCGCTGTTCGGCGAACAGGTGACCTTTATCGATCTCGATCTCGACGTGATCGTCGAAAATGGCCTGGTCCAACTGGCGGATATCGAAGAATTTGAGGCTCGCAAGGACAGGTATCCAGTTGCATGGATTCAACAGGCGGAACAGGCAGCGCGGACGTTGCAGACGTTGGCGGAGGCGTCTGCGGGGCCGTTTCGGCCCGCCTTGGCGGAATCTTGGCGGGCCTATGTGAATCGGCACGGTCAACTGCTTTGACGGGCGGGATCGCCAAGTAGTTTCCGGGCGCGTTCCATAATGGCAAAGAGCGTGCGAGAGTCCTCTTCCAACTGTTCGGGGCTGAACGGCTGCTCAGCCGGTTGCTGCACCGAGTTGAGCTGCTCTTCCAAAGCCTCGACTCGCTGACTGAGGAGGGCCTTCTCGTTTTCGATTTGTTGCACATATGCCCGAAGTTTTTGATACTGCGCATCGTACGTTTGAAGGAACTCGATGACGTCGCTCATCGACTCGCTTACTGGTTCTCGGGACGAGTTCGGCTGAGACGTGGTTGAAGATACCGCATTCACCGAGGGCTGGGTGGTTTGTTTGCGGGCTCGTTTCGCGTCTTCGATCTCGCTCCGATAATGTTTTCTGACGACGCCATTCCAGCGATAGCCACACGCGGCCGGGGTTCGACCCAAGAGACTCGCCGCTTCTTCGAACGCTTTGAGTTGCGTACTTCCCGTCCGAATGTGAGTAAGCACGAGTTCGGCCAAACGTGTATCATCGTCTGGTGTCCACGCATCGGAACGTGTCGCCCATTTCTCAACCGTTTGCAAGGCAATTCCTCCCTCTAGTCGGTACTATAGCTTTATTGCCATGGTGTACAAGATTTATACCCTTCCTACTGGGCTGTTTACTTACATGCTATGTTTGGTTTTTGAATTCGTGACAGAGTTCCAGTCAAAATTTCGTAGAAGCCTGAAATGGACTCTTTTAGTTCGGGTTGACGTAGGGTGAAACAGAACAGGAGTTCGCATCGTCGGCGTCGAATGTTGTCAGGATAGTGATACGTCGTCGCACTGTCGAAGGACACTTGGGGGACGGTTTTTTATGAATTTGGATCAGCTGTTGCACGAATGGAAGCGAGACGAACAATTCGTCGAGCAGGTCGCCGCGTGGCGCGTAACGCCGGCTCGTTTGGGCCAATATCGGGAGATCCCAGGCTCGGTGCACCAAGAGGTGCGGTTCGCGCTCGAACAGCGCGGCATTCAGTCCTTGTACAGCCATCAGGCAGAGGCCTGGGAAGTTGCCGCACGCGGACAGGATCTCGTGGTGGTCACGCCCACGGCAAGCGGCAAGACCCTCTGTTACAACCTTCCGATATTAGATCAAATTTGCAAAAATCCTGCCACAAGGGCGCTCTATATTTTTCCAACCAAAGCGCTCGCGCAGGATCAAGTCGCCGAATTACACGGACTGCTAGGCCACGTCAAGACGCAGATTCAGTCCTTTACATACGATGGCGACACGCCTGTCAACGCCAGGCAAAAGATTCGCGAGGCGGGGCAAATTGTCGTGACCAATCCCGACATGCTGCACTCGGCCATTTTGCCGCATCACACCAAATGGCTGAAGCTGTTCGAGAATCTGCGCTACATCGTGATCGACGAAACCCACATGTATCGGGGGGTATTCGGGAGCCACTTCGCGAACGTCATCCGCCGCTTGCTGCGAATATGCGAGTTCTACGGCGCGCGTCCGCAGTTCATCATGAGTTCGGCAACCATCGCCAATCCAGGAGAGCTGGCGCACTGGTTGACGGGCCGGGAGATTCACGTGATTGGCGAGTCAGGGGCGCCGCAGGGGGAAAGGCACACCATCTTGTACAATCCGCCCATCGTGCAGCCTCAACTGGGGCTTCGCGCTTCGTCGCTGCAGACAGCCAGACGGCTTGGCGGGCGCTTGTTGCGCGAGGGCATCGCGACAATTGCTTTCGTAAAGACCAGAACCCAGGTCGAAGTGCTTGCGTCTTACCTGAAGAGCGACGCGCGCGAGCGTCAACGCGGCGAAATTGTGGGGTATCGCGGCGGGTATCTGCCGCATGAACGCAGGCGGATTGAGCGAGGATTGCGCGCCGGCGAGATCACAGGTGTCGTCAGTACAAACGCCCTGGAGTTAGGCGTCGACATCGGATCGCTCGACGCGGCCATCACCGTCGGTTACCCCGGCTCCATCGCTTCGATTCTGCAGCAGAGCGGTCGTGCGGGTCGAAGGAAAGGCGTGTCGCTCTCGTTGGTGATTGCCAATGCCTCCGCCTTGGATCAATACCTGATGGCGCATCCAGAGGCGCTCTTGGAATCGTCCCCGGAATCGGCCAGAATTTACCCCGACAATTTGCTGATCTTGATGGATCACTTGAAATGCGCGGCGTACGAACTGCCGTTTGCCGCAGACGAGCAGTTTGCGGTGGAGACCACCGCGGAACTCTTGGAGTATTTGGCGGATGCGCGCGTACTTCATCGCGGTCGGGACGCGAAATTCTACTGGATGTCCGACGCCTTGCCTTCCCAAGGCGTCTCGCTGCGCAGCGCGTCGCAGGAAAATGTCGTGATCATCGATCAGACAGATACTGCACATCCCGTGGTCATCGGCGAAACGGACCGTTTCGGCGCCCTGACCACACTGCACGAGGAGGCCATTTACCTCCATCAGTCGAAATCGTATCAGGTGGAACGACTCGATCTCGACAACGGCAAGGCGTTCGTTCGCCGCGTCGACTGCGACTACTACACCGATGCGGAGTTGGCGGTACGGCTGCAGGTCTTGGACGAGCTCGAAGTCGTAGAGCAGGATACCGCGGTTCATCGTTTCGGAGAAGTGGCTGTAAACGCCACGCCGACGCTGTTCAAGAAGATCAAGTTCGATACGCACGAGAACCTCGGTTGGGGAAGGATCTATTTGCCGGAAGCGGAATTGCACACGACCGCGTATTGGTGTTCGTTCGCCGAGTCGTCGTTCGATTTTAGCCAAGACGATTGGGAATCGGCTTTGAAAGGCTTTGGCCATGTGCTGAAACACGCTGGCGCTCTGCACTGCATGTGTGCGCCGAGCGATCTGCATGCGACGGTACAGGTCAAAGATCCGTTGCACGGCCGCCCCAGCGCGTACGTGTACGACGCGTACCCCGGGGGGATTGGTCTCGCCGAACGAATGTTCCGAGACAGAGATCTGATCCTACGTTCTTCTTTCGACATGATTCGAGCTTGCGCCTGTGAGAGTGGCTGCCCCAGTTGCGTAGGACCAGGACAGGTGGATGAAGGGCTGAAGGATCGCGTTCTGCAGTTACTCCACTCGCTTGTGGTCGACGGTTTGTCTCTTGCAGAGCGAGGAGTGTGAGCAACGTGGCGCGAAGCCTATTGGACAAGGTCCGGGCGCTCCAGGAGAGCGTCTCTGGCAGAGAGACAAGCCCATTGCCGACAGATGATCGGGATCTGCTTGGCGAGCGCTTGGATGGGCATGTGCACGATCCATCCACAGAGCTGCTGGCGGCGGGATTTTCCCGGATCGAGACGCCGTTTGGCCATTGTTGGTGCCGTACGACCCCGTTCGATGTCTGCACGCGCCACGGTGACGCGCTGTTTCGCGACTTTCTGGAACTCGAGGCGGGGGGACTGTCGCGGCTCTTAGGGAGCAGACTGGACATCGGTTCCGTTCGGTTTTACGACACCGAGACAAATGGTCTCGGAACAGGCGCGGGAACACTTCCGTTTTTGCACAGTGTAGGGTATTTCGCCGAGGACGAATTTTGCGTGGCGCAGTATTTCGTCGACGATTACGACGCCGAAGCGGCCGTCCTGTACGCCATGGAGAGCAATCATTTCACGGACGGAGACGCGATTTTGGTAAGTTACAACGGCAAGTCGTTCGACTGGCCGTTGCTGCAAAGCCGCCGAGTGATGAGGCAGTTGGCGAAACTATCGGTCAAACATCTGGATCTCCTGCATCCGAGTCGGCGCCTGTGGAAACATGAATTGCCGTCGGTGAAACTGGCGGAGATCGAGCGGCATGTACTGAACGTCGAGCGCGAACACGACTTGCCTGGCAGTGAGGCTCCGGCCCGCTATTTCGAGTACTTGGAAAGCCGTTCGTTTGACGTAATGGAAGATGTCTTTCGGCACAATCTGCTCGACGTGTGTTCGCTTGTCGCCCTGTGCGTCAAGATCAGCCACTTGATTGACGGTGTCGCGGAAGCCAGCGGGGGGCGGACACATCTTGCTTTGGCGACTTGGTTTGACGCGTGGCACGATATCCAAGCGGCCGGAATCGCGTATCGCAACGCCGTCAACGCGCGGGACGCGGACTGGCGGAGTTTCTGGCTCTACAGCTTGTTTCTCAAAAGGCAAGGGGCTTTGGAAGAAGCTGCTTCCATCTGGACCACACTGGCTGACCAGGCTCCCGGGCAGCCTGAGCCGGCCATCGAACTGGCCAAGTACTATGAACATCACGTGCGAGATTTTGCCGCAGCCTTGGCGATTGTAGAGAAGACGCTGAACCAGCATGGCGTGTCGCCGCCGTTGGCTGCGGCCCTGGAATATCGGTTGGCGCGTATTCAGAGGAAACTTGCGCAACAGTGCAAGGGCGCAGGCTGGAGTTGACGAACCTTGCGCTGGAACAGCGCGTTGTCTAGATTAAGTTTAAGATGTTGTCTGATGTTTTATCAGGGAGGTATGTCCGTGTTTTCAGGGTTTGACGAAGCGGATTTCGAAGTGTTTTCCATACCTGGTCTTGATTCGAGAATGAACGCCTTGAAAGCGCGGACCCGTCCTAAGTTGGAAGAGTTGGGACGCCACTTCTCGGCTTTTCTGTCTCCCCGCGTCCAGGAGCAGATGTACGCGCACGTGGCAAAGCACGCCCGCAGAACGGTGAATCCTCCGGATGACACGTGGGTCGCGTTCAGCGCCAACGCGCGGGGATATAAGCAGCATCCGCATTTTCAGATTGGACTTTGGAGTACACACGTCTTCATCACGTTCGGCTATATTTACGAAGCGACGGGAAAGGCCGCGTACGGCGCGTATCTCGAGCGTTTGGCCGAGGACATCGTCAAGTGGATGCCAGACGATTTCGTCTACATTCCAGATCACACCAGTCGTGAATGTGTGCCGTCGAGTGAAGTGTCCGCAGGCGAACTTAGAACGTTCGGCCAGCGTTTGCAGACGTATAAAGGTGCGGAGTTGCTCGTTGGGCGGAGGATCGAGCGGGACGACGCCGTTCGGATGTCTGGTCAGGCGTTGATCGACACGGCTGAGCAAACGTTCGAGGCGTTGATTCCGCTCTACCGCGAGGCGACTGTCTCCGGCCAGGTTCGGTAAGCTCGGCCTACCGTCGCGAGGAAACGCATACTATACACTGTCGTCTCGCCAACCTGAAGAGGTGACCGCGTGCGCATACATTTCTTACACATGAACGACGTTCATAGTCAGATAGAGAGTTACATGAGGCTCGGCCACGAGCTTCGTCGGCTGCGATCACGACTCCTGAACGACAGTGACGCCGTCTTTACGTTTGACATCGGCGACGTGCTGGATCGGGTGCGGCCAGAAACGGAAGCCACGATGGGGCTGCTCAACGCGGAGATGATGGCCGCGATTGAGGTGGACGGTTGGGTCTTCGGCAACAACGAAGGCCTGACCATTCCTGTGGCAGACTGGAGCGTTCTGGCGGAACGGTCGAAAGCGAATGTGTTTGGGACCAATTTGAGGGACGACAGCGGCCAGCCGTTCCCCTGCTTCGTGGATTATAAGACGTACGCCGTCGGCGGTATCGCGATTGGGATATTCGGTCTGACACCGGCTTACACGCTGCCCTATCGGATGTTGGGCGTTCAGCCAGCCGATCCGTTCCAGCGCGCGCAAGAAGCCGCCCGTCAGTTGCGGGCTGCAGGTGTCGATGTCGTCGTGTGTCTCTCGCACCTGGGCCTTCATGATGATCGGAAGTTGGCTTCGCAAGTTCCCGGCATCGACGTGATCCTCGGCGGTCATACGCACCAATTCATGCCGGAGGCCGAACGGGTCGGCAGCACGTACATCTTTCAACCAGGCAAGCACGCGAGGGCATTCGGCCATACCATCGTCGAGATCGATCCGGTGTCCCGCGACATCCAGGTCGTCAGTCGTCCGATGCTCGTCCATCACGACACGCCGTTCGATCCGGCAATGGAGCAGGTGTATCGTCGATATCGCCGCCACATCGAGGAAGTCCTGCATCGGCGCGTCGCCTCTCTGCCGAGTCGCCTGCCCGTGCTGTACGACGACGAGTCGAGCTTTGCGAATCTGCTCGCCGACGTGCTGTACGACGAATTCCATGGCGATCTCGCCGTGATGATGACCGGCGCCTTGAACGCGAGTCTGCTGCCAGGCGACGTGTCGCTCGACGCGTTGCTCGGAGCTTGTCCGACGCCGACCAGGCCCATTGTGGTCAGTCTGACGGGCCAGGAGATCTGGGACGCAATCGAACAAGCGATTCAGCCAGAGACATTCGACAAGCACGGTCTGGGGTTTGGTTTTCGGGGTGGCAAAATTGGCTATTTGGTCGTGTCCGGGGCGGTGATCGAATATGCGGAATCGATCGACGGCCGTCACCACGTGAGCCGAATTGTCATTGGCGACGAGACGCTCCACCCCGACAGTATGTATCGAGTGATTACATGCGAATACTTATGGCTCTCCCCGGTGTTCGCCAGCTTTCACAACGCCAGGGCAATCGATTACCAAGAGCCGTTGGTCCGCGAGGTTTTGTTGGCACGTTTAGGCGACGAGGGGCGGATCGCTCGAGCCATGACCCGTCGGTATGTACCTGCGGCGTCGGTTGCGAACACGCTGTGATCCATCGCTCATGTCGCGGAAGGAGATCATCAAGTGGCTTTGTTGACCAAACGTGAAACGGCGGTCGTGATCGAGCGGCTGGCTGAAATCTACCCTGACGCCAAATGCGCGTTGAACTTCACGACGCCGTTCGAACTGTTGATTGCGACGATGCTTTCCGCGCAATGCACCGATGTGCGCGTCAATATGGTGACGGAAAAGCTGTTCAAGAAATATCGCGGCCCGGAAGCGTACGCTGGGTTGGCGCCTGCCGAACTGGAGGAGGACATTCGGGAGGTCGGGTTGTTTCGGACCAAGGCGCAAAATATTGTGGCAACGTCCAATCTCCTGCTTGAGCGCTACGGCGGGGAGGTTCCGGCGGATCGGGAGGCCCTGGTCGAATTGCCAGGCGTGGGCAGGAAGACGGCGAATGTCGTACTGTCCAACGCGTTTGGACTGCCGGCTTTTGCCGTGGATACCCATGTGCTGCGAGTGACCAATCGCATTGGAATTGCGGACAGTTCTGATCCACTCAAGACCGAAGAGCAAGCTTGCTGGCGCATTCCAAGGGAAGATTGGTCGCGCGCGCATCATCTGTTCATCCACCACGGTCGAAACATCTGCGTGGCGAGAACGCCCAAGTGTCAGGTGTGCCCGATTACAGATGTTTGTCAATACTACGCGAAGTCCCTGCGGGAGGCGGCTCGCGCGGAGAAGGCGAAACCAAAGCGGACCGCCGCACTGCGGTCAAGCGGCAATTAGATTGAACCAGGAGGTCGTGTCATGTGGTGGAAACGGGCATTCATCATCCTTTTCGGCATCAATTTGCTGATCTGCGCAGCTGGTTTGATCGCTTGGAACGCCCTTCCTAATCATGCCCCAAGCCAAACGGTTTCGCCTGCGAAAACACCGGCGGGTGCGCCTTCCGTCGATGTCGTGATCGGGCAAGACGCAGTGAACGCTTACCTGGCGTACGCGATCCAGCAAGAAGCCGATCTACGGCAGATCGTCGAGGGAGCTCACGTTCAATTTGCGACAAACTGGGATTGCGATTTCTACATCGACGTCCTCGGCAAAGCGATGCCGTTCCATCTGACGATCACGCCGCTGATCGAAAATGGAAACATGCTCCTGCACGTCGAGAAGGCGTCCATGGCATCGATTCCGATTCCGAATCCAATCTTGTTCTCCCTTCTCGGACGCGCGCGTTGGCCGAACTGGATTCAAACGGATGCCGGTCACGACAATCTCGATATCAACTTCACGTCCCGACCCCAACAGCCATTCGGCGTGCGAGCCGTACAATATTCACCTGAGACTCAACAATTGACGATGCAAATCACGATCTCACCCAATACGCTCATGAAATCGACGAATTCCTGACCTCTTTGCCTCAAACGGCCTTCTCATTGGATAACTTGGGCACTCCTTTCACACTCTACAGGGTGACGACATGCTATTGAAAGTGTGGAGGGTGGCACTTGTGAATCGAATATTCGGAGGTGCCGTGAAGCGGCTGCTGACCGTCGACGACAGCGTATTGGACGAACAATTCTCGCTGGAGAACGACAATCTGGACTCGAGCTATCAATTCGGCCCGAGTGAAGCGCCGCCTGAGGAAGTCAACTTTACCACAGCGGAAAACATGAATTACCGCACCAACAAACGGGTGTCCATGAAGAAATTCTTACAGCGCGGCGAGCAGGAATACCACGCTGCCGTCGACAAGGCGAGGATTGGACACGACGTCGAAATACCAACACACTTGGAGGACATGCGCGCCAAGTTGGAGCGGGCGTTTCACATGCCCCAGAACAAGGACATTGTGGTTCGGGAATTCCAAGTGGGCGTGGAAGGCAATTCAAAATGGTCCGGCATGGTCGTGTTTGTCGACGGGCTGGCGGATAAGAACGTCATCAATCTGTCCATTCTCGAACCCCTGATGATTCTCACGCACCTGACCGATGCGCAACCGGAGCGCACCATGAAGTACGTCGCCGACAAAATGGTGCCAGGAAACCAGTCGGTGTTCGTCGACTCGTGGGCTGATTTGGTCAACAACGTATTGACAGGTTCCACAATCCTGTGGCTCGAGCACTGTTCCTCGGCTCTCGTCATTGAGACGAAAGGTTGGGAGCACCGAAGCGTATCATCCCCGCAAACGGAGGCGGTTGTGCGAGGTTCGCACGACGCGTTTACGGAGAGTTTCCGAACCAACACAGGCCTCGTTCGATCCCGGTTACGCACCGAGCACCTGGTCACGGAGATCATCAGTGTCGGCAACCTGGCTCGGACAGACATCGGCATCATGTATGTCCATGGATTGACCAATCCCAGTCTCGTGCGCGAAGTTCGAAAGCGAATTTCTGAGATCGACGTCGATTTCTTGATGGACAGCGGCATGTTGGAGCAGTTCATCGAGGACAAACCGAGCATGTTGATCCCGCAGGTGATGGCTACAGAACGGCCGGATCGGGTTGCCGCCTCGCTCGCAGAGGGGTACGTCGCGATTTTCGTTGGCAACACGCCGTTTTGCCTCATCGTTCCCGTCGTTCTATGGTCGCTGATTCATACGTCGGAAGACACGAATATTCGTTACCTGCCTGGCACGTTTATGCGCGTGCTGCGGATGATTGCTCTGTTCACGGCTCTATTGCTGCCATCGCTGTACGTCGCCGTCACGAATTATCATTCCGAGATGCTGCCGACCGACCTGATGTTGGCCATTGCCGGAAGCCGCGAGCAGGTACCGTTTCCTGTGGTGGTCGAAGTGTTGCTGATGGAATTCGCCATCGAGCTGATCCGCGAAGCTGGGATACGCATTCCCAGCGTGATCGGTCCGACCATCGGCATTGTCGGCGCGTTGATTATCGGGCAGGCGGCCGTGCAAGCAGGGATCGTGAGTCCGCTGCTCGTCATCGTGATCGCCACAACCGCGCTCGCTTCGTTTGCACTTCCGAACTACGAGCTGAGTATGGGCGTGCGCGTATTGCGTTTCGCATTTTTGGTGGCTGGTGCCATCCTGGGGTTTTATGGGATTTGCATCCTGCTTTGTGTGTACGTGGTTCGGCTCTCAATGCAAAAGTCGTTTGGCGTGCCCATCCTGTCGCCTGTCGCTCCCAACAGTGGATCGGCTCGCGACGTGATCGTGCGAGGACCGCTGTGGGGAATGAACAAGCGTCCGACATTCCTGCATCCGTTGCGCAGTTGGAGGCAGAATCCCATCACGAGACCGTGGAGCCAAACCACGGAGAAGCGAGCTGGCATCGGTTTTGGAAGGAGGAGATCGGATTGACGCAGAGTGCGCGGAGAAACGCCAAAGTTCCTTCGAATGAGATGACGGCGATGCTGATTATCTTCGTCGCCACCAACGCGTTCCTGACGTATCCACGGTACATCAGCCGGAACGCGTATGAAGCCGCCTGGATGGAACCCGTGCTGTCCGGTGCGCTCACGTTGATCCTGTTCCTGATTGTTGAATTCTTGCTTCGAAAGTATTTTCGCAACCTGGACATCGTCGAAGTGTCCAAAGAGGTGTTCGGACGTTTTGGGGCAGGCTGCGTCGCATTGCTGTTCTCTCTGTATTTCCTCTGCTCCACTGCAGCGGTCATGCGCGAGTTCACCGAGAATGTCGTGAGTACCGTCCTACCCGCGACGCCGCTCATCTTCGTCGGAGCGGTCTTTATGTTTGCTGTTGGCTACATCGCTTACGCTGGCATTGAAGGCATCTGTCGCGCTTCGTTTATCTTTCTTCCGCTTCTGCTCGTCGGCTTGGTGGCTGTTTGCCTGATGACGATGAATTGGTGGCACCCCTATTTTCTGCTTCCGCTTTGGGGAACTGGCGTTGACCGGGTGTTTGTCGGTTCGTTCCAGTACGCGTCGATCTTTGCCAACGTCCTCCTTCTGACCATCATCTATCCCCATGTCCACGACACGCGGGCGACGCGCCGCATGGGGGTTGTCAGCATCTCTGTGTCAACCTGTCTCTTAGTGGCGCTCATGCTCACGTATCACATGGTGTTTCCTCCGGAGGAGACTGGCAAAACGACATTCGCTCTGTATCGATTGGCGCGGATCATCCATATGGGACCATTCTTTCAGCGTTTGGAGAGCATTTTCGTCTTCCTTTGGGTGACCGCAGCGACCATCCGCATGTCGGTCACGTTGTGGGGTGCTGCCTACCTCTTGAGCAAGGCTTTCAACTGGTCGTCCTATCGGCCGGCAATTCCGTCGTTGGTGCTGATTTCGTTTTCGATGGGCATGTGGGCAGACAGTTGGGTCCAAGTGATCGATCTCGACGGCAAGTACCTGTTGCGCTGGGGATGGACGGTCGTCTTCGCGCTGCCGCTCGTCATCCTCTTGCTGGGATCGACGGTGCGTGCGATCCGGCGCGATCGCGCGGACGAACACGATGACAACGGAGGGCGGATGAGACGTGCTTAAATTCTGTTCGTTGATGGTCATACCTGTCCTTGTGTTTTTTTATACGATGTCGTTTTCGCGCTGGCTCGCGAAACGGGCCGGCACAGGCGCATATGTCTCAGCCGCCATGCTAGGTGTGATATCCTTAGGTGTAAGTGCAGTCACCATCTGGCGTTTGGTGATGTAAGGGGGATAGCCCATGGAAGAGCTGCAAGAAGTGACCATCTATACGGATGGCGCCTGTTCGCGCAACCCGGGACCGGGCGGATGGGCGGCCGTCCTTAAGTATAACGAACATGTTCGAGAGATATCGGGCGGCGAAAAGCATACAACGAATCAGCGCATGGAAATTCAGGCGGTCGTCGCGGCGCTCGAGTCGTTAAAGAAGCCATGCCGGGTCACCATTCATTCGGATTCCGCCTACGTTGTCAATTGTTTAACGCAAAAGTGGTACGTGAAGTGGCAGAAGAACGGTTGGACCAACAGCAAAGGCGAACCCGTTCAGAATCGGGACCTGTGGGAAGCTTTGCTCGCGGCGATCCAACCTCATCAGGTGTCGTTCAAAAAGGTTAAAGGTCACGCCGGTGTCGCGTGGAACGAGCGCTGTGACCAGTTGGCGAGGGCGGCCGTGCCGCGATGACGGATCGGACGCATGCCATCGCGTATGAAACCATCGTGCAACTGGCTGAGGAAGCAGGTCTCCCTGAAATCGGCGTCACCGACGCCTCCGCGTTTGCCGAACTCGTACCAGTGCTGCAAGCATACGAAGCTCGGGGCAGGACAGGCTTCGAGTCCGGGACCATTGAAGAGCGTGTGTCTCCACATCTTCTCCTGGACGGGGCAAGGTCGATCATCGTCGCGACGCTGCCGTATTTGACACCGGAATCGCGGTCTGCGATGCGCCAACATCCCGTGGGCAGGACATATGGAAGCGTCTCGGTCTACGCCTATGGCGTCGACTATCACACCGTTCTTCATGAACGCCTGGATGCCTTGCGCAAGCGTATCGAGGAGACAACGGGTCGGCGACTTCGTGTGAAGTTCGCCATTGACACCTCGCCGCTGGTGGATCGGCGCGTCGCAGAGCGGGCGGGCATTGGCTGGATCGGCAAGAACGGACTGTTGTACAGCCGCCGCTATGGTTCATACGTGTTCATCGGATCGATGATCACGGACCTCGAGATTTCCGGCGCGGCATCGAAACCGATGGATGTAGGCGCACACTGTGATTCGTGCCAACGGTGTATCCTGGCATGTCCTACTGGAGCAATTCTCGCACCGGGCGTCATTGATGCCACGCGCTGTTTGTCGTATGTTACACAAATGAAGGGCATGATTCCGCTCGAGTTTCGGAAGTTGATGGGACGGCGCATTTGGGGCTGCGACGTCTGTCAGACGTCCTGTCCGGAGAACAGACGTGCGGAACTGTCCATGGTTGACTTGTTTCGTCCCGAAGACGAACTCGCGTACCCGGAGCTGATTGGAATTTTGGCGTTGTCAGGTCGCCAATTTGAGCGAACATATGGTCATACCGCCTTAGCCTGGCGAGGGCTGCGGACACTGCAGCGGAACGCGCTGATCATTCTCGGCAATATCGGCAAAGCTGAATCGCTTCCGCACATCGCGCCCTTTTTGGGACATGCTCGCCCGGAATTACGTGCGAGCGCCGCGTGGGCCTGTGGTGAAATCGGTGGCAATGAAGCACGGACGCTGTTGCGGAACAGCTTGGAGACGGAGCAGGAGCAGTGGGTCCGCGACGAAATGGAACGGGGGCTGATGCGTTGTGAGGAACGTCGTGATCGACAGAATGGCTCGGATTGCTGAGGACGATTTGGCATCGGGAGAATTGAGCACGCCCTTTGGTCCATTCTATGTAGTGGCCAGTCGCGATGGCGTCATTCATGCGGATTGGAATGGCTTTCTGGCCAAGGGGGCTGGGGAGCTGTCCACTCGACAAACGAATGGTGGACAAGCGCGGGCCATGATCGAATGGGCCTTCGCTGAGCTGGAGGAGTATTTCGTTGGCAAACGAGTTTCCTTTACTGTACCAGTCCGTGTCTCGGGAACGCCGTTTCAAGAGGCGGTGTGGGCGGCTTTGATGGAAATTCCGTATGGTGAAACGAGATCGTACCGCGACATCGCGCTCGCCGTTGGATCGCCCAAGGCGGTGCGCGCGGTCGGACAGGCGAACCGCGCGAATCGGGTCGCTGTGATTATCCCTTGTCACAGAGTGATTGGGCAAAGCGGCAAACTGGTTGGTTACGCCGGCTCAGCGGTTCACCTGAAGGCAGGCCTGCTCGAAATTGAGCGAACGGTCAAGATTTAGCTTCCACGCTTAAATCGCGGATTTGTTCTGCGAGCGACGAGAGAAACGCCTTTCGCCGATCCGCTTGCAGCGCGTATTGTTGCAAATCGTCGAGCTGCTCCTGGCTCGCGTAGTAGTTGTAGCGCGTATGCGCAAGCCGCCACGGGAGATAGGGAAACCGCAGCAACGCTTCCACCAGTTTGTACTCCGCTTTTGGTATGGAACGGACAGAGTCAAAGTGCAGGAAGCATGCGTAGGCAAAATGTCCGTCCCAATCGGTCGTCTGGAAGCTTCGCCGCAGTAAATGGGCGATATCCAGGGCTCTTGGCGCGAACGTCGACAAGTCGAAGTCGATCAGAGCGACATGGTGATCAGGTGTGTAGAGACAGTTGCCTGGCGTCACGTCCAAATGACAAAGTCCTGCGTTTCGCCTGTCGCTCTCCAGGAATTCCACGCACTCGCGCGATTGCAAAATCTGCAGGCACTCTGCACTGTCGTCCAGCAACGCCGGCTTGAGCGTGACCAACAGCCTGTCAAACTCGTCGGGATCGCGCTTCGCATCCGCCCGTATGATCATTCGCCGCAAGTCCCGGTTTCTTTGCTGCATGAGGCCGAACAGATCGTACACGTCGTCTGGTGTGAACTTCTCCGACGAAAAGCCTTTGGTCGCCTCGTGGAATTGCGCGAGCGTGTAAGCGGTTTGCGCCACGTGTTCCGCTGACGCAAAATTCGCGTTCTGCCCATCGATCCACGACGTGGCATAATACGTCTTTCCCTCGTACACGAAGACCGGTGATTTTGCCTTGGTGAAATAAAATGGGGCAAAGCGGGAAAAGCCTTGTTTCTTGGCCCAGTTCAATGCCCGGTGGATAAACCAAACGCGTTTCGCAGGAATGTCCGTTTCTTTGACGGCAAAATGCCGACCGTCCTGAAGGGTCACCTTTAAGGCCCCGGGAACGCGTTCCGTGTGCGCTATCTTCCACTCATACTGATCCAGAACGCGCTCGGGAATGTCGGAATTCCGGTGTGATCGCGTCGCGTTCGCAGGTTGGCGGCGTACAGTGTCCAAGTTGTCAGTCGCTGACGTGTGCCGATCTCGCTCCCTCTCACGTTGTGCACGCGGCTTTGCCGCCGATGCAGTCGCAGATTTGGATGTGTGCGCAGAGTTCCCGCTTGCCGTGGTATTTGGCGCATATGCTTGCGATACCGGAGATTCGGCCTCCTGGTTCATGAAGTAGGGGGGCTTGGTTAATTCAGCGACAACAAATTGCAGCCAGTCGGGCATATTGGTTCGTTTTGGCTTAGGCAATGTACTCACCCCTGAGTGTGGGATGATGATAGCCTATGCATGCGCGAATCGTTTTGCCGGGACAATCGCCCAAATCAAAAAGGCTGTTCCTCGACGGTACGAGGAACAGCCCGCGAACACATCACATGTTGTCGCCAATTGTGCTCCACACTTCGCGCTTGGTGCGCACCCGGCGGATCACTTCGTCCGTAAATTCGGTGGTGCTGGAGCTGCCTCCGAGGTCCGAGGTCCGATGTCCGTCGATGATTGCTTCGAGCGTCGATTCGTAAATGGCTCTGGATACGACATGAGCTTGCTTGTCGTTGTGATATCCCAGCAATGCGGCAGCTGCCAAAATCATGGCCATCGGATTGGCGATGTTCTTGCCAAACAGGCTGGGAGCCGTGCCGTGAGGCGCTTCCGCCATCACAACGCTCGGTTTGAAGTCGTCGTCCAATGCCAGGAGCATGGATTCGGAGCCAGCAATCGAGCCAAACATTTGCAAGACGAGATCCGACAAGCAATCGCCGTCGCGATTGAGCGCTGGTATCACCAAGGGCTCACCCGCCTTGACGAGAAGCAGGGCGTACGTCGCGTCGATCAACTGCGGCTCGTACTGAACATCTGGAAACTGGGCCGCGGCGGCGTCCATTTCCTCTTTGAGCATGCCTTCATAGATGGGGCTCACGGTGTACTTTGGACCGCCAAACACTTTCGCGTTGAGACGCTTCGCGTGTTGAAACGCGTATTTCGCGACACCACGGCAGATGGATCGCGAGATCTTCTCCGTCCGGTACGCGTACTCGTCGCCGTTCTCAGTCTGTTCACGCCATTCTTTGGCACCGTACGCATCGTCCACCGCCATCCGCACGACGGAGATCGGCGAATACACGCCAACCGGCGGCGCAATGCCCGGGATCCGTCGGCCCGTTCTGACGATGACGGTCCCGTTGATTTCCTTGCGGAGGATGGCGTTCGGACTGCCGACGTCGCCCTTGGTCTCCGGGGTGATGGTTGCTGCTTTCAGTCCGAGTCCGGACTTCCGCATTGCTGCGGCCGCGTCAAAGACGACTTCGTTTTTGGTCTTTCTCCGGTTTTCCAAGCTCAAGTCGAACCGTTCAAATGCGACATCGTAACCAGTCACATCTGGCGACAGTACGCGCAAGGCCTGCTCGAGCAGTTCCTGACCGGTTTGGTCTCCTTCCATCACGACGATGGTTGGTTTCGTCATTCTCTTCACCTCTATATCTGTTCTCATCTGCTGGCACTACTCGGCTTGATCCGATACAAATTAGTGCGAAAGCATCTTGGTCAGCCATTCGGCGGACGTGATCAAGGCATCTACGTGCTGCTGCATTTTTTCCAGCGTCAACCTGGAGACTGGACCTGAAACCGCGAGGGCGGCAACGCATTCGTGGTTTCTGCCAAACACAGGAGCAGCCATGGCAGCAGCGCCGGCATCGCGCTCCTGGATACTGACGGCGTAACCATCCAAGCGTATTTTGTCCAACTGTGCCCGCAATTCGCTTCGATCAAAATCAGAAGGGAGTTGCTCGCGATTCAACACCTCTTCGACGACAGCGTCGTCCGCGAATGCCAGCAAAACTTTGCCGCCCGCCCCCACATAAAGCGGATACGTCTTGCCAATGGCAACGACATTGCGAATGGGTTCGGTGCTTTCGACTGCCTGGATTCGAATTCGTTCGATCCCGCTGCGGATGTACAAACTGATGGTCTCACCCGTGAGATCGCGCAGCTTCGTCATCTCCGACAGGGCAAGTGTCGTAAGCTCGTCAGACAAATATACGTTCCCCAATAGTTCAAGAATGCTCCAACCGAGTATGTACTTGTCTGAACCGTGCTGGCGGCGGACGAATCCTTTTGCCTGCAGCGAAAGCAACAGCCGATGCGCCGTACTCTTGTGCAAATTCACTTCCCGGGCGATTTCACTCAAGCTCAATTCGCGAGGCGATTTAGCGAAATAGAGCAAGATATCGAGGGCCCGTTCCACCGCACGCACCGTTGCAGCCGGTGTCTCGGAGGAGAAATCGGACAAGCAGGGTCGCCCCCTCTGTTTCGTCATGCAAAACGAATTCCGGTCGTTAGTATACCATACTTGACCGAGGCGAATCACGTTTGCCTATTGGAAATGCACGTGTCACGGCGAATGTCATAGTATAGTCGTGTGACATAACGAGGTGATGCTGCGTGAAATCCCCTATAGAAGCGGTTCAGAGGTATTTTGACGCTCGTACGGATGTGTGGCTGTCGTGTGATTCGACAGCTTTCTTCGACTTGAGTCGGCCTTCGAAGCAGGAAAAGTGGATAGCCCGTCTGGTTCGTCAGGCGGAACGCAAGCGCAAAGCGTACCAACTTCAAGGCAAACGGCTGCTTCGCGCTCATTCGAAGGTGAACATCATGCAGTTGAACATGTCGGACGACGAGACCTCGGCGAACGTGGTCGCGGAGGAACAGATCTTTTGGACGTATACCGACGCAAGGGAGATTGGCGTCGAATGCCGTACGATTCACCATCGACAAGATTGGGTCTGGGTGGAAGACGATTGGCGATTGCGACACGCGGAGGAATCCAGCGATGGCCGGGCCCTGGCCGAGGAGGTTCGCGACGCCTCGGTTCATACGCCTCTGCGGCTGCCCGCGCATCACTATCGAGCGGGGGGGACGTACGATCGCCTTCGTGCCACCCGATACGCGGACGTCTGGTGGGATTCGGCCAATCCAAGATATCCGAAGTTCAGTGATGATTGTACGAATTTCATTTCACAATGTCTGCACGCCGGCGGCATTCCGATGCAGGGCGAGGGGGACAGGATTAACGGATGGTGGATTCGTTCCACGAACCCTGTCTCCAACCAGTGGAGCTATTCATGGACGATGTCAAACGCGCTCTACCGTTTTGTCCGGAAATCGCTTGGCGGCGAGCTCGTGGGGCGGGCCAGTGAACTCAAAATGGGCGATTTGATCTTCTATGATTGGGATGGTTCCGGAACGTATCATCATTCGACCATCGTCACCGAGTTCGATCACAACGGCGAGCCATTGGTCAACGCACATACCGACGACAGTTTTCACCGTCCGTATTTGTACTACGACAGCCGCGCGTGGACGCCATCCACGAAGTACGCGTTCGTGCACTTGCCTGATCAACTGTCGAATTGATCCGGAACGCCGGAGTTGGATTTTTGTCGCCGGCTGGTTCCGCCAAACCATCCAGTGATACACTGAGCAGGGAACCAGAGTTGGAGGTACATGTCACATGCATATTGTTCTTGTCGAACCAGAGATTCCGGCCAATACGGGAAACATTTCACGAACCTGCGCTGTCACAGGCAGTTCCCTGCACCTAATCCGTCCGCTCGGGTTTTCGACCGACGACAAACAACTGAAGCGGGCGGGTTTGGATTACTGGGATCTCTTGGACATCCACTATCACGACTCCATTGAGGAGTTGTGGCAGCTTTATCCGAATGGAACGTATCACTATGCGTCGACCAAAGGAGGCAAATGGTACTCGGACGTTTCTTATGGTTTGGACGACTTTCTTGTCTTTGGCAAGGAGACAAAGGGGCTGCCGCGGGAATTGATTGAGGCGCAGTACGACAAAGTCATTCGCATTCCGATGCGGAATGACGCGAAGGCGAGATCGTTGAACCTGTCCAACGCCGTGGCGATTGTCGCGTTCGAGGCGTATCGGCAACACGGATTTCCGGGCATGGTGTAGGAGGACAAGCATGGAGGCTATACTGTTCGATTTGGATGGAACACTGTTGCCGTTTGAGTTGGACGCGTTTATGAGCGCCTATTTTCGACACCTTGTTCCGCACCTGGCCGAGGTGAGGCCCGCTGACGAGATCGCGCATTGGATGCTCGGCGCGATGCAGCAAGTTGTGGAGAACGAGAGTCCGTTGTTGACCAACGAAGAGAAGTTTCGCAAGGCCTTGTTTGGGAGCGACACTTCGCTGGCGGAACAGATTTGGCCTTTATTCGTGCATTTCTATGAAACATCGTTTGAGGAACTGCGGCATTTGACAAGACCGACAAAAATTGCGCGGGAAATATGTCGAACCGTCCAAGACAAAGGCTACAGGATCGCCTTGGCGACCAATCCGATTTTCCCAGGTATCGCGACTGCCGCGAGAATGCGTTGGGCCGGCATCGACGATATCCGTTTTGATTTTGTGACGACGATGGAAAATACCCACTTCTGCAAACCGAACCCGAAGTACTTTTTGGAGGTTGCTGAGGCACTTGGCACACCGCCTGAATCATGCATCATGGTTGGAAACGATGTGCAGGAGGATGGGGCTGCTACATATGTGGGCATGGAGTGTTACTTGGTCAACGATTGTCGGATCGATCGCGGCCTGGGCACATTTCGCTGGGCAGGCGAAGGTTCACTGGAGGACACGCTTGCTTTCGTACGTGAACTTCCGAGCATCTGACGCGGGGAAAAAACATCACGCAAAAACGGCCAGTGTATGCGCGGTATTGCGATACACTGGCCGTTCGTGTGTACGAGATATTATCGGGTGATGATGTGGATAGGCTCTCCAAGACCAACCTCTGCGGCTTCTTCAACCATTTCGCCGAGTGTCGGGTGTGCGTGAATCGTGAGCGCGATATCTTCCAGCGTCGCGCTCATCTCGATAGCTAGGCCGAGTTCCGCGATCAGGTTTGACGCCTCGACGCCAACGACTTGCGCGCCTACCAGTACGCCGTTTTCCTTGTTGGCGATCAACTTCACAAAACCTGCGTCGGCATTGAGCGCCGTTGCACGACCGTTGGCCGCATACGGGAAGCGTCCGACAGAAATGTTGCCGTACTCCTTCTTGGCTTCGTCTTCCGACAGCCCGACGGATGCCATTTCCGGATCGGAGAACACGACCGACGGAATGCAACGGTAGTCGACGATGCTCGGCTTGCCAGCGATGGCTTCCGCCGCAACCTTGCCCTCGTACGATGCTTTGTGGGCCAGTGCCGCACCCGGAACGATGTCGCCGATCGCGTAGACGTTCGGATTGGTGGTCCGGCATTGCGCGTCGACTTTGATCAGGCCTTTTTCGCCAAGCTCAATGCCCGCGTCCTGAAGGCCAAGTTCATCAGTATTCGGGCGACGGCCGACGGTGACCAGGATATAGTCCGCCTCGATGGTCTTTTCTTCGCCAGCCTTGTTGGTGTAGGTCAGCTTCACAGACTCATCGGTTTCTTCGACAGACTTGGCCAACGCGTTGGTCTCGATCTCGACGTTGTATTTCTTGAGATTGCGCTCGACGAGGCGAACCATCTGCTTGTCGAAGAGTGCGAGAATGCCGTCCAGTCCTTCGATGATGGTGACCTGCGAACCGAATTTCGCAAACGTTTGGCCCAGTTCGACACCGATGTACCCACCGCCGACGACAATCAAGCGGCCTGGGACGTGATCGAGCGAAAGCGCGCCGGTCGAGTCGAGGACTCGCTTCGACAAGGGCAGGTTTTTCAGCTCAATCGGCCGGGAGCCTGTGGCGAGGATGCACTGCTGAAAGTGAATGCGCTGTGCGCCGTTTTCGTGCATGACGCGCACTTCGTCCGGTTTCGTAAAGAACGCTTCACCGTTGATGACAGTGATCTTGTTACCTTTCAAAAGCGACTCGACGCCGCCGGTCATTTTGTTGACGACCGACTGCTTCCACTCTTGAACCTTGGCGAAATCCAGCGTCGCCGACGTTTCCACACCAGGGAACGGCGATTCTTTCGACGCCTCGTAGTGATGCGCCGCGGAGATCAGCGCCTTCGACGGAATGCAGCCGCGATTCAGGCAAACGCCGCCGAGTTCCGCCTTGTCGACAATCGTGACCGATTTGCCCAATTGTGCGGCGCGAATTGCCGCCACGTAACCGCCAGGACCTGCACCAATGACAAGAACCTCAACTTCTTCGAGCATTTCACCTACGACCATGCCTCACACCTCCAAAAGTAACAGACGCGGATTTTCCAACAGACGCTTGATGTCATTCACGAATTGCTGACCGAGCGCACCGTCGATCACGCGATGATCGAAGCTCAACGACAATGCCATCATTTGACCGACTGCAAACTCGCCGTCCCGGATAATTGGCTTTTCCGTGATGCGCCCGACGCCGAGGATGGCCACTTCCGGATAGTTGATAATCGGCGTGAAGAACATGCCGCCGGCTGAGCCGATGTTCGTGATCGATATCGTGCTGCCGCGCATTTCGTTCGGCGCAAGTTTGCCTGCGCGTCCGCGAGCGGCGAGATCGTTGATCTCCTGCGCGATATCCCACATGTTTTTCTTGTCCGCGTGCTTGACGACGGGAACCAGCAATCCCCGGTCCGTATCGGTCGCGATGCCGATATGGTAATAGTGCTTCAGCACGAGTTCCTGCTTTTCTTCGTCATACGAGGAGTTCAACTGCGGACGACTGCGCAGCGCCGCAATCAAAGCCTTGACGATGAAGGGCAGGTAGGTGATCTTGACGCCGCGCTGTTCTGCGACGGGCTTGATCTCCTTGCGAAGCTTCACGAGTTCCGTCACATCGACTTCGTCCATCAGCGTCACGTGCGGCGCCGTGTACTTGCTCTTGACCATCGCGCGAGCGATAGCTTGGCGAATCATCGGTAGCGGCACACGTTCTTCGATCTCGTCGCCCGCGACTTGCACGACCGTCGATCCGGTTGCTCCAGTACTGGTCTCTTCCTTGACTGCGGACTGACTTGGCGAAGCCGCGACCGCAGAGCCGCCGTTCAGGAAGCCGTCGACGTCATCTTTCGTCACTTTGCCGTTGTTGCCCGTACCTTGCACGGAGCGAATGTCGACCCCGTGTTCACGCGCGTAGCGGCGTACCCCAGGTGTAGCCAGAACCTGCTTGGCCGCGCTCGTGCCAGCGCCATCGTTTGCTGCTGCGGCCTGCGCAACAGGCTGAGCGGCAGGCTCGGAAGCCGCTTGCTTGGCAGGCTCTGCGGCTGGCTGTTCGTTACCGTGAGCGCTGTGCGAAGCCGGAACGTCGCCTGCCACTTCGATGGTGAGGATGACGTCGCCAACGACGCATGTGCTGCCTTCCGCGACTTTGATTTCGACAACCTTGCCGCTGACCGGTGAAGGCAGCTCAACGAGCGATTTGTCGTTCTCGATCTCAGCGACGGCATCGTCTTCCTGGATGGTATCCCCGGGTTTTACCAACCATTTGCTGATTCTGCCTTCGTGGAGACCTTCTCCCAATTCCGGCAGCCCAAATTCAAATAATGCCATGTGGCTTCACCCCCGTATTAGAGACTCGTTACCTTGTTGAGCGTATCGACGATATATTGCGGCGTCGGGAGCCAGTCGTCTTCAATCATGCCGAACGGGTACACTGTGTCAGGCGGCGTAGCCCGAAGTACGGGCGCTTCCAGATGGTAGATGGCCTGTTCGTTGATTTGCGCGACAATCTCCGCGGCGGCACCTGCCGAGCGTTGCGCCTCTTGCACGACAATGGCGCGATTGGTCTTTTGAATCGACTTCACGATGGTCTCGATATCGATAGGAGAGATGGTGCGCAAGTCGATCACTTCGGCTTCCAAACCTTTCTCCTTCGACCACTGTTCGGCCGCTTTCACGGACGTCGCTACCATGGCCCCGTACGTGACGATGGTGGCGTCTTTGCCTTCGCGAACGACGTTCGCGACGCCCAGTGGAATCGTGTACTCTTCCTCGGGAACCTCCTGGCGGAATGAACGGTAGAGCTTCATGTGCTCGAGGAAGATCACTGGATCCGGATCGCGAATCGCAGACAACAGCAAACCTTTTGCGTCGTACGGCGAACTCGGGATGACCACCTTGACGCCGGGTGTCTGCAAGAAGAGTCCTTCCAAGCTGTCAGAGTGCAGTTCTGGCGTATGAACACCGCCGCCAAACGGAGACCGGATGGTCACCGGCGCACTGAAACGGCCTGCCGAGCGGTACCGCAGACGCGAGATCTGCCCTGCGATTTGGTCAAATGCCTCGAACACGAAACCGAAGAACTGAATCTCTGGAACTGGTCGAAATCCTTGGACCGCCAGACCGTTTGCCAAGCCGATGATGCCACTCTCGGCGAGCGGCGTGTCGAACACGCGGTCCTCTCCGTATTTCTTCTGAAGTCCCTCGGTTGCCCGGAAGACGCCGCCGTTGTGGCCGACGTCCTCGCCGAATACGAGAACGCGTTCGTCGCGTGCAAGTTCTAAGTCAAGCGCGTGCGTGATTGCTTGAATCATCGTCATTTGTGCCATTCTCAGTTCGCCCCCTCGCCCGTGATCTCGGCCCGTTGACGCAGCAATTCCTGAGTTGGTTCCGCAAACATCGAGTCGATCAGCTGCGGGACAGTCATCTTCTCTGTTTCATCGGCTTGCTTCAGCGCTGCGTTGATGGTCTCCTTGGCCTCCTCGATGTAGGCCTGTTCCTCTTGCTCGGACCACAGCCCTTTCGACACCAAGTAGTTGCGGAAGCGGATGAGCGGATCGCGCTTCTCCCATGCTTCTTGCGTCTCTTGGGTTCTGTAACGCGTTGGGTCGTCGCCGGACATCGTGTGCGGTCCATAGCGGAACGTGATAGCTTCAATCATCGTCGGTCCCTCTCCGGCACGGGCGCGATCCACCGCTTCCCGCATGACCGAATAGACGGCGAGGATATCCATGCCGTCGACTTGAACGCCTGGGATGCCGGCGGCGACAGCCTTCTGCGCAAGTGTTTGAGCGGCTGTCTGCAGTTCACGAGGCACGGAGATTGCGTATTGGTTGTTTTGGACAAAGAAGACAGCCGGCAGTTTCATGGCTCCGGCAAAGTTCATACCTTCATAGAAATCGCCTTGGGAAGTGCCGCCGTCGCCCGTGTATGTAACAGCGACGCGCTTTTCGCCGCGCAACTTGAAGGCAAGCGCCACACCGGGGGTTTGGACAATTTGAGCGCCAATGATGATCTGCGGGATCATGCAATGGACATCGTCAGGGACTTTGCCGCCGAGCTGATGGCCGCGAGAGTACAGGAACAGTTGATGCAGCGGATAGCCATGGAAGTAGCACTGAGGGATATCGCGATAACCTGGAAGCAGGAAATCGTCTTTGTTGGTCGCGAACTCGCTGCCAATCATCGATGCTTCCTGGCCCGCAACGGGGGCATAGAAGCCGAGCCTGCCTTGGCGGGCAAGCTTGATGGCGCGCTGGTCCCAAATTCTCGTGAAGACCATGCGCTTCATGAGATCTCTCAATTGCTCGTCATTGAGTGACGGCACTCTATCTGGATTAGTCACGTTTCCGTTTTCGTCCAATACCTGGACGTACGGAACTTCGAATTGAGCGGCTGATGTGCTCAAAATTGTCACCTCATATCTGCAGTAGTGATACAGGTCCGTAAATATTATAATACACAACAGGTCCACGTGCGAAGTTGATTACGTATCCGCGAAATGTTCTGTTATAGAATAGATGGTCGTTATTTGTATAACAGTTTGGTGTAGCGCTTTCTTTCGCTTGTTCGACGCACTTTCTACGAACCTTCTGTACTATTTGTCGCACGATTGCCCGAACGGAGGAGATTTCCCATGACGAACCAACCTTCACGCAAAATTGAATCCCATGTGATTCATTCCATCCATTTGGGTGAAGACCGAACTGTCAAAGTGTTTGTTCCACCAATGCAGGACGCGAGTCAGAGACTGCCGATTGTCTACTGCCACGACGGAATCGAATTCTTCACGCACGGGCGCATCGCGACCATTGCCAGTACGATGATAGCCGCCGGAGAAATACCGCCGTTTTTGATTGCCGGGATCGCTGTCAATATGGAGCATCGCAACGCGGACTACGCAATGGACGGTGTCCGGCATCGATCTTATCTGCAATTCGTGGCTGACGAGTGCATGCCATTCATGGAGGAGCGCTACGCCATCTCGCAAGGCAACCGCATGATGGCCGGAATTTCGCTTGGCGCCGTGGCCACCCTGAGCTTCGCGCTCAATTTCCCAGATGTGTTCGATCGACTGGTGCTCTTCTCCGGAGCGTACTTTCCGAGCGTGCAGGAACGTCTGCGCAAGGAGCGGGATTTGAGCCGGATATCGGCCTATATGTTCATCGGCGACGAGGAACACGAGTCACAGACGCCGTCGGGTATCTTCGATTTCCTCACATACAACGAGACAATGCGTGATATCCTCGTCGATCGCGGTGCCGCGGTGGAATACGAAGTGGGGCCCGGAAACCATTTTTGGGGCGTCTGGCAGCGGCAAATTCCGACAGCCTTGCGCTGGATTGGACAACACATCCGCCCCAGCGCAGATTGACAGTTACCCTTGCGTCTTCTGCTGCCGGGCGGAGTTTCTCGTCATCGCCGTCAACGTCTCGTCCGTGTTCTGATCGAATCGCTTGTCCTTTTGCGTGATGTCAGGGCCCGTCAACGCGATCGTCAGATCTTGCTTTTTGTCGTTGCGGCGCTTGTCTTGTGACATCGAAGAGCACCCTCCTTTTTGATACGTCCTCCATTAATGTGCGCGTCCTCATTCGCCGCCATGCTTGTTCGAACCTGCCAAGCCATGCTCGATCCGGCCAATATGGGCCGATCTTGCGCGGCATATAGGCAGGCATGGGCATGTGGTCAAGCACCACGCGAATAGGATGAACAAAGGCGTCCAGTCTGTTGCAGGTCGCATCTTGGCGCTTCAGACATGCAACCGTATCTGGAGGAGGATGGAAATATGAGCTTTCTAGACAGATTGAATTCCTACCGTGCAGAAGAAGAAGGGCTCGTTTGGGAAGGAACTTTCGCGGATTACATGGAGATCGTTCGAGCGAATCCTGGTGTCGCGAAGACGGCGCATGCACGCATTTACGACATGATCGCATCGCAGGGAATCGAGACAGACGCGGACGGGAATCGCCATTATCCGTTCTTTGAACGTGAAATGTATGGGCTGTCCGGGACGCTGGAACGCCTGGTCGAGGAGTACTTCCACGCGGCCGCGCGCCGCCTCGATGTGCGCAAGCGGATCCTGCTCCTGATGGGACCCGTGAGCGGCGGCAAATCGACGATTGTCACGATGCTGAAGAGAGGGCTTGAACGATATTCCAGAACGCCAGAAGGGGCGTTGTACGCCATTCAGGACTGCCCGATGCACGAAGATCCGCTGCATTTGGTTCCGCTTGAATTGCGCAAAGATTTTGAAGCTGAATTCGGAGTTCGCATCGAAGGCAACCTCTGCCCGAGCTGCCGCATGCGGCTGGAGACGGAATACGGCGGCAGAATCGAGGATGTGCCAGTCGAGCGCATTCTGTTGTCGGAGGATAAGCGAATTGGCATTGGCACCTTCAGCCCTTCCGATCCAAAGTCGCAGGATATCGCGGATCTGACCGGCAGCATCGATTTTTCGACGATCACGGAGTACGGATCGGAGTCCGATCCTCGCGCGTACCGGTTCGACGGCGAATTGAACAAGGCGAACCGGGGACTGATGGAGTTTCAGGAGATGCTGAAATGCGACGAGAAGTTTCTCTGGCACTTGCTCAGTCTAACGCAGGAAGGAAACTTCAAAGCAGGGCGGTTTGCCTTGATTTCCGCGGATGAGATGATTGTCGCCCACACGAACGAAGCGGAGTATCGGGCGTTTGTCTCCAACAAGAAGAACGAGGCGCTCCAGTCCCGCATGATCGTCATGCCAGTTCCTTACAACCTGCGCGTCGACGATGAAGTCAAGATCTACGACAAGTTGGTTCACCAGAGCGATCTCGCGCATGTCCACATCGCTCCGCACGCGCTGCGCACGGCTGCGATTTTCTCGATCCTGACGCGGTTGAAGGAATCCAAGAAGCAAGGCGTGGACTTATTGAAGAAATTGTATTTATACAACGGTCAAACGGTCGAAGGCATGAAGGACGCCGACTTGAAAGAACTGCAAAACGAGTACCCGGACGAAGGCATGTCAGGCCTCGATCCTCGCTACATTATCAACCGCATTTCCACGGCACTCATCCGCAGAGACACACAGTGCATCAACGCGCTGGATGTGCTGCGCGCGATTCGCGATGGATTGGATCAACACGCGTCCATCAGTGCCGAAGATCGCGAAAAGCTTCTCAATTTCATCGGCATGGCGAGACGCGAGTACGACGAAATGGCGAAGACGGAAGTGCAGAAGGCGTTTGTGTATTCGTTTGAGGAATCGGCGAAAACCTTGCTCGACAACTATCTCGACAACGTCGAAGCGTATTGCAACTGGCAGAAGATCAAGGATCCTCTGACAGGCGAAGAACTCGATCCCGATGAACGCCTCATGCGCTCTATCGAAGAACAAATCGGCATCTCGGAGAACGCAAAACGGGCGTTTCGCGAGGAGATTCTGATTCGCATTTCCAGCTACGCGCGCCGCGGTAAACGGTTCGATTACAATTCGCACGAACGGCTGCGGGAGGCCATTGAAAAGAAACTGTTCTCCGATCTGAAAGACGTCGTCAAGATTACAACTTCGTCGAAAACACCGGACGAAGCGCAGTTGAAGAAGATCAACGAGGTAACAGCCCGGCTCATCGACGAACACGGATATTGCTCATCTTGTGCCAATGAATTGCTGAGGTATACAGGCAGTCTCTTGAATCGCTGACACCCGCAAGGGGGGACGTCCGTGAGGACTTACTTTACGCTGCAGAGGGAAGATTGGTCGCTTCACCGGAAAGGACATCAGGACCAAGAACGGCACAAGGAGAAAGTCCGGGAAGCCATCAAAGACAACTTGGCTGATTTGGTGAGCGATGAGAGCCTGATTATGAGTGACGGCAAACAAATCGTGAAAATTCCGATTCGGTCCTTGGAAGAGTACCGGATTCGTTACAACCACCAAAAGGGGCGGCATGCCGGCACGGGGCAGGGCGACACGCAAGTGGGTGACATTGTCGCCCGCGGACGGCCCGACAAGAGCGGTACGCCCGGAACCGAAGGAGCAGGCGAGCAGCCTGGAGTCGACTACACGGAGGCTGAGGTGTCACTCGAAGACATCCAGAATGTTCTCTTCAAGGAATTGGAATTGCCCGATCTCGCCGACAAGGAAGCCCCGGATCTGACCGTCGACACGGTCGAGTTCCGGGACGTTCGAAAGAAAGGGTTGTCGAGCAACATCGACAAGAAGCGGACGTTGCTCGAAGCCATCCGCCGAAATCAAAGAGCGGCCATTGACAAGGTCCGCATCTCCCCGGACGACTTGCGCTACAAGACGTGGGAAGACGTGCAAAAGCCTGATTCGAACGCTGTGATTCTCGCGATGATGGATCTGTCCGGTTCGATGGGGTTGTTCGAAAAATACTGTGCTAGAACATTCTTTTTTTGGATGGCCCGCTTCCTGGAAACGAAGTATGAAAATGTCCACATTCGCTATATCGCGCACCACACGGAGGCGCACGAAGTCAGTCAGGAGCATTTTTTCAACAAGGGGGAAAGCGGGGGGACCATTTGTTCCTCCGTCTACGAATACGCGCTCGGGATGATTCGAAGCGAATATCCGCCGGATCGATACAACATATACCCAATCCACTTTTCCGACGGCGACAACCTGACCTCGGACAATGAGAACTGCGTCAGGCTCGTGCGCGAACTGTGTGAAGTGTCGCAGATGTTCGGCTACGCGGAAGTCAATCAATACAGCCGCTCGTCAACCTTGATGAGCGCCTACGGGAAACTGGAATTGCCCGTGTTTCGCAAGTTTGTGATTCGCGACAAGAGCGAAGTGTACGCGGCTTTAAAACACTTTTTCTCGCGGCGGGAAGGAGTGAAGAGCGCGTGACGAACGAAGAGTTGGAACTGCTGGAAGAAAGCATTGATCAAATGACGGATCTCGCCAAGCGGTTTGGTCTGGATTTCTATCCGATGCGCTACGAAGTATGTCCTTCCGATATTATTTATACGTTCGGCGCTTATGGGATGCCCACCAGATTCCATCATTGGTCGTTCGGGAAGAGTTTTCATCGGATGAAGCTCGATTACGATCTCGGCATGAGCCGCATCTATGAGCTGGTCATCAACTCGAATCCATGTTACGCGTTTTTGCTGGACGGCAACACGTTGCTGCAAAACAAGACCGTATGTGCGCACGTGTTGGCGCACTGCGACTTCTTCAAGAACAATGCCACGTTTCGCTTCACGTCGCGGGACATGGTTGAGCGCATGGCGGCGAGTGCGGAGCGGATTTACCACTACGAGCTGAAATATGGCCGCAAGAAAGTCGAAGAGTTGATTGACGCGGGGCTTGCGCTCTCTGAACACATCGACGCGTCGGCGGACGGCCGCAACGCGCGCAAGCTGGTCAAACAGCAGCAACATCTGCATCGCCGCGGTGAATCCGCCAACGGGTTTAAGCGGGCGCAGGCGCAGACGCCGTACGACGACTTATGGGCGCTGGATCGAACGGAGCAGGCCGCGGCGCCTGCGCCCAAAACGCAGATCAATCCCCGCGCTGCGCAGAAGGACATCATGCTTTACGCGATTGAACATTCCCCCACGCTGGAGGAATGGGAGCGTGATATCTTATCCATTCTTCGCGAAGAGATGCTGTACTTCTGGCCCCAGTTGGAAACCAAGATCATGAATGAGGGCTGGGCAACCTATTGGCACCTGCGGATCATGAGAGAGATGAATCTCACGGACGAGGAAGCGGTGGAGTTCGCCAAAATGCATTCTGGTGTAGTGCTGCCTTCGCGGATGTCCATCAACCCATACCATCTGGGGCTCGCCATCTGGGAGGACATCGAACGCAGGTGGGATCATCCATCGGATGAAGAGCGCGAGAAATACGGTCGAGTTGGCGGACAGGGTAGAGAGAAGATGTTCGAGGTGCGCGAAATTGAAAATGACGCGTCGTTCCTTCGCAATTATCTCACCAAGCAGTTGATTGAAGATTTGGACCTGTATCTCTACCAAAAGGTCGGCAACGATTGGCGCGTCGTGGAAACGGACTGGGAAAAGGTTCGCGATACGCTTGTGGCCTCTCGCGTGAATGGAGGAATCCCGGTTCTCTATGTCGAGGACGGCGATTACAACCGCAACGGCGAACTGTACGTGAAGCACGAATATGAAGGCGTGGAACTGGACATTCGCCATTTGGAGAAATCGATGCCATACTTTTATCGAGTGTGGGGAAGAACGAGCCACGTGGAAACCGTGGTGGAAGGCCGCGAGGTCGTCTTCACCTATGACGGGAAGAAGACGCAGAGAAGGTTTGTCAAAGATTGACCACGTTCCGGTGCATAAAAGATCTGTTATTGATTGTCGGAATGTGTAGACTATGATAGAAGTGGTCGATCCGGTCCATGGCCGGATCGATCCGCCGACTATCGCAGCTCGGGTGCGAGCGGCGCATTGAGACGCATTGAATGGAGGCAAATCGGTGGGAGAGGCGACGAAAACCGTCCTCGTCATTTCATACTTGGCTCCGCCGCAACTGGATGCGGAGGCCATTCTCGTCTGGAAGACGGTTCGCGAATTATCCCGGTATTTCCGCATTCAACTCGTGACGAGCAACGAGGGCCAGGGACAGGATCCGGAGATGGAGCTCCCGCGTGACGTATCCGTCGTGCTCGGCAGGACGTTGAAACCGAGCGGTACATTACTTCGCCGCGTGACGGACAAGCTGGTTGGATACCTCGTAGACGAACACTACCTGTGGGCGAAGGTGAACCGCATTCCGCTTCAGGACGGGCATTTTGATCTCATCTATAGCCGATCCCAGCCTGGTTCGAGCCACATTCTCGCCTATCGGGTGAAGCAGGAGACTGGGAAGCCGTGGATTGCCCAATTTAGCGATCCGTGGGCCAACAACCCGTATCACAGCCATCATTCTGGATTCCGCAAGTCGTTCAACCGCAAGTGGGAACAACGCGTCGTGGAGACCGCCGATAAGCTGGTGTTTCCGACGCGGGAAATTCAGGCGATGTATGTAGATTCGTATCCCCATTTGCCCATCCTGGAGAAATCGCTCATTTTGCCGCATCACTTCACGTCGGATCTGTATCCGAAACAGAGTGAAGAGCCTGTACGCGGTCCTGCGGACAAAGTGACCTTTTCGTATTTGGGCAGTTTCTACGGTTCTCGTTCCCCTGAACCGTTCCTCAAAGCGTTACAATACGTTTTGGACAAATTTCCAGAGTGGAAGGACAGGATTCAAATCAATTTGTATGGAAATGTGTCTTCCGGTTTTGCTGCCATGGTTGACGCATGCCCCGTGCCAATTGCCCGTGGGCGCGCCCCATATCTGGAAACCCTGAAGATGATGAGACAGTCCGATGTCCTGTTGTTGATCGACGCCCCGTCGGCGACTGGCTCAAATCCGTTTTTGGCCTCGAAGTTGATCGATTATCTCGGCGCAGGCAGGCGAATTCTCGGCATTACGGATGAGCAGGGCACCGCCGCCGACATTCTTCGCGAGAGCGGACATACAGTCGTCAGCCCGCGCGACGTCGATGGCATTGCAACGGCCATAGAACGATATATGGAGATTTGCCTTCGCGAGGGACGAACGGAAGTACCGATTCCAAATCAGTTCGAGACGAGGCAGGTCGTTGGCAAGTTGGCAAGTGTGATGCAAGAAATGATGCGAGATTGAGAGGGTACTTACGATGAGTCAAGTGGTATGGCAACCGACGCAGGTCACGAAGAAGGATCGCAGGATCCAAAATCAGCACTCCAGCTTTGTTCTTTGGCTGACCGGATTGTCCGGCGCAGGCAAATCGACAGTCGCGAGCGCTTTGGAATTGGAACTCCACCGCCGCGGGCTGCGGACGTATCTGCTGGACGGTGACAACCTGAGGCACGGCATCAACGCGGACCTGGGGTTTGCCCAGAAGGATCGCAGCGAGAATATCCGCCGCGTGTCAGAAATCGCGAAGCTGTTTGTCGACGCGGGCATGATTGTGATCGCCGGTTTGATCTCGCCCACTCGCGAGGACCGGGACAAGGCGCGGGCGCGCTTTGAGCAGAACGAGTTCTTCGAAGTGTTCATCGATTGCCCCGTGGAAGTGTGTAAAGAGCGCGACCCGAAGGGGCTGTACAAGAAGGCTTTGGCAGGCGAAATTCGCAACTTCACCGGGATCGACGCCGAATACGAAGTGCCGCTGCACCCCGATTTGACACTGCATACCAACAAGCAGTCTGTCGAAGAGTCCGTTCGGCAAATCATTCAGTTCCTTGAGGATAAAGGGCTTTTGACATTTTCGGCGTAGATTGATCTACGCGGATCAACTCGAGAAAGAGGTGTGCCGCAATGCCACGGCCAAATTTCTTTATCGTAGGCGCCGCGAAATCTGGGACGAGTTCGCTCGACAGGTATCTTGGACAACATCCCGAAGTGTATATTCCGCCCAAGAAGGAAGCGCACTTTTTTTCCATTCCTGACTTTCCGCCGGTGTTTCGCGGACCGGGCGACGAAGGGATGAACCAGTACACCATTCGCGATCGCGACATGTATTACCATCTCTTCGATGGAGTTGCCGGAGAAAAGGCTATCGGCGAATCGTCCGTCTTTTACCTGTACTATCCGGGCACCGCACAGCGCATGAAGCAAGAGATCCCTGACGCCAAGATCATCATCATGCTGCGCAATCCAGTGGATCGGGCGTTCTCGGCGTACATGCACCTCATACGCGACGAGCGGGAACATCGCAGCTTTCGCGAGTCGCTTGCGAAAGAAGCCGAGTTTAAAGCGAACGATTTCGAACCGATGTGGTACTACAGGGAGCTCGGGCTGTACTCGGAACAGGTGAAGCGCTATCTGGAGACGTTCGGCCGGGATCGCGTGAAGGTGATCATCTTCGAGGAATTTGTCAAAGACGCCGTTTCAGGTGTGCAGGATGTCGCCGCGTTTTTGGGCGTGTCCACCGATTTTGTGCCGGACACGTCGATCCGCCACAACGAGTCAGGGGTTCCCAAGTCGCGGCTGCTCTACAATTTCATCTCGAAGCCGCACGGCATCAAGGAATTGGTCAAGCCGTTGGTGCCGACCGGGGTGCGTGAACGCTTGGGCAACCAGGCGAAGTCGATGGTGCTGGAGCGAGCCCAAATGGATCCTGACGTCCGCAGCGAGTTGGAGGCGTATTTCGCGGAGGATGTCAAAAAACTTGAAGAGCTGCTCCATCGCGACTTGTCCGTATGGAGGAAAGTGAAATCGCGAGCATAAGAGTCGTCGCACAGACGGCTGCTAGGTTTGACACAGAGGAGGAGTTTCAGTATGGACGTTGCAGAGGCTATTCGCACTCGGAGACATATCAAGTTGTTCAAGCCTGATCCTGTCGACATGGACAAAGTTCAAGCGTGGCTGGAAGCGGCCAGTTACGCGCCGAATCACCGCCTGAACGAGCCTTGGGAAATTCTCGTCGTCGGCGAACAGACGCGTCAGGCAATCAATCATGGGCCGAATTTCGGAAACGCGCCGCTCGTTCTCGCGATTCTCTCGAAGCGTGCGGAAAAGCAGGTTGATCGCGACGAAAATCTCATCGCTGTCTCTTGTTTCATTCAAAATTTTTCGCTTCTGGCGCATGCCGAAGGCGTCGGCGTCCGTTGGACGTCGGTGGGCTGGGGAGATCCCGCGCGTCAGGCGCTCGGCGTCGACGATTCGTACGATGTCGTCAATATCCTCGGTGTCGGCTACCCTGCGGAAGTTCCGCAAGTCCGTGAACGCACGCCCATCACCGAAAAGATCCGTCAATTGCCGTAAGCGGCAAGCGTCGCGTTCTCTGTGGCGCCAACCATGAGGAATGAGGTGGCAAAGTGTCGTCGAACGAATCGGATTTGCGTGCGCGTTCTCCCTGGGCCTTGCACGGCGTCAGCGTGGCGAAAGTGTCGCCGGTGAGCGCCCCTGTCGACGCGGACGTGGTCGTGCCGGGCAGCAAGAGTTTCACGAACCGGGCGCTCGTGATTGCAGCCATGGCGAACGGATCGTCCCGGTTGACCGGTTTGCTGCGAAGCGACGACGCGTACTGGTGCATCGAAGCGCTCAAAGCGCTCGGCGTGAACTTGACCGTGTCTGGTGAAGAGGTTGCGATGGACGGTGTGAATGGCGTTTGGCCGAATTCCGAAGGTCATCTCTACACCGGAGCCGGAGGCACGGCCGCACGGTTTCTGACCAGCGCGCTCGCCGCAGGGCATGGGCGCTGGACCATTGAAGGCAGCAAGCGCATGAATGAACGGCCGATGGGTGTCCTGTTCGACGCGTTGACATCGCAGGGGGCGTCCATCACGACGTTGTCGGATCGACCGGACACACTGCCGATTCGGCTCGAGGCGAACGGCTTGCAGGGCGGCGACGTGCGGATGTCCGGTTCTGTGTCCTCGCAGTTCATCAGCGGCGTCCTCATTGCCGCGCCGTACGCCAAAGCGCCGCTCACGGTGCGCATTGAAGATCACATCGTGCAACACGCGTACGTTCATATCACGCTCGACATGATGAGATCGTTCGGCGCCGCGGTCGAAGCCGATCCGGACTTGCTCAGCATCCGCGTCGAACCGACCGGATACCAAGGCCGGGACTATGAAATCGAAGCGGACGCATCCACCGCGTGTTACTTTTGGAGCGCCGCGGCCATCACGGGTGGACGGGCTCGCGTGAAAAATCTGACGTACAATACCCGCCAGCCAGACGTGCAATTTGTCGACGTATTGGCCCGCATGGGTTGCGAGGTCGATAAGGCCGGGCCTGGCATCGAAGTGCGCGGGCCGCAGAAACTACGCGGGGGTTTCACGATCAGCATGGAAGAGATGTCGGACCAGACGCTCACGTTGGCCTTCTTGGCCCCGTTTGCCGATAGGCCCATCACCATCGCGAACGTGGGCCACATTCGCCATCACGAGTCGGATCGACTGATGGTCATTTCGCACACGCTCCGCGCTATCGGCATCGCGGTCGACGAACATGAGGACGGCGTGACGATTTATCCAGGAGAAGCGCACGGTGGTCGGCTGTCCTCGTACGACGATCACCGGGTGGCCATGGCGCAAGCCCTGATTGGCCTGGTGGTGCCGGGCGTCGAAATTGTGGACCCTGGCTGCGTTTCCAAGACCTGCCCGATGTTTTTCGAGAAGTGGCGGGAAATCGGCGTGCAAGTGGATCTGCAATAGCCCAGATCACAGGGTGCTGCGCCTTGGTTTCTTCACCGCGAGGCGAAAGTGATCATGCGCGATCGCGGTATTCTCGAAGACGTCTGTGGCGTCTTGCAGCAATTGCGCTTCACCGTCGGCGTCGTAGCGGGCGCTGATATGTGTGAGGACGAGCTGGCCCACACCGGCCCGCTTGGCGATGTCGGCGGCCGCGTCGGCGGAAGTGTGGTGATACCGCTTTGCTCTGTCGTGATCGGCCGCGTCGTAGGTCGACTCGTGAACGAGGACATCCGCGCCTTCGGCCAGTTCGATCGCGCTGTCCGTAGGAAGCGTGTCGCCGAGGATGACCACACTTCGCCCTTGGCGCGGCGGCGCCACGACGTCGGCGGCGCGAATCACCCGCCCATCGTCGAGCGTGACATCTTGGCCGGATTTCAAGGTGCCGTAGATTGGGCCCGGGGGGACGCCCAGCGACTTCAGCACATCCGTTCTCAGCGAACCTGGGGATGGTTTTTCATCGATTCGGTAGCCCCAGCTTGGTATGCCGTGGTGCAATTTGGCCACTGTCACCACGATGTCCTGGTCTTCGTACACCACTTGGCGGCTGCGGCAAGCGGGTTCATCGTGATCGAGCTCCAGGAAGCGCAACTGGTACGGCAGGTGCGCGCAACTGATCCGGATGGACGTTTCCACAAAGGCAGCGATGCCTTTTGGCCCGACGATCGACACATCGCTGGTCGCCGATTGAAAGGCGCGGCTTCCCAGCAGGCCAGGAAGGCCGTAGATGTGATCGCCGTGCAGATGGGTGATCAGGATGTGATCCACCTTGGCAGGACCGAACGGGGCCCGCAGCATTTGGTGCTGCGTACCTTCTCCGCAGTCGAACAACCACACAGAGCCTCGCGTTTCGTTCCACCACAATGCAATCGATGTGACATTTCGCCGTGTGGATGGGAGTCCTGCTCCGGTTCCAAGGAAGTATAATTCCATGCCAAACCCACTTTCTGTCGAAACTCGTTTATCTCCATTGTGCACCAAATGGATTGGGATACAGCAACTCGTACTATACAATTGTCATACGCCAATCTGTCCGGCCATCTACGATAGGGAGTGATTCGGTGGACGTACTGCAGGAATTGGAGCGCGAAGTGGCCATGTTCGCCAGAAGGATGGAATTTGCCAGACAAACTGGACAAGGAACGAGTGTCCTGGATCGATCCGCGTACCTCATTTTGCTGACGTTGCACGGCCAAGGTGAGATGACGGTGAGTGAATTGGCGAATCTCTTCCACCTGGATATTTCGACCATCAGTCGCCAGATCATGCCCTTGGTCTCGACGGGGTTGCTCGTTCGGGAGCGGGATGACGTCGACAAACGGCGCGTTGTCGTGAGATCGACGCCCAAGGGGGAGCAGATTCTTGGCGAAGTCAGAGCGGCGCGAAAATCGCTCTATGCCGAACTGCTCGAGGACTGGTCGGAAGAGGAGAGGGCGCTGTTTCTCAATTTGATGCGAAGATTGAACCAGCGCATCGAACAAAGACAACGGGCGCGCGAAGCGCAGTCAGCCCAGCGGTTGCCGCGAGGTCAGTAAAATTTGCGGACGAATGCTGTGCCATGGTTCAACCACGCACGGATGGGGGCAAGATGGGGAGTGAAGGGGGTACCTTCGCCATCATTCTTGCTTGAGGAGCGTGCGGCTCTTGAATACGATGACGTTGATGGTCGCCATTGTTCTCCTCGCCGGCGTTCTCTTGGCGCGCGCCAACAAGCGGTTCGGATTTCCCGCCCTCATCAGCTTCGTGGCCGTTGGTTCGGCGCTGGCGTCGCTGGTGCCTGGCGTGCTCGAGAACATCACACCCAAGGTGGCAAAGGATTTAAGCTACTTGGCCCTGGCGTTCATCCTCTTTGAAGGTGGACTCCATACTTCGGCGCGACGCGTTCAGCGCGTCTGGCGTCCGGCGATGTCGTTGGCGACGATTGGCGTGCTTATCTCGTCCGCCATCATGACCGGGTTTGCCCATATGGTACTGGGGATTTCTTGGGTCCCCGCCGCGATGTTGGGTGTCGCGGCGAGTTCCACCGATGCCGCTTCGGTGTTCAGCGTGCTCGGCAACACGTCGCTGCGCAGGCGGCTAACCGATGTGTTGGAAGTCGAGTCAGGCACGAACGATCCCATGTCGTTCTTTCTCATCACCATTCTCATGCAATGGATTCACCAACCGCACTTGTCGATCTCGGAGGAGATTGGCCGAGTCATTGTCCTGTTTTGTCTGGAAATGGCCGTCGGCCTGGTGATTGGCGTGGTGATTGGCCTCTTGGCCTCGTATGTCAACCGTTACGTCAAATTGGACACAGGCGGCCTGTATCCGACGCTGTCGCTCGGTTTTGCGCTTTTGTCGTTCGGATTGGCCCAATCGCTGTATGGCAGCGGGTTTCTCGCCGTGTACGTGACAGGGGTTGTCATGTCGAGCAGGCAAATGGAACACCGGTATACCATCGTTCGATTTCACGAGGGACTTGCCTGGACGATGCACGTCCTGATGTTTGTCGTGTTGGGCTTCTTTCTGGTGCCGCGCGATTTCGCCTACGTATTTGTGCCCGGCGTCGCGTTGGCGGCCGCAGCATTGCTCGTCGCTCGTCCCGTCGCCGTGTGGATTTCCACCATCGGCATGCGATTTACCATACGTGAGCGCGCGTTCATCGCATGGGCGGGACTTCGCGGAGCAGCGCCGATCGTCCTGATTTTGTCCGCAGTGGAATCCGAAGTCACTGGGTACATCGTCATGATTGAAGTGGTGTTCTTCATCGTGATCGCATCGACCCTGATTCAAGGTTTGACGGTCCAGCCGCTGTCTGAGAAGTTCGATCTCGTCGACGCGACGCCATCGGAAGATATTGTGGACTTGCTCTCGTTGACCCGGGAGACGGCACTGGTGGTTCCGGTGGAAATCGCGGCGGACTCGCCGTACGTAGAGAAGCGCTTGAGCGAGGTGCGGTTTCCCGAAAACACGCTGTGCTACGGTGTCGTTCGAGGTTCGCGCGTCGTCGTGCCCCGCGGCAGTACGCGTCTTCGCGTAGGTGATCACCTCTTGGTCATCGCGGAGATGTCGCAGGTCGCCGCCCTGAAGGCGATGTTCGACAAGGATCAGGTTGGGCAGGCGACGATGCTGCCCTAGGCCTTAGGCGCTTCTGAAGTGTTGGGTTCATCTCGTTTGTGTTCGTCGAAACCGGGGAGGTCTTCCACCATCTCAAGCAAATCTTCGTCGTCTTCTTCCTCGACAAAATGAACGCGAATGTCCTTGCCTTTAAACGTGGGCTGCCTGTATTGCATGTCGTTACCTCCATTCGAACCATTCGCACAACGATTCGCTCATCACGCCGATCTTATGACAATTGTCACATGGAATGTGTGACATCGTCCACTGGGCCCCATCGTCATCGGACGGATACGATATGAGTATACGAGGTGCGCACCTTCTGTGAAATAGTGAAACTTTTGGCGGCTGGATGCGGCCGGATTTGAAGGAGGAGTGACGGCGTGACAGCGGCGATCGCGTTGAATCAAGTGGTCAAGCGCTTCGGCGCGGTGACTGCGGTGGACCACGTGTCGTTTGAAATCGAACAAGGCTCCATCGTGGCCCTGCTGGGTCCCAATGGCGCTGGCAAAACCACGACGATATCGATGATGCTTGGGTTGTCGCAGCCGACGTCGGGCAGCGTGCTGGCGTTCGGCCAAGACCCCGCCAAGCGGCTCACGCGCAAACACTATGGTGTGATGCTGCAGCAAGTTGGACTCCCTGGCAAAGTGAAGGTTCGTGAATTGATCGATCTGTTTCGAAGTTTTTACGATCACCCGCTGGACGCCGAACGGCTGCTGGCCATGGCTGGGTTGGAAAGCGAAGCGCGCAAAGAGGCCGTCAAGCTGAGCGGCGGTCAGCAGCGGCGCTTGCAGTTCGCGCTTGCGATGGCAGGCAATCCCAAGCTGCTGTTCCTCGACGAGCCGACGACCGGCATGGATGTGACGTCGCGGCGCGGTTTTTGGGACAGTCTGCGCGAGTTTGCGAGAGACGAGCAGCGAACCATCGTACTGACGACGCACCACCTGGACGAAGCCGACGCGATGGCGGATCGAATCCTGCTCATGCAGCATGGCCGCGTGATCGCCGACGGTTCGGTGGAGGATGTCAAGCGGCAGTCCGGCAAGCGCTACGTCTCCTTCATCGCCGGCGCGAGCGTCACGGAAGAGGTTCTCGCGACCTTGCCCCTGGTCGATCACGTCGAGTGGAGTGGCCGCCACGTTCGTTTGACGACGACCGACCCGGACACGCTCCTTCGGGCCATTATTCAGATGGACTTGGACGTGTCTCATTTCGAGGTGTCGCAAGGGCGTCTGGAAGACGCGTTTGTGTCGCTCACCGGATCGGAAACATGGATGGAGGAGGCGGTTGCGCATGACGCAATGGTGGTTCCAGACACGCATTGAAATCTTGAGAAACATCCGAAATCGCCGCTTTTTCTTCTTCAGCGTATTGCTGCCGATTGGCTTTTACTTTCTCTATGTGAATTTGATTGGTCCGAATCGAGTCGTTGGCGGCGTCTCGTGGAAAAGCTATTACTTGATCTCCATGGCCACGTTCAGCGTTGTCGGCGCAGGGTTAAACGGGTTGTCGTCGCGCATCGCGTTCGAGCGGACGCAGGGATGGGTTCGCCTGATGCAAACGACGCCGCAGCCGCCCATCAACTACGTGACGGCGAAGATCATCGCGAATTTGCTGGTCAACGTCACGGAGGTCGTGATTTTGTTTCTTGCAGCCGCCATCGTCGAGCATGTCAGGATGCCTTTGGCGAACTGGATCATGGCTGGCGCGTGGATCGCGTTTGGCGGCCTGACGTTCATCGTGCTCGGCATGCTCATTGGCCAGCTTGCCGGCATCGACGCGGCGCAAATTGTCGCGTCAGCGCTCTATTTTTTGCTCTCGATCACGGGCGGCCTCTGGTTCCCGGTGCAGATGATGGGCTCTTTCATGAGCCATCTGGCGCAGTGGACCCCGACGTATCACCTGGCACGCGTATCCTGGTCGCTCGTTGCCGGGCAAGCGCCGTCGTGGGACGACTTTCTCGTCTTGGCCGCATACTTCGTCGCATTTGGCCTGGTTGCCCTGTGGGCAACCGGCCGTCGAAGAGACACGCGCTCGGCGTAGCGGACGAAAGAAGCAGGCAGGAGAGCGCGGGGGCAAAGGGCGAAATGGTGTGGGCTGCACGGCGTGATCGGGAGGGGAAGCCAGTGAGAGGCAACGATCTTCGGGAAGTGAACGCGAATGGGCAAACGGGCCGCCGATCGGCGCGCGTTTCCCATCGCCGCGTCATGTACTTTTACCTGACGCAGCTGCTGATTCCCGCAGCGTATCTGTACCAAGCGCCTTGGTCTCAGTTGCTCATTGGACTGGGACTGCTGGCCTTATTCGGCCTTTGCTACGCGATCGCGTTTCCGCCAGCTCGACCGAAGCAGCGGCTGCTCGCTTCGGCGGGGATGGTCGTGCTCATGTGGGTGATGATGTGGCTGTTCGCGCCGGAGTACGTCGCGTTGGCGTATTACCCCGTGGCTGTGCTGTCCTTCATGGAACTGAACATCGTCGTCCCTGCCTATGTCGCGATGGGGATTGGCACCGTTGGTCTGTATTTGCTGTACACGCGCGTACATCACATCGCATTGTCTGGCTATCTGCTCCCCGTGGCGATTGGCGGCATGTTCAGCGCCTTCATCATGGCCTTCATGCTCCGCTACTACGGTCGGCTGCAGGATGCCAACGAGCGGCTTGCGAATGCGAACGCCGAGATCGAGCGGCTGACGAAAGTGGCGGAGCGAGAGCGCATCAGCCGCGATCTTCACGACGTCATGGGCCACCAGCTGTCGATGATCTCGCTCAAGGCGCAGGTGGTCGCGAAAGTCTTGCAGCGCGACGGCGACAAGCAGCGCGCCATCGCCGAAGTCAGCGACATCGAACGGGCCGCCCGGGAAGCCTTGGCCAGGGTTCGCGAGTATGTCGCGGACATGCGTCAGGCCGACTTCGGCGAGGAGTGGATCGCGGCGGAAACGCTGCTCAACACGGCAGGTATCGACGCAAACATGGACGCCGGCTGCCCAGGCGCCTGGCGCGGCCAGCCATTTTCTGTGCTCGCGATGTGCCTGCGCGAAGCGGTCACGAATGTCGTTCGCCACAGCGGTGCGAGCCGCTGCACCGTTCGCGTCTGGCGGGAAGGGGCTTACGTTCATCTGTTGGTTGCCGACAATGGGCGGGGCCTGCGTCGGGCTTCCGCTGTCACCGACAGGGCGGAGCCGTCTGGAAGCGGGTTGCAAAGCATGCGAGCGCGCGTCGAAGCCATCCAGGGCTCGTTTGCCTTCTGGACCCGCGGCGATTCGGTCGATCCGGTCGCAACTGGCGCGGTGAGTGTCGGCGCGATCGATCCGCAAACCTTGGGCTTTGCGCCTGGCCTGGCCCTGCTGATTACTTTGCCTGACGATGACGGCCATCTGCGTCAGGAGGAGATGGTGAGATGATCCGGATACTCATCGCGGAAGACCAGGTATTGGTTCGCGACGCGCTGACAACCTTGCTGAATTTCGAAGACGACTTCCAGGTTGTCGCAAACGTCGGCAATGGCGAGGACGCGCTGCGCCAAGCCGTTTCATTGCGCCCCGATGTGGCCATTTTGGACATTGAAATGCCAGGACTGAGCGGACTTGACGTCGCGGAACGACTTCGCAACGAGCTTCCGGCGTGCAAGGTGATTCTCCTGACCACGTTTGCTCGATCCGGCTATTTGCAACGCGCCGTCAAAGCGGGTGCGCACGGCTACCTGCTGAAGGATTCGCAAGTCGAGGATCTCGCAGCGGCCATCCGCAATATCGTGGGCGGACAACGCATCTTCAGCCCGGCGCTCATGGTGGAAGCCATGACCGAGGAAAATCCGCTGACGCCGCGCGAGATCGACGTCTTGCGGTGCGCACGAACCGGCGTCGGGACCAGAGAGATCGCCAAACGTCTCGCACTGTCGGAAGGGACAGTCCGCAACTACCTCTCCGAAGCCATCTCCAAACTCGGCTGCGCTTCGCGACAGGAAGCTGTTCAGCGCGCAGAGCAAAAAGGGTGGCTGTGACAGCCGCCGGCTCGCCCGGTAGCCACCCGCCAAAAGCGGACCGCAGCCGACCGCGATGGTTATACCGATTTGGGGCCGCGAACGAGCGAGACCACGACGCCGAGGACAGTCGCCACGAGCAGCGATACCATCGCCATCCGAAAGCCGCTGATGAGCCACGGTAGATCCGACCCGGGGATTTGCGCGCTGTTGCCTTGATAGACCAGGCTTTGCAGGCGCTTGGGAAGGCCAACCGCCACCAGCATCAGCGACAGCGCCGTGCTCGTCACCTGCCCCATATTCTGCAGCATGGAACGCAGTCCATTGGCTGTTCCGCGGTGCGCCGGATCGATGGTCAACATAATGGACGACGTGTTGGGCGTCATGAACAGGGCGCTGCCGCCTCCTACGAGCAACATGCCAATCCCTTCCCATACATACGTCTCGAACATCCCGGTAAACGGCGTGAGGATGGCAATGCCCAGTCCGGACACAGCAAGCCCCAGGCTGGACAGGATCCGCGCGTCGTAGCGGCTCGCGAGCGATCCCGCCACTGGCGAGACCACAATCATTCCGATGGTCACCGGAAGCACAGCCAAGCCAGCGACAAACGCGCTCGTGTGATGGATGGTCTGCTCATACAGCCCAATCAACAGCACGACGGCCGTTCGCGCAAACGCATTGAGGAACGTCGCGACATACGCGGAGGCGTAACGGCGATTGCCGAACAGCCGGAGATTCATCAGCGGTGAGCTGGAGCGCCACTCGACCCACAGGAAGAGAGGCGTCATGATCACAAACGCGGCCAAGCCGCCGATCACAATGGGATCGCTCCAACCGAGCGTGCCGCCTTCGGACAGCGCCAGAATGAAGCCGCCGAGCGCGAAAAACAAGAGCACGTTGCCGGACCAATCGAACCGCTCGTGCGTCGCCCGCGTAGGCAATGCGCGCAGGGTGATCATGGCCCATACGACGCCGATCACGCCGACCGGCACATTGAACCAGAACACCCAAGCCCATCCGAAGCGCGTCGCGAAGAAGCCGCCGACGACAGGGCCAATCAGTTGCGCCGCAGACGCTGTCAGGACGTTGATCCCCAACCCTTTTGCCAGCGATCGCTCCGGAAACGCGTCGGTAATCAGCGGCGTCGTGTTGGTGATGACGATCGCGCCGCCCGCCGCTTGAAGCGCCCGCAGAACGAGCAGCGTCCAGATGTTCGGCGAAAAACCAATCAAGAGTGAAACGACGGTGAACAGCAGCAAGCCGATGATGTATAACTTTCGCCTGCCGAATAGATCGGCCACGCGGCCAAATACCAGGATGAATATCGTATTGAACAACATATAGGACAGCAGGATCCAGTTCGCTGTCGTGGCTGTGGCGTGGAAATGCTTCGCCACGACGGGCAACGCCACATTGAGCGTGCCGACGTTCAACAATGTCAACATCGTGCCGAGCGACGTGACCGACAAGACGAGCCAGCCGTACCGTTCGGATTTTGTCTCTGTTTGTACAGGATTCAATTCGGTCGCCACCTATTTCTAGAATGTATGGACAGCCGTTCGGCCTTCCCGCACGGGTAAAGTACGGAAGGCCGGTCTGCACGGGCAAATGCTGTCAGAACCAATGCTGTCAGAACCAATGCTGTCAGAACCAATGCTGTCAGAACCAATGCGAGAGAATTATTTCGACTTAGGAAATATACCACATGTGAAGCTTTACGACGGAATCGGAAGGCAGGGCGGGGATGTCGGAGGCGGGATGTCGGAGGCGGGATGTC
>NZ_BCQI01000016.1 GCF_001544355.1 Alicyclobacillus acidiphilus NBRC 100859
TATTTCAAAATTCAACAGGCAGTTTAGTTATGGATACGGAAATGGTTGGGAAGAAAGAGGTCGCAAAGACCACGCAATCCACCTTCGTGATCAAGTTGAATCAGCAGCAGTTGGACCAAATCAACGGCCAAAGCGACGCGGACGCTGGTTCGACGGGGAACAGTGTGACGAACAGCGTCTATGGACCAAGCGACGATGACGGATCGGCCAAGACCGTCATGGTGATTCAATTGAATATCAAAACGACCTTCGCCTACGCGAAGAAGCCTGTTTCAAAGCCGAAGGGTCTGTAAACGAGTCGCGAATGCGTTGTGACATGGTGGTTCAACGAATGAAAAGGATCGCCCGGCACTTGCGACTGCTTGTGGCGGCCTTTTTTTTGTGTGTGTCACAAAAACAGGCGTTGCCTCGTCACCTCGGTAAGAGGTGATCCCGTGCAACGGCGATATTCGTGGATGATAGGCGTCGTGATCGCAATCGGCGCCGCGGGCGTGGGCTTGGGAATGGAAAGGTGGGAGCGCGGCGGAGATCGAGTGAAAGCGCAGCCTGCAACAATCGTGCGGCAGGCAGCCAACGCAACTGTTGTCCGCAGTGCTCAGACTCCAGCGGCCAAGCCAGCCGCGAAACTGCAGTTGTCGGCCGACTGGCCGACCTTTGGAAACAACCTGTGGCAGGACAGGGTGTCCCCCATCTCGTTTTCGGCGACGGGGCAGCAATGGACAAAACGATACGAGATCCCCATCGCGTCCGGTGGGAGCAGCGAAACCTTCCCGCTGGAGCAAAACGGGACGCTGTACGTGACGACGATGCAGGGGGCCGTGATGGCCATCGATGCGGCCACAGGCAAGCGGCGCTGGACGTATTCGCCGACGCTCCATCTGGATCAGGGAATTCCGACCATCAACCGTGGAGTCGCGCTCGGCCTTGGCGACGTCTTTGTGCTGACGCCGGATGATAAGCTGGTTGCGCTGTCGCAGAAGACTGGGCAAGTCCGCTACGAGGTGACGGTGGCGGACGAGGACGAAGGGTATTTTGAGTCGATGGCGCCGCTCTATGCGGATGGCAAGGTGTTCGTCGGCAGCGCAGGTGGAGACGAAGGCGTGCGCGGCTTTGAAGCGTGCTACAACGCTAGCAGCGGCAAATTACTGTGGAGGACCTTCACGATACCCCAACGCGGCCAGGGGTGGGTGCCGAAGACGGGCGATCACGGCGGCGGCGCGGTATGGAACTCCCCTGCCTACGACCCGGCCACCAACCAACTGTTTTTTGGAACAGGGAATCCGTCACCGGACTATTTTGGCGAGCAGCGATCCGGGCCGGATCCCATGACGGACGCGATTGTTTCCGTTCGCGCTGACAGCGGCCGCGTCAACTGGTACCGCCAAGAGGTGGCGCACGACTTGTGGGATTACGATGTCGCATCGCCGCCGATGTTGTTTCAGGTAAACGGCCAACTGGCCGTCGGCGAAGCGGGCAAGGACGGACGATGGTATGAATGGTATACGAAGACGGGTCGCCCGGTGTTTGGACCCGTCGCGTTTGTGAAGGAGCATCATGTGCCGCCGACGAGCGAGGCGACCCTGGAATGGCCGGGATCGGAAGGCGGTGCGAACTACGGGCCGAGCGCCTACGATCCGGCTGACGGCGACGTGATCGTCAGCGGCATCAATGGTCCCGAATACGTTCGCGCAGCCCCGACCACGCACACCAGCTATCGCGTGGACGACGGAACCGACGCCACCGCCGCGCCTGCGGGAGATTGGACAGGAACACTGACCAGTATCGACACGGCGACCGGGAACGTGGTGTGGCAAAAGACATTGGCCACGCCCGCGATCGGCGGCGTCACCGCGTCGATTGGAGGCACCGCGTATTTCGGCGAAGCAAACGGATGGCTTTACGGCGTCGACATGGCGACAGGGAAGACCGTCTGGTCGTACAACGCGCATATTCCAGCCGGCAGCGCGCCCATCCTCTATCGCGCGGGCGGGCACACCTTCCTCACTTTCGCGCTTGGCGAAAGCGCGTCCCTGCAAGGACTGTTCCCGTATGACGGCGATGTGGAGATCGTGACCTTCCAGTTGGCTACTTCGTCACGTCGAACATCGTGATCATGCCGCTCATCTGCGAGCCGTCCGTGGTGTGATCGGCGATGTGGCAGTGGAACAGCCATTTACCCGGCTGATTCGCGACAAACGAGAGATCGTAGGTCGATCCCGGCGACGTATCGATGGTGTCCAACGTCAGCGGGTCCTTGATGGGGTACCCGTCCTGGTTGATCACTTGGAAGTGGAACCCGTGCAAATGCATCGGATGGTCCATCGATCCGATATTGATCAGGTGAACGAGCACCTTGTCCCCGACTTTTGCCGGCATGACGGGCGTCGCTGGATACGACAGACCGTTGATGGTGTATCCGAATTGAGGTGAATCGTTCACGATCAAGGTATATTCGTCCTGGTACCCTGGGTGAACTTGCCGCCAGCCTGTCCCTTTTGGCTCGACGATGAATGGGCCCCACAGCCCCATGTTTTCCTGCTTCAGCATATCGGTCATCGGATGGCTGTGGTACATGTAGGTTCCAGCCGGCGCATTCACGGTAAACGTGTACGTCCAGGTGTGACCGGGTTTGATGTCGGGCTGGCTGATGCCGCCCGTTCCATCCTGCGCGAACGGCACATCCAAGCCGTGCCAGTGCACAGTCGTGCCCTCGGGCAATTTGTTGTCGACGATGATTTTGACCTTGTCGCCTTCATCCACCTTGATCTCCGGCCCCGGCACGCTTCCGTTATATGCCCACGCTTCGACCTTTTCACCAGGCTTCACCTGCCACCAAACCGGTTCTGCCGTCAAGTGAAACACCTTGACGCCGTTCACCAGCTTGTACGGCAACAGGCGAATATCGTCCTTTCCCTCCGGTTCGCCAGACGTGCCAGTTCCGAGCGGCGCGACCTTGTCGCTCGTCGTCTCGCTGCTGCCCGCAGCCGAATTGGTGTCGCTGGTGTCGTTTGACCCGGACATGTTCATGCCCATGTTCATGGAGTTGCCCGACGCGGAATTCCCGGATGCGGACGACGCGGACGATCCGGTGGCTGTGACGATCACGGTGCCGTTCATGTCCCCATGGTACGCACAAAAATACGGATACGTACCTGCCTTGGTAAACGTGTACGAGAACGATTTACCCGGATCCAGTTCACCTGAATCGAATTTCCCATCCGCCGTTCGATCCGCGCCGCTCGTCACCGTGTGCGCCATCGAGTCGTCGTTTTTCCACGTGACAGTCGTACCGACGGTCACGTGGATACTGACAGGCTGGAATTGCGAGTCTTGCAGATTTACCGTCGCATGATGGCCTTGAACGACAGGTGAACTCGTCATGTTATTTGTCTTGTTCCCCGCGCCGTTTGTATCTGTGTTTGGCGACTGACAGCCGGCGAGCCCAAGAAGGCTGACGGCCGCGATCGAGAAAAGCGCACGTCTGAGTCGCTTGTTCATCGGCTACGTCCTCTTTCTTCATATGGAATCAGCTCTGCTAGTTTTTCCAAGGTCCAATCATACGGCGTTTGGGTGGGCTTGTCGTCAGCAAAAAGGACCATTTTGAGGCCGAATCGGCCGATTGACAAAAAACGGTCACAAGGCCGGGGCTGGTGGGAGCGGCGTGGCTGGGTGGCTGACACGGGGGTGACACGGGGGTGAAATAAGCGGCCGTCAGCCGCTTATTTTGGCGGAATGACCGGATCGAAAGGAAATAGGCGGCCCCGAGCTGCTTATTTGCCTCCGGTGCCCCCGAAACGGCGCGGTTACAGGCAAATAAGCGGCCGTGGACCGCTTATTCGTCGCGAATGAGACGATTCGACACACATAAGCGGCCTGAGGCGGCTTATGTGCGTGCCATTGGAGATGAGGCCAGTTGCTGGGCATAAGGGTCAAGCATGGGGAAGCGCGATCGCGATGGCCGGCGAAGGGCGAAGGCGATCGCAAGGGGCCGGGGCTGGCGAGCGGCCGGGGTGAAATAAGCGGCCGTCAGCCGCTTATTTTGGCGGAATGACCGGATCGAAAGGAAATAGGCGGCCCCGAGCTGCTTATTTGCCTCCGGTGCCCCCGAAACGGCCCGGCCACGGGTAAATAAGCGGTCGTGGACCGCTTATTCGTCGCGAATGAGACGATTCGACACACATAAGCGGCCTGAGGCGGCTTATTCGCGCCCCGCCCGCGGCCCTGCCCGCGCCCCGCCCTCGCCCCGCCCTCGCCCCTCGCCCCGCGCCGCTCCCCGCCGCCCACCTGGCTGCCGGCTCGGTCGCGCCCCCCCCTCGCCTTTACTTCACTCGAACGCTGTACTGTTTCATCCACTCATTCGTTTCGTAAAGGTAGTGGAACATTTGGGCCGTGCCCATAATCTGTCCGAACCATGGGCGGTGTTCCGTGGGACTGTAACTCATCTGCGCGAGTGCGCGGACAGACGACGGATCGATGAAAGGCAGAATCGGCGACGACGGATCGTTGACCACGGCCAGGGCCTTCTCGCGCACGAGTGCCAAGTACGCGGGATTGGGCGTCGATGGGTATGGACTCTTCTTGCGGTACAACGCGTCGTCAGGCAGATAGCCTTCCATCGCTTTTCGGAGAATGCCCTTCACTTCGTTCCCGACGGTTTTCATCGACCAAGGGATGTTGAATACATATTCGACGAGGCGGTGATCGCAAAATGGAACCCGCACTTCCAGGCCGGAGCCCATGCTCATTCTGTCTTTCCGATCCAGCAATGTCGGCATAAACCTGGTGATGGACAAATAACCGATTTCGCGCACGCGCGCGTCGCGGGCATTTTCCCCGGGGAGTTTCGGAACCTCCGAGAGGGCTTGCAGATACCGTTCACGAACGTATTCATGCGGTTTGATCCGCTGTTTCAACTCATCCGACATGATGCCCATCCGCTCATGCAACCTGAGCGACCACGGGAATGTGTCGGCTTTGAGCGCGTCTTCGCGGTGAAACCAAGGATATCCGCCGAAAACCTCGTCTGCCGCTTCGCCGGACAGCGCCACGGTCACATCTTCCTTCACGCGCTTGCAGAACAAAAAGAGCGATGTGTCGATGTCGGCCATGCCGGGTAAATCTCTGGTGTGGAGCGGATGGAGCAGGTGTTCAGCCAAATCGGGTGTGTCGAAGATCACGCGATGGTGCACGCTGCCAATGAACTTCGAGATTTTCTCAGCCCATGGCCCATCCAAGCTCTTCTGAAACGCGTTCGCCGTGAAATGCTTTTCCATGTCCTTGAACTCAATGGCGTACGTGTGCAAAGCGTCGCGGCCGGTCCGTTTGAAGTAACGGGCGGCGATCGCGGATACGACGCTCGAGTCCAAGCCTCCGGACAGGAATGTCGCGATGGGAACATCGGAAATCAATTGCCGCTCCACGATGTCAACCATCAATTCGCGGACGCGCTCCACCGTGGTGTCGAGCGAATCTTCGTGCTCGTAGCTCTGCAGCTTCCAGTACGATTGCATCTTCATGCCATCCGGCGAACCAATCAGGATATGGCCGGGCAGCAACTCTTCAACCTGCTCGAACACGCCATGGCCTGGAGTCCTGGCGGGACCCATCGAGAAAATCTCGGCCAAGCCCTCTTCCGTGATCACGGGTTCGATGGCCGGGTGCCTCAGCAGGGCTTTGATTTCGGATCCGAAGATGATGCCTTGCCCCACGCGGCTGATGAACAAAGGTTTGACGCCGAGTCGATCACGCCCCATGAACAAACGCTGATTCGCATCGTCCCATATCGCGAAGGCGAAGATGCCGTTCAATTTTTCGACACACTGGGGCCCCCACGCCACATAGGAGACAAGCAGCACTTCCGTGTCCGAATAGCCCTCGAAGTGGTAGCCAAGCGACACGAGTTCCCGGCGAATGTCTTCGGTGTTGTACAGCTCGCCGTTATATACGATGGTGTACGCCCGTTCGCCAAATGTCCGGGTCATCGGTTGAAGCCCGCCGTCGGGATCGACCACAATCAATCGACGATGTGCGAATACCGCATGACTCGTCACCCACAGCCCTTCAGCATCAGGCCCGCGCGAGCACAGCGCATCTCCCATGGATTGCACGATTGGGGTTTCATAACTGAGGTCGCGGGTCCAATCAACCCACCCTGTAATTCCGCACATGCGCTCTTCCTCCTCAAACGTGAATTCCGCCTTACGAACGCAGGCGCTGACAAAATCTCCACAGCTTATGACAGAGATGGGCGTTTGGTGCCCATCGACTCGGCGGATTTGGCTGCGAGTGTTCCGTCGGGGTTCGTGCAAGGGGCCGGGCCAGGGCTTGCGCTATGACTGGTTCAGCGCGTCGGCGATCATTTGCAGCACTCGGGCTCGCGATCTCGCTTCAATCGCTTCATATACTCGCGTATTGGGAAGTTGAGAGAATAGGTCGTGGCTTGGTCCGCCGAGTCGATCGTTGGTGTTTACCTCAAATAACCAAATTCCACCCAATTCATCCAACCCGTAGTCGATCCCGACTTCCTCAAACGGATAATACGTGTCGAGTGCATGGCAGATGGCCAAACTGGTTGTGTTCAATTTTTTTGTGAGTGCGCGCCTGGTTGGCTGCTTTTGATATAATTGTTGCAGTACTGCGGATGTTGGAAGCACTTTGCCGTGCCCCGTTCCAATATTGGACACGATACTACCCAGCCCTCCAACGCGGACAAGCGTGCCAGCCACCAGCCACTGGTCTCGTTGATCGCGTTGACACAGAACGCGAACATCGAACGTGCGGCCGCGCCACTTGGCGACGGGTGCTTCCTGCTGAACAATCGTGGTGTTCAATGGGTATCGGTTTTGCAGGGCTTCCAACGCTTCCAACGCGTTTTGAGGCGTGATGCGCAAACCGGAACTGAATTGAAGCGCCCAGCCTGATTTGCGGCGGTTCAGTCTGGCAATGTCGTTTCCGCCCCATGTATGGCATGGCTTGATGTACCATGCGTCAAAACGGTCCAGCATGCCGGGGGATGTGTGTTGGAGCAGTTGTGTATAAGGTAGATTGAGGTTTGGCAAGTTCGCTTCGGTCAAGGCCAAATACATTTGCCATTTATCGAGAAACAGCCGATTCATGTCCAATTGACCACGCGGCAACGGTAACACCTCCGTTTGATCACCACCATATGCAAAGTGTCTGTGGGAGGGATAAGGGTGACTGTCTTCAATTACACAGAGCAGTTGGCGAAAGAGATGCTGAAACGAGACGAAATCAATTCCATTTTGACTTGCAAATGTGAGCAATGTGTCGATGATGTGCTGGCGATGGCTTTGAACAAGCTGCCTGCCCGCTATGTTTCAACCGAGTCCGGCCGCGTCTTCGTCAAGGCGAACTACATGCAGCCGCAATTGCAGTCCGACGTTCTGAAGGAATTGACGTCGGCTGCCATGGTCGTGGCCAGTCATCCCCACCATTCGCGCGGTGAGCAAGGCGGGAGCGTGTAATACGGATGGATGTCGGCTCGGCACCTGATCGACATGAATTTTGGATGCGCGCCGCTTTGGCTCAAGCGGCCCAGGCGCAAAGGGCAAACGAGGTTCCAATCGGCGCGGTCGTCGTTTTCGAAGACACCGTCGTCGGAGCTGGCTTCAACAGGCGGGAATCCTGGCGCGACGGCACGGCCCATGCGGAACTCATCGCGCTCCAGGAAGCGAGTCGACGGTTGAATCGCTGGCGGTTGACAGGCTGTTCGCTGTATGTCACACTTGAACCCTGTCCAATGTGTGCTGGCGCGATTATGCTCTCTCGCGTGAGCCATTTGGTGTATGGCGCGGCGGATCCAAAGGGCGGTGCCATTGAATCGAAAGTGGGATTGCTGACTCCGGGTCTTTGGAACCATACTCCAAACATTACATCTGGCATTTTGGACGAAGAGTGTGCTAAAATACTAAAGGATTTTTTCCGGCGCATTCGTACGGTTCGTACTGACGGGGCGTACTGAATGAAGTCATCGTGGAGAGATGTCTGAGTGGTCGAAAGAGCTCGTCTCGAAAGCGAGTAGCTCCGCAAGGGGCTCGTGGGTTCGAATCCCACTCTCTCCGCCAAGTAACTTGATGTCCGGCAGAGCGCTCGCACTGTCGGACATCTCCTGTTTGGAACCAACTCAAGTCGCGGTTTCTGACCAAGACCTGACTGGGTCCCATGCGGCGAAAACTCCTGAATCGTGTCAGGTCCTGACGGAAGCAGCACTAAGGGAGACCTTTCGGGCGACGTGGGCGTGCCTAGTCGGGGCTTGGTCAGAGATCGCGATTTTTGCGTGATGGACGTGATGTGCGTCGATTCCTTGCGTGACGTCCCCGGCCTTTCGTAAGCTCCCTGCTCAAAGCCCCATTCCTGTTGTCATATCCTGTCGAGCCTGCGGAAGTTTTGTCACGGAGAAGGAATCGTTCAATCGCCTTCGAATACTCCCAGAACAAATCTGAGCAGGAGACAGGTGATTCTGGTGAAACAACTCGTCAAACAATCCCAGCAATACCGAGAACATGTCCCTGACATCGAATTGTTGAACGCGGGCGTATTGTACATTTCAAAGGATCTCGAAATCGGCATATTGAACGATATTGCGTCCGACTTGCTCGGAGCGCCCAGAGGTGTGATGCAGCACCAGAATCTTCGGGATTTGCTGGGAGAAGATACCGAAGAATACGAGTTGATTGCGCACATGGTGCACAGCGAGGCGGAGTACCGAGACGCTGTGGTGAAGTGGGAAGTCGGCGGAATTGTGCGGCACGTGTTAGTGGATACCTATTTACACCAGTCGTCGGATGGTCGCGTCTATGGGATATATATGGTCATGAAAGATATGGGCAACTTTGCGCTGCTGGATCAAACGACGCAGCGGGTCGAGAAAATGGCGACTGTCGGGAAGCTGGCGGCCGGGATCGCCCATGAAATTCGCAACCCGCTCACGACGGTGAAAGGGTTTCTGCAGGTTTTGGAGCAACGCCTGCAGAACGGCGTGATGAGCGAGGAAGTTCAGTACGTTCAGATGATGATGGGGGAAATCGAGCGAGTGAATTCGCTCGTGGCGGAGCTCTTGTTGCTGTCTCGTCCGCACGAGATGACATGGTCGACGTTTGCGGTGGCCGACGTGATCCATGACGTCTGTCGCGCAATGGAGGACGCGGCGCGTCAGGCGGGCATCCAAACGTCTTTTCATATCGACGGGGAGATTTTGTTGCAGGCGGATCGCAAGATGATCCAGCAACTCTTGCTTCATTTGATCCGCAACGCCATCGAGGCGATGGAAGGGGGGGGCTCGCTCCACGTCGAGGCGCGGGAAGTGCAGAAGTGCGTCGAGATCAAGATCTCCGACACGGGGCCCGGCATTCCATACTACCTGTTCGATAGGATTTTCGACGCCTTCTATACGACCAAGGAAAAGGGTACAGGCCTTGGCCTTGCCATATGCCAGCGGATTGTGACCGATCACGGCGGACACATTCGCGTTTCTTCCAAAGGGTTCGGCACGATATTCACGGTTTCGCTTCCGGTGAGGCGAGAAGCCTCCATCCATCCGCTTGTGCACTCGAACTCGAAAGACCAGGATTCACCTTGATGGGGCCGGTTCATCGACTGCGCGAAAGCGTACTTCGTGAAACGTGGTCGTTCCTGTGGTAGTGTTAGACCAGAGGGGGGACGCGTGTGGCCTACCAAGCATTGTATCGGACCTGGAGACCACAGTCGTTTGCCGATTTTATTGGGCAACCACATGTCCGGCAGACGTTGATGAACGCCATAGCCAGCGGGCAGGTTGCCCACGCCTACTTGTTCTGCGGCCCCCGTGGGACGGGCAAGACGAGCGCGGCAAAGCTGTTCGCGAAGGCTATCAACTGCACGGCGCGCAATGGCTCGGAGCCTTGCAACGAGTGCGATGCGTGTGTTTCGATCACGCGCGGGAACAATGTCGACGTCGAGGAAATCGATGCGGCTTCGAATCGCGGTGTCGACGAGATCCGGGAATTGCGCGATAAAGTCCATTACTTACCGACGACGGTCAGCAAGAAAGTTTACATTGTTGACGAGGTACACATGTTGACGACGGAGGCGTTCAACGCCCTGCTGAAGACGTTGGAGGAACCTCCCGCGCATGTCGTGTTCCTGCTTGCGACGACGGAGGCCCATCGCCTCCCCAGCACCATTGTATCGCGCTGCCAGCGCTTCGATTTCCACCGGATTGCCACGGAGACGATTGTGGAGCGGCTGTCGGAAGTCGTTCAACATCAGCAGTGGACGGCGGAAGCCACGGCGCTTTGGAAGCTTGCGGAGGCGGCCGACGGCGGCTTGCGCGATGCGCTGGGGCTGCTTGAACAAGCGGCCGCGTTCGGCCAAGGATCCATCTCGGAAGAAGAAGTCGCTTCGGTGATTGGCGGCGTCGATACGCGTGCTTTGCTGAGTCTGGTCGCGGATTTGGCCGCCGCCGAGCATTTGAAGGCGTTGGATCGCCTGGCGTCGTGGTACGCCAACGGCAAGGACCCGACGCGGATCGCAAACGACCTGTTGCAAGTGTTTCGAGATTTGTTTATTGTCATGCTAGCCCGTGGGGACGACGCCTTGGCCGGCAAGCCGGTGGAGCCTTATCGGGCGATCATCGACGACACGAAGGTATCGACTGAATGGATTCTGACCGCGTTGACCAAACTTGGTGAACTATACACGCAAATGCGTTATGTCGAGCAGCCCCGACTGGCGTTGGAAACCTGTTTGCTGACCGTCTCAGCCTTGCCGCGAGGTGGCAAGGCTGAGGCTGTGCCGATCGCGACGGCAGAGCCAGCGCAGCGGGGGGCGGCACCGACCGCCGTTGCACCGACCGCGGTCAGACCAAGTGCCGCTCCGACGGCATCGGCTGCCGCGGTGCCGATCACCCCGCTGAACCAGCCGGTTGCGGAGCCGGGATCGACGCGCGCGCCCAGTCAGGCTGCCACCAGGCGGCGCCCTGGGGCGACTGGCGATCGCAAGCGGGAGACGCTGGAGCGCCTGTTTGCCGAACGCAATCCAGAGCTCGAAGACATGGTGAAGTTGCGCTGGCCGGATGTGCTGGACAAGGTGAAATCGGACAGAATCCAGACGCACGCGTGGCTGACCCACGGTGACGTGGCGCTGGTCACAGACTACGCCGTCGTGTTGTCGTTTGGGAGCAAGATTCACCGCGAGGCGGTGATGAAAGCGACGGATCGACAGACCATCGAAGCGGCTTTTCAGGTCATTTTGGAGCGGGATTTTCAATTATTCGCTTTGTTGAAATCGGATTGGGACGACTATCTTGCCGAGCGCGAGGCGAGTCAGCGGCAAGCGGAATCTGAACAGCCGCAGAGGGATATCGTTGCTGCCGCAGTCGAATTATTCGGCGCGGATAAAGTCATTTTGGAAGACGAGGGATGATGAGTCATGAAAAATATGAATCAACTGATGCGCCAGGCCAAGAAAATGCAGGAAGAATTGCTGAAAGCCCAAGAGGCCTTGGGAGAGCAGGTCGTCGAAGGCAGCGCCGGCGGCGGTGCGGTGAAAATTTCGATGAACGGGCACAAGGAAGTGACATCGGTCGTGATTAGTCCAGACGTTGTCACTCCAGACGACGTCGAAATGCTGCAGGATTTGGTTCTGGCGGCGTTCCAGGACGCGCTTGGGAAAGTGAACGAGATGACCGAATCGACCATGGGCAAGTACACTAAAGGTATGAATATTCCAGGGTTGTTCTAACATGTGGGGATACCCGGAACCTGTAGCACGCATGATTGAGCAGTTTATGAAACTGCCCGGCATTGGTCCAAAGACGGCTGCTCGACTGGCCTTTCACGTCATGGGCATGGAAGAACGAGACGTTGCCGAGTTTGCGAAAGCCTTGCAAGACATCAAGACGCAGCTGACCGAGTGCGTCATCTGCTGCAATATTACGGAAACATCGCCGTGTTCGATCTGCAGCGATCCAAGGCGGGACAAGTTGGTGATTTGCGTCGTTCAGGAGCCCAAGGACGTGATGGCGATGGAACGCACGCACGAGTATCACGGGCTGTACCATGTGCTTCATGGGGCTATCTCGCCGATGGAAGGTATCGGCCCGCAGGAGATTCGCGTCAAGGAACTCGTGACGAGAATCGGCCAAGAGGATGTCGATGAGGTGATTTTGGCCACCAACCCCAACGTCGAGGGGGAAGCTACGGCGATGTATATCTCCCGTCTCCTGAGGCCGTTCAACTTGAAGATTACAAGGATTGCCCATGGATTGCCTGTCGGCGGAGATTTGGAATACGCCGACGAAGTGACACTCGCGAAAGCCCTCGAAGGCAGACGTTCGCTGTAATCTCCTGAATCCTCCATCGTCTCTCATCATCTCTAGCAAATTGTCTCGTTTCGGTCATATTCGGTCCCCCTTGCGACTAAGATGTACTAATTGGACAAGGGGGGCGATCCGATTGGAACACGACGATCAACTTCAAACGAATTCCCCAGCCGTATCCGTGGATGTGCAACACAGGACAAGCGTCGATTCACTTGGACAGCAGCCGCCGAAAGGTCACACTTCGCCATCGCACGAAGTGGATCTCGACCGCATCAACCCTCAGAATTTCCTGAGAGAAGTCCTGAAGAGCCATCGAGAACTGGAGATTGCCAGAAATTTGTTTGATCAAGTATCCGATCCGTTGCTCATTGACCATATCGTATTCCGCATCGGCGCCGCCGAGCGACATCTGAATTATCTGTTCCGGACGGCGCGCGAACGGGGGATTTCCTTTGAAGGCCGCCAGTGGGACTGGGTTTCCGACGAATGGCGGATCAACTGAACTGGTGTTGCGGCAGGAGGTGAGGAACCATGGCTGGTCTGCACATTCCGCCCATCTGGTTGTGGTGCGGAGCAATCGTGATTGGCGCATTTTTGATAGGGCAGTTCTTTCGTAGGCCAGGTCGCGCGACATGGGTCATCTTGCGCAACATCGCCATCGGATGTGTATTGGTTTTGGCCGTCAATTGGGTAGGCGCGTATCTGCATTTTCATCTGCCATTCAATCCGCTTACCGCAGTGACGGCGGGCATCCTGGGGATCCCCGGGATCGCAGCCCTGATTGCGTTGAAGCTGTGGGTGATGGTGTAAACCCCAGGGTGTTACCGCCGCCGATGGGTGCGAAGGGGCGCCGCCTGGCGCGTCTTCACGAAACGTGCTCCGTATTTCGCCAGAATGCGTCCAATACCCGGGATGGACCGCAATTCGTCTTGGCGCAGCGCGCCGCTCCTCAGGACAAGCAGCAGGTACAGCAGGGCGCCCAGTCCGCCGGTGACAAGCAGTTGGATCACATAGGCGATCTGGCGCTCTGCCTTCGTTCCTGTCAACATGCCGTGCAGGCCTGCATGGATACCCCAGTTGACAACGAACAGGAAGATGACAAGAACGATAGAGGCTCGCAGAAACGGGCGCATGATCCTCGTGACGGAAAAATGGACTTGACCGTACTTGCGCACAGCCGCAACGTTCAGCAGCGACGAGAACAGGTACCCTACGGTCGTCGCGATGGCTGCGCCAATCACGGAGTGTGTCGTGAGAATAAGCGCGAAATTGAGCCCCGTCTTGATGGCCACGCCGATAAACATGTTCCGCACTGGCCGATACATCTTCCCCAAACCTTGCAGAATGTACGTCGAAATAAGCTCCATACTTGCAAAGATGCTCATAAACGAGACGGTGGAGATGATGGTCGATCCCGCGGACATGCCGAACAGGGATTCGTTAATCGGGCGGCTCAGTACGAGCAGGACCGCCGACGTCGGAAAGCTTAACAGAAACATGCTCCGCAGGGTAAAGACGATATTGGATTGCAGCTCGGACTGATCGCGTTTCGCACGGGCCGCAGAGACCGACGGCAGGACAGATACGCCAATCGCGTAGGCAAAGGACATCGGTAGCATCACAAGGTACATGGCTTGGCGCGTGTAGATGCCGTAGTTGGTCAGCGCTTGCTGGTACGTTTCACCCGTGGCCTGCAACAGGTTGGTTACGGTCCAAGAGTCGACCACATTGGCGATGGGGACAACCAGCCCGCCCAAGCTGACGGGAAGGGCCAATTTATAGACCATGCGCAAAATCTGTCCGTTGCGAAATGGGCTCTCTTCATATCCGTACGCGCGTTCTTTGCGCCGGAGCCTCCAAGCGAATCCAATCAGCAGGACCAATGCCGAGATTCCGCCGACAAAGCCTCCAAACGTCGCCGCGGCGGCCCCGTCAACGGTCCGGTTGCCCTTCCACACATCGACGACCAGATATGCCCCAACTACCATTGTGATGACGCGGAACAACTGTTCTATCGTCTGCGAGTAGGCAGGGCCTTCCATACGCTGGAATCCTTGCAAATAGCCGCGCAAGCCGCTGATCGCCGGAATCACCAGAAGCATCAGCGACACCGCGCGAATGGACGGTACATTTTGCGCGACAGATTCGTGCGCGTTCTTCAGCGAGGTCATGTTCGCGAACAGCGGTGCGCCAAACCACATGCACAGGAAGGCGACGATGCTGAACAGCATCAGCGATCGCATTGTCACGCGATAGATATGTTCCACAACAGCGCGCTCACCGTTGGACCTTCGTTCGCTGATCAGTTTGCCCATGGCCAGCGGAAAGCCGGCTGTTGCCAGTTGTTGAAGAATGTTGTAGATGGAATAGGCGTTGCTGTATATCGCATTGCCAGCAGGTCCGATGATGGCCGTCACTGGGATGATCCAAACCAAGCCAAGCACCTTCGCAATGGCTACGCAGATCACATACAGAGAAGCTCCACGGGCTAGGCTCGACGTTCCGGGACGACTCACCTCTTCACCCCCATATCGATGAGATTATAGCACAGGCCGTCACCCCTGTTGGACAAGTACCGATCCCCTTTCAGAAACAAGGACGTGCGTTCGTCATAAGGTGTGGAGAAGACCGGGGGTGGGACGCATGGCAATCACAAGTCTGTTGACCATGCTCGCTTTGGCCATCGCAGCAAACCTAGACAATGCCGGCGTCGGCATCGCATACGGCGTTCGAAAAATCCATATTTCCACGTTGGCAAATCTGATTGTGGCGTTTATCACTGGAATTGCCACCATCCTGTCAGGATGGGTCGGCAGCACGCTCAGCCGCTATATCCACCCGGTTGTCGCAAACGGAATCGGCGCGGCGGTGATGTTTGCCGTCGGCCTTTGGATCATTTCGGAACCGTATCGATCCCGCCGAAAGCGTCTCAAAGCGGCACGGAACGGCAGCGTGATTGGGAGAATATTGGAAGATCCGGCTGAGGCGGACTTCGACAAATCCAAGACCATAGGTATGCTAGAGGCCGTCATATTGGGCATCGCGCTCGCGATGAACGCGTTCGCAGGCGGTTTCGACGCAGGCGTCACGCATTTGAACCTGTGGGGCACCACGCTGTTTGTCACGGTTTTCTCCTTCGTTCTACTTGGCTTGTCTGCCTATCTGGGGCGGCGCTATGCAGCGAAGGCGCTCGGCGACAAAGCCACGCTGATTGCCGGACTTTTGTTGCTGGCTATCGGTGTGCATCAGATTTGGTAGGTATACGGAAAAGGGTTTTGAGACAAACTAGAGCAAGATAGACAAGGTTATGCGAGAAGGTGTGTTGGATGGTGGAACCCGTGAAAAATGTGTCGCTGGCGTTGTCAGAGTGCATCATCTGCCACAAGCCGAAGGAAGAAGGCATCCGGATATTCGGCCAGATGATTTGCTTGGATTGCGAACGCGAGATCGTGCATGCCGATGTCGGAGACGAGGCTTATTCCCGCTACGTGGAAGAAATGAAACGCATCTGGTTGTCCGCGCTGTCGTTGTCACATTCGATTGACGAAATGAACTGACGAGAAGTCAGATCACGGGCCGCGGACCTGCACAAGGCCGCACAGTATCGACGAATCCGGGCCGATGCTCGGATTTTTTCATTGCTTCAAAATGGAGCTTCCCGATATGATGGAAAGACACAATAGTCGATGCGGAGAGGCGGTCGTCGATGCGGGCCGAGCAACACACAGCAGATGATGTATCAAAATTCGGCATGGGAGACGGAACTGCGGCGGGGGCTGCGCCCGTCTTGGACGCTTTGTTTCGCCACGCTGGTCAAGAGCGGGTCTCTCTTCATGTTCCAGGTCATCATGGAGGGAAATCCATCCATCGGGCGTTGTCGCCGTGGCTCGGTCAGGCAACCCGACTGGACGCGACGGAACTGCCCGGTTTGGACAATCTCCACCAGGCCACGGATTGCATTCTTCAATCGCAAGAAAGAACAGCTTCATACTACGGTGCACGTGCGACCTACTACAGTGTGAACGGTTCGACCGCCTGCGTGATGGCAGCCATTCACGCGTGCGTGCGGCGAAACCGTCGACAGGTCGTCCTGCTCGGACCGTGCCACGTGAGTGTTTGGCGGGGATTGGCTCATGCGGATGCCCTGCCTGTGTGGATTCCGTCGGCGTGGTGGCCGGAATGTCAGACGTTTTATCCGCCGCGAGGCGCAGATCTGCACGCGGTCTTGCGGGATCGCGCCGATGTGGCGTGCGTCGTTGTGACATCTCCAAGTTATCAGGGATTCTTGGCGGACATCGCGGAGATGGTCCACATCGCGCACGAGTACGGCGTGCCTGTCATTGTCGACGAAGCGCACGGCGCCCATCTGGGCTTGACGACCGGGCTTCACCAACACAGCGTTCAATTGGGAGCCGATATCGTCGTCCAAAGCCCGCACAAAACGTTGCCGTGTCTGACGCAGGCGGCTTGGGTGCACGTTGCGGGTGATGTTGTGGACCCAGCCCAAGTGCGCGAAGCGCTGAATTTCTTGCAAACGACAAGTCCCTCGTACCTGTTGCTCGCGGCACTCGACGCCGCCCAGGCATGGCTGCACGGCGAAGGGCCCGAAGCGGCCAGCGCGACACTGGCACGGCTCGCCCGTTATCGCGATCCCGACATTCACACCGCACAAGGCATCAAGGCGGATCCGATGCGGATGTGGATACCGACTGGCAGACTGGAGTTGAGTCTGGCCCTGAACGACGTGCTGGTCAAGCAAGGTGTTTTTCTCGAATACGCGGATGGGTCCGGGGCGTTGGCGATTTTTGGCTTCGGCCAGCCGATCGCGGAATTGGAACGGTTCTTTTCTGTTTATCAGCACTGGCGCGATGCGAATTCATTGGAACTCGCCGAGCCACATATGGATAGCGTAGGCGACTTGTACAGGAGTGTATCGCCTGACGACCTTGTGCTGACGCCCCGCGAAGCCTGGCTCGCGCCTGGCCGGCTCGTCTCGCTGGCGGACGCCGTCGGTCGGCCTTTGAAAAGGGCCATCGCGCCGTACCCGCCTGGTGTTCCCATGCTGTGGCCTGGGCAAGTCGTTCAAGGCCATCACGTGGAGCGGATTCGCGCGCTGTCGGCTGCCGGATTGACGGTTCTTGGAGTTTCGGACCACGAACAGATTGAGGTGTGCGATGACGTTGGGTAAGGGTATTTTCATCACGTTTGAAGGGATCGACGGCGCTGGCAAGACGACGCAAATTCTGCGGCTGTCGCGGTGGCTCGAAGGCCAAGGTCTGCACGTGGCACGGACGCGCGAACCCGGAGGCACCGCGATTGGCGACGCCGTTCGCTCCATACTCCTCAACCCTGCGTACGACGACATGTCCCCCAGGGCGGAGGTTCTCCTGTACGCCGCGTCGCGCGCGCAATTGGTGGACAGGGTGATCCGACCGGCGCTGGCGGAGGGAAAGGTCGTCCTCTGCGATCGATTCGTCGACGCGTCCATCGCGTACCAAGGCGCTGGGCTGCAGTTGGGTCCGGAACTGGTGGCGCAGGTCAACGCGTTTGCGCTCGATGGCTTGCGTCCGGACATCACGATTTTGTTCGATCTCGATTGGGCGTCCGCCCGCGATCGTCTCGTCCGCTCGCGGGGAGGCGGGCAGTTGGATCGAATTGAACAAAGGGATGACGAGTTCTTCCACCGGGTTCAATCGGCCTTTCGCGAGATCGCCAATCGTGAATTGGAACGCGTCAAAATCGTCGACGCGGCGCAGGATCCAGACGCCATAGAGCAGGAAATACGCGACATCATATGGAAATATATCAGACAAAGTTAAAGCAATGAACGACACGAAATCCATAGGCAGGTGACTGAGAATGAAGCTGATCATTGCGGTTGTGCAGGACAAAGATAGCGCAAAGTTGGCACAAAACCTGGTCAAAGAGAATATTCGGGCGACCAAGCTTGCGTCGACAGGCGGATTTCTTCATGCCGGCAACACCACCTTCCTCATTGGCACCGAAGATCATTTGGTGGATCACGTCAAGAGCATCATCCAACAGTCGTGCAAGGCGCGCGAACAGGTCGTGGCACCGATGTCGCCGATGGGAGCCAGCATGGAGTCGTACATTCCCTACCCGGTCAACGTGCAGGTGGGCGGGGCGACGGTATTTGTCCTCGACATCGAGCAGTTTGCGCAATTCTGAAGTGCGGTTGACCGCGTCGCTGCGTCGCACAACGAAGATGCTGGGGGGTGTCGCAGATGATGGACGAGCGCAGCGAATCCGTTTTGCCACATGTCGACTTGCCAACGTCGCTCCTGGAAGGACTTGTGTCGGGCAGGATGCCGCACGCGCTTCTGCTCATCGGGCCGGTTGGGCCAGCTTCCATCGCGCGCGTCGCGGCACGTTCCCTTGCTCAGCGCTTGTTGTGCGCCAATGGCGAGATTTCCTTGGCGGAGCCCTGCGGCAGTTGTCCCTCCTGCGTTCAATTCGCATCCGGAACACATCCTGATTATTTTGAAGTCACCGACGCTCCTATCCGCACAGGCGATGTTGAAGCGGTACAACGCTGGTTGGTCACCAAAGGCCATTCGGGCAAAAAGGTGTATCTGCTCGAGGGCGTTGACACGATGACAGGCGTCGCCGCGAATCGCATGTTGAAGACCCTGGAGGAACCGGAAGCCAACGTGTACGCCATTTTGACGGCCTCCCGACGGCAAACCGTGCTGTCCACCATCCGCTCTCGGGCGTTTATCTACGAACTCGCCGCGCCCGACGCGTTTCGGTCTTCGGATCACGACGTCATTCCCAAACTGCAAGCTTTGCTCGGCGATACGGAAAATGATTCGTTTGATGGCTTCGTTGAGAAAATGATAAGATGGACGGAGATGTGGCTTCTTGAAAGAGAACCCACTCTCCTGTTGGCTGCCAGGTGGCAGTCGTATTGTGAACAGGTACCTGCGACAGACAGCTTGATGTTTCTCGCCGAATGGCTGCGTGACATCCTGTATTCCCGCATCGGTGCTTCGCAGCGCCGATTTCGCGATTGGGAGAATCACATCTTGCGCTTTGCTCCCATACTGGAAGTTGAACAGTGGGCCAACGCGGTACAGATTGTATTAGACAGTCGATCCCGTCTGCAGTCTCACGTCGTTGCACTCCTCAACTTCGAGCAGATGTGTATCCGATTGCGGGAGGTTTCAAACTGATGTATGAAATAGTCGGCGTCCGTTTTAAACCCGCGGGAAAGATCTACTACTTTGATCCCGGGGATCTGCCGATACAAAAGGAAACGCACGTGATCGTTGAAACGGCCCGAGGTGTTGAATACGGCAGGGTTGTCGTAGGCAAGCGAGAGGTGTCAGAAGAATCGGTCGTTCTTCCGCTGAAGCAAGTGATGCGCATCGCCACGGAAAGCGACGAACTGACGCTGGCAGAGAATCGCGAACGGGCACGCCAAGCGATGACGACGTTCCGTGAGAAAGTCGCCCGTCATCAGCTCGAAATGAAATTGGTCGATGCTGAATACACGTTTGATCGAAACAAGCTCATTTTCTATTTTACGGCCGAAGGTCGTGTCGATTTCCGCGAGTTGGTCAAGGATTTGGCCAGTGTGTTTCGCGTCCGAATCGAGTTGCGGCAAATCGGTGTTCGCGACGAGGCGAAAATCCTCGGTGGCATTGGTCCATGTGGACGTTTGCTGTGCTGCTCGACGTGGATGGGCGAGTTTGACCCTGTATCCATACGCATGGCGAAAGATCAGAGTTTATCCTTAAATCCGTCGAAAATATCGGGCCTGTGTGGCCGCTTGATGTGTTGTTTGAAGTTTGAAAACGACGCTTATCAAGATCAGGACGCGATGGCGTAAATGAGGTCGGTCCGCTATGGACAAACAATCGTTGTTTGTGCAAGTTGCCAATTTGGAAGAGCGAATCGGCGAATTGTACATGGAACTCGGAACTTTGAAACACACCATCCAGGAACTGATCGAGGAGAACCAACGACTTCGGCGCGAAAACGAGCATTTTCAAGCCGAGTCTGTGGGTAAATCGACGAAACCTGAACTGGGTTCAGCCCAAGAGAACCTTTGGCGAATATATCGAGAGGGATTTCATATCTGCAATGTCAAGTATGGGAGCTTGCGTACGGAAGGCGAGTGTTTATTCTGCCTCTCGTTCATCGAGAGGGCGTAGATCATTGAGGTTTCACTTGTTGAAAGCAAGATTTCACCAGATAACTCAACGGGGTCTGTGCAGTCTCGAGCATCCGCTCGAGGCTGCGCATGGCCCCGTTTTTGGCAGGTGACTCGGTTGAACGGCGACGATTTGACGTTGCAAAGAGCGAAGCTCTCCATTTGTTCCACCCCAATCGGCAATTTGTCCGATGTGAGTCAACGTCTGTTGGATACGCTGCGATCCGCGGACGTTGTGCTGTGCGAGGATACCAGACACACGCGCAAATTGCTCACGCACTTTGACATTCATCCACTGCGCCTCGTCAGCTATCATCAGCACAATGAGAAAGCGAGACAAGGCTGGATCGGGGAACTGTTCGCCAGTGCCAAGCATATTGCACTCGTGTCTGACGCAGGGACGCCTATGGTGTCCGATCCAGGGGCGCTCATCGTCGAGACCGCTATTCAACTTGGCGTCGACATCGTTCCGGTGCCTGGTCCGAGCGCCTTGTTGGCAGGTCTGGTCGGAAGCGGGCTGCCTGTGACGCCCTTTGTGTACCTTGGCTTCCCGCCTCGCCAGCAGAAGGAGCGGCAAGCTTGGATTGAACCCTTTGCGAAAGTTCCAGCGACGCTCGTCATCTATGAGGCGCCTCATCGCTTGACATCGACTCTCGCATTCTTGCTTGATACGCTCGGGGACAGGGCCGCCGTCCTTGCCCGCGAGTTGACCAAGCGCTATGAGACGTTCTTGCGATCCACACTTTCGGCGTTGCTCCGCGATGTAGAAGCGAATTCGCCGCGAGGGGAATACGTCGTCATGGTCGACAACAGGCCGTCGGCCGACGATCTCGAAGAGGATGCCGACATGTCGATGACGAGTGCGATGGAACACGTGATGTCGGCGTTGGGCAGCGGTGTGCGGCACAAAGAAGCTGTCGCCGAGGCGGCGCAGCGCTTTGGTGTCAACCGGCGCGAACTCTACAACATGACCTTGAAACGCCGCGACCCGTAAGAGCCTCTGGACGACAAACAAAAGGACTGTCCCGTTCGCCTTGCGGCGTTCATGGACAGCCCTTTTGTTTGTGTTGTGTTACGCGTGTTGCATTTCAGTAATACAAGAAGGACAGATGTTCTTGCCTTTGAAATGAATAATCTCGTCAGCTTGGCCGCAGAAGATACAAGCTGGTTCGTACTTCTTCAGGATGATTCGATCACCATCCACGTAGATTTCCAAGGCATCTTTTTCACCGATGCCAAGCGTGCGGCGGAGCTCGATGGGAATTACAACACGACCCAATTCGTCAACCTTGCGTACGATGCCTGTAGATTTCACTGTACCATCCCCGTTCAAAAATTTGTCTTTCTCTGTATAGTGTTGTTGGAAGTAGCTGCTCCTGCACGCGATTTCTACCGAAGTACGCGAAGCAAGCAATTACTTCTATAGTCTTACTATAATGGATGTATTGTTTTTTGCAAGTCCTTACATTTTTGAATGTCGTTGACGTTCCACGTGCTGACATTCCAAGCTTTCCTGCTATCGTCGTGCTCAGGCTTGCGATCCGGCGTCGTCATCCCGTATCATGTGATGGAACAAGCAATATCCATAGGTCAGATTCTGTGAAGGAATGGTACCCAACGATGCGGTTTTCAGCGAGCCGGGAGGGTGGAAGCCGGCAACAGTGCGGTTGGGGAGTATGGTTCCGGAGAATCGATCACTGAGGTCTGTGCCAAACGGTGCGCTGAGGTGATCGCGGGTTTCCCGTTAGCGAAAGGACGTCTATCGTCCGCGACAAGGCGCGAACTGTGTCAAGGTGTTACTGCTTTGACAAGGCGGCGCGAAGTTGGGTGGTACCACGAGCTTGGCCTCGTCCCAATTGGGACGGGGCTTTTTGGGCTTCGTTGGGCACCTGTATCTGTACACAAAGGAGGATCTTCCATGTCAAAGCCGTCGTTTTACATCACGACACCCATCTACTACCCGAATGACAAGCTCCACATCGGACATGCGTACACCACGGTCGCGTCTGACACCATGGCTCGCTACAAACGCTTGCGAGGCTATGACGTGTATTTCTTGACTGGAACGGACGAACACGGGCAGAAGATTCAATCTCGGGCAGAGCAGGCCGGACTTGAACCAAAGGCGTTTCTGGATCCCATCATTGAGTGGATTCAAGCGCTCTGGAAAAAACTTGATATTTCGTACGACGATTTCATCCGAACCACGGAAGAGCGCCATGAAAAAGTGGTGGCGGACATCTTTGAACGCCTTCTGGCGCAGGACGATATTTATCTCTCCGAGTATGAAGGCTGGTACTGTACGCCGGACGAATCGTTCTGGCTCGAACGGGAACTGAAAGACGGGAAGTGTCCCGAGTGCGGGCGGGAAGTTCAGTTCGTGCGTGAGGCGTCGTACTTCTTCCGGATGGGTAAGTACGTGGATCGGCTGCTGCAGTATTACGAAGACAACCCCGGATTTATCGAACCGGTCGGGCGCAAGACGGAGATGATCAAGAACTTTATCGAGCCAGGGCTGCAGGATCTGTGCGTATCGCGGACGTCGTTCGATTGGGGCGTCCATGTCAAGAGCGATCCCAAGCACGTGGTGTACGTCTGGCTCGACGCGCTGACAAACTACATTACCGCGATTGGCTACGGATCGGACGATCCCGAGGCAAAGGCGAAGTTCGAAAAATACTGGCCCGCCGACGTGCACGTGGTCGGAAAGGACATCGTTCGCTTCCATACCATCTACTGGCCCATCATTCTGATGGCGCTCGATTTGCCGCTCCCGAAGAAGGTGTTCGGACACGGGTTCTTCCTGGCCAAGGGCGGGAAGATGAGCAAGTCGAAAGGAAACGTGATCGATCCCCTTCAACTTATTGATCGCTACGGCCGCGACGCGTTCCGCTATTTCCTGATGCGCGAGATTCCATTCGGCCAGGACGGCGTCTTTACGCCGGAAGCGATGGTGGACCGTTTGAATTACGATCTCGCGAACGACTTCGGCAACCTGATTCATCGTACCGTCGCGATGCTTCATCGGTTCTACGGCGGCGCGATACCTGTGCCGGCTGGCTTGACGGACGAGGAGGAAGCGCTCATCAGCTTGGCCGCTCAAACCCGCGAACTGGTCGAGCGCTATATGGACGAAATGCAATTTTCGCTGGCGCTCTCGGAAATTTGGAACCTGGTTCGCCGCGGAAACAAGTATATCGACGAGTGTCAGCCGTGGAAACTTCATAAAGAGGGCCAGACGGAACGGCTGCAGACCGTGCTGTACCACATGGCCGAGGTGATTCGCCTGGCGACCATCATGGTCCAGCCGGTGATGCCGGACGCGCCCAAGGTGATCCGTCGACAATTCGGTTGGACCGACGAGGAATTTGCGTGGACGGCCTTGAACATCGGTGCCGGCGTCGGAGGGCGCAGGGTGGCCGAGGGAGAACCGCTGTTCCCGAGATTGGACGTGGAAAAGGAGATTGAAGCTTTGACTGAGATGACAACGAGCACCGTGCCGAACCAACAGGCGGCAAAGGATACCAGCGGCCAGCAGGCCAAAGCGGCGGAGAAGGGGCAAGATAAGTCGGGGGCCAAGCCGCAGATTGGCATCGACGTGTTTGATCAGGTCGAACTCCGCGTGGGTCAAATCAAGACGGCCGCCAAAGTCGAAGGCGCTGACAAGCTTCTGCAATTCCAGATCGACCTAGGCTCGGAAACCCGGCAGATTGTGTCGGGCATCGCCAAGTACTACGCTCCGGAAGATCTGATTGGAAAGAAGGTCATCGTGGTCGCCAATCTGAAACCCGCGAAGCTGCGCGGCGTGGAATCGCAAGGGATGATCCTGTGCGCCTCCGAGGGGGATGCCTTGACCATCGCAACGGTTCCGGACAGCATGCCAAACGGGGCCATCGTGAAATGATGCTCGTCGACACGCACTGTCATTTGATGGATCAGCAATTCGCGGACGATCTCGACGATGTCATTCGCCGCGCCGAAGCGGAGGGGATCGGCCGCATGATTGTGCCTGCGGTCGATCTCGCCACCGCGCACGAAGTCATTCGCATCGCCGAGGCGTATCCGAACGTGTACGCGGCCGTTGGCATCCATCCGGAGTCGGCGAACGATGTGCCAGCGTCGCACTTCGACGAGATCGAACGATTGGCCAAGCACGAGAAAGTGGTGGCGATTGGCGAAATTGGCCTCGATTACTACTGGGATTCGGCGCCGCACGCGGTTCAGCAGGATGTGATGGCCAGACAGATCGAGATTGCAAAGCGCGTCGGCTTGCCGATCATCGTCCACAATCGCGAATCGACAGAGGACATCATCCAACTGTTGGACAGAATGAACGTGGCCGAATCGGGCGGCGTGATGCACTGTTTCAGCGGATCGGAGAACGATGCCAGACGCTGTTTGGCGATGGGCATGTACATCTCGTTTGGCGGCCCTGTCACGTTCAAGAAGGCGGACGACGTCCGAGCGGTCGCGGCCGTCATTCCGGATGACAGGATTTTGGTCGAAACGGACAGTCCCTATCTGTCGCCGCATCCGTTTCGCGGGAAGCGCAACGAGCCGAGTCGCGTGAAGATTGTCGCCCAGCAAGTCGCGGACGTGCGCAACGTCTCGTTGGAAGCCTTGGCGGCGCAGACGACGGCAAACGCGCTGCGCCTGTTTAGCAAGGTGGGGTTGTGATGCATGAGTCGTTCATGGATGCAAAACCTGTCATTGCGGAAATTGTGGTGGTGGAAGGGATCCACGACAAGCAGCGCGTGCTAGAGGCGGTTGACGCCGACGTGATCGTGCTCGGGGGAGACAGGCTTGGGTACCGCGTCCTCCAACTCCTGCGCAAGGCGGCGGCGAATCGCGGCGTAATTGTTCTGACAGATCCCGACGGCCCGGGCGAGCGCATTCGCCGGCGGATCGATCAATCGGTTCCTGGCTGCAAGCACGCCTATATTTCACGGGCTGATGCCGCCAGCCCAGCCGGCTTGGGCGTGGAGCACGCCTGTGCGCAGGCGGTTCGGGCGGCGCTTCTCTCCGTCCGACCGATCGGGGACGAATGGCCAAAGGGCACCGACAGGTCTGGTGTCTTTACACAGGCGGATTTGCTCGCGCACGGGCTGCTTGCCCACCCGGACGCCGCCAACCGTCGACGCATCGTGGGTGAGGCCCTCGGCATTGGTTATGGGAACGCCAAGGCTTTCCTGCACAAGTTGAATGCGGTTCGGATTACGGAGGAAGAATTCAAGCGAGCGGTGGAAAGGTTGCGGTAAAGGTGGCCAGTGTGCCTTATGGTTCGGAAGGGACGAGATCGCTCCTTCAGAAACATCATTTCGTGACCAAGAAACAATTGGGGCAAAATTTTCTCATCGACACGCGGGTGCTCGATGGCATCGTCGAGGCAGTGAACCCGAGTGATCGGACTGTGGTGCTGGAAGTCGGACCGGGGGCTGGCGCCTTGACAACGCATCTTGCAAAGCGGGCGAAACGCGTGATCGCCATCGAAAAGGACGAGTCGCTGCGCCCTGTATTGAGCGACGCGCTGACGTCCGCCACAAACGTCGACGTGGTGTTCGAAGACTGTTTGAAAGTGGACCTCGTCCAACTCGTGACGCCGTACCTGGATGAAGGGGACGAACTGGTCTTTGCGGCAAACCTGCCCTACTACATCACGACGCCCATCCTATTCGCCGTCCTTGAGTCGGGATTACCTGTGAAACGCGCGGTGGTCATGGTGCAGCGGGAAGTGGCGGACAGGATGGCGGCCAAGCCCGGCGGCAAGGATTACGGTGTTCTTTCGGTCAGCGTGCAGTATCGGGCCCGGGTGAATCGGCTGTTCATCGTCCCGCCGAGCGCGTTCGTCCCGCAACCTGGAGTCGATTCGGCCGTGGTCCTGCTGGATTGCGCGAATCCTCCGGATGCGCGAGTCAAAGACGAGGCCGTGTTTTTTCGCATCGTCCGAGCGGCGTTTGCGACTCGGCGAAAGACCTTGCTCAACGCCTTGGCTGGCGCGCTTTCGATCCCGAAGGACGTGTGCGCCGCGCGCATTGAAGCTTCCGGGATCGATCCGTCAGCGAGAGCCGAGACATTGTCGATCTCGCAGTTTTCCAAGCTGGCCGAGCAATTTTGACGTGGGCCAGCTTTCGTCGAAATTGGCCTGTGAATTGTAAAAATTCTGTTGACGTTTCCCGCTTTCGCTGAAGGAGGAATATACTAGCCTTAGGTACAAGGGGGGATGCGATGTGATGTTTCGCAGTCCGACACTAGGCATGCTGACACTTGAACAGGTCGCCAGGGATATATCCAGGCAACGCGGAACAAACCCTCGAGGCGACTACCGACTGATCATCGGCACGGACTCTCAGCCGAAAGCCCAAGGGACGGAAGCGACGTTTGTTACAGCGGTCATCCTTCACCACGTCGGGCACGGTGCTCGATATTTCGTCCACAAAGAACATCATTCCAATATCCGCGCGCTTCGCCAGCGCATGTTCACCGAAGCCTCACTCTCCATTCACACCGGTGGTTTGCTCACGGAACAACTTCAAAACGACGGGAACGATTGGCATATCGAAGTCCATTTGGATATCGGGGAACACGGCGAGACGAAGCAATGGATCCGGGAAATCGTCTCGTGGATTGAGATGAACGGCTACGCCGCTCGCATCAAGCCCGATTCGTTCGGAGCGTCGAAAGTGGCGGATCGATACACAAAGAATTAGTGCCGCAAAGAATTCGTATCGGAGACCGCGCGTCATTCCTCGTTGTTGTACGTCAGTCGACTCGCAAATCGGTTTAATCTCTGGACGTCTCGCGTTGGCAAGTCGCGAATCAGTGACACCCGACTACGCTCATAGGCGGCGTGCGCGCTGACGTCGCTGTCTCCGCTCTGGAGCCACGCCAAAGCCATTAAACCGTCTGCGTGAATCAACTGGTCCACGGACTTTCGGTGCGCCGCGGATCGGCTGAGATGACCCAATAGGCGCATGTCCCATTCTGGGTGCGACGACCAGCGGCATCCGGATTGGACGGTCGCGGCGAACCATGCGCCTGGGTATGCCAGCCAGCGCGGGGAAACGGATTGAAACACGCTGCATTTGACCCACATCGGCAATACATAGGGCACGATGTCGGCAGGGGCATTGTGTTGCATGGACAGGGCCATTGTCCACGCTTCGTCGAGCGCTGCGGCGCTGCCTTCCGGCAGGCTGCTGGAATCGATGCCCAATATGTCCGCACTCTGCTCCATGGCTCGGGTGAGAAACCCTTCGAGCATGGGTCCGAACGATCCGGCCCAGTCGCCATCGACAAACAACACTCCACCTGCGCCTCGATAGGCGCGTAAGGCCGCGTACGCGCCTATCGCCCGCGGCACATCATGGCCGAGCGGACGCTTAAACCACAGCAACTGTGCGCACATTCCAAGCTGACCGATGGTCTCGCGCGCCCGTTCCAGCGTTTCGTCTTCGCTGCCGTTGCAGACGAGAACGACGTTGTCGACGCCCGCTCTCGCCAGTTGACGCAGCACATTGGATATGGATTTTTCTTCGTTTTGCGCCGATATGACGGCAATCGTGCGTTTCTTTTCGCTTTCTGAGCTTCGAAGCATCCTCCAACCTCCGCTCCTGTCACAAAGGTGCTGCCGTGCATATGGTATGTCAGATGCGTTCGTGAGGGGTGGTTACATGTGGAAGGCGGGCGAAATGGTTACGCGCAAGTCGTACGGGAAAGACGTCTGCTTCGTGGTCGTCGAGATCGATGAAGAGACGGAGACGGCCATCCTCAAAGGTATCGACGTTCGACTCATGGCGGATGCCCCCTTTGACGATCTCGCCAAGGTGAGCGAGGATGAGCTGCGGCAATTCGAGGCAGCGCGAAACCAAGTCGAGGGTGAATGCCTTCGATTGATACAGACACGCCGTGCGCACGAATACGAAAAGCGTGCCCTGCGAAAGGAGAGCCGATTTTTAAGCCATCCCGATTTTTTTGAGCGTCCCGGCCGGGTGCTTCATCTCGATGGGGATGGAACCTATCTTCAGAAGTGCTTGAAAATGTATCAAGAGCTCGGTATTCGGGCTGTCGGGCAACATGTTTCGGAGGTTCAAATGCCTGCCGCCGTGATCGGCCTGCTTGAACAGTATGAGCCTGACATCCTAATTATCACGGGGCACGACGGCGTCATCAAAAAGGGCAAGGATTGGTCGGATATTCGCAACTACAGAAATTCGCAAAACTTTGTGAGGACCGTTGCGAATGCCCGGAAGTACGTTCGGAACATGGACGATCTCGTCATTATCGCCGGCGCATGCCAATCTCACTTTGAAGGCATATTAGACGCAGGCGCCAACTTTGCGTCTTCGCCCCAGCGAATCATGATTCACGCGTTGGATCCGGTGTTTATCGCCGAGAAGATCGCGTTCACGCCCATCCATGAGACGGTCAACCTGTACGACGTGGTCAAGTCGACGTATACAGGGACGGACGGGATCGGCGGGCTGGAGTCCCGAGGTAAATATCGGCTGGGATTGCCCAAATCAGCGTATTCGTGACCCGTCAACGTCGTAAAATACCCATTGACAACAAAAATCATGCGCTGATATAATGTTTTCTTTGTATTGACACCACCCTTGTGCCGTGATATAATTTTCACGGAAAGAGGTGGTGTGTGTTGGCAAAAAATGCGCTCCACGAGATCAAAAAGAGTCTGGATGGACTCATCGGCGAACGCGTGTTGCTCCGGGCAAACGGAGGAAGACGAAAGACGGTCGAGCGCTTCGGTGTTCTGGAAGAAACTTATCCATCGGTGTTTGTGGTGAAATTGGATCCACCCGATGGTTCGTTCGAGCGTGTATCGTATAGTTACGCAGATGTTCTTACAGAAACCGTGGAACTGATGCTGTTCAAAGATGACGGCAATACCGCGAAGTTCGCTTTGGAACAATCATGATAGAATGCTGACGAATTTGATTCGTCTTTTCGGCGGGGCGCGAGCCCCGCTTTTGTTGTCTTTCGGCACAAAGGCCATGAGTGTTTATGGAAATTTTATACAGAATGGAGACCTCGGATTGGAAACACAATAGTTGTGTCGTTGCTGACTGCAAGGAGGGATTTGGCATGGCAAGGCGTGGCGGAACGATGTCAGAGGCTTTGAAAGTGGAACTTGCGAAAGAACTGGGCTTCTACGACACCGTGGCCCAGGAGGGCTGGGGTGGAATAAAAGCGCGGGATGCAGGGAACATGGTGAAGCGCGCCATCGAGATCGCAGAGCAGGCTATGGCAGATAAGACCGCGCGTCAGTAACGAACGAAGGGGCTGTCTCCTCAGTCATCGTCGATGACTGAAGAGGCGGCCCCTTTTCGCGTTCTTCAGGGGGTTGATGCGCACGCGGGGGATATCATCGCGCATAGTGGGCAAACATAGTTCTGTTGTTTTTTCGAGAAATGCGCCAGGTAATCTGAGGAGGAGAAGACCGTTTGGCTCATCCGGGTGCTTTGGTGATTGTGGGCGGTGCAGAGGACAAGACAGGCGAGTGCCGGATCTTACGTCGGTTCGTGGAACTAGGCGGCGGTTCGCATGCCCGGGTGCTTGTGATCACGGTGGCCACCGAATTGCCTGTTGAAGTCGGCAGCGAGTACATCGAAGTGTTTCAGCGGATCGGCGTGGCCGATGTCCGGACATTCGATGTGTCGCACCGGGAGGCGGCCAACCTCGATAGCGCCATCAAGATGATTCAAGATGCAACCTGTATTTATTTCACAGGAGGCGATCAGCTCCGAATTACAAAACTCCTGGGAGGCACGCGTGTCGACGCTGCCCTCCACGAAGCGCATCATCGCGGCGTCGTGCTGGGTGGAACCAGCGCGGGGGCTTCCATGATGTCGAGCACGATGATCGTCGAGGGCGAGGCCGAAACCAACCCTCGAGCCTCCATCGTCGACATGGCGCCTGGCATGGAGTTTCTCGACGGTGCCGTCGTTGACCAGCATTTTGCGCAACGCGGGCGGCTTGGCCGTCTGCTGTCGGCAGTGGCGCAGTACCCGCACCACCTGGGGCTTGGTATCGACGAAAACACGGCGGTCATTGTGAAAGATCACGTGTTGCAGGTCATCGGACAGGGGGCAGTCAGTATCGTCGATGCTGGCAGAGTCACGTATTCCAACTTGGATAGAGTGAGGCGGGACGAGTCGTTGGCCTTATGCGGGGTGACATTGCACATGCTTCCTGAAGGTTGTGGATTTCTCTTGAGAGAACGCAAACCAATTCCAGACTTCGATGAATGGGTTCGTCACAAGGAGCTTGCTCAATGAAAATCATATCTGTTCGGCATATTGAGGGTCCGAACGTCTATTTGTATAAACCGATTCTCGTCGCCAGAGTCCATCTTGAACAGTGGACAGAAAAAGAGAGCACCGATTTTCCTGGATTTACGGAATCGCTGCTGGGTTATCTTCCCGGATTGGCGGAACACCATTGCGCGAAAGGCGAGCCAGGCGGTTTCGTGGAGCGGCTCTACGGCGGCACGTACTTTGGACACATTTGCGAACATGTCGCCATTGAGTTGGCCACGCTGATTGGCCTGAACGTGCATTACGGCAAGACCGTCTACGCGGATGGCCCAGGGCATTACGACATCGTCATGGAGTGCGAGTGCTACGAATTGCAGAAGGAACTGCTGGCTGAGGCCATCCGTGCGGTCAGCGCCTTGACGGAACGCCAAGACCCTCCGTCGCTGGATGAGATTATCAATCGCGGCAGGCAGTTGCACGAACGGTACTCGCTCGGACCGAGCACGCAAGCCATCGTGGATGCCTGCAAGCGGCGCAACATTCCAGTTCGGCGGATTGCCGGCAGTCTGTTGGAGCTCGGCTACGGAAAGTGGCTCAAGCGGGTCGAAGCCACGATTACGGATCAGACGTCGTGTGTGGCGGCGGATATCGCGTCGGACAAAGCGTTGACGAAACAGTTGTTGAGCGACGCAGGGATTCCTGTTCCGTACGGCGGGATCGCGACAACGGAAGATGAAGCGGTCGACTGGTTTGCGTACATTGGCGGCCCAGTCGCGGTGAAACCGCTCGATGGGCGGCAAGGGATCGGCGTTTCGCTGAACGTCGCCACGGAAGCGGCGGTTCGCCAAAGTTATCAAATTGCGAGGAAATACGGGCGGTCCATCGTGATCGAAGAATATGTGACAGGCACGAATGTGCGGCTGCTGGTCGTTGGGGGGCGCTGTGTGGCGGCGGCGGTGCGCGAACCGGCATCCGTCCTCGGCGACGGCAATCACTCCGTCCGCGATTTGATTGACCTTGTCAACCGCGATCCACGGCGCGGCAGCGGCCACGGAAAGCCGCTTTCGATCATCGAGGTGGACGAGGTGGTCGAGGCCACCCTGCGCAAGCAGGGCATCACGTTGGACGATGTTCCGGCGTTTGGAGAGCGGGTCTATCTGCGCGAAAGCGCCAATCTGTCGACGGGCGGCGAGGCGCGCGACGTGACCGATGAGATCGACATATCCTATCGCCGCATGGCGGAGCGCAGCGCGCGGCGCATCGGACTGGACGTCTGCGGGGTCGACATGGTCGTTCAGGATATCCACGTGCCGGCCTCTCGCGACACTTGCGCCGTGATTGAGGTGAACGCCGCGCCGGGGATTCGCATGCACGAACATCCGTCGCATGGGAAGCGGCGCGCGGTTGCCGACGCGGTGGTTCAATCGCTCTACCCAGACGAACAGACGGGGAGAATTCCGATTATCTCCGTGACTGGGACCAACGGCAAGACGACGACCACTCGCTTGATTGCGCACGGTTTTCAAGTGGATGGCAGAACGGTCGGATTCACGTCCACCGGCGGCGTGTACATCGGCGGTGAGCTCATTCAACCGGGCGACACCACGGGGCCGCGCAGCGCGAGGCTCGTGCTGTCCGATCCCACTGTTGAAGTGGCGGTCCTCGAGACGGCGCGCGGCGGCATCATCCGCGGCGGCTTGGCCTACGATCTCGCCGATGTCGCCGTAATCACGAACATCTCGCTCGATCACGTCGGACAGGATTCGCTGGACACACTGGACGACATCATGCACGTCAAGTCGCTCGTCGGCGAATGTGTACATCCGTATGGTACGGTGGTGCTCAACGCGGACGATGAACACGTGATGGCGATGGCCAAAAAGTTCAAGGCTCGGCCTGTCCTGATTGCATCGTCGCCGGAAAACCCTCATGTCCGTCAGCATGTCTTGAGTGGGGGGACAGCATTTTATGTGGACGATCACGCGATTGTCGAGGCGTCCGGAAAAACGCGTCGCACGCTGCTCTCACTGACCGATGTGCCCCTGACCCTCGGCGGCACGATTGGTTTTCATGTGGAAAACACCTTGCTGGCGACGGCCGCCATGCGCGCGGCTGGCTTGACGCGGCGGGTGGTCGCGAAGGCCCTGCGAACGTTTGCGCCAGAGGACAACCGAGGGCGATGCATGATCTACCGTTTGCCGAACGGCTCGCACGTCGTCCTCGACTACGGGCACAATCCAGCAGGGTTCAAGCGAATGGGCGAGTGGCTGGCGGCGGTTCCGCATCGTCACCTGATCGGCGTAGTCGGTGTGCCGGGGGATCGGGCTGACAGCGTGATCGAACAGGCGGGCGAGGCCTTGGCGCCTTGGTTCGATCGATTTGTCATCAAAGAAGACGAGGATCTTCGCGGGCGCCAACCGGGCGAGGTTGCGCGCTTGCTCAACGAAGCCATACGAAAGTGCGCGCCGGAGAAGTTGACGGTGATTCGCCTCGAAGAGCCGAATGCACTGCGGCTGGCTGTGACGATGTTGGAGGCGGAAGACATCGCCTGCATGTTCTATGAAAAGGCCGATGTGCTGGAAGCCGAACTGGCGGCAATGGGCGCGACGCGCGTTCAACAAATCGAGTGGACGCAGAAACCGACGTACGCGCTGCTGTGATATACGCATTGTTCTGAGGATCGCTTCACTTCTCGGACAACCCCTACGGGAGCTTGACTTTGTGTCCCTGCCTCGGCATGCTAGTTTTAGTCGAGGTGGGGACTTTTGCTGCTGAATCGGGCATATGCCAAAATTAATTTGACACTGGACGTCCTTCACCGGAGAGATGACGGTTATCACGAGGTGGACATGGTCATGCAAAGCATCGACTTGTCGGATCTCGTGTGGCTGGATAAGCGTCCTTCCGGCGAAATTACGTTGGACAGCTCGTCGCCGGGCATTCCAACAGATGATCGCAATTTGGCTGTTCAGGCAGCCAAACGGTTTTTCGAACATACCAGAACGGATGCCGGGGTACATATTCAACTTGAAAAACACATTCCTGTCGCAGCGGGTTTGGCGGGGGGATCCAGCGATGCGGCCGCGGTGTTGCGCGGTCTCAACGAGCTGTACGAGACTGGGCTGACGTTGGATGAATTGGCTCACATCGGCGCTCAGATTGGCTCCGATGTGCCGTTCTGCGTGTACGGCGGCACCGCCGTGGCGCGGGGGCGAGGCGAGCGGCTGACGCGGATTGTCCATGGCTGCAATCTGCACGTGGTGCTGATTCATCCGCGCTTGTTCGTGTCGACGGCGGACGTGTACCAGGGACTCGTCCCATCCGATTTCACGGACAACCCTCGTTCGGGAGACATGGTGGAAAAATTGCAGGCGCTGCAAATTGACGACATTCCTTCAACAGTTTCGAACACACTGCAGCGAGTCACCTTTCGCATGTACCCCGAGCTTCAGGCTTTGGCGGACAAAGTGGCAGCCGTGACGCATCATCCGGTGCACATGTCCGGCAGCGGACCGACACTGTTCTGTTTAGCCGCGACCGCGGGCCAGGCAAATCGGATGTACAACGCCTTGCGCGGTGTGATGAAAGACGTCTATATCACGCGTTTCGTGTCCGGAGAAGGGACATCGGAACCGGAAGAAATGAAATCCGTGTGATGGCCGCGACGCGGATCGTGAGGCGGAGGGGGAGTATCATGCAGCGCCTCGAACGATTGATACGGCTTACCCAACGCTTGATCGAGCGTCCGGCGGCACCTGTCGGCCTCACGCAGTTGTCCGAAGTGTGGGGGATATCCAAGTCGACTTTGAGCGAAGACGTCGCGTTGGTGCGAGACACGCTGGCGCAGGCTGAGACGGGGGTCATCGAGACGTTCGTCGGAGCGCAGGGCGGCGTCCGCTTTCATCCTCGAGTGCCTCGTGCCGAGGCGGAGGCGTTTCTGTCCGATTTGGCCCATCGGTTGTCCAACGAAAAACGCGTGTTGGCGGGCGAGTTTGTCTACTTGTCCGACATATTGGGCGATCCGGACGTGCTCGACATGGTCGGGCGGCTGGTGAGCTCCCGCTTTCGATCCGACGGAATCAATGTCGTGGTGACCATTGAAACGAAAGGCATCACCCTCGCCGCTGCCGTCGCGCGCTACTTGCACGTGCCTGTGGCCATCGTCCGCCGGGATCAACGCGTGACAGAAGGGGCTTCCGTCACGACGCACTATGTGTCGGGATCGGCCAAGCGCATTCAAACGATGTCGCTGAGCAAGCGGTTGATTCCGAAAGAGGCCAGGGCGTTGATTGTGGACGACTTCATGCGGGCTGGCGCGACCGCTCGGGCTGTCCGCGAGCTGCTGGGTGAGTTCGAAGCGGAAGTGGTGGGAACGGCCGTCTTCATGTCGACTGCCGAGCCAGCGCGCAAGATGGTCGATTCTTATGTGTCGCTTTTGCAGATCCATCTTCTGAGCGAAAACCAGATCGACATTCGCCCGTGTTTTTCTGAACGATAACCATCAAGATATCCATCGACGAGGAGAGTGTGTTCATGCAGATCATCGAGACCAATCAGGCTCCAGCCGCCATCGGCCCCTATTCGCAGGCAATCCAGGTCGGTCCGTTTCTTTACACGTCAGGCCAGATTCCACTGACCGTCGACGGCGAATTGGTGACTGGCGGCGTCGAGCAACAGGCTGCCCAAGTGTTCAAAAATCTCGACGCGGTGTTGCAAGCTGCTGGCGTGTCTCGCAATCAAGTGGTCAAGGCGACCATCTTTATGACCGATCTCGGCGCCTTTGCGACGGTCAACGAACAATTCGCCGCCTTTTTCGGTTCGCACAAGCCCGCACGATCCACGGTTCAGGTTGCGGCATTGCCCAGAGGGGCCGAGGTGGAAATCGAGCTTGTGGCCTATTGCGGCAACTGATCAAGGGCGGTCGACAGCAGGCTGCGGTACAGGATTCGACCTATAACGTCGAATTCTGAAAAAATTATGACGGATATGCAGGAGTTCAAAACACCCTGTTGAATTGGTTAAAGAGGAATAATCGACCAATCGTGGCCAGCAGGGTGGTGATAAGGGTGCAAATCACAGATGTCAGACTTCGAAGAGTGTCGACGGACGGACGGATGAAAGCCATCGCCTCCATCACAATTGATAGTGAGTTTGTCGTTCACGATATTCGAATCATCGACGGCAACAACGGAATGTTCGTTGCAATGCCAAGCAAAAAGACGCCCGACGGTGAATTTCGAGATATTGCGCATCCCATTTCGTCCATCACGAGACAGAAGATTCAAGACGCGGTCCTTCAGGCGTATTTCCAGGGCGGCGATACCGAAGAATCTTCGTTGGACGTCCAACAACAAGAACTCCATGTAGAAGAACCAACGGCATAATCATTTTTGCCCTGACAGCGGTCAGGGCTTTTTTACGTCCATTTGCATGCCTATGTCCTTTTTGTGTCCACTCGGTTCGAAAATTGAAATGCGGAAGCTCCTTCGGGTACACTGAGGTTCGGAGCAAGTGTCTTACGAAAGCTCGGAAACGTCCACTGTTATCCGTTGTGGAGGAGATTATATGACCAAGAGTGCGATTGTGCTTGCTGCCGGCCACGGCACACGCATGAAGTCGCAAACTCACAAAGTGCTTCATCCCGTTTGTGGGAAGCCGATGATCCATCATATTTTGGATACGCTCGAAGAGCTGGGCGTCGACCAAACGATTGTTGTGGTGGGGCAGCAGCGGGAGAAAGTGATAGAGGCTGTCGGATCCAGAGCGGATATTGCGATACAAGAGGAGCAAAAGGGCACTGGCGACGCGGTGAAGGCGGCCTTGCCCAAATTGCGATCCGACGTGGACACAGTCGTCGTTCTCTATGGAGATGCTCCGTTGATTCAAGCAAAGACCATCGAGGGTCTGTTCAAGATGAAGGACAGTGAACAGGCCGACGCGGTGATACTGACCGCCGATGTCCAGGATCCGACTGGCCTTGGTCGCGTGTTTCTCAACCATCAAGGTCACGTCGCCAGGATTGTCGAAGAGAAGGACGCTACCCCAGAAGAACGCGCGAACCACGTGATCAACACAGGTGTTTACGCGTACGACAGAGCCGCTTTGCGGATGTCGGTGGAGGAATTGAAAAACGACAACGCGCAAGGTGAATACTACTTGACGGACACGCTCGCCATCATCGGTGACAAAGGTGGCAAGGTGGTACCCCTCCAAGTCGAAAATCCCCATGAAATTGCGAGTGTGAATGACCGTTTGCAGCTGTCTCAGGTCGAGGCGCTGGCCAGACAAATGATCTTGCAAAAGTGGATGCGGGATGGCGTCACCATTGTGGATCCGGGCAACACGTACATCGAGGCGTCAGTGCGGCTTTCGCCGGATGTGACGCTGTTGCCGGGAACCATCCTCGCTGGTGAAACCCATGTCGCTTCCTTTGCGACCATTGGGCCAAACACGCGTCTGGTGGATACGGTCGTCCGGGAGCGGGCCGTTGTGCAATACACGGTCAGCGTCGAAAGCGAGATCGGCGAAGAAGCTCAAGTCGGGCCGTTCGCCTACTTGCGCCCAGGTACCAAGGTCGGCGCGCGCTGCAAGGTCGGGGACTTCGTGGAACTGAAGAATACGGTTCTCGGAGACGACACCAAAGTCAGCCATCTTGCGTATGTTGGTGACGCGGAGATCGGTCGAGACGTGAACATCGGCTGCGGCGTTGTCACGGTGAACTACGACGGTGAGAAAAAGCACCGGACTGTCGTGGGAGACGGGAGTTTCATCGGCTCCAACGCGAACCTGATTGCTCCGTTGACGATTGGCGAGGGCGTGTACGTATGCGCCGGATCGACCGTGACGGAGGACGCGGCAGACGACGCGTTTGTGATTGCTCGAACACCGCAAACGACCAAGCCCAATTACGTGCGGGCCTGGAAAGCGAGAAGAGCGGGTAATCAACCCACAGTGAAAGGCGGGGAAGCTGGTGGCCATTGATTCGGACTTGAAACTGGTCACGGGAAACGCCAATCCCGCATTAGCCCAAGAAATTGCGGACTACATTGGTGTATCGCTGACTGCATGCGATGTCAGTCGGTTCAAAGATGGAGAAGTGCGAATTAAATTGGGCGAAAGCGTTCGCGGCAGCAACGTGTTCATCATTCAGCCGACAAGCGCTCCGGTAAACGAGCATCTGATGGAACTGCTCATTATGATCGACGCCATCAAGCGGGCTTCGGCGAGGGCCATCAATGTCGTGATCCCGTATTACGGGTACGCGCGCCAGGATCGCAAAGCCCGGGCCAGAGATCCCATCACGGCCAAACTCGTCGCCAACCTTCTGGAGACGGCGGGGGCCACGAGAGTGATTTGCATGGATCTGCACGCCGGTCAAATCCAAGGGTTCTTCGATATTCCTTTGGATCACCTGATTGGCATGCCGATATTGGCTGATTATTTTGTGGACAAGCGCATCGACAATCCGGTCGTCGTGTCGCCCGACATGGGTGGTGTCACGAGGGCGAGGCAGTTCGCGGAACGCTTGGGCGCTCCCCTTGCGATCATTGACAAGCGCCGCCCGGACGTCAATGAAGCTCAGGTGATGAACATCATCGGTGACATTCAGGGCAAGACTGCCATCCTCATTGATGATATGATCGATACGGCCGGCACCATTGCGGCTGGCGCGAGGGAATTGCTCGCCCGTGGCGCAAAGGGCGTGTACGCTTGCTGTATCCATCCGGTTTTATCCGGGGATGGCGTGGAACGGATTGAGAATTCGGACATCCAGGAAGTGGTTGTCACGAATACCATCGCGCTTCCCGAAGCCAAGCGAATCGAAAAAATTCGCGTGCTGTCCGTGGCGGAATTGATTGCGGAAGCCATCATTCGCGTTCATACACAGCGCTCCATCAGTCAGTTGTTCGATTGACCGAGTGACGGAATCGCGGTGGGAGGAACGCACGATGAAGGCAATCATCGGACTGGGCAACCCAGGGCCGAAGTATGAAAAAACGCGGCATAACGTCGGGTTTTGGGTGATTGACGAGTGCGCGAGACGACTCGGCACATTGGTTATCCGGTCCAAGTTTCAGTCGCTTGTCGGCGATGGGCGGATCTCGGGTGAACCTGTCTTGCTTGTCAAGCCCCAGACGTTTATGAATCTGAGCGGTAACGCGGTGCGTGAGGTCGTCGACTTTTATAAATTGGATATCGAGCAGGATATCGTGATCGTGTACGACGATATGGATTTCGCACCTGGCCAGATCAAGCTTCGCCTATCCGGGCGGGCTGGCGGCCACAACGGTATCAAGTCGATTATCCAGTCGCTCGGGACAGAGTCGTTCTGTCGGATTCGTATAGGGATCGGTCGGCCTGTTTCAGGGCCGGATATCATCGATCACGTTTTAGGCACGTTTTCGAGGGATGAGCAGCAACTGGTTGAGCGAGCTTGTCAGACTGCGGCAGAGGCGGCGATCTTGGCGGTCGAACGCGGCTTCTTGCACGCGATGAACAAGTATAATTCCACGGCAACGTAGACCCTGGATAAAATTGCGTCGGCACGTATGCTTGCCGTGTTCTACCCCCATACTAGTGTTCAGATGAACTTGACTGACACAGGGGTGGATCGCATGCGGTTCGAATACGTTTGTCGATATTGCAAAAGGCCCATAGGCGCCGTGGACGCGGCGAACTGGACGTATGCCGACGCGGTGCAGCGATTGGGGCTGCACCACTTGGACAGCGATCATCAACGCGACGTCATCCAGTCGCGCGCTGGTGACGTTCAGATCCAAACCGTTTGCGAGGCGTGTGAACAAGCGGTCGCGATGAATCCAGAGCTACTGATTGAGGGAAACGTCATACAGTAGATACAGGTGCAAGATCGGGAGGAGGAGTAGCGTGAAAGGTCTCGTCCAACTCGTGGCAGCCGATGAGTCACTGCAAGCGTTGGCGAAGGGGATGGGGCCAAGGCGCAACGACGCGCTGGTAACAGGGATCTCCGGTGCAGCACGTCATTTAATGATGGCTTCGCTGTTCGACTTGCGCAATTCCGGAAACCATGCTGAATCAATGGTCGTCGTAACACATACAGCGAGCCAGGCCCAAACGATTTGGGAAGATTTGAAAGAGTTTCTGCCGGATTCACAGGTTCTTTTGTTTCCAGAACGCGAGAACGCCATGGTCGATTTCGATGCCGCGTCCTCTGATGTCATGTCTGAACGGTTACATGTGCTTGAGGCCCTCCTGAAAGAGGGTCCTGTTGTCGTTGTCACGACACTTCTGGGCGCTCTGCAGCCCTTGACCAGCAGAAATTACTTTGTCGATGGAATGATTCGCCTGCGGGTGGGCGACGACAATCCGATGGAAAACGTTGTCGGCCAGATCGTTCGCGGGGGTTACGAACGGGTCGATCTCGTGGAAACCCGCGGCCAGTTCAGCGTGCGCGGCGGAATTGTCGACGTGTTTCCCATGTCCGCGGAGGCCCCGTATCGGATCGAGTGGTTCGACACAGATATCGACTCCATACGGACGTTCGATCCTGCGACGCAGCGTTCACTCGATAAACTCACCGAGACGGCTTTCGGTCCCGCCGTCGATCTGGCGGTCCCGGCGTCGGTTGCAAGCCGTGCCGCGGAGAAACTGGAGCAGCATTTGGAGGCGCGGATTCGAACGGTCACCGATATGGAAATTCGTGATCGCCTGCAGACGAACATCGGAGCGGATATTCGGAAATTGCAGAATGGTCAAACATTTACCGGGATCGTGCGGTATCAGGCTTTGTTTCCAGAGCATATGGACACGCTGTTCTCCTACGTGACAGGTCCGTATTTCCTCTGTCTCGATGAAACGACCCGCCTGTCGGAGCGCAGCAAGTCCTTGGTCAAGGAATTTTCCGAATGGCTCACGGCAGCTTTGATGCGCGGCGACGCGTTGTCGGGGACGATGAAAGAAATCGATTACGAAGCGGAGATCGCGTCCTTGGTCGCGCCGAAAGTGCAGTTCTCCACGTTTGCGCGGGCCGCTGGGACGACTCGGCTGGCGAACGTTCTCAACGTGACATCCCGGAGCATGCAGAACTTCCATGGACAAATGAATGTTTTGAAGTCCGAGGTGGCGCGCTGGCAGCGTTCTGGACTGAGAGTGCTATTCGCCGCCGCGACAGCCGAGAGAGCGACTCATTTGGAACGCGTCCTGGCCGACTATCGGATCGAGGCCCACAAAGTCAACGAGTTTTCGCCGGACGCGACGGTCCCGCAAATTGTCGTGGCAAACTTGTCAAGTGGATTCGAATTGCCCCTCAATCGACTCGTTGTCGTTGTCGAGAACGAAGTGTTCACGGCGAAGCGGAAGCACAGGCGGATGAGGCCCGACGTCTCCGACGCGGAACGTATCAAGAGCTACCAAGAACTCAACGTCGGCGACTACGTCGTCCATGCAAACCACGGGATCGGCAAGTACATGGGGATTAAAACGCTCGAAGTCGACGGACGACACAACGACTATCTCTATCTCAGCTATGCCGGAAACGACAGCCTCTATGTCCCTGTGGATCAAATCGACCAAATTCAGCGCTATGTCGGATCGGGCGAACGCGAGCCCAAATTGTACCACCTTGGCGGCGGGGAATGGCAAAAGGTCAAGAATCGCGTCTCCAAGACGGTCAAAGACATCGCCGCCGACTTGGTCAAGTTGTACGCGCAGCGCGAAGCGACGCCAGGCCACGCCTTTTCGCCTGACAGCCCATGGCAGGCCGATTTCGAGAACATGTTCCCTTACGAGGAGACGCCCGACCAATTGCGCGCGATCGCCGATATCAAACGGGACATGGAGCGATCACGGCCCATGGATCGACTGCTCTGCGGCGATGTGGGATATGGCAAGACGGAAGTCGCGGTGCGCGCCGCGTTCAAGGCGGCCATGGACGGGAAGCAAGTGGCTGTCCTGGTGCCGACGACCGTGTTGGCCCAGCAGCATTACGAGACCTTCAAGGAGCGCTTTGCAGGGTTCCCAGTCACCGTCGATATGCTCAGCCGTTTTCGAAGCCGCAAAGAGTCCCAGGCATGCATCCGAGGCCTGAAGGACGGCAGCGTCGATATCGTCATTGGAACGCACCGTTTGTTGCAGAAATCGATTCAGTTCAAGGATTTGGGCCTGCTGATTGTCGACGAAGAACAGCGTTTTGGCGTGACGCACAAGGAGCGGTTGAAGCAGTTGCGAGCCAACGTGGATTGCCTGACGCTGACGGCGACGCCCATTCCGCGGACGTTGCATATGTCGATGATGGGCGTCCGGGATCTGTCTGTCATTGAAACGCCGCCGGAAAATCGGTTTCCGGTGCAAACGTATGTCGTGGAATACAACGACAGCTTGGTCAAAGAGGCGTTGGAACGCGAACTGGGCCGGGGCGGTCAGGTCTACTTTGTCTATAATCAGGTTCAAAGCATATACCGGATGGCGGAACGGATCAGCGCCATGGTTCCGGACGCAAGGGTCAGCGTCGCCCACGGCCAGATGGCGGAAGCCGAATTGGAAAGGGTGATGCTCGATTTCCTGGAAGGCGAGATCGATGTGCTCGTCACGACCACCATCATCGAAACCGGGCTCGACATTTCCAACGTAAATACGCTCATCGTCTACGACGCCGACAAGTTTGGGTTGTCCCAGCTGTACCAACTGCGCGGACGGGTTGGTCGCTCGAACCGGATCGCCTACGCGTACTTCACGTACCAAAAGGACAAGGTGCTCACGGAAGTCGCCGAGAAGCGGCTGTCCGCCATCAAGGAATTTACCGAGTTGGGCAGTGGCTTCAAGATCGCGATGCGTGATTTGGCCATTCGCGGCGCAGGCAATCTGCTTGGCGCGGAACAACACGGCTTCATCAACTCCGTCGGCTTTGACATGTACAGTGAGATGCTGGCGCAGGCGATTCGCGAATTGCGCGGGGACGAAGTGGAGAAGGTCGTCGAACCGAGCATCGATCTTCCGATCGAGGCCTACCTGCCAGACACCTATATTTCGGACGCCGCTCAAAAGATTGCGATGTACAAACGCTTCCGCGGCGTACAAACGCTCATGGAGGCAAACGATCTCGAGGAAGAACTGGAGGATCGCTACGGCGATCTCCCGACCGAAGTCAGAAACCTGCTCGACGTGACGCGGTTGAAGAGTTTGGCGGCGCAGGCCGGCGTGGACCAAATTTCTTCCCACGGAGCGGAAACAGCCGTTCGCTTCGGAAACGAGGGTGTGCGTCCAGTCGATTTCGGCAAGGCCTTGGCGATGGCCATGAAACATCAGGGCCAGCCGACGCGTCGGCCGAACGGCCTGTTCTTTGTGTCGTTCCGAACGAAGGGCATGGAAGCGTCGGAACTCTTGAAGCGGCTGATCAACTTCTTGTCCGATTACCTCGACGCCGTGCGGGCGTCTGAAGATCGCGAGGAGCTGGCCGAAGTATAGAAGCTGTCCGAGAAGATCGCAGGCAAGCTGTGCGCCCATGGATTGCTTGGTGCATAGAGGATCAACTGGTGTCGCATAATACTGTCACGCAGACATCCGTTGCACCAAACTTCATGAGGGTGAGGCGATCTTTTCTTGAAAGCTACAGGCATCGTACGGAGAATTGATGACCTCGGTCGTGTGGTGATTCCGAAGGAAATTCGACGCACGTTGCGGATCCGCGAGGGCGATCCCCTTGAGATTTTTGTCGATCGCGACGGAGAAGTCATCCTAAAGAAATACTCTCCTATCGGGGAATTAGGCGACTTCGCCAAGGAGTACGCGGACTCGCTCGCGGAGTCCACAGGGCACATCGCAATCATTGCGGATCGCGATGTCATTATCGCAGTAGCTGGTGCATCGAAGAAAGACTTCTTGGAAAAACAGGTCAGCGAAGACATCGAACAGGCGATGGAAGACAGAAAGACCATCGCGAATTTGACTGCGGGCGAATATTCGATTGTCAAGGATCGGGACGAACGCTTTGGTGCCCGCGTCATTGCGCCAATCATCGCCGCTGGTGACCCAATCGGTGCGGTTGTACTCGTCTCTCGCGAGGAAAACGTCAAAATGGGCGAAACCGAAACGAAGCTCGCCGAAACCGCAGCAGGATTTTTAGGTAAACAGATGGAACAGTAATGTCTCTCGGTTTGACTATGTTTTTGGATTTGTACGGTGTTATTCCCTGAAGGGTCTGTGGAAAGGCGAGACGCCTGACTGCAGACCCTTTACGATGTTCGAGTACGATGTTCGAGGCCGCTCACCCAGTTTGATATACTTGTCCTCAGTTGTGCCGAGGAAGGATGAATGATTTTGGGAATGGTGCATGTAATCGGACTTGGACCAGGCGATATCTCTGGTTTGCCCATGGGTACATACCGCCTGTTGCAGCAGGGCTGGCCAATCATTTTGCGCACGCGGATTCACCCCGTTGTCCGCGACCTTGAAGCGATGGGCATCGCGTTCACGTCGTTCGACGATTTGTACGAGACGAGCGATCGTTTTGACGAGATGTACAGGCAAATGGCCGAGCGCGTCCGTGTGCAAGCCCGTGTGCATGATCACGTCGTCTACGCGGTGCCTGGACACCCGTTGGTGGCTGAAGCAAGTGTGCAGTATCTGCTGGCCTGCCAAGAGGAAGATCTCGACATCGAGATTGGCCCAGGCCAAAGCTTTCTCGACATTGCGGCTGCCAGACTGCAAATCGATCCGATAGAAGGGCTGGTTCTGCTCGATGGCACCGCCCTGTCAGCGCGGCAGTTGCAGACGACATTGCATACGCTCATCGCCCAGGTGTACCAACGGTCGATCGCGACAGAAGTGAAACTGACGCTGATGGAAGTGTATCCAGACGACTTCTCCATCACGGTGTTGCGTGCGGCGGGTGTCGCGGGCGATGAACGGATTGAGCAAGTGCCTTTGTACGAATTGGACCGGATCGACTGGATTGATCATTTGACGACGGTCTACGTGCCGCCGCTGAAGGAGCGGATGCAGCGATTGCGAGATCCCTGGGAGGCTGTCGAGATCGTTCGGATTTTGCGAGAACCTGGGGGATGTCCGTGGGATCGGAAACAGACGCACGAGTCGCTTCGCAGGTACGTGATCGAAGAGGCGTATGAGGTCGCGGAAGCGATCGACGAGGGCGATCCGGCGCATCTTGCGGAGGAACTGGGCGACCTGGTGTTGCAGGTCCTTTTGCACGCGCAGATCGGCAGCGAATTTGGCGATTTCGACGTTCGGGACGTCTTTGAAACGCTGTCGGAGAAGTTGCTCCGCAGACACCCGCACGTGTTTGGCGACGTACGGGTCGAGACGAGCGAAGACGTGGCTCGCGTGTGGGATGCGGTGAAGCAGGCTGAGCGCGCAAATGAGAGCCGAGAGAGTATCGTCTCGGGTGTATCATTGGCGGGACCCGCGATTACGGTGGCCCAAGAGGTGCAAAAAGCCGTTTCGAAGGTCGGTTTTGACTGGAAACAAATAAAAGATGTATTAGAAAAGGTAAAAGAGGAAATGACTGAACTAGAAAACGAGATTCTTCGAGAGCGTATTCGGAGTGAATCGGTGTCGGAGGAGCTTGGAGATCTGATCTTCGCATGTGTGAACGTCGGTCGATTTCTTCAGTTGGATGTGGAAGCTTTGCTGATGCAAGCCACGCGCAAGTTCGTCACGCGATTCCAGTTTGTTGAAAAGCGTGTCGCGGAAGAAGGGTATTCATGGAATTCCTTGAGCCCTGAGGCCCTCGACAGGCTGTGGAATGAAGCAAAAATCGCGTTGGCGGACAAAATCTAGCAGGAATCCTGCATTGGAACACGAATAAGATTCCCGACATTCCCACGAAAGGGGCATTACGCAGTGAACAAGATGGAATTGATAAACAAAGTCGCTGAGAAAACCGGCTTGAAAAAGAAGGACGCAGAACTCGCTGTCAACAGTGTATTCGACGTCATCGAGGAAACGCTTTCCGCCGGTGAGAAGGTGCAAGTGATTGGCTTCGGCACGTTCGAGACCCGCGCTCGTGCAGCTCGGTCGGGCAGAAACCCGCAAACGGGCGAAGTGATCGAAATCCCGGCTTCCACCGTTCCGGCGTTCAAACCAGGCAACAAACTCAAGGAAAGCACCCGCTAATCCTTGCGACTCGACAAGTTTTTAAAAGTGTCGCGCCTGATTAAGCGTCGGACACTTGCGAAGCAGATCTGTGATGCGGGGCGCGTCTCGGTCAATGGTCGAACCGCGAAGGCTGCGGCGGATGTGAACGTTGGGGATGAACTGACGATTCGCTATGGAAATAAGACTGTTGTCGTTGCGGTCAGGAAGATCCTCGAACATCCTCGCCGCGACGAAGCGCCGGAATTATACGAAATCCTTTCGACCGAGACCAAGCAAGATGTTGATACAGCCTACGTCGACGATGAAGAGGATTGAATCCTGTCGCGACTTTGGCTGACGAGAATAAGGACTAACCTATCAGGTTGGTCCTTATTTTGTCGTTGGTGGCCCGATACCGTTCATATGTCCAGGTTTGCGTCATAGACTTAGGTTGGGTGACTTGGACAACTTGGGGGTGGGTGCCTATGAGTCACGATGTTCGGCTGACGGATCGACGCGAACTTGAAATCACGGGCGTGAAACGGGTGGAAACCTTCGACGTCAACGCATTCGAATTGGCGACCTCGGAAGGCGGGCTGTATATCGAGGGCAGCGCCTTGCACATGAAGCGCTTCGACGTGGAGTCGGGGACGGTGCTGATTGAGGGGCGCATCACATCGCTCTCTTACGACGATGAAAAGCGGCGAAATCCGCTGGGACGGTTGTGGAAATGAACACGGCGGGGAACGTTTCGTACGTCCTTTGGATGCTCGTCTGCGGTGCCGGCATGGGCGCGGTGTTTGATTTCTACAACACGATTCTGGGAGCTATCCGGTTGTTGCGCCGCATGCGGGGAGCCGTCGATCTGGTGTTTTGGCTGGTCTCAGGTCTGATCGTGTATTTCTTCACGTATCGAACCATCTCCGGAACATTTCGCATCTGGACGTTTTTGCTTCTTATCGTCGGATATTTGATCTATCGGGCCGCCTTGCGCAAAGTCGTGATCGGAAGCGCGTTCGCTGTCCTGCGTATCACGCGGTTGATTGCTCTTGGAATTGCCAAGTTCGTCTACGTGATGGTTGGAGTGCCGATGATCTGGCTCTTCCGGCTGGTCTTCGCCATTCTCAAACTGCTGTACGCGATTGGGCAGCGTCTGGAAAATGGTGTTGCTCGATTGGTTCTCGGCGTCGCGCTCGTTCTTCTGTTTCCGTTTCGACGGTACTTGAAGCCTGACCGGCTGTGGCGGAAAAAACTTCGAGAAGCCGAGAAGGGTTTTTGGGACTGGGTGTCGAAACTGCTACAGAAGAAGCCCGGGTCGGTTTCCTAAATCGTTAAGGGAGCGTTACGAAGTGCCAGCAACTCGAAAATCTCCTGGTGGTCGTCGGCAATCAACAACCTCATGGAAGCGACACCCCTTGATGCGTTTGCGCTATGTTGCGCTGATCGCCGTTTTCGGCTGGGCATCCATGTACTTCCTTCACGAAGAACGTCCCCAACTCACGCAACTCCAGGCTCAAAATCAACGGCTCAAGACCGAGCTCGGCCAAATGAAGACCCGACAGCAAGCTCTCCAAAAACAGAAGCAACAATTGAGCGATCCGTCGTATATTGAAAAGTACGCAACGGAGCATCAAAATCTGGTCATGCCGGGCCAAGTTCCGTTTGATTTGCAACAAGGTGGTCATACAGGATAAGATTGTCGTGGTTACAACTCGGTTCTTGTGTGTTCTTACCCCAATGAGGACATCCTTCATACAAGGTCATCTGGGGAACATCGTCATTATTTGATTTGATACTTTTCGTTGACACGAATAGGGAGGAACGGACTTCTTTATGGCCATTGAGGTCGGCAGCAAGTTGACAGGGAAAGTTACGGGAATCACGCGGTTTGGCGCGTTTGTGACTTTACCCGATGGTGCTACTGGTCTGGTTCACATCTCAGAGATCTCTGACAGTTACGTGAAGGACGTTCACGATTTTCTTCATGTGGATGATGAAGTGACCGTAAAGGTCATGAGTGTCGGCGACGACGGCAAGATTGCTTTGTCCATCCGTCAGGCGAACGAGTCAGCTTCCAGTGTTTCGAGCTCACAGCACGGCGGAAGAAGTCACGGCGGCAACAGCCATGGCGGTTCCTCGCGCGGCGGACGCGGGCCTCGGGGCGATTCACGTCCACCTGGTTTCGAGCAAATCATGAACAGATTTCTGAAAGACAGTGAGGAACGGCTGTCGGCATTGCGGCGCAACGAGAGTAAACGCGGCGGACGCGGCGGACGGCGCGGATGATTTCAAGAAGCCGGGTACCGTAGTGCACCCGGCTTTTCTGTTTTCGGCAGCTTCCGAAGCAAGCGGCCGACAATGCGATAATTCACATCGTTCGTGGAGAATCGCGGAGATCGACCAGGTCCGAGCGGGATTGGATGTGCGTACAACGGTGGAGCAGTATTACCTGGAGTATGAAATAGCGAGCGGTGCCCGTTATTTTGTCGTTTTTGACGATGAGAATGATCGCGATGGATTTCACATTTCGCTGGATATGTATAAGGCCCAGTTAGGGCCGGTCACGGAAGAGGTTTTTCACCGGATCCGCGAAAAGTTCCGTGGAACGGTTATCGGGCCGCGCTAACGAGCGGCCCCTTGTCGTCATGTTCTCGTTTGGCGATATCGATAAAAGGCTTGATTGAGCATCAATATGGATTTGGAATCGCGGTTTTGGAACGCTCTTCTAAGTTGACTGCGGAGCCATTCCGGCATTCCAGGTCACCTCGCCTCCGATTTTCCTCAAGAAGCAACCTCCTTGACGCTTGATGCTATTCTACGCAGGATTGGGCGAATGTGCCCCAAGGACAGTGCGTGATTTTACCCTTGATGACCGTTTAAGAGCATATCGAGCTGACTGGACACCTGCTCCAAGGTGACCCCGGCCTTTTGCAACAGATAGGTGGCATACGGGTCCGCGCGATAATCCGTTTCATAATAGACGCGCACGATACCCGCCTGGATGATGCTTTTTGTGCAGTGCAGGCAAGGTCGGTGCGTGACGTACAGATCCGCGCCTTCTGTCGAAACGCCAAAACGGGCACATTGCAACAAAGCGTTTTGTTCAGCATGAATCGCGCGAACACAATGTCCGTCGACAACTTTGCAACCCACGTCGACACAGTGTTCGTCGTGGTTGATACTCCCATTATAGCCACTCGCAATCATCCGTTTGTCGCGGACGATCACGCATCCCACGGCGAGCCTGGGACAGGTGGAGCGCAAGGCCATCACGCGGCTTTGCGAAGCGAAGAAGGCGTGCCAACTCATGCGCTCTGGGCGATCTGTGGACCTCTGATCAACCATCTCGATACTCCTCCTGAAGACGACGAACCGCATCGCAAATTGTCGGAATATTTATGGGCTCGCGGGACGCGGTTTGACAAATTATTTGGCATATCGCTCGTATAATGGCCATACACATCCGAGAAGGGAGTTCGTGTCATGGTACAACTTTCCCTGACGCACAAACGATCCAAGCAGGGCGGCTCTGGAACGGCGAGCACCGGGACACTGTCTCCTGCATGGACATGGCGTGCGTGGCGTCGCGTTACTCTGTTGGTCGTCGTCGCTTTACTGCTTGGACGAGCCAATATCGATCACGTGGTTTCACCATTCGGCTTAGCCTATTTCGCTGTGCTGTACGAAGTGGCGGGCAAGCGCCGGGCTTGGCCTGCGTACCTGTCCGTTGTAGGCGCGACAACGGTGGGCATCGACGACGGTATCCTGATGTTGGTGTCGATTCTGATGTATCGCGTGGCTCGCCGTTTCGTGTTCCGCCGGAAGTCGCCAGATCTCTTGTGGATTCCCATCACGGCTGGCGCGGTGGGGTTATTGGCGAAACTTGCCCTCGTCGGAACGGTCATGACCCGCTTCGACCTTCTGATCGGGATTGCGGAAGGCGCTTTGGTGACTATTTTATCGCTTATCTTTATCCAGTGCATGAATCTCTTTGTAGGTCAGGAGAGTTCGCGGACGCTCCGTTACGAACAACTGCTAAGCCTGGTCATTCTGATTGCGTCGGTGATCATGGGGCTGGACGGACTATCCGTGCACGGTGTCGAAATCGCCATGGTCGCGGTCGACTGGCTGATCTTGTTGATGGCATGCGGCGGGATCGGCGTGAGCACGGCCTGTGCGGTCGCCGTGAGCATGTTGACTCTGCTCAACCACCAATCCTCGCTGACAGAGGTGGCCATCCTCGGCTTTGGCGGGTTGTTGGCCGGTCTGCTTCGGGACGTGCACCGGGTTTGGATTGCGCTGGCTTTCGTCCTTTCGGACGCGGTGCTGACGACGACGTACGTACATACCTTTGCGCCGCTGCTGTCCACCTTGCTCGCTTCGTCGGCGGCCGGCGTTCTATACCTCGTCACGCCGAGCGCGCTCTTGCGCGAACTGCGTTCTTTCGTGCCCGGCACAACCGAGCATCGCACGTCTGAACGGGAACGGGCTCATCGCATCCACGCCTTGCTCTCGGAGAAGATCAGCGAAGTCAGTCTGGTCTTTGACGAACTCGCAAAATCGTTCGCCGAAGTGGGTGACACGGAATACGCGGCGGCTCAACAGCTTGTCACCCAGATTGTGTCCGCGACATCGCAGAGCGTGTGCTCCATGTGCCCACGCAGATCGAAGTGCTGGGACAAGGAGAGCGTCCAGACCTACCAGGCGATGAGCAATACCCTGCGGAACATCGAGTCGGCCTCGGGACGACGGGCTTCCCCCACGCCGGAACTGCGCGAGCGGTGTATTCGCATCGATCCGCTGCTCAACACACTTCGCTACAATCTGGATGTCACCAATCGCGACGCGAAATGGATGAAGAAACTGCGTGAACATCGGACCCTGCTGTCGGCGCAATTGTCCGGAGTGGCCGAAGTGGTGAGAACGATGGCGCAGGAGCTCGATGAAGAACAGAAGACATCCCTTTCCGAAGAAGAGCAGATCCTTGCCGCGATTGAGCAGCTTGGAATCTACGTAGACGATGTGCACATCGTCAACCTGGAGCCAGGAAAGGTCGAAATCGAGATCGTTCAACCGACCGAAGGCGCCTACGAAAACTCGGCGCGCATGATAGCGCCGCTGCTGTCGGGGATACTCGGCGAGAACATCTCGGTCGCGCACGTGGAGGGCGAACCTGGATCCGGTCCTTGCACCAGCGTGTTTGCCTCGGCGCGGCGCTTTCAAGTCAAGACGGCTGTGTCGGCAGTGGCGCGCGACGGCCGGACAGTTTCTGGGGACACCTATGCCAGTGTCGATCTCGGCAACGGGCGGCACGCGATCGCCGTGAGCGACGGCATGGGCAACGGCGAACGGGCGAGCCGGGAGTCGAAGGCGGCAATTGACTTGCTGAAGAAGCTGATGAAAGCCGGCTTCGATGAAAAGCTGGCGATTCGGACTGTGAATTCGACACTTCTGCTCAGGTCGCGCGACGAGATGTTCACGACTTTGGATATGGCCTTAGTGGACTTGTTCAACGCGCAGGCGGAATTTCTCAAAGTCGGTTCGGCGCCGAGCTACATCAAACGAGGCGATCAGGTCATCGAGATCACGGGCAGCAACGTCCCTATCGGCATCCTGCAAGACATCGAAGTTCAGTCTGTCGCTGAGCAACTGCAGGCGAACGACATTTTGATCCTCGTTTCCGACGGCCTTTACGAAGCGCCGGCACACCGGTACGACGGAGAGAATTGGTTGAAAGGCGCGATCGCGCAAATTGAAACGAGAGATCCGCAAGAACTGGCCGACACGCTGGTCGAATACGCGGTTCGCATGAATCACGGCGTCATTCGCGACGATATGACGGTGATGGTGGCCGTGATCGAACACCGAGACGAAGAGTGGGCCGCCATCCGACTGCCCAACGTTCCGAGCCTGCGCAAGGGGCTGAAGGACAAGCGCGGCGCTTAATCCGGTGCCGTGGTTCAGGCAATGCAATCTATTCATTTGATTGAATGAATCGCAACTTCGGCGTCCATACTGGAGACTAGAACGACGCGGAGGTGGATTCATTGAATAAAGAGGCAACGATACGCCAAATTCTCGTGATCACAGACGGATATTCGAATATCGGGCCAGACCCCGTCGATGCGGCAAGGCGCGCGCAGAAGCGGGGTATTGTTGTGAATGTCATCGGTGTCGTGGACAAGGGCGAAACAGGCGGCCAAGGTTACGACGAAGCCCATTCCATCGCGGATGCGGGGGGCGGCATGTGCCGCATTGTGCAGCCTGTCGATCTATCGGCGACAGCCCAGATGATGACCCATCAGACGATGCAACTGACACTGCAGCAAGTGGTCAACCAGGAACTTCTCTCCGTGATGGGGAAGACCGCTGAAGACCTGCCGCCGGCCGAGCGGACCCGCATCGCGCAGGTGGTTGAGAAACTCGAAGAAGAGGTGGCGCTCCAACTCGTCGTCGCGATCGACATGAGCGCGAGCATGAAGGACAAGGTGGATATCGTGCGCGAAGCCGTTCGGGATCTCGCCCTGTCGCTGCAGGTTCGAACGGGCGCGCTCTCGGTGGCCGTCATCGCTTTCCCTGGCTCCGGCGACGCTCCAACGCGTCTGGTACAGCCGTTCGCCAGCCAAGTGGATGTTCGGGCGCTCGAATCCGCGTTGCAACCGCGCGGAGGTACGCCAACAGGACCGGCCATCGATCACGCCGTCGCCTTGATCCTTGAATACTACCAGGCACCGGTTGAAGACGAGGACGGGCCAAGGCGCGATTTTGCATGACGCCGGGAGCTTCGCCGCGCCTCGCGCAAGGAACCTGGATATCTGGCAAATGGACTCGTCATCGCTGGCGGGTTCGCCAGTGTCTTGGGGAAGGCGCCAACGGCACTGTGTACAGCGTGGTTCGCGACGACGGGCTTATCGGTGCGATGAAAGTGTGTGAAGGCTCGGCGCAGGTTGCGTTTGAGTGGTCGTTGCTGGAACGGGTTAAAGGAGCCGCTGGTTCGCCCTTTCCCGTTCCCCAGACCATCGATGACTCGGACGATCCCCGCGCTTCGTATTTTTATGTCATGGAGCGCGTGGGCGGATCGCCCCTAAACGGCGTGTGGAGCCAATTGTCGCTTCGAGATCAAAAGAAAGTATTCTACGACATCGTTCGCAGCTTGGAGAGCGTACACCGCACAGGTCACGCGTTCTGCGATGTAAAGCCGCAAAACATTCTCGTGGACACGTCGCGGGGCTTGCAGGTCCGCTTCGTCGACGTCGGCGGGGTGACACCTTTTGGCCGTGCCGTGCGCCAATTCACTCCGACGTCCGATCCGGCGTATTGGGGCTTCGCCGAGCGGCGCGCATCGTGCACGTACGACGTCGCGGCGATTGCCTTGACGATTCTGCTGTTGGAGAACGCTGTACCGAAAAATTTGGCGGCATGGCCGATGCAGAAGCGGAAAGAGTGGATGAAGCGGCTGGTTGACAACGTCGCCGAAGGCTCTTGGCGAGCGACATACCACAAGGCTTTGTCCGGCGCCTATCCAGATGCGGGGAGTTTCGCGGAGGACATTTTGAGGCTTTCGGACGGAACGCGAGTCAAAGGGGCGAAGCGCGATTGGACCGCCAAGTTGATGTGGGCGAGTCTCGCCAGCGCCTGTTTCTCCACTGCCTGGGCTTGGGCGCTCTTTTTTCATGTCGTCTAGGACCCGACGGGATCTGCTACAATGGCAGCAGAATTGCAAAGGGGCCGACACGGAGTGGAGCGCATGAACTTACTACATACCTTCACCGACTTTTGCCAACGCCATCAGCTTCAAGACCGCCATCTTGTCCTCGGAGTATCAGGCGGCATGGACTCCATGGTCCTGCTGCACATCTGTATCGCCGCACGGAACAGCAATCCTCGTCCATTTTTTGATTTTTCGGTTGTCCACGTCAATCACGGACTTCGTCAGAAGGCCGACGACGACGCGGCGTTCGTCGCCGCGTATTGCCGAGATCGCAACGTCGGGTGCAAAGTCGTGCAAGCGAATGTGCGCGACATGCGCGGCGAAGGCGTCGAGGCCGCGGCCCGCCGGGAGCGCTACCGAGCCCTGTGCCAAGAGGCGCAGGCGCGGCAAGGCGTTTGCATGGTGGCCCACCATCGGCGAGATCAATTGGAGACATTTTTGATTCGCTGGCTGCGCGGAGCCAGTTTGACGGGACTCGGCGCGATGCGCGAACAGTCAGCTTACCGTGGTGTGCCCATATACCGCCCGTTGCTCGATGTGGATCATGCGGACATGGCGCAGTACGCCCAGGAAAGCGGCCTTCCTTTTGTCGTCGACGAATCCAACGCGGACCGCAGGTTCCTCAGGAATCGGCTGCGGCACGACATTGTGCCTCTGCTGACGGATCTGCAGCCGCGCCTTGAAGAGCGGACCGGTTTGTTGACCCGATTGCTTCAAAGCGACGACGACTATTTGCAGAGCCAGGCGGTGAAGGCGTTGGCCGACGTCGTGGCGGAGTCCGCTGACACCTCTTCGAGCGTGCTGCGGATCGACCGTTTGAAAGACTTGCACGTTTCTTTACAACGTCGTGTGATTCACATACTATTGAATTGTTTATCTGAAGACGAGTGGGGGTATCGCCACATCGATGCCGTGTTGCAGCTCACAGCGGACGGTACGTCTCCATCGGCGTTCAGGCAGCTGGCAAACGGCGTGGCTGCGTGGCGAAATTATGGGCTTCTGTACATAGGATATGGTACGCCTGACGAGCAGGAAGGGAACGTTCGCCATTGGCGTTGGGATGTAGAGCGAACTCGGCGTTTTCGTTTTGAAACGAGCACCGTCAAATGGCGTTTTCGAGCGTTTCCGTTCCGACAGACTCGCTTCCAGGCGTCAAAGAGATCCCTTTGGCACGCTTGGCTGCCAAACGTTGCCAGCGTCGAGATCGAGACAGGCCTAAGTACCAGTGTACGCCTTCGCCCACTGGGCCTGGATGGCTCCAGGAAGCTTCAGGATCTCTATTCGGATCGAAAAATCCCGCAGGCGCTTCGATCCGCTTGGCCCGCCGTCGCGATCGACGGCGAGGTGGTTTGGATCCCTGGCGTGGTCCGAACCGACGCCCACCTGGTGACTGCATCCGCTTCAGCAGGGTGGGTCATGTTCGCTCAAGCGGTTGGTCACATGCTGCGAACATAAGGACATGTGACCGTCTCGAGAGGCGTATGATAGTGTAATGACACGATGAGGAGGCAGTCATGCATCCGGATTTAGAACGCATTCTATTCGACGAACAGACTATACTTGAAAAGGTCGCTCAACTCGGTGCCCAGTTGAGCGTCGATTACCGCGACAAGCACCCGCTGTTTATCTGTATCTTGAAAGGCGCCGCGCTGTTTATGGCAGACTTGGTCAAGCGCGTGACTGTCCCGATGGAAATGGATTTTATGGCGATATCGAGCTACGGTGCTTCTACCCGTTCGTCGGGTGCCGTGCGTATTTTGAACGACCTGGATCGACCTGTTGAGGGGCGCGACGTCATTATCGTGGAGGACATCGTGGACACGGGTCTCACCCTCGCATACCTTCGCGACACTTTGTTGCGGCGACAGGCGGCTTCCGTGCGCATTGTGACATTGTTTGATAAACCGAGCGGGCGGAAAGTCGACATTGTGCCAGACTATTACGGATTCACGGTTCCCGATGCCTTTATTGTCGGCTACGGTTTGGATTACGCGGAAAAGTATCGCAACCTCCCGTTTGTGGGCGTGCTGAAATCCGACATCTATGCGACAAACGATTCGGTCTGATGGATCGGGGCTTGACACGAGCTAGGAACCCAAAAATGGGTATGGTACAATATTCGCGCCATGACCGAGAGGAGGTAGGGCATGAACCGTTTTTACCGAAGCATCGTATTGTATGTGCTTATTTTGCTAGTCATTGTCGGCGTCGTGCAATATCTGACTGGCTCAGATCATTCTCGAGGCCCGATTCCATACACGCAATTTGTATCGGACGTGAAAAACGATCAGATTGATGGACTGGTTACGATCACGCCGGACGGTTTGACGGTGACGATCGATGGCAAGTTGAAGAATGGCGGCAACTTCGAGACACGCGGCTTGTTCGACGACAATCTCGACGAGTTCCTCTCTGACAACAACGTGTCCTACGCGGTGGCACCTGAACCCAAAGGAAGCGTCTGGATATCGTTCCTAGAGTCCGTGGTGCCGTTTGTCTTCCTGTTTATTCTGATGTTTTTCCTGTTTAATCAGGCTCAAGGCGGCGGCAGCCGAGTGATGAACTTCGGCAAGAGCAGGGCTCGATTGTATTCCGAGGAAAAACGCAAGGTGACCTTCGCCGATGTGGCGGGTGCGGACGAAGAAAAAGCGGAATTGGCTGAGATTGTGGACTTTCTGAAAGATCCCAAGCGGTTTTCGGCTTTGGGAGCACGCATCCCGAAAGGCGTCTTGCTGGTTGGTCCGCCTGGTACAGGTAAAACGCTTCTCGCGCGGGCTGTCGCAGGTGAAGCCGGCGTTCCTTTCTTCAGCATCAGCGGTTCCGACTTCGTTGAAATGTTTGTCGGTGTCGGTGCTTCCCGCGTGCGCGACTTGTTTGAAAACGCCAAGAAGAACGCGCCGTGTATCATCTTTATCGACGAAATTGACGCAGTTGGGCGGCACCGTGGAGCTGGTCTCGGCGGCGGTCACGACGAACGCGAACAGACCTTGAACCAGTTGCTGGTCGAAATGGACGGGTTTTCGGCCAATGAGGGAATTATCATTATCGCCGCGACCAACCGTCCGGATATTCTCGATCCGGCATTGCTCCGCCCGGGCCGGATGGATCGCCAAATCGTGGTCAACCGCCCGGATGTGAAGGGCCGCGAAGAGATTCTGCGCGTGCACGCCAGAAATAAACCGTTTGCGAAAGACATTCGGATGGAGACCATCGCCAAACGGACTCCCGGGTTCACGGGCGCTGATCTTGAGAACGTTTTGAATGAAGCCGCGCTGTTGGCGGCACGGAGACGAGAAAAGGAAATCACCGATAAAGATATCGACGAAGCAATCGATCGCGTGATGGCCGGACCGGAGAAACGCAGCCGCGTCGTCAGCGAGCACGAGCGGAGGTTGGTCGCGTTTCACGAAGCGGGGCACGCCGTCGTCGGTTACTTCGTTCAGACGGAGCGAACTGTGCACAAGGTGACCATCGTGCCGCGGGGCATGGCCGGCGGATACACCTTGTCGCTGCCAAAAGAAGACCGCTACTTCGTCACGAAGCAGCAAATGCTCGACGAGATTGCGATGGCTTTAGGCGGACGCGTGGCTGAGGAAATCGTGCTAGGCGAAATCAGCACCGGTGCGTCAGGCGACCTCGAACGAGTCACCAATATCGCGCGTCAAATGATCACGGAATATGGCATGAGTGATCGGCTGGGGTTGTTGCAGTATGGAAATCGTCAAGGCGGCCAGGTGTTCCTGGGCAAAGATCTCCAGGGCGAGCAAAACTACAGCGATCAATTTGCGTACGAGATCGACAAGGAAATGAAGGAAATCGTTGAACTTTGCCACGAACGGGCGCGCAAGATTCTCACCGAGAAGCGGGCATGCTTGGACGCATTGGCGGAGCGGCTGCTTGAGAAGGAAACGGTCGACGAAGACGAGGTTCGCGAAATTATGACAGAGTTCGGCTGATTCTGATAAAAAAAGCCTCCGAGGCAGGAACTCGGAGGCTTTTTTGTTGAAATAATGTGACTGGGATCACAATTTTGCATCAGTCACGATTGTTTGACGTGCGGCCGGAGGGAGTTATTGGCGTGAGGTGGGTAGCGCTGAAGTACGTGAAACCTGGGTTCGTGTTGGCCCAACGCGTATCGGACGAACGGGGGCGGACACTGTTGGCCCAGGGCATCGTTCTCTCCGAGAGTTATATCCGCCGATTGAATCGAGTCGGCGTTCGCGCAGTTTGTATACACGATAGAGCGACTGACGACGTGATCGTCAATGAGATGGTGGCGGAACCGACCAAGGCCGAGTTGCTGACCTTGACCTACGACACGTTGTCTGAACTGGGTTCAGGGCATTTTTCACCGAAGATGAAGCCGACATTTCTTCGCAAAAAGTTGGGACCGTTGCTGGAGGATGTCATTCAGCAACTGCGTGAGGGCAATGGTGCGGGAGAGCAGCTTGGATCCGTGTACATAGCGGACGGAGAATTGTTCCACCACTCGGTCAACGTCACCTTCTATGTGTTAACCCTTGGGCTGTACCTGAACCTGCCGAAGGACGACCTGTTGAATCTCGGCATCGGAACACTTCTGCACGACGTCGGAAAGTTGCGGGTTCGGCGGGAAGTCCTGCAAAAGCCGGGGCGCTTGACGCCTGAAGAATTTCGAGAAATTCAGATGCACTCTCAATACGGTTTTGAGATTCTCAGCGCATTGGCGGACATTTCGGCGACGTCTGCGCTCATCGCGCTGCAGCACCATGAGCGCATGGACGGGAGTGGCTACCCCAACGGTTTGATGGGCGATCAGATCCACTTATTCAGCCAACTCACTGCGGTGGTCGACGTTTACGAGGCATTGACCGCCAATCGCGTCTATCGGCAGGCATACTTGCCGCACGAAGCGTTTGGGCTTATTATGCGAGATCGTGGAACGCGTCTCTCCACGGTCGGTGTCGACGCGTTTCGCGAAACGATTTCCATATACCCACTCGGCATGTCTGTGCGGCTGACCAATGGAGATTTGGCGGTTGTGATTCAAGCGTCCGCAGGCAACGATCAGCAGCCGGTCGTCCGGGCCATTGAGAATGCCCGTGGTGAACCGATTCGCCCATACGAACTGGATCTGCGCAATTCACCTGATATTCAAATTGAAACCTGCGAATCATAATGTGGTCGCACCGCAGTGGAACAGACAGACGACCATCATCAGTGGGCGACTCTGGCAAAGGATGTGATTCGTTGAATTCCGACGTTTTGTTGCGAGCGACCGCTCGAGATGGTCGAATTCGCCTATTTACTTGTGTAACGACAGACCTCGTTTCGGAAATGCAACGCCGACATGATACTTGGCCGGTGCCGACAGCCGCCCTCGGCAGAACGGCGTCCATCACTGCGATGATGGCATGTATGCTGAAAAATGAAGAAAGTGTCACGGTGAAGATCGACGGCGATGGCCCTATCGGTCAAATTTGGGTTGAGGCTTCGCCGAACGGGGATGTTCGAGGGTATGTGGACAATCCTCATGTCCACCTCCCTTTAAATTCGGTCGGGAAGCTGGACGTCGGCGGTGCAGTGGGCCGGGGGTATTTGTACGTGATCCGAGACACAGGATTGCGGGATTACTATACCAGCAGCAGTGAACTCCAAAGCGGCGAAATTGCGGACGACTTCACCTACTACTTCGCGACGTCCGAGCAGACGCCGTCAGCCGTCGGCGCCGGCGTGTTGGTTGGAACGGACAACCGTCCCATCGTCGCCGGAGGATTTCTTGCGCAACTGCTGCCCGACCACACCGAGGACGATATTCGCTATTTGGAAGAACGGTTGCAGCAGGTTCCGAGTGTAACCAATTTTCTTCAAAACCATCCATCGGCCGAGGCCTTGATGCTCCAGTTGTGTCCGGATGCGCATATCGTGGAACGGCGCAGCATTCAATTCCAGTGCAAATGTTCGTACGAACGCCTGGGGAGAGTCATGATATCGCTTGGCAGGGAGGAATTGGAGGCGATCCGACGCGAGACGGGTTCCGCCGAACTGGTCTGCCACTTCTGCGGCAACGTGTACAATTTCTCCGCAGAGCAACTGGATGAGATGATTCAGGGCATCACGGATTCGCAGGGAGGCTCGGAGGCAGCGGATCGCCCTCAGAGTGAGCGCGGTGACGCACAATGACGGAGATCATGGGCATTTTGAATGTGACGCCCGACTCATTTTCTGATGGAGGAACCTATCAAATTCTTGAACGTGCTGTTGCGCACGCCTCGGAGATGATTGAAGACGGCGCGGCGATCCTGGACGTCGGCGGGGAAAGTACTCGCCCAGGTTTCACGCCGATCGGACCTGAGGAAGAATGGTCGCGCCTCGCGCCTGTGCTCAAGGAACTGGCTGGCGTCTCGACCGTGCCCATCTCCATCGACACGTACCGCGCGGTGACGGCCGCTCGAGCGATTGAGGCAGGCGCGAGCATCATCAACGACATTTCAGGCGCAAAAGATCCGGATATGGTCCGTGTGGTACGCGAATCCGGCGTGAAATACGTGTTCATGCACAATCGAACGAATATCGCGCCTTCGCTGCCCATTGCTGGTATCGTGGAGGAAGTGAGACAAGGTGTGGCGCGGATCCTGGACGCTGGGATACACCCGAGGCAGTTGATTGTGGATCCCGGTGTCGGCTTCGCCAAAACTCAGGCGCAAAACATGGCATGCATTCGTCACATTGACCACTTTCGGAAACTCGGGTACCCTGTTCTCCTAGGAACGAGTCGCAAGCGCGTGATCGGCAACGTTCTGAATCTCCCAGTTGAAGCGCGGCTCGAAGGCAGTCTCGCCACAGTGGCGTATGCGCTCTTGCAGGGCGTGGATTTCGTTCGAGTGCACGATGTTCGCGAGACGGCCCGAATGTGTCGAATGCTGGAGGCGATTTTGGATGCGCCAGTCAGGCATTCATGAAGTGTTCGTTGGTGTGGGTTCCAACTTGGGGAGCCGCATTTCGCATTTGAATTTCGCTGTGTCGCGCCTTGCTGAATTGGGGCCTTTGACCTGTTCAGGCGTATACGAAACCACTCCGGTTGGTTATCTTGATCAACCTGATTTTTTGAATATGGTCCTCAGGGTATCGACACAAGCTACTCCGAGGGAAACGCTCGATTTCCTGCATGGTGTGGAATTTGAGGCGTTGCGTACACGTGTGATTCGATATGGTCCACGGACGCTGGATTTGGACATTTTATTGTACGACAGTACATACTACTGCGTTTCAGACCTTCAGATTCCCCATCCGAGAATGTGGGAAAGAGCTTTCGTCATGGTGCCGCTTGCAGAATTGGCGCCACTCCGAAGAGGGCTCGGAGGGGTAACCATCGCCGAACTTGCGGACTCATTGGGGCGGAAGGAAGAGGTGCGCTATGTCGGACATTTTTGGTAGAAAACTTCGCGCTTACCGAAAGCTGAAAAACCTTACGCAGATTGAGTTGGCCGAGCGTTTGAACGTGAGTGTGGCGATCATCGGATCGCTCGAACGCGGGACCCGGACTCCCACGCCGCAGCAGGTTGAAGAAATTGCCCGCGCTCTTCAAACCAGTGAGGACGAGCTGTTCGGGCGCGTTCCGAAAAGTTTGGACGTGGATCCCACATCTGGAAGTGGTTACGTTTGATTGACAAAGGGTGGGGCCGTATCTATAATGGCGCATAGATTATTTCAGAGGCGGCTCGCACATGAAGCCTCTTTCCATACTGTGTACGTTGTCGGCGTGCAGCCTGTCGAATGGCTTGCACCCTTCTTGCATATGAATCGTTCATTGGTTTGTTTTTTGTAAAGGGGAGAGGGCACATGGCAGAAAAGGAAGTACTTTTGACGCCCGAGGGCTTGAAGAAACTTGAAGACGAGTTGGAACTGCTCAAAAGCGTCAAACGACGCGAAGTTGCGGAGCGAATCAAAGTTGCCATCAGCTACGGCGACATCAGTGAGAACTCCGAGTACGAGGATGCGAAGAACGAACAGGCCTTTATCGAAGGACGCATCATGACGTTGGAGAAACAGTTGCGCAACGCGCGTATCATCAACGAAGATGAAGTCGACACAGATGTGGTTAGCATCGGATCCACTGTGACGCTGCGCGATGTCGAATTCAACGAAGATGTTGAATATACGATTGTCGGCTCTGCGGAAGCAAATCCAGCCCAAAATAAAATATCGAACGAGTCGCCTGTCGGTCGTTCGCTTCTCGGCAAGTCGATTGGATCAATCGTCGAAGTGAACGTGCCAGCCGGAACTATTCAGTTTAAGATTCTCGATATTAAACGCTAATCGATGGTCGCGCAACTGACTTCGGACGAGGTGATCCCTCGTCCGTTTGTTTGTACGCTCAAAGATAGAAGCAGCGGGAGGAGAGATTCAGTTGGATGAACATGAGCTGATTCAGATCAGAATCGAAAAGATGAACGAACTCAAGGCTCGAGGGATCGATCCGTTCGGACACCGATTCGAAACCACCCATCATGCCGCCGACGTATTGGCGATTGGCGAAGGGAAGGACAAAGACGAATTGGAGGCCATGCAGCAACGTGTTCAGATTGCTGGCCGCCTCATGGTCAGGCGCGGACACGGCAAGGCTTCGTTCGCCGTCCTCAACGACATCACGGGCAACATCCAGATTTACGCGAAGATCGACGTCCTGGGCGAGGAGCAGTACGAAATCTTCAACCTGTTGGACCTTGGCGACTTCGTCGGGATCGAAGGTACGGTGTTTCGAACAAACCGCGGAGAAATCACGGTTCTGGCCGAGAAGCTGACCGTTCTGTCCAAGGCGCTGCGCCCGCTGCCGGAAAAGTGGCATGGATTGAAGGACGTTGAAACGAGATATCGCCAGAGATACCTGGACCTCATCGTGAATCCGGAAGTGCGGCAGATCTTCATCGCCAGATCGCGCATTATTCAAGCGATCCGCGACTATTTGGGACAACGCGGCTACCTGGAGGTCGAGACGCCGACGCTGCACGCTGTCGCGAGCGGCGCCCATGCGAGGCCGTTCAAGACGCATCACAATGCGCTGGACATGGAATTGAACCTTCGGATTGCGATTGAACTCCATCTGAAGAGGCTGATTGTCGGCGGGCTTGAACGCGTCTACGAGATCGGCCGCGTATATCGAAACGAGGGCGTGTCAACGCGCCACAATCCCGAGTTCACCATGCTCGAACTGTATGAGGCGTATGCGGATTTTCACGACATCATGGATTTGACCGAAGGGATGATCCGCCACGCAGCCTCTGCCGTTACGGGAACTCTCCACATTCCCTACGGAGATGTGGTGGTCGATCTCGAATCGCCTTGGCGGAGAGCTCACATGGCAGATCTTGTGCTAGAACATACAGGCGTGGATTTCCGTTCCGTCGGCTCGGATGACGAAGCTCGATCCGTCGCGAAAGAACATGGCGTGACGATTGGCGAGCACATGACCTTCGGCCATATCATGAACGAGTTTTTTGAACAACGTGTGGAGGACAAGCTGGTTCAGCCGACATTTGTCTACGGGCATCCGGTTGAGATCTCGCCGTTGGCCAAGAAAAATGCCGACGACCCGCGCTTCACGGACCGCTTCGAACTGTTCATCGTTGGTCGTGAACACGGCAATGCGTTCAGCGAGTTAAACGATCCCATCGATCAACGCCAACGCTTCGTCGCCCAGCTTCGGGAACGCGAAGCCGGAAACGACGAAGCGCAGGAACTCGACGAAGATTTCCTGCTGGCGCTTGAACACGGCATGCCGCCAACAGGCGGACTTGGAGTCGGGATCGACCGCCTTGTCATGCTGCTCACTTCTCAACCATCCATTCGGGACGTACTCCTGTTCCCGCTCATGCGCGAGCGGACAGAGAGTTGAGCGAACTATCCAATTGTGCTAACCAGTTGCGCGCCGCGGGACATCGTGCCTCGCGGCGCGTATTTGTTGGATGGGGCGGTTGTGCTTTCGATGCACGCGCACTCCAGTTTCCAACTCAAGTACGAGCGATTTGGTGAGCTGATTCTTGGTGGAACTGATTCGTCCAGTTCGCTTCATGACGTGATAAACATCCATCCGGGTCCGATCCATATCGTCTCTTAGGTCCTACGGGGTCCCGCGGCAGTTGCACGGGAGTCTACAGCGCTTGCATAGCGGTTGCACAGCGTTCCCGCTTTCGCTGCCTGGTCGACTTCGGTGATGGTTGTCATCCTCTTTGCGTTGCTCGTTGCATTTCTTTTTGCGTCTCCTTTGCGTCTCCCTGTTGACATCGAATTTGAGCGGTGATATAGTACTCGTTGCCGCTGTTCCGGCGGCCGCCCAATATACCCCGTCATCTCGGGCTTCATCATCTCCTTTCACCCGATCATCTCGCGTGAACATCCGATGAAAAAAGTACCAGGTGACAACACATTATCGTCTGTGGTATATTGGTTGAGCTGCTTCGAGAGAAGCGCACGGACGAAGGTTCACTCAGGTGAATCAGCAGTCAAAACTTTGACAAAGAGTCGCGAGGAGTTCAAGGCGCGAGTTGGAGCGAT
>NZ_BCQI01000017.1 GCF_001544355.1 Alicyclobacillus acidiphilus NBRC 100859
CGGATTCAGGCGATTGGGACATTGACGAGGAAAATCCATCTCCAGTCGCCCGTTGCCGCAAGCAAACCGCCGATCACGAGACCAATGACACTGCCACCGACGGCTGCAATTTGGTTGAGGCCGAGTGCCAGACCGCGCTGGTTGGCTGGAAAGGCGTCCGTCAGGATGGCTGCGCTGTTCGCGAACAGAAATGCGCCTCCAATCCCTTGTACAATCCGAAAGGCGATCAGCTCCACTTCGCCACTGGTCCCGCTGCTCCAGGTGATGGAGCAAAGGATGGAACCCAGCGTAAACACCAAGAAACCGACGTTATACAATTTGACCCGGCCCACAATGTCGGAAAGCCGCCCGAACGTGACGAGAAATACAGTGGTCGCAACGTTAAAACCAAGGAGCACCCAAAGCAGGAGACTTGTCTGATTGCCGGCGAGTGGATTCACATGTAGACCATCGAAAATTACAGGAAGGGAAATGATCAGGATACTGCTGTTTAAGGCTGCCATCAAAACGCCGAGCGTCGTGTTCGACAGGGCAATCCACTTGTATCGGGAGCCATACCGCGATTCGGACGAATCTACTGTCACTTGATACACCCCTATGTCGTATGAAATCGTTCCGTTCAAACTTCGTTGCACGAAATATCGCGCAATGCGAAATATCGTGATTTGTTCCTTCCATTTCTGATGCGCGCGTCTGATGCGTGTGTCGCGAGCTTGATTCCGATTTTCCAAAGATTTCACAGGTTCTTGGGGTTCATATTGAGGCCACCTTCTTTTGGGATCGAGATGATTCGCAGGGGATGGCACCCAAAGAATTATGATAAGCAAACCGACAGGTAAGATCAATGTAAGATATGTATTTACACATCTATATGAATATTTACGTAGGCGATCGATAGAGCCGTTTCATTTCGCCGAAAACGGAAAGCACTCGCCATGGCCATGGAGTGCTTTCCGTTTTCGATTGTCACGCAAAACTTCTATCAGAGTAATTCGGCAGAATCATTTGGCAGATGATTGGCTCTCCCGGGCTGTCTTCAAGGCGTTCGCCCACCATACCAAGTCATCCAACATAGAGGTTACAAGGGGCGGTAAGTATGTCAAATCTTCCAGTTTCTTTTCTCCCATGTAGACCTGCATAAAATCGCCGCCCTGAATATGTACAGCCGAGCGGATGGGGGCCATTTGCAATTCGACGGCGATTTGGCGCAATTGTTCGACAGCGCGAGCAGCACCGACAGCTCCGTATCCAACGAAAGCGACTGGCTTGCGCACCCATTCGACATATGCGTAATCCAACGCGTTTTTGAGCACGGCCGATGGTGCGTGGTTGTATTCCGCGGTTACGATCACGTAGCCGTCGAATTCCCCCACTTTCTTTTGCCAGCGCTGACCCTCGGCATTTTCGGTAGGCATGTAGAGATTCGAAGATTTTTCGTTGAAAAAGGGCAGTGGATAGTCGCGCAAGTCGACAAGTTCGAATTGTAAATCGCTACGCTCGTTCGCGAGGCTCATGAACCACTCGGCTACCTTGTCTCCAAAGCGAGTGTCCCGAGTTGTGCTGATAATTACACCGATCTTTGGCATGGGTGTGTCTCCTCTCCTGCATCCATCAGATGAAGCAAAAACAACATCTGTTGCTAAAAGAATACTTGTTGTTTATAGTGGGAGCAACCATCAGATACGGCAACGATGTCGTCTACACAACATCTTCATGAAAATGTCGTGTAACTCCGATTTTGTAAGTAACTTTGCAAGTCATGTGGGAAAGGGAGAAGGTTTCAGTATGGACGAGAACGCTTTGGATTTGCGAGTGCGACGAACGAGAAAATTGTTGCAGGACGCGCTGCTCAACTTGATGTCGAAAAAGAGCTTTCAAGCGATCACCGTCCAAGATATCGCGGCTGAAGCCATGATCAACCGATCGACGTTTTATGATCATTTTGTGGACAAATACGCGCTCATGGAGTACACCGTCAGTCAACAATTTCAGGAGCAGTTGATGAATAAGCTGCCGGATCGAAATCACTACAGCGCGGAGAACCTGCGAGCCCTGATCACGACGATGTGGGAATACTTCGGCGGGCTACACGGCCGTTGTCAACATGGGGACGAGCAGGAGAGAATGTTGTTCCAGTCGCAGGTGATGAACGTTGTGAAAAGGGTGCTGACGAATTGGCTGTCGGAGGCGCCCGAAGCGTCCACGGGGGACCAGAGCGCCTGCGAATTGGCGGTCGCCGTCATGAGTTGGGCGATGTACGGCGGGGCGCATTATTGGTCGGAAAATAAGCCGCAGGGTACCGGCGAAGAACTCGCCGAACGATTGATCCCGATTCTGAATGGCATCCCGCACATCCAGCGCTTGATGGAACGGCCATGACACTCGTGATTGGAGAGGAAGTTCGTGATGGCCGGACGTCCAGAGGCAACGGGCACGATTGCAGGGACGCGGGTCGACTGTTGGGAATGAGCGTCGGGGGACGCTGGCTGGCGTCGGCGCGATCGCGAGCGTCGGGGCGACAGGGGGGAACGGAGGCGAGGGATGCGACGGAGGACGACAGGAACGGAGGACGGCAGGAACGCAGGACGGCAGGAACGCAGGAAGGCAGGAAGGCAGGAAGGCAGGAAGGCAGGAAGGCAGGAAGGCAGGAAGGCAGGAAGGCAGGAAGGCAGGAAGGCAGGAAGGCAGGAAGGCAGGAAGGCAGGAAGGCAGGAAGGCAGGAAGGCAGGAAGGCAGGAAGGCAGGAAGGCAGGAAGGCAGGAAGGCAGGAAGGCAGGAAGGCAGGAAGGCAGGAAGGCAGGACGGAAATAAGCGTCCGCTGGCCGCTTAAGCCTGTCGAATTTTCTGATTGGTGACGAATAAGCGGTCCACAGACGCTTAAGCAGTTGAAACCGTCGCATTTCGGGCGTGACGGAGGCGAATAAGCTGCCTGGCGCCGTCTATTCGCCCTCGATCTCGCCATTTTGCCGAAATAAGCGGCTGAGCGCCGTCTATTTGCCCGTTCACCTTCGCCTACCTTCGCCTACCTTCGCCTACCTTCGCCTACCTTCGCCCACCTTCGCCCACCTTCGCCCACCTTCGCCTACCTTCGCCCACCGCCGCGATCGCGCCCCCGTAAGGGAAGTTTTGTCCGTTACGCTGCGAGCGGCCCGCCCCCTCCCGCCTCCGCGTCGCCCTCCCGCCGCCCGCCTTCGCCCGCTCACCCTGGGGGCTTCATTGCAGTTGGCTTCGGATGTATGATTGCATCATCATATTCTCGGCATGGATTGGGGGAACTTGTGTGATTACCGAACGGCCGGCGGCGGGAACTCCAGTGGATCACTACTTAAAGTACCTTCCCGATGGCGATCTCATCGAGTTTTGCCAACAGCAGCAGGAAGAAATTTGCGCGTTGGTATGCAATCTGTCCGAAGAAGAGGCGACGATCTCGCTTTTACAGAGCCTGACTCCTGCAATGCTGCGGAATCAGGGTACCTTGAAGGGGTTGCCCAACCCTGCGTTGACTGCGGCATGCATGATACCTGCGCATGCGGCTCACCACGTCCACATCCTGCACGAATGTTACGGACTGTAGTGTAAGCCGGGGTTGCACGTGACGAAGGAGCGGTGAAGTCAAATGAGCGTTCGCGTCAGAGATTACTACGATGGTGACGAGGCGTTCTTGTGGGAGATGCTGTATCAATCTATCTATGTGCCGAAAGGCGAGGAGGAATTGCCGAGATCGATCTTGGACGAACCTGCCATTGCCAAGTACCTGAAAGGGTGGGGTCGATTCGGTGACATGGCGTTGGTCGCGGAGGCGGATGGCCGGCAGGTTGGCGCGGTATGGGCTCGATTGTTCGACGAGGCGAACAAAGGTTACGGTTACGTGGACAGTATGACGCCGGAGATTGGCATCGCGGTCGTCCCGGAGTATCGCGGACAAGGGATTGGCGGCCGATTGATGCGCGGGATCGAAATGCGCGCCAAAAGTGCTGGCTTTCGCAGGCTTAGTTTGAGCGTGGACCCGCAAAATCCGGCTGTCCGCTTTTACGAGCGACTCGGATATGTGCACGTGGGATGGAGCGGCACGTCGTCGACGATGGTGAAGGCACTGGCGTAGTGATTGACCAAGTGTCCCTGTGTTCGGGTGCCGCGTATCCTTTTGGCGTCGTCAAACGTTATAGGGTTAAAGGGCGAAAAGGAGGCTGGCTGACTTGGATCAAGTGGTGGATTCGGTTCCAGCGAATCGGGCGGCGAAGTTCGGTGACGAGGACGACGACCGGATTGCGCAGCTTCGAAACGGGTTGGTGCGCTATTGCGAAAGGCTGTGCAAATCGCCGCACTTCGCGGAAGACTTGGCGCAGACGGCCTTGCTTAGGGCGCTGCCGGTGATTGCGGCGCAGTCGCATCCCAATCAACCAGCTCTGCTGCGGCGAATCGCGAGGAACGCGTGGATCGATCACGTCCGCAAGACCGCGAGATGCGACGTTTGCGAACCTGAGTCGGTGGCAGCGATGGTCGATTCGGCCGCACCGGAGGGAACGTCGGCGTTGGAGGCGGTGCTCGAGCTGGTGATGGAGCGGTTGACGCCGCAACAGCGGGCGGTCTTTCTGCTGGTCGAGGGCTTTGGCTATACCAACGCGGAAGTTGCAGGCATGCTCTCTCTGAATGTTGGCGCAGTTAAGGCGACGTTGCACCGGGCGCGATCGCGATTGCGATTGCAAACACCATCTCAACTGCATCGAACCGGGGAGATCACCGCGGCGGATATTTCCGACGATGTTTTGCGGGCCTTGGCGGCGGCCATACAGCAAGGTGATGTCGCATCTGTGCTGACGTTGGTCGGTTGCGGAACGTCCATCCACATGTGCCTTGCAGCCTGAGCCCGAATGGAAGGGGATAAGGTGATGTCACTCATTCCGTACGTCATTGAACAGACGAGTCGCGGCGAGCGGAGCTACGACATTTACTCGCGACTGTTGAAGGATCGCATTGTCATTATCGGATCGGCAATCGATGACAACCTGGCGAATGCCGTTGTCGCGCAGCTCCTGTTTCTTGCTGCCGACGACGCCGACAAGGACATCCAAGTGTATATCAACAGCCCTGGAGGCTCCGTCACGGCTGGCTTCGCCATTTACGATACCATGCAGCATGTGAAACCCGCCATATCGACCATTTGCGTGGGGATGGCCGCCAGTTTTGCGGCGGTGCTGTTGGCGGCGGGATCGCCGGGAAAGCGCTTCGCGCTGCCAAATGCCGAAGTGATGATCCATCAGCCTCATTCGCCAGGCGGGATTCAAGGGCAGGCGTCGGACATCAAAATTCATGCCGACTGGATGTTGAAGACACGTGACAAGATCAACCGCGCGCTGGCGAAGCATACGGGACAGCCGGTCGACAGGATTGCTGCGGATACCGATCGCGATCGATTTATGAACGCCGAAGAAGCACAGGCGTACGGGCTCATCGACCGCGTGTTGTGAGTTGGCAGCAAACGCAGCGGGCGGTGTGCAGGCGGGAGTTCAGCGTCGTCTGCATCCGCCCGGCTGCGCGGCTCAATTGGGTACTGGATCGCCCGATTGACTGTGGCCGGTGACCTGATCTTTCGCGTTGACTTGATAGGTCCACGTGTGTTGCTTGTCCCCGTTGTTCCAGATTTCCTCGAATTCCACCTCAAACGTTTGCCCCGTCTGTTTGACGCGGCTCACGACCGTCACGGGGATCGTTTGCGCCTTGCCGCTTGTTTGTGCTGCACCATTGCCCGAAGCCGTCACACGAACGGTTCGATGGTCGATACTCGGGATGGCAGGGAAAATGTTGGTGAACGATCCGCCCCACTTCGATTGTTTGGCGGCGGTGATGGCGTGCTGTTCAGCAACCGTATAGGACTCTTCCTGGAATTGAGCCTGCCAGCGTTTGTCGTTCGCGAGAAACGAATAGAGTGCCGGAGCTTTCAGATAGGTCACGTTTTTGCCGACCGTGTACGTCAGGACATTTTGAACATACGCAGGGTAGTATCCCTTTGGTCCGTGCGCAATCGAGAAGGCTGGCGCGATTTCAATTTCGTCACCCGAGCCGTCGTACAGATGGAGAATCGGCGGGCCCAGGTAATCTTCGAACTGTACATTCTGGTTGGTTTTCGGCGGTCTTTCGCCCGTGACGGTCGCCGCGGAGAGCCATTTCACGAGGTTTTGAAGCAGTTGTGCGGGAGCGTTCGGCACGTACCACACGGATGCTGGGCCATCCCCGCTCATCGATGGTGCCAACAGGGCTGTGGGTGGGTGGAACGCTGTCGCCGATGCGACTGAAATGCTCGCGCTGCCTGTTTCGTTTCCGGTTTGCGGAGCGGCGGCGGCGCAGCCCGTGGCGGCAAGCGCTGCCAGTCCGCATCCGAGCAGGGCAGCCGCGCAACGTTGGAATAACCGTCTGCTTGCGTGTTCTTCCATGACAATCACCTCGTGAAGATGGACGATCTCGACGGCACTTCGGTTACACCCTGCCGTTGGCCGGCTACGGAAAGGGAAGGTGGGCTTTAGATCTGGTGCATGCTACACTCTCTTCATAGAGGAGTGATGATGCATCGACGCACTTTGGAAAAAACAGGTCTGTCCGTCACCGAGATCGGTTACGGAGCTTGGGGCATCTGCAACTGGTGGGCAAAGTCGTCCGTGAATTCAACGAGACAGTCTACGTGGCGACGAAGATTCCACCCAAAAATGGCAATGGCGGGCAAGAGCGGGCGTGCCCGCGTCAGAAGCGTTTCCGGCCGATCACGTCATGGCCTGTACCGAGCGCGTGCCAGAAGCACAACAATCGGGATTCAGGGGGAGCGGAAGCGCGAGATGTTCGAACGCTGTGAGGCCGCCATCGCGTCGACCATCGACATTGAGCTCCTATCCACCAGAAGTCGCATTGTGCTACACGCTGGGCCATCCGGCCATATCCACCGTGATCCCAGGCATGCGCAACGTCCGCTGATCACAGAAAATAAAGTCGTTTACCGAAAAATAAAGTTCTATACTGAGAACTATCGCCCCAATCATAAGGTCCAGGCTAAACCTGTAAAGTGGATATTGAGCAAACGAAGCAGTTTGGCGACCAAAGAAACGTGAACTCTTATATCATGTTAGGTGAGCACAGTTGAGACGAGTTGAGTTGAGGAGGATTTTTCATGTTGATGAGTGTCATGAAAGTGTTAGTCTCCGCTGTTATTATCGGAATGGTCTTGGGACGGTCCCGTCAATCAAAACAGTGTTGACCACGACTAGTCTGCGATTTCTACAGGCACCCCATCATATTATTCTATCGACAAATGGAGACACTCGTTCGGCATACGCATAACTATCCGATACCATTCAAATGGTTCTTCATGAGCAATTGGGCAGGTTACCGCAAAAAGACTCTTGCACAATTTCTAATAAGTCAGACTAGTAGGATGGAATAGAAAGGAGATGGCATGTTTGACTTGCAAATTTGATTATGATGAGAGCGTGACCGTAATCGAACAAGGTGAATACCACGGAATGGTAGGGGTTATCATCGACAGACGTGCTGGCGGGATGCTTGGGATGCCGGGATTCGGAGGTAGTACCCAGTGTTTCTATACCGTGAAACTCAGTAATGGCAGAAAGCATACCTTTCCTGAAGCGTCCATCCAACGTTCAGAGTAGTATGTTCCGTTGTTCAAATCGCAGGCGGACAAATTAAGTCTTCGAAGGAAACATCCAAATAGTGGAAGAGCAAGGGGCCATTCTGTTGGTAATCGACTCGGTGCGATAATGCCTCCAAGCCGTCACTACTAAACATATCATCACCCTATATTCAGTATGAACTCGGCAAGTGCAATCTTACTATCTCCATTTGGCGAAGCATCTCGAAGTTCGTCTGACAAAAATATTGAACGAATGGGGGCGATAGTGCAATAAGGAGCGTTAGAGTCTCAAGTAGTGGTGTAAAATACACGGCTTGATCTTGACGAGAAAGCCGTCGAGTGCAATCTACTAAAAGTGGCCAAATAATCAGTAGAGGGCACATCGATGGCTTCTCCAGACAAGATCGCGCTTTTGGAGTTAATTCGCAAGATCGGATTGGATGATGGAGATGTGGATTTCCTGAAGGAGGGGTTGAGAGTCTTCACCCACGCGGTGATGGAGGCGGAGGTGAGCTCTCTGATTGGTGCTCAGCGGTATGGGCGTACGGAGAAGCGCAGTAACAGCCGTAATGGGTACCGGGACAGAGAGTAGGATACCCGTGTTGGGACGATAGACTTGCGGATTCCGAAGCTGCGTAAGGGGAGCTACTTCCCCAGTATCCTGGAGCCTCGACGCAAGGCTGAGAAGGTTCTTCTGTCTGTAGTTCAAGAAGCGTATGTCCATGGCGTGAGCACCCGTAAGGTAGATGAATTCGTTGAGACTATGGGGATTCAGAGGCTGAGCAAGAGCGAAGTCTTCCGAATCTGCCAAGAGCTCGACGACGTCGTGCAGGACTTCAAGAACCGCCCGCTTGAGGGCACGTACCCGTATCTGTGGCTAGATGCGACCTTCCTGAAAGTGCGAGAGGGCGGGCGGGTCCAAAGTATGGCGTTTGTCATTGCGATTGGAATGCGGGACACCGGTGAGCGTGAAGTATTGGATTTTGACATTGGCACGAGCGAGGATGGCTCGTTTTGGCTCACATTCATCCGCAGTCTGGTTGCGCGTGGGCTGTGTGGTGTGCAGTTGGTGATTAGCGATGCCCATGAAGGACTGCGTAGCGACAATGGTTCTGCGTTGACCGGAGCGACGTGGCAGCGATGCCGCGTTCACACGATGCGCAACATTTTCAGCCAGGTGCCCAGAGCGTCACAGTCGATGGTTTCGTCCATCGTCCTGACGATCTTTGCTCAGCCGACACAAGAAGCCGCCATGCAGCAATTGGCTGTCGTTGTGGAACAGTTGCAGAAAAAATTTCCAAAAACGATGGATGTACTGGAGCGAGCTGAAGAAGACGTACTGGTTGGCGGAGCAATTCTCCAGGAGCAGAACGATGAGTGGATCGTCACAAGACGCTACTTCAGCCGAGAGTCTATGGCGAAACTAATCGGTACTGATGAACAGCAACGACTGGCACCAACGTCGGTTTTGCACAAACAGCCGGCACTAACCGGTTGCACTCAAATTTACAACGGGACACTACCAATATTGTCACTACTAGTGATCTAAATACGAAATTTATATTTTACTGCTAAGGAGATGATATGATATGAAGACCGTGTACGAGGTAGCTGGTGGGCAAGAGGGTATGCTGAGACTGGCGGCGGCCTGGCATGCTCGGGTGTTGGAGGATGAGGTCGTCAGCCACGCGTTCAGTCATGGCTATCACCCCGAACACACGGAGCGGCTGGCGGCGTACTGGGGAGAGGCTTTGGGTGGTCCAATGCGCTACACCGAAGAATATGGTAGTGAGACCTTCGTGGTTCGACTACATAGCGGTAAAGGACCGCACGAGGACATGGATCGACGAGCTATCGCCTGTTTTGATCAGGCGTTAGTCGATGTGGGACTGGCGACCGACGAACAACTACGAAAGGTACTGCACGACTACTTTGCGTGGGTCACGACTACCACGATGTCCCGCTATCCTAGCTCGGCCAATGACGTGCCAGAGGGACTCCAAATCCCGCACTGGTCTTGGGACGGTCCCGTCAATCAAAACAATGTTGACCACGACTAGTCTGCGATTTCTGCAGGCACCCCATCATATTATTCTATCGACAGATGGAGACACTCGTTCGGCATACGCATAACTATCCGATACCATTCAAATGGTTCTTCATGAGCAATTGGGCAGTTTGGCGACAGTATAGAAACATTTAATGTATTGTTCTTGTCCAGTTGGATGGAGGAGCTGTCATGGGCATTAGGAATTATCTGATTGAAGGTGTTTCCGGTGCCGGGAAGACTTCGGTTTGCAACGAATTGCACCGGCGCGGCTATCAAGCCATTCATGGTGACCGTGAATTGGCTTATCAAGGCGATCCGGAAACTGGTACGCCGACGGATGGCACGACGTACGAGCACCACGTTTGGCATGTAGATAAAGTAAAAGCTTTGGTCTCCAACGAGGATGAGGAGGTAACATTTTTCTGCGGTGATTCGCGGGATTTTTCCAAATTCATCGATCTCTTCGACGACGTATTTGTCCTTGAGGTCGACCTGGAAACCTCTCTCCGGCGGATTGATGAGCGAGTGGCACAGGACCAAACTGACTGGGGCGGCAGACCGGAGGAACGGGAAATCGTTGCGCGTGCATAAAACGAAAGACGGCATGCCCAAAAGAGGTATTACAATCGACGCCACCGCACCGCTCGCACACGTCGTTGACGAAATCCTCCATCAAATCGAAGCAAAGGAACGACGATGACACTAACTTGCGGTCGCCGATCATAATTTGCGTGTTGGCGTTGTTACTGTTTCGTCGCAATCGGGCAGGAGAGTTACACGAGTGTTCTGAATAGATTGATAAGCGAACACCAAATAAGAAGGGGAGATGATCCGGCTGTTCGACTCACTTAAAACCGCGATTTCTAACGGACTCAATGGGAGGATGGCTCATGTATCGCCCGATGCTGTTTTTGAGGCCATTGATTGGACGAGTGTTTGCGAGAAACCTGGAGGTGCTTCACATTCTATCTGGGAAATTCTAAATCACCTAATCTATTGGCAGGATTATTGCCTGATGTTGCTGGAAGGCGACAGTCCTACGTCTCCTGAGCACGCAAGTTATTCATGGGAGTGTCCTCAAGGTCCAGTCGATGAGCAACAGTGGCTCGATAAAGTCGAAAACCTTTTGTCTGGATTGGTATTAGCAGAGAAAGCTTCAGCTATAGAGTTAGAAGGGAATCTCTTGGCAAGGCCACAAGAATCTCGTATTGAAGTATTGGAATCACTCGTGGGTCACAACAGCTATCATCTTGGACAAATCGTCCTTTTACGTCAATTACAAGGCTCATGGCCTCCTCCATCTGGAGGTAACACTTGGTGAATAACCCCTCACAGGTTGTGTTCGGTGACATTGTCCACATAAAATCGTGATGGAACCAATTAGGGCGAAGATGACACGAGCAAGATGGGGTGGGCATGCATAATTATTCGCGGCGTCCTCCCTGTCGTTGCGGGACTATCGGGCAGATTAGTGCAATAGCGCCACTGTTAAAAATCTAAATAGAGAATTGCGTTTTTAATCATTGAGAGGTTATTTCCAATACAACGATGTCGTTATGGGGGCTATAAGATGCTTTTGCCTAAAGAGAATAGTGACCAGTTTAATCCCGTGATGAACCACGTTCTTCGAACATACACAACAACGAATGCAAGTGGGGCGGCATTTATCATAATCCATCGGGACCAAGTGGCGTCGGAACATTATTGGGGAACTCATTCTCAATCACGTGGGGCTCGGGTAATACAAGAGGACTCACAATTTCACGTAGCGTCCGTTCGCAAGAGTTACATAGGGTTTGCGGTTGCTTACGCGGTGCACTATGGTTTTATATCTTCTATTGATGCTCCAGTAACGGATTACTTACCGACGTTAGATGAGGATGTAATGCGTGGAACAACCATAAGGCATTTATTGACGCATACGCATGGCTTGAAAAGTGACCGAGGTCAATTGGAACGAGAATTCGAGCCAGGTGAGAGTTGGGCGTATCGTGGGCTAGGCATCGATATGCTTTGTGACATTGTACGTAAAACTACGGGAAATACCATTTCGCAACTATTGACTGAACAGGTCTTTGAACCACTTGGATTCAAAAGAACGGGTTGGTACGCGAAAGCTCATGACAATTTGGTGGATGTCGTTCGAGAGCCAAACGACCCTCGTTGGGCGACTTTTGATAGTGTCGATGGCGACAGAATGAACATGTATGTTTCAGCTCGTGAGTTAGCGCTATGGGGATACTTTCATTTAACCAAGGGGCATTTATTCGAGAAACAACACGTACCCAAGGAGATCATTGAATTGGCAACTTCAGTCCAAAGTCCAGTTTTACAGGATCGCGAGCTACCGCAGAACGGTTTTTTATGGTTCGTCAAGGACCATCCGCCAAACAAAATGAAATTGGTGATGATGTCCCACATGGGTCTTATCAAATATTAGGATACACTGGTGTCACTTTGCTTGTGATTCCTAAATATGAAACTGTAGCTGTTCGTATGTTCAACAGTTGGGGTTCACCATTGGGGTACGACTACCTCGAAGATGTAAGAGCTTTTGGGGACTGGGTAGTGAAGTGCTTGGACTGAAAATCGTTAGTAACCTGGGCTCCTGTTCTTCAGCTTATGGCGCAGTAATGCCGAGTATATAAGATGACGGAATATTGGGAGTTGTTAAAATGAACATAGTTGATGAACCTTAACGTGTAAGGGATGGTAAGAGTGGGGAGGGAAACTCCATGGACAGACAGTTAGATAATATAGGTGCGATTTTGTCGGGTGTTATCGCTCTGTTGTTCACCGTGATCTCTATCGTTTTTGGGAACAGTCAGAGTTTTACCATTCCCTTGGAACTCGGGGCGATTATAGGATGCTTTTGTATCTTTGCATACGTCAGAGACCATCTTGATATCTTTTCCACGCAGGGCCAACGACGCATCGCATAAATAAACAGACGGAAAGTGCGCCGTTTTTGCGTTATCGGGCAGTTATCGTCAGTAAGGTGATAATCAATTTTTGAGGGAGGAAATTGAGTGATTCGTGGCAAGTTGGTGACTTTGAAGCCATTCACCCGAGAGATGTTCAATACGTACTACCAGTGGAGGCAAGATGCCGAGGTAATGTATTGGGCAACTGGAGAGCCATATATGTCGAGTTTGATTTCGGAAGAAACATTTATGAAACGGTACGATACGGATGTTTTAGAAAGCCGTCAACAGGAGTCCGGAATGCTCGGCATTTTCACTGAGACTGATGATTTCATAGGGGAAATCAGTTATCGAGATATGGATTTGGTAACTGGCACAGCCGTTATTGGCATTATGATTGGCGATAAGAACTTTTGGGGTAAGGGGTACGGTACAGATGCCGTACGTACCATCTGCCAATTCCTCTTTGACCGTTTTCGGCTGAGACGTGTACAGTTGGACACTTGGAGTGGGAATGAGCGAGCGATAAAGTCTTACCTGAAAATCGGATTTCAAATTGAAGGAACGCTCCGTGAAGCTGTGCTTGTCAAGGGCGTACCAACGGATCAAGTGGTCATGGGGTTGCTCCGTACTGAATTGCGTTCCTGAACAAACGGGGGCATACAACGAAGACCGACGAGCAACGGAGTTTGCATGAAGATGCATTCTCAGTTTTCCCTCGGTACGGGACTATCGGACAGATAAATTTAATAAGCGAAGGGCAAGGAATTGAACGTATAATATTTTTATGTTAGGAGGGATACATAATGAACCGTCAAGTTCCATTCCAACAAGTGGACGTTTTTACGGATACGCCATTTAAGGGCAATCCAGTTGCCGTTGTACTCGATGGCAACGAACTGTCAACGGAAGAAATGCAGGCGATTGCAAACTGGACGAACCTGTCCGAAACGACCTTTGTTTGCAGACCGACACATCCGCAAGCGGACTATAAACTACGCATTTTTACCCCGCATAGCGAACTCCCTTTTGCAGGACATCCTACAATTGGTTCTGCATTTGCTGTGCTGAAATATGGATTGAAACCAAAGACGCCAGGGCGACTGATACAAGAATGCGGCAGCGGTTTGGTTTCCATTCTTAGCGAAGGGGATAAATTGTTCCTTACGTTGCCTAAGCCAAACGTTAATACCATACCGCCAGAACGTTTGGAGGAACTCACTAACGCATTAGGCGTAACGTCAAATCACGTTAAAGCCAGTGCAACGATTGATGTTGGAGCAGTTTGGATGACATTGCAATTATCAAATGCAGATGAGGTACGGAGTTTACGCCCAGACATGGCGAGACTTTCGGCATTGACGCCAGCAGGCGTGACTGGAGTAACCGTGTTTGGCTTCACATCTTCGAACACTGACTCCCAAGTGGAGGTACGGTCATTTGCACCCAGCGAAGGTGTAGCCGAAGACCCCGTGTGCGGGAGTGGCAATGGATGTGTTGCAACTCTTGTGAGACAACTCGAACTTATAAAAGAACCAAATTACGTTGCGAGTCAGGGATATTGCGTCGGACGAAACGGCAAAGTTGAAGTACGGTTTCAGGAGAATGGTGATATCCTGCTCGGTGGGCGTGCGGTGACATGTATCGAGGGAACAGTAAAAGTGAGATAACCTGCTGTTGCGTTAACGGGGGCGATAGTGCAATAAAAAGCTCACTCAAATGGGGAATTGATATACGATAAGGTGTATGGAATTCCACTGTTTGTCGAAGTACATCGGGCCATCTGGACCAGTACAGTAAACATCTTTATTTCCTAGATGTGCTCGCAACACGCAGTTTGTACGCCCAAAGTATATGACTTTATTTTTAGTGATTGAATGAACGTCACAGCTTAATGACCACAGAACGAGGATTTTGAGTACACAACGTTATTTTCCGTGATCATCCGCAACGTCGAGCGCAACTGCGCCATTGCGGACGGTAAGGGACTGCCAGCCCATCAAGTGGACGCGCTGAAACAGTTCCGCTGGTTCCACAACTTCTATCGCTAACGGGGTCCGTTTGGACCCAGTGAGGCAAGCCCCGGTCATGTGCTGGGGCTTGCTTTTTTGCGATCCGGCAGGAGAATCAGTGCGAGCCCGATGGCTCCAATCAGCGTGGACGCGAGAAAGATGGTTTGCAGTGACACGACGTGCGTGGCGGCGGTGCTGACGATGGGCGCGATGGAGCCCCGGATTCCAAACAGTAGGTAATGCAGTCCGAATGCCGTCGCTTCTTTGCCTGGGGTCACTTTGAAGATGTACGCCATACAGCCGATATCCCAGGCCGCGTCGCCGATGCCAAGCAAGAGGTACGAGATCATGACACCGCCGTACGTTCCCAACAGGATGTACAAGAGGGGAGACAGTGTGTATCCAGCGATCCCGATGATCATGGCCCGCTTTGGCGAAAATTTGTCAATGACCCAGCCGAGCAGAAAGTAGGCGATGAGCAGCGAGATGTAGTACAGCACGCGCGTAACGCCAAGTTGTCCACTGTTCAAGTTCAAGAGATGGACTTGATAGATCTGATAGATGGGCCCGGCAAGCAAATTGCCAAACCCTGTGGCGGTGGTCGCAACCAAAAACACCGCTAGGGCCCGGTTGTTCTTCACCATGAGCCACTGATTGCGGATATTCGTCTTCCATGTGCTGGGGGGCGTGACTTCGACCGTTATTGTTTGCTCCGGTTGTGGAGCCACTTCGACTTCCCGAACGCGGCAAAACACAATCACCGAAATGGTGCCGGTGATGGCGGCGATGACGAGCGGCCATCGATCCCCGGAGATTTCAATCCACCGTCCGATCACGTAGGCGATAGGTATGAGCAGAAATCCCTGGGCCACGCGGACGTATCCCATCAATCGTCCGCGCAGCGTCGGCGGATAGATGCGTGAAAGCAGCGCCGGGTAGGCTGGGGCTTGCACGCCGTTGAGAAAATTGATGAAGAACGACATCGCCACAAACATCCATGGCGTGAGGACAAAGCCGACTACGGCGAGTGACAGGCGCGCGACCGTCAGCGGCCAGAGTACGTACGGCTTGGGCGACTTGGTGCCGATGAAACTCGCCCATAAGGGCGACAGCAACATGCCAATGGCGGGAGCGGCAGTCAGGAGACCGACGTCGACGTTCGAGGCACCGTGCCGGATCGCCATGGGCACGTAGAACTGGTTAAACACGACGTTGAATAACGCGTACAGGATCGAACCCGAAAAGTCGATCCGAAAGTTTCGCCATGTCTCCATGCGCATGAACATGCCGATCCGAAATATGCCCTCTTCAGAGAGTTCTTGCTGCATCTCCATCGAAACTCCATTCAGGTGCAGGGACGAGCGATGCCTCATCCCGCAGTCACTGACGATTTGTGATTATACCCAGCCGCGCCAGCGTATGGCTTCCGCAAACGGGCGAATGCCCACGATATAGGCGGCGAGACGAGGCGAGACCTGATAGCGTTCGGCCGTGTCCAGAATCTGTTGAACACTTGCCACCATCTTTTCCTCGAGACGAGAGTTCACCTCATCTTCCGTCCAATAAAAGCCCTGGTTGTTCTGTACCCATTCGAAATACGAGACCGTGACGCCGCCCGCGTTGGCCAACACGTCGGGAACCACCAGGATACCGCGCTGTTGGAGGATTTCATCGGCCTCCGGCGTCGTTGGGCCGTTTGCCGCTTCAATGACGATGGAGGCTTTGATGTCGTTCGCGTTTTTGCTGGTGATCTGGTTTTCCAACGCAGCTGGTATGAGCACGTCGCAAGGCTGAACAAGAAAATCCTCGTTGGACATGACATTCGACAACTGCGTGGTCACCATGCCGAATGAGTCTCTCATCTCCAGCAACGCAGGGATGTCGAGGCCCGATTCATTGTACACGCCGCCCCCTGCGTCGCTGATGCCGACGACCTTGGCGCCCATCGAATGCGCGATGCGGGCCACGTTGCTGCCGACATTGCCGAATCCTTGCACGAGGATGCGGAGATCGGCGACCTCTTTGCCAAGGTGATGCGCAGCTTCCCGCATCGCGATGCATACACCGAGGGCGGTCGCCTGTTCGCGCCCTCTCGATCCGCCCAATACAAGCGGCTTGCCGGTGATAAATCCTGGCGAATCATATTCGCGGATATGGCTGTATTCGTCGTACATCCACGACATGATCTGCGGATTGGTGTAGACGTCCGGCGCGGGAATATCCTTGGCCGGGCCGACGATCTGGCTGATGGCTCGAACGTAACCTCGAGCCAGACGCTCTTGTTCGGCCAGCGACATGGTCCGTGGATCGCAAACGATTCCGCCCTTCGCCCCGCCGTATGGCAGATTGAAGATACCGCATTTAATCGACATCCAGATGGACAGCGCTTTCACTTCGTCCAGCGTGACATCTGGGTGAAAGCGCACGCCGCCTTTCGTCGGGCCGGTTGCGTCGTTGTGCTGGGCGCGATAGCCTGTAAACACTTGTGTCCGTCCGTCGTCCATGCGGACCGGGATTTGCACCGTCAGGACGCGCATCGGTTCGGACAGCAGGTCGTACATGGCGGACTCGTAGCCCAGTCGATCCAGCGCATCGCGGATCACCTTCTGTGTGTTCGTCAAGACGTTCTCCGACGGAGCGGGCATGTTTGCACCCACAATCAATCGCTTGTTCAGATTCGCCATAGTCATGGTGATGGCTCCTCTCGACATGTAGTGTGGTAAGCGTTTCTTTTCAAGCAACCTCTGACGCGCACGGGATGCGTGCAGCTCGGCCGTTAGCCGCCGCCCGCCTGGCGGTCGTCGTTTTGGCGGCGGCGCAAAATTGCGTCAAGCACGTTTCTGTCCGGCGTGACGAATAACGTTCGATGATGATCATACAGGACGAACCCCGGCCGCGCACCATTCGGCTTCCACACGTGCCGAATTTCCGTGATGTCGACAGGCACGGTGGCAGAATCCCGTCCACGACTGAAGTATGCAGCCAAAAGGGCGGCTTCTTCAATAGTTTCTTCTGGAATTTCCTCCGCTTGCCCGCGCTCAATCACGACGTGCGAGCCAGGCTGGTCCTTGACGTGCAGCCACAGGTCCTGTTTGTCGCTCTGGCGCAGCGTCAGCCGATCATTTTGGAGGTTGTTGCGGCCAACTCGGATTGCGAATCCATTCTCGGATATGTACACGTCCGGCTTCGAAACCGGCGGTTTCGATTGCTTCGGAGAACGGCCCGTATTGCGCTTTCGCTTCGTCGGTTTCTCTTGGAGAAACCCCTGGCCGATCAATTCGGCGCGGACCTGCTCCAAGTTTTCCAGCGACGCGTCCCGCAATGATTCCATCACTTCTTCTAAGTACCGAATGTCTCGTTCCGTCGCTTCCAACTGCTCCATGACGGAGGAAGCCGCCCGTTTGCGCTTGCTCGCCATCTTAAAGTAGCGCTGCGCGTTGCCAATGGGATCGAGCGCCGGATCCAGCTCAATCAGCATTGGTTCGTTGTCCTGGTAATAGTTCGGCAGGACGACGGAGGTGTCACCTTTGGCAAATTCGTGCGCGAACGCGGTGAGCAGTTCGGCCTTCACGCGATACACGCCTTCGTCCTCACTCTCTGCCCGCGATTCCTCTAACTTCACCCGTTTGCCCCGGAGCTTATCCAAATGCTCCATCACCGCGCGTTGCAATTCGTCCTGCAGGTGCGAATGATACAACACTTCGCCAGTGTCCGCGAAGCGGCGGCGAATGGCTTCGCTCATGGAAGGGCAGGGGGCGTACGACGTCCGATGCGTCAAGGAAAATGGGGCACACTCCATGGCGCGTCCCATGTCGTCGAGTGCCACGGATGCCGCCTCCGACATATGGACGGCGCAATCGATCACCGTTCTGGCCTCCGCCAACACCGCTTCCGACGGGGATTCCTCTGGCTGGCGTTCGCATCGAAGCGATGCTCGGTGGAGGATTTCGCGGGCGGAAACGGGGCCGACGCCAGCTACGCGATCGACGATAAACATCGCGTTGGCGCGGGAAAGCCAATTCGTCGCGTCGATCCCGGCGAACGCGGTCGGCGGCAATTCTTCCAGAGGCTGTTTGTGTTGTTCCGGTGGCGCGATGTAAGGGGCTCCCGGCACGACCTCGCGATGCCGCGACATGGCTTCGGTGACGCGAACGATGGAATCGATAATCCGCAACGGCTCGCCGTCCGCTTCCGCGCGGCACAGGATGAGATTCGAATGCCGCCCCATCACTTCGGCAATAAGCGTGTACACGCGCACGTCGCCCAACTCGTCGATGGCTTCGATTCGAAACGCGATGACGCGATCCCAGCCATGCTGTTGAATGGAGGCGATTCGTCCACCTTCCAAGTGCTTGCGCAGCAGCATGCAAAACATCGGCGGTTCCTGCGGATTTTCCGGTCGTTCATCCGCCAAAAAATGGACGCGCGCGAACTGCTTGTGCGCGGACAGGAACAGCCGCATTCCGCCCTGCCCAGGCACGCGAAGGGCCATGACGATGTCGCGATCACCAGGCTGATATATCTTCTCTATCTTTGCTCCGCGAAGCGTCTCGTCGAGTTCGCGGGCGAGACGTCGCATGGTCAATCCGTCCAAGGCTCGATACCTCTCTCTCTCACGAAATTATACCGCATTCGGCAAAGCGCAGGTATGTCTGTTGGCACGGCGGCGCGATTTCGCGCGAATTCGGGCGTGATCGCGCCGGTTTCACCGAATCCGCAGCACACAGGTCGCCAGTGGACATGTTCGTCGTCAGACAAGCATAGAGATTACGAGACAAGTTGGCGAAGGGGTGGCTCTGTTGGAACATCACTGGCACGCGCTGACGGAGGCGGAATGCTTTCAGGCGCTCGACAGCTCAGCGGCCGGACTTTCATCCGAACAGGTTGAAGAACGGCGCAAGACCGTTGGTCTGAATTTGCTGACGGAGGGAACCAAAGTCTCTCTCCTCACCGTGTTTTTAAACCAGTTTCGCGATTTCATGATCATCGTGCTGTTGGCGGCGACGCTCATCTCTGGACTGCTCGGAGAGTATACGGATGCCATCACGATTGTGGCCATCATTTTTCTCAATGGCATCCTCGGCTTTGTCCAGGAAATTCGGGCGGAAAAGTCTCTGTCCGCGCTCAAGGAGCTGACGGCCCCGATCGCGCGCGTGCGCCGCGGCGGCCAGGTCGTGGAGGTTCCCGCGAAGGAGTTGGTCCCGGGAGACATCGTGCTGCTGGAAGACGGTGATCGGGTGCCGGCGGACGGCAGGATTCTCAAGGCGACGGTGTTTGACGTCGAAGAATCCGCACTCACCGGCGAATCTGTACCGTCGAGCAAGGATCCACGGGTGACCATCGCCGTGGACAGCAATCTCGGGGACCGCAAGAACATGGTGTACATGGGCACGATGGTCACACGGGGCAAGGCGGAGATCCTGGTCACTGCCACGGGCATGGCGACTGAGATGGGGAAAATCGCAGACCTGATGCAGCAGTCGGAAGACCAACTGACGCCGCTGCAGCAGCGTTTGGATCAACTCGGGAAAACGCTGGTTTGGATCTCGCTCGGCATCACGGTGCTCGTCGTGATCGCCGGCGTCCTGCACGGCCATCCGATTTATCAGATGTTCTTGGCTGGCGTATCGCTCGCCGTGGCGGCGATTCCGGAAGGCTTGCCCGCCATTGTGACCATCGCGTTGGCGCTCGGCGTGCAGCGCATGATCAAGCGCAACGCCATTGTCCGCAAGCTGCCGTCGGTTGAGACGCTCGGCTGCGCAACCGTCATTTGTTCCGACAAAACGGGTACGCTGACGCAAAATCGGATGACGGTGCAAACGATTTTTGCCGACGGCCATCTCATTCAAGTGACGGGCAGCGGCTACGATCCGCAAGGGGAGTTCGTCTTGGCTGGCAGCAAAATCGACCCAAACCGGCGCGCGGCGGTGAAAAGTTTGATTGAGATCGCGTCCACTTGCAACAACGCGGTACTCGTGGAGCAAACATCGGACGACGGATCGACATGGACGGTCCAGGGCGATCCGACGGAAGGCGCCCTCCTTGTGCTTGGACGCAAGGCTGGATTCACCGACCCTGACGCTGTGTATGAACGGTTGGACGAAATCCCGTTCGATTCGGATCGAAAATTGATGTCGGTGCTCGTTCGCTCGGAATCCGACGTGTTCGTGTTCGTCAAAGGCGCGCCCGACGTGCTGTTGGAACGCGCCAATCGAGTGTTGCTGAACGGCCGGGAAGAGACGCTGGCGTCGTCGATGCGCAAATCGATTCAATCGACCAACCAAGCACTGGCGTCCCGCGCGTTGCGCAATCTCGGCTTCGCGTATCGGCAGTTCCCCAGCCTGGAAGCCGCGCGCAAATGTGAAGACTGGGAGACGAATCTGGTCTTTGTGGGTTTGTGCGGGATGATCGATCCGCCCCGCCAAGAAGCGAAAGAAGCCATCGCCACGGCGAAATCGGCAGGGATTCGCACGGTGATGATCACAGGCGATCACCAGATCACCGCGATGGCCATCGCCAAAGAACTCGATATTTTACCGCCTCAAGGCCGCGTGATGACGGGTGCGGAACTGGACGAGACAAACGACGAACAGTTGGCCCGCCTCGTCGACGATGTCTACGTCTATGCGCGTGTGACTCCTGAACACAAGCTGCGGATTGTTCGAGCTCTGCAGTCGCGCGGACATGTTGTGGCGATGACGGGCGACGGTGTCAACGACGCGCCAGCCATCAAGCAGGCGGACATCGGGATCGCCATGGGCCAGACGGGAACGGACGTCGCGAAAGAAGCATCGAGTCTGGTGCTCGCGGACGACAATTTCGCGACGATCATCGCCGCCGTCGAAGAAGGCCGCGGGATCTACGACAATATTAAGAAATTCATCCGCTATCTGCTTGCTTCGAACGTCGGTGAAATTGTCACGATGTTCGCGGCCATGCTCGCTGGGCTGCCGCTTCCTCTGGCGCCGATTCAGATTCTCTGGGTCAATCTCGTCACAGATGGGCTGCCGGCGATTGCCCTGGGCGTCGATCCGGCGGAGAGCGACATCATGAAACGCCGTCCGCGGGACGTCCGCGAGGGCATCTTCGCGAAAGGCATGGGAACGAAAATTCTATCGCGCGGTATCCTCATCGGCATCGTGACGCTCGCCGTATTCCTCTGGTCGCTGCGCACACAGAACGGTTTGGAACACGCGCAAACCATGGCGTACGCGACGTTGACGATGGCGCAGTTGATTCTCGTGTTCGACTGCCGCTCATTGGAGGGCGGGATCATGAAGCGCAATCCACTTACCAACATCTGGCTGATACTTGCGGTGCTGTCGTCGGTGGTCCTGTTTCTCTTCACCATCTATCTGCCAAACCTGGCCAAGGCGTTCCACACCGTTCCGCTCGGGGTCACGGACTGGATCATTGTGCTCGTCCTGGCTGCGGTACCGACGTTTGCACTCTCGATGCGGCGAGTCGGGCTCCTCATGTTCCGGCCGAAGCGGGGAGATCAAGGCATGGCGGCGTGATCGAACGTTCACCAGGCCACGTTTGCGGTGGATTCCCTTGTGACCCCGTCCTGGATCACGGTAAAATGGGGACGTGTGGAATATGGACGGGGGTTGGGAAATGCCAATCGCAAGCATGACGGGATTTGGGCGAAGCGCGGGTATCGTGGAGTCGTATGCGGTCACGGTGGAAATGAAATCCGTCAATCATCGGTTCGCCGAATACTCCGTTCGCACGCCTCGCGAATGGAGTTTTCTTGAAGAGGATATCCGTCGGCGGCTGACCTCCGCGATTGCGCGGGGGCGCGTCGACGTGTTCTTGAACGTGGAACGCACGGAGCACGCCGTGCAGGGTGTGAACGTGAATTGGCAGCTGCTCGATGCGCTTGTGGCGGCGGAGGCCCAGATGTCGGAGCGATATGGCGTGACGTTTGAGCCAAGTCAGTCGCGGACTTGGCTCATGTATCCGGATGTCCTCATTCCGATGCAGGAAACGCTGGATGAACACGCAATCCAACTGGGGGTCGGGCGGCTCGTCGACGAAGCCATCGGCACGCTTGTCGAGATGCGCCGCACGGAAGGCGCGCGTTTGGCAGCCAATTGTTTGGAGAAGATCGGCGAGTTGGCCGAATATGTCGCGCGGCTTCGCGAGCGTGAGAAATTGGTCGTGGAATCGAAGCGAGATCGGCTCGAAAAACGGCTTCGCGAGCTCGGCGTGTCCTTCGATGACCAGCGCTTAGAGCAAGAAATTGTTCTGCTCGTGGACAAATCCGCCATCGATGAAGAGGTGGTTCGGCTGCAGAGCCATCTCGAATCCTTCCGCGAAGCCTTGGAAGGTTCGGGCTCCATCGGCCGACGGCTGGATTTCATCGTCCAGGAGATGCACCGCGAGGTGAACACCATCGGATCGAAGTCGAGCGATGCAGAGGTCAGCCGCAGCGTCGTCGATATGAAAGTATTGGTGGAACAACTGCGCGAACAGGTGCAAAACATCGAATAAAACGATTCTCCACTTGGTTTCCGGACGATGTCGTTATACAATGGAGGGTAGTGTTCATAGGGCGGCTCGGTGGTCGTCCAACAGATCTGCCCGATGAAAGAACCACGAGGTGACCGTATGTTATATCCATCCATAGACAAACTCATTGAACTGTGCGACAGCAAGTACGCACTTGTGGTATTAACGGCGAAGCGTGCTCGACAACTTCAGGCTGAAACGATGAACCAACCAGGTTCTTCGACTACGCGCAACGTAACCCGAGCGTTGTGGGAAATCAACGATGGTATCGTTCGCGGACGGACTGAAGCGTGAACCCAGGCGGGGTTTCACCTGAGGGAGGAGGCAGGGCAACCTCGCGTTGTTCTGCCTTTCTTCGTGTTGTTTCAGGGGACAACCTCTTAAAGAGCGTATCCGAGACTTAAGAGCGTGTCCGAAGAGGGGGGTCATATGACATGGAAGGTCAATCGATCTTGGTTGGTGTTGGCGGCGGGATCGCTGCGTACAAATCCGCCGCCTTGTGCTCCCTGCTGGTGAAGCGAGGATACGACGTTCAAGTCCTGATGACCGAGAACGCTACGCGCTTCATCCAACCGCTTACGTTGCAAGCATTGACGAAACACCCGGTGATTTTTGACACATTTGCGGAGCCCAATCCGTCGGAAATCGCGCACATCGCGGTCGCGGATCGAGCGCTCTTGTATGTGATTGCCCCTGCGACAGCGAATTTGATTGCGAAGCTGGCCCATGGCCTTGCGGACGACATGGTGACGACGACCGCCTTGGCGGCGACGTGCAAGACGATTGTCGCGCCGGCGATGAACGTCCATATGTACGATCACCCTGCGGTGCAGCACAACTTGTCGATTCTGCGCTCGCGGGGGACGATTGTGCTCGATCCCGACGAAGGTCCACTCGCGTGCGGGTACACGGGCAAAGGGCGTTTGCCCGAGCCTGAAGACATCGCGGAAGTCATCGAAGCGATGCTTTCAGAACATCGCGATTTGGAAGGTCTGCACATCGTCATCACGGCAGGACCGACCATTGAGGACATCGATCCAGTTCGCTATTTGTCCAATCGATCCAGCGGCAAGATGGGATACGCGTTGGCGAAGCAGGCGGTGGCCCGCGGCGCGAAGGTGACGCTGGTCAGTGGTCCGACCCATCTGAGCCCTGTTCCAGGCGCGAAGATGATGTATGTCCGATCCACCGAAGAGATGCTGTCCGGCGTTCGCGAAGCGATGCGCGAAGCGGACGTTTTGATTGCGGCGGCGGCTCCGGCCGATTTCCGCCCGGCGGCGACATTCCCGCAGAAGTGGAAGAAGTCCCAGGGTGCCATGCAATTGGAGTTCGTGCAGACGCCTGATATTCTGGCCACGGTCAGTCGACAGCGCAACAAGGGGCAGACCATCGTCGGCTTTGCCGCGGAGACCAACGACGTGATTCGCTACGGCGCGGAAAAGTTGAACGAAAAGGGATTGGACCTGATCGTCATCAATGACGTGAGCCAGCAAGGCGCTGGTTTCGACGTGGATACGAACCAGGTGACCTTGATGACCAAATCAGGCGGTGTTTCGACATTGCCGTTGATGGCCAAGAGCAGTGTGGCGGATCGGATCCTGTCCGCGGTGAAGCAACTGCGAGAGCATGGAAATGGCGAGTTGATGGTATGAGTGACGGCACCGTCGCTCAAGTGATTGTGGAATCGCCGGGCCTGTTCATGGACAAACCGTTCGATTACCGGATCACGCCTGAACAACTTCGCTTTTTGCGGCCTGGCATGCGCGTTGTCGTGCCTTTTCGCAAAGACGTGAAGCCGGCCATCGTGTGGCGCTTGCACCACGTGGATGCCGTCTCGGAGAAGATCAGGCCAATCATCAGCGTGGTCGATGAGTCCCCCATTTTGACGGAGGAGCAGCTGTCCTTGGCGCAATGGCTGTGTGATCGGTATGCGTGTACCATTCAGGACGCACTCGGTGCCATACTTCCGGGTGCGTTTCGCGTGCGTGGACGTATGCGGATGGTTGTCGTGGACGACGATTCGGTGCCGGACGACGTCCGCTCGACGCGGCTCTGGCAGTGGATTGCCGCGCAGCGTCCGGACGAGGCGCAGGTGATGCAAGCGTTCGGGGACAAGGCGCGCCATCAGGTGCGCGGATGGATGGACGCGGTCTATCTTCGTCAGGAACTGGATGTTCGCGAGCGCGTCCAGCAGGCGACGAAATCGTTCCTGCTTCCTTGCGTCGGGCCCGACGAGTTGCTTGCCGAGGCGGCCGTTCGCGATCGGCGGGCGGCCAAGCAGGCGGAACTGCTCCGCGCATTGGCCGAGGCGGAGCAGGGCGAACTTTTGTGGAGTCGATCGACGTACCCAGGTTCGACCGTGCAGTCGCTCGTTCGTGATGGACTGCTGCGAATTGAGGAGCGGACCATCTCGCGATTCACTTGGGATGATAAAGCGATCCCGTCGACACCTCCCGTCCTCACCGAGGCGCAGGAGCGCGCCCTGCAACAGATTCGTCTCTCACGTCGCGCCAACGGTCACAAAACCGTCGTCTTGCATGGGGTGACTGGAAGCGGCAAGACGGAGATTTACATGCGGGCGATTGAAGATACGCTCGAGCAAGGGATGCAGGTGATTGTCCTCGTCCCTGAAATCGCTTTGACGCCGCAGATGGTCGGTCGATTTTACGCGCGTTTCGGAGAACGGATCGCGGTCCTGCACTCCGCCTTGACGCCTGGCGAGCGCCGCGACGAGTGGATGCGCATCCTGGAAGGTCGGGCAGATATCGTCATTGGAGCTCGATCCGCCGTGTTTGCGCCGATTCAAAACCTTGGACTGGTCGTCGTCGACGAGGAGCATGAACCATCGTACAAGCAGGATGAATCGCCGCACTACGATGCGCGCGAAGTCGCGCTGGAACGCGCGGCGAACGCGGGGGCGATGGCCATCCTCGGATCGGCGACGCCCTCGCTGTGGGCCATCCGCATGAGTGAAACAGGTCGGGCGAAGATCGTGTCTCTGCCGACGCGAGCAAACCGCAAGGCATTGCCGACAGTCGAGCTCATCGACATGCGCAACGAACTGCGAAGCAGAAACAAGTCGTTGTTCAGCGCGAGGCTGCAAGAGGAGATGGCGCGCACTGTCGAGATGGGCAAGCAAGTGGTTTTGTTTCTCAATCGCCGCGGCTATGCGAATTCGATGCTGTGCAGGGCGTGTGGCGAAAGCGTACATTGTCCAAACTGTGATATATCGTTAACGGTTCATAAATCAGCCGCTGGCCACGTCCTCATCTGTCACTACTGCGGATTTCAGCAACCTTATCAGGATGTGTGCGGTTTTTGCCATGAACCGGCGATGCGGGCGTTTGGCATTGGGACGGAGCAGATTGAGGAAGCGATTCACCGCATGTGGCCGTCTTACCGCGTATTGCGCATGGATGTCGATACAACGAGGAAAAAAGGATCCCTCAAACGGATTGTCGACGATTTTGAGCATGGCCGCGCGGATATCCTGATTGGCACACAGATGATTGCGAAGGGACTCGATTTTCCCAATGTGCGTCTGGTAGGCGTGGTAGCAGCCGACACGATGCTGTCGGTTCCGGACTATCGTGCGCATGAACGAACATTTCAATTGTTGACACAGGTCGCTGGACGGGCTGGACGGGCCGACACGGAAGGTTTGACCATCATTCAGACGTATCGACCGGAGCACTTTTCCATCCAAGCTGCGGCAAAGCACGATTTTGCGGCATTTTATCGAGAAGAGCGCGAGCAAAGAGAATTCTTTGCCTATCCGCCGTTCTGCGAGTTGGCCGTCTTCGTCGCGACGCACACGGAAGAGAAGCTGGCAAAGGGCGCAGCCATGCGGTTCGAGCGGGAACTCAGGCGCACGGCGGACGGGAACGCCTTGTCGGTTTTGCCTGCCGTGCCGAGCGGGATACGGCGGATCGAAAACCAGTACCGTTTTCAAGTTGTGCTAAAGTATGAGCATTGGCAAGATGTACAGCAGAGTGTGACTGCGGCATATCGTTTGGTCAAGGAACGAATGAATCGCTTGGGCGGGACATGCCGTTTGGATGTCAACGCGCAGCGAATCGGTTAGATGAACAATCAGAAAGGGGCTCCCATCGATGGCGATTCGTATCATTCGCAAGGGAGAAGATCCGGTGCTTCGTCAACGGGCGAAGGAAGTGACGAATTTCACGCCGGCCATTCATAAGCTGTTGGACGACATGGCGGAAACGATGTACCACGCCGAAGGGATTGGCCTTGCCGCCAATCAAATTGGCATTCTGAAGAGGCTTGTCGTGATTGACGTCGAAGGGCCAAAGCAGCATCAGGAAGGCAAGAGCAGCTTGGTCGAGTTCGTCAATCCCGAAATTGTCGAGAAGCGGGGCAGCCAGGTCGGCAGCGAAGCCTGTCTGTCGCTGCCTGGCATTTGGGGCACCGTTGAGCGGGCGGCCTATGTAAAAGTGCGGGCGCAGGACCGAAATGGGGAATTCTTTGAGATAGAGGCTCGGGATCAGTTCGCGAGGTGCATCCAGCACGAGATTGATCACCTCGACGGCATCCTGTTCACCGATTATCTCCGTCCCGATCAGATTGAGCGGGCGACGGTCGGAGAGAGCACTTGATGAAGCCGCGCGTCGTGTTTATGGGGACGCCCGAATTCGCGGTGCCCAGTCTTGAGGCCATCGTCGATCTCGGCTATGAAGTCTTGGTGGTCACGCAGCCGGATCGACCCGTCGGCCGCAAGCGGGTGTTGACGCCGTCGCCAGTCAAGCAGCGCGCGCTCGAATTGGCGTTGCCAGTCATGCAGCCTGAGCGCGTGCGTGACGAGGCCAGTGTCGAAGCGCTGCGATCGTTTGCGCCGGACCTGATGGTGACTGCAGCGTACGGACAAATTCTGCCGAAGCGCGTCCTCGCCATTGCGCGTGTCGGCGCTGTGAACGTCCATGCCTCGTTGTTGCCAAGGTGGCGCGGGGCGGCGCCCATTCATCGGGCCATCATGGCGGGGGACAAGCAGACGGGCGTGACGTTGATGGAGATGGTGCAGGCCTTGGACGCAGGGCCGATGATTGAGGCTCGCGCCATCCCGATCCAGCCGACGGACACGATGGGGACGCTGCACGACAAGTTGGCCAAGCTTGGCGCGGAGATTTGTCGCGACGTCCTGCCGCTGTATCTGGCCGGTGAGAGAACGGCCACGCCGCAGGACGAGGACCAGGTCACGTACGCGAACAAAATCGAACGCGAGGACGAGTTGCTGCAGTGGACGGCGTCAGCGGTCGAAGTGGAGCGCCACGTTCGCGCCCTCTCGCCTTCGCCAGGCGCGACGGCGGTTCTTGCCGATGGGCAGGCGATGAAAGTGTGGAAGGCCGCGCTGGTTTCAGACACCCCATCGACGGATGTGGGCGTTGGCACGAAGACCAGCAGAGGACTCCTGGTGCGTTGCGGCGAGGGCGCGTTGCTGTTGGAAGAGGTTCAGCCCGCCGGCAAGCGCAGGATGGCTGCGCGCGACTGGCTGGCTGGCGTTCACGGGGAAACCGTCGTATTCCAGAAAGGTCGACACGAATGATATCACCAGCAAGACGCGTCGCGTTTGATACGCTGCGGCGCGTGGCAGTAGAGCATGCTTATACGAACGTCGCCTTGCAGAACGCGTTGGCGCGCACGGACCTGTCCCCGCGCGACAAGTCGCTGGTGACCGAGATTGTCTATGGGACCGTACGGCGGCAAATCACGCTGGACGCCTTGGTTCAACCGTTCGTCAGCCGCAACCTCGCCAAGGTCGACCCAGCTGTGCTTGCGATCCTGCGGATGAGTGTTTACCAGTTGTGCTATCTGGCCAAGGTGCCCGCCTACGCCGTGATCAGTGAAGCCGTAGAATTGGCCAAGGCGAAGGCGCCGAAGGCTGCTTCGTTCGTGAATGGCGTTTTGAGGTCCTTCACGAGGAGCAAGGCGACTGTCGATCAGCGGATCGACACCTTGATTGGCCGACAGGACCCGCATTCCGCCGCCAGTTTGTCGCTGCGATACGGGTATCCGACTTGGCTGGTCGAGCGTCTGCTTGATGTGTACGGCGAAGAACGAACGACGCGGATTCTCGACGTCGGCAACCAGCCTGGCGCGACGACGGTTCGTGTCAACCGTCTTCGATCCAGCCTGGACGAAGCCATTGCGTCGTTGCGCGAGGCTGGGATCGACGACGTGCAGCCGGGTGTGCTCAGTCCCGACGCGCTTCGCATTCACGCCGCGGTCGATCTGGAAAGCCTGCCAGCCTATCAGCAAGGCCATTTGACGATTCAAGACGAGGGCGCCATGCTGATTGCGCCGTTGCTGCGCGTGCAGCCTGGGATGCGCGTCCTCGATATGTGCGCCGCGCCAGGCGGCAAGACGACACACATCGCCGAGTTGATGGGCGACTCGGGGCTGATCGACGCGTACGATGTGTATTTGCAGAAGGTGCGGATGCTGCAGGACATCAGTCGCCGGCTTCAACTGACGAGCATCCATCCGCGGCTTGGCGATGGGCGGGAAATCGGCGTCGGAGACGAAGAATTGGAACCGTATGACGCAGTGCTGGTCGATGCGCCGTGCAGCGGGCTCGGGGTACTTCGCCGGCGGCCGGATATTCGCCACAGGCGGAAGCCGGAAGACGTGGAAGCTCTTGCGATTCTTCAGCAGGCGCTCCTCGAGCGAGCGTGCGAATTGACGAAGTCTGGCGGCGTCATTGTTTACGCCACATGTACGATTCTTCCGGAAGAAAATGACGCCGTGGTTCGCCGTGTGCTGCAGAGTCAAGGCGGTCGGGTGGAACTGGACGATCTTTCGTCCGATCTCCCGAAGGGCATTCGACAGGGCGAGGTTGGCGTGACATTGACACCGGAATTGTACGACACGGACGGTTTTTATATGGCGAGATTGTTAAAACGTTAAATGAGGGGGTGACGACGATTCAGAAGACCCATCTGTATAATTTTACGTTGGCTGAATTGAAAGATTGGATCGTGGCCGAATGTGGAGAGAAACCGTACCGCGCCGTGCAGTTGTTTGAGTGGATGTACCAGAAGCGGGTGACCTCGTTTGAGGAGATGACGAATCTGCCGAAGCAGCTGCGAGAGGAACTCTCACAGCGGGCCGTGCTGATTACCGCGCGAGAAGCCGTGCGGCAGGATTCCAAGGTCGATCCGACCTCGAAATTCCTGCTCGCGTGGCCCGACGACGTCACCGTCGAAACGGTGCTGATGCGGCACAGCTACGGCAACAGTGTATGTGTCTCGTCGCAAGTCGGCTGCAAGATGGGATGCACATTCTGCGCGTCGACGCTCGGCGGCATGATCCGGCAAATGCGTGCGGGAGAGATGGTCGAGCAGTTGTTATACAGTCAACGACTGCTGGACGACGTTGGGGAACGCGTTTCGTCGATTGTCCTGATGGGAAGCGGCGAGCCGATGGACAATTACGACGAGGTGATGCGATTCATCGAGATCGTGTCCAGTGAACACGGGCTGCACATCGGACAGCGACATATCACGATCTCGACGGTCGGTCTCGTGCCAGGCATTCGCAGACTTGCCGACGAGGGCCGTCAAGTGACACTGGCGGTGTCGCTGCATGCGCCCAACGACGAATTGCGCGGCGCCATGATGCCAGTGAATAAGGCGTACCCAATTGCCAAGCTCATGGATGCGTGTCATTATTACAATGAAAAAACGGGGAAGCGGATCTCGTTTGAATATGCTCTCGTGGGCGGTCAGAACGACAGCTTGGAGTGTGCCAAGGAATTGGCGGCACTCATTCGCGGACTGCCGTGCCACGTCAATTTGATCCCGGTCAATTACGTGCCGGAACGGAATTACAGCCGCACGGATCGCAAGCAGATTTACGCGTTCTGGCACGCGCTGCAGGACGCCGGCATCAATGCGACCATACGCCGAGAGATGGGCCACGATATTGCGGCCGCTTGCGGCCAGCTTCGAGCTCAACATATGAATCGACGCGCGCAGTAGCCGGCGTGTGTGTTTCTTTGAACCCAGGGGTGTTATCCATGTTATACGCTGCGAAATCGCACATTGGTCTCGTTCGGTCGATGAATCAGGACGGATATGTCATATTGTCGGAACTGCCCGTTGGACAGTTGTATTTGGTGGCTGACGGAATGGGCGGGCCATCGGCCGGCGATGTCGCCAGCCAACTCGCCGTTCAGCGTGTCGGCGAGTACATGGCGGCCAATTTACTGCCGACAAGCGATGCTCCACAAGTCTTGGTGGATGCCGTGCACGACGCCAATGCTGCGATTTTTCAGCAATCCTGTGAGAATCCAGCGTATCACGGGATGGGGACGACGGTCGTTTGCGCGCTTGCGGTCGGAGATTACATCCACATCGTGCACGTCGGCGACAGTCGCGCGTATGTGCTGGTTGGGGATGAATTTCGGCAAGTGACACGGGATCATTCGCTGGTGGCGGAACTCGTCCGCCGAGGGCAGTTGTCGGAAGACGAGGCCAAGATCCATCCTCAGCGGAACATCGTGACGAGATCCCTGGGCACAGAGCCACAAAGTCTGCCGGATCTCGACTCTGTCGCATGGCGCGACGGCGATGTCGCCCTGCTGTGTTCCGACGGCCTGACCAACCTGGTCAGCGACAGCGAATTGGCGGAGTATCTGCGTCGCGCGCGCCTGTGCGACAACGCTGGCGATCTGGAATCGCTGGTCGACGACATGATTGAGCAAGCACTTGAACGAGGTGGAACCGACAACGTCACGGCACTCGTGGTTGTCAATCGAGAGGGGGCCGACGATTGATGACCTCGCGCATTCTCGGTGGAAGATACCAGCTTGAGGACGTGATCGGCGGCGGCGGCATGGCGGTCGTGTATCGCGCTGTGGATACCTTGCTTGACCGCGTGGTCGCCGTCAAGATGCTGCGGACTCAGTTCTTGGAAGACGACGAGTTCGTCGGTCGGTTTCGCCAGGAGGCGCAATCGGCCGGACGACTTTCTCATCCGAACATCGTCAACGTCTACGACGTCGGTGTGACCAACAACGAACACTACATTGTGATGGAATATGTCGACGGACCGACGCTGAAGGACGTGATCGTCGAACGAGCGCCGCTGTCCGTGGAAGAGACAATCGAGATTTGCAAGCAGATCTGTTCGGCCCTGCAGCATGCACACGAGTTGAACGTGATTCACAGGGACATCAAGCCGCACAATATTCTGCTGAGCAAACACGGCCAAGTGAAAGTCGCCGATTTTGGCATCGCCCGTGCCGTGACCGGAAACACCATCGCCGATAAACAAGCGACGAGCGTGCTTGGCTCTGTCCACTATTTTTCGCCCGAACAGGCGCGCGGTGTGCAGACGGACGCGAAGAGCGACATCTATTCGCTCGGCGTCGTCATGTATGAGATGCTCACGGGCGAACTGCCGTTCAGCGGCAATTCTCCAGTGAGTGTGGCGTTGAAGCATCTGCGTGAACCGTTCGTCGAACCAAGGCAGTTGAACAAGGCCATTCCGCAGAGTGTCGAGAACATCATTCTGAAGTGTTTGGTGAAATCGCCGGATGGGCGCTATGAAAATATGGCGGCGCTGAAGAAAGATCTGGAGAGCGCCTTGAGCAATCCCAATGTGCCGAAGTTTGTGCCCAGGGACGAGATGGATGATCGGACCATCGAAATTCCCGCCATGGCCGAAGGGCTCGCCAACGTGGTCCAGCCGAAGAAGGAAGTGCCACGGTGGAAGCGGATCAGCCTGATCACGGGCATCGTCATCGTCGCGATCGCGGCGCTCGGCGTCGGCGGTTACGCCGCCATCACGCTTGTGACCGGCCTGATGAGCGTGCCGAATGTCGATTTGCCTTCCGTGGTCGGCAAACCCGAGACCAACGCCGTGACGTCACTCGAGAACGCGGGTTTCGCGCGCAATCAGATCGAAATCAAGCGTGCGCCAAACCTTCAACGGGCGAAGGGCATCGTCTATCAGCAGCAGCCGCCGGGCAACTCGCAAGTGAAAAAGACGAGAGAGATCACCTTATACGTCAGTCAGGGAGCACCCGAGGTGAAGGTTCCGGACGTGACCAACCAGCCTTACGATCAAGCGAAACAATCGCTGGTCAGTGTAGGGTTTTCCGCGAACAATATTTCGGAACAGACCGAGCAGAGTGCGACGGTGCCCTCTGGCCAGGTGATTTCGTCCGATCCGGCCGCTGGCACCAAGGTTCCGGTGAATTCGAAGATCGTCCTGTCGGTCAGCGTGCAAGAGTATGTCAAGGTGCCGAAGCTCGTGGGCTTGACATTGTCGCAAGCGGAGGAGGCTTTGAAGTCGGCTGGCCTCGTCGTCGGATCGATCACGCCGAGCAACCTGGTTTCGCAAGATCCGCTCGTATCGTACGTGTACCCGCTGGAGGGCGAGTCCGTGCCAGAGGGTTCGACGGTCGACATCGACGTGGTCAGCAATCCTGCCGCGCCGAGCAACGAAACGCAGAACAACACGGCGAATTCGACGACGGGATCGACCAACGACATCAACTCGACTGGGAACAATGCCGCCAACACCACGGGCAATTCGACGACGGGCGAAAGCAACGGAGTGGGCAGCGGATCGACGAATGGGACTTCTGGCAATTCGCTGCAAAACACGACGTCAGTGACCAACGGTGGCAACGTTGTGGGCACAACGGCGCAAGGAGCGCCGACGGGTGGAACAGGGAAGCCGGTGTCGGGACATCCAGGCCCGCCGTCGCACGGTACCGGCACCACGACCAACCCACCGCCGAACGCGCAGCCGCAGTTGATTCAGGTGAAGGTGAATCCACAGGGACGGCCCACCGATGTGGAAATCGTGATCAGCGACGCTCGGGGCAGCAATCAGACGGTCGTGGATCAAACCGTGAATCAAGAGACCATCTGGGAAGAGACGCTGTATCTCACACCGGGTGAAAAGGGCGACTTGAAGGTTTACGAAAACGGCAAATTAGTACAGGACGACCCGGTTCAAGGGTGACCAGGAGGGGTTGTGTGGCACAAGGCAGAGTCATTCGGGCCATCAGCGGCTTTTTCGATGTTCAAGGTGACGATGGCGTCCGCAGATGTCGGGCGCGCGGCGTGTTCAAGAAGAACGGCGTCACCGTCTTGGTTGGAGATCAAGTCGCTTACGAGCCGATCGGTTCGCGAGAAGGCATCATTACCGAAGTTTTGCCGCGGGTGAACGAACTGATTCGTCCACCCATCGCCAATGTCGACCATGTTCTGGTTGTTTTTTCGCTGGTCACGCCAGATCTCAGCACGCTTATGCTCGACAAGACGATCATCGCCGCGATGCTGGCCGGTGTCCGGCCCAGTGTCATCCTGACAAAGGCTGATTTGGCGCCCGCCGACGAAGCCGAACGGATTCGCTGCATCTACGAGCAGTGCGGATACACGGCGTTGACCGTCGCGTTGAAAGAAGGCGTCGGGATCGAAGAAGTCAGGCGTTTGATGAAGGGGCGGGTCAACGTCGTAGCGGGGCCGTCCGGGGCGGGGAAATCGACGCTCGCGAATGCGCTCGCTCCGAACCTTCGACTGCAAATGGGCGAGGTCAGCGAGAAGATTGGCCGAGGCAAGCAGACCACGCGGCATGTCGAACTGTTCCAATTGGAACAGGACACTTGGCTCGCGGACGCGCCTGGCTTCAGTCAGCTCCAGCTGGATGTCGATTCGCGCGAACTTCGCCTGCATTTTCCGGACTTTCAGGAAGCCGCCGAATCGTGTCCGTACCGAGGCTGTCTGCACATCGATGAAGAGGATTGCGGCGTCAAGCGCTGGGCAGAGCAGGGGAACATCGCGCAGTCGCGGTACGACAGCTACCGTCAGCTGTACTTCGAGATTCGCGAACGGGAGATGAACGAATATTGAACTATATTATCGCACCGTCGATCTTATCGGCGGATTTTGGTGATTTGCAATCTGAGGTGGCGTCTGTGGTGGCGTGCGGGTGCGACTGGATCCACGTCGACGTCATGGATGGCCACTTCGTGCCGAACATCACAATGGGCCCGCTCGTCGTATCGGCTTTGCGCAAGCGCTTTTCGTGTAAGCTCGATATTCATCTCATGGTGTCCAATCCGGAGAGTCTGATTCCGGCTTTCGCCGACGCCGGGGCCGATGTCATCACAGTTCATAAGGAAGCCACGCCGCATGTGCATCGGGCTTTACAGATGATTCGGGATCACGGCATCGAAGCTGGGCTCGCAGTCAATCCAGGGACAGGCCTCGATGGGCTGGAACAGGTTGCTGATCTGTTGGACTTGCTTCTGATTATGACGGTGAATCCCGGCTTTGGCGGTCAGGCGTTCATACCAGCCACGCTCGGCAAGATTGCCGACGCCAAGTCCCGCCTTGCCGCATTGCACCGTTCCGATGTCGCAATTGAAGTCGATGGCGGGATCAACGCGTCGACCATTCGATCTGTCGCGGAAGCCGGGGCGACCGTGTTCGTAGCGGGTTCCGCGGTATTTGGCGAGGAAAATCGACAAACGGCCGTCGATCGGCTGCGGACTGCGCTCCACGCCTGAGGCGGGAACTTGCGAGATTGTTGAGCCCGTCTCAGCACATTTCGACAGTTTGGGAATATACATAGTATCGTAGAGGCGCTTGCCCAGCCGATCAGCGGGACCTGTGAGGGTTTGGACTCGCTCGGACAGTCTGGTGCAGGTTGGACGAGGGGGGAAGTGGTCTTGAAAGTTTATACCATCAAGTTGCCGCGATTCTTGGGAGGCATTGTGAAGGCTGTGCTCGGAACGTTTACGAAGGACTAGTCATCATCTCGTCGGTGGGAACATGGAACGGGTCGTTGGTCTCGGCGATAGAAAAAGCACCCCATGGGTGCTTTTTCTTTGCCCTCTTTTAGACAACTTTAGACAGCACGCGTCACCTTGCCTGCTTTCAAGCAGCGTGTGCATACGCGAATTCGCTTTACTGTCCCGCCAACATTGGCTCTTACCACTTGAATGTTGGGAAGCCAACGACGCTTGGTCAGGATGTGCGAGTGGCTGACCTTGTTACCGACCTGAGGTCCGCGTCCGCAAATTTCACACCGTCTTGCCATGCGAACACCTCCTTACCACGGCGTCCATAATTTTTTCGCAATAACATCCGGTTCGATCGCGAAATTGACCCTGCCTAGCTTAGCATATTGGCCCCGATACCGCAACCATTCTTCCTGTGACAAGTTGGTTTATAGTACAATGGAGGCAAATCTCAGTGCACCATGAGTCGGGAGGGTCTCCATGTCAAAAACATTTGAGACACAGTATGGAACCGTTTCTGTGGCCGAAGAAGTCATCGCGACAACAGCAGGATTTGCGGCCATGGAATGTGAGGGGCTTGCATCGATGGCATCCCGACGTCAGGTGGTTGATCGGCTCACGGAAGTGTTTGGCCGGGACAATCCGGGGCGCGGCGTTGAAGTGCGACTGCCTAATAACGATGAAGTGCATGTCGATCTGTTTGTCGTAGTCAATTACGGCGTCAACATCTACGAAACTGCCCAGACAATCCGCCAAAAAGTCCAGTACGTGCTTGCCGAAAACGTCGGGATCGACACGGCAACTATCAATATATACGTCCAGGGCGTCAAGTTTTGATGACATTTTTGGATCACACTGAAATGAGCGTTCGGATTCGTGCGGCGGCGGCTGCTTGCATGCGGGCGCTGCCTGGTTCGGACGACCGGTTTGGAGTGCGCGGGTTTGGAATTGAAACAGCTCTCTGTTCGCAGCCTGCCTGGCGTCGGGCCTGCCAAGGAAAAGTCCCTGGCGGCGCTTGGGCTATATACGGTGCATGATTTGTTGCACTATTTTCCGTTTCGATTCGAAGACCGCACACCCCGCCCCCTGTCGCAATGGGCAGACGGCGACAGAGTCACGGTGCGCGCGACCGTAGCGGGCGAAGCTGTCATTCGTTGGCGGGGGCCAAAATCGATGATGACGGCTCGGCTTCGTGTGGATGGTCAACAGCTGGTGTTGGGGACGTGGTTCTCACAACACTATTTGAAGCCTCGCTTGACGGACGGCCGCATGGTTACGGTGAGCGGCAAATGGAACGCGGAAAAACGGATCATCGTCGTTTCGGAGACGTCGTTCGACGCGGGTTCCAATTACCGCATGAATGGATTCTTGCCGGTATATCACGGGACGAAGGACCTTGGTTCCAAGCAGATTCATCAGCTCATCGTCAAGGCCCTCGAACTCCATGCGGATCATTTGGCGGAAATCCTCCCCTTCGGTCTCGTGCAGAAGTATAAATTGTGGAGTCACCGCGACGCCGTGATCGCGATGCACCGTCCGAAAAGCCAGGAGGATCTCCGGCAGGCCCACCGGCGCTTGGCGTTCGAAGAATTTTTGCTGTTTCAAATGCAATTGCACTGGTTTCGTATGCATCGCGACGAGCCGACAGGCATTGCCCGCGACGTCCCTGCGGACGTAATGGAACGATTTCGCGAATTGCTCCCGGCGGATCTGACTGCCGCTCAGCAGCGTGCGACACAGGATATCCTGAATGATATGGTCAAGCCCAAGGCGATGGCCCGCTTGATTCAGGGAGACGTCGGCTCCGGGAAGACGTGGGTCGCCCTGTTTGCCTGTTACGCGGCGTTCCGATGTGGCGATCAGGCGGCGTTGATGGCGCCGACCGAAATCTTGGCCGAGCAGCATTACAAGGAAGCGGAAAAAGTACTGTCGAAGGCGGGCGTCGAAGTTCGCCTGCTGACTGGCAGCGTGTCGTCGAAGGAACGTTCGTCGATTCTGGCCGATCTCGCCGCTGGGCGAGTGCACGTGGTCGTGGGCACGCACGCGCTTCTTACAGACGATGTTCAGTTCGCTCGTTTGGGCTTGATTGTCACAGACGAACAACACCGGTTTGGCGTATCGCAAAGGTCGACTTTGCGAAGCAAAGGCGTGTTTCCCGACGTTCTGATGTTGTCGGCAACCCCGATCCCAAGGACGCTGGCATTGGCTGTCTATGGGGATATCGACGTGTCCACACTCGACGAATTGCCGAAAGGCAGACAGCCGATTCAGACCATCGCGTTCTCGATGAAGGGTGAAGACGACGCGCTTCGCTTGGTCAGGAAGGAATTGAGCCTCGGCAGACAAGCTTTCATCGTCGCGCCATCCATTGAGGAATCGGAAACCCTCGACATGGCGGCTGTGACGGAACTGTATGAGCGGATGAAGGAAAAGCTCGCAGGCTTTTCCTTGGGTCTGCTGCATGGGCGCATGAGCGCGAAGGACAAAGACGCGACCATGCGAGCGTTTCGCGACAGGGAGATTCAAGCGCTCGTCTCGACGACGGTTATCGAAGTCGGGATCGATATTCCCAACGCAACCATCATGATGATTTACAACGCCGAACGGTTTGGTCTGGCCCAACTGCACCAATTGCGCGGACGCGTGGGACGCGGACCGCACAAGAGCACGTGTATCTTGATTGCCGAGGCGAACCACGACACCGCGAGGGCCAGAATTCAGACGATGGTCGAGACGCAAAATGGTTTCGACATTGCCGAGAAGGACTTGCAACTGCGAGGACCAGGCGAATTTCTCGGCGTGAGACAGAGCGGTTTGCCGCAATTTGCGGTTGGGGACATCGTGCAGGACCAGAATGTCATGGCAGTCGCTCGGGAAGAAGCAAACGCATTGCTCTCATCCGATACCTTCTGGCTGTCTCCATCGACCGCGGCACTCCGGGAAGCTATTTCATCGCTGCCGGATTCAGCGCTCTATCGGGATTAAGCGCTTTGGTGGACACAAATGGCAATTATAAATCTCCACTCCCCGAACATACTAGGTGTACCACGAAGGGGAGGTGAAACAGCATGGCGAATCAAAGCGGTAGCAATCAAGTATTGATCTCGGGTGCAAGCAAAGCGCTCGACCAAATGAAGTACGAAATCGCTTCGGAATTCGGCGTGCAGTTGGGTGCCGAAACCACAGCTCGTCAAAACGGGTCTGTCGGAGGGGAGATCACGAAGCGGTTGGTGGCGTTTGCCGAGCAACAACTCGCAGGCGGCCGCTAAGTGCACCTCTTTTGAAATGAAAAAGGGCTGGCGTAACGGCCGGCTCTTTTTCTTTGTGTGCTCTGGACATACAATGGGGTACATATCGACGAGTCACGTTACATAAGGTGGTGGGTGAGGCGGCGGCATGTGCGTGGCCGCGCAACCTCAAGGTCTCGCCAATTGAGGACATACGATGAAAAATGCGCTTGCGGTTGTTCTGCTGAAAATGTTTCCAACATATATGTATACGAAGTGGCTTGGACGGTTCGTCGAAACCCCGTTCAGTCGATTCTTGATCAAGCAGTTTGTCGCTCACTATCAAATTGATCTGACGGAAGTCGACAGTTCCCCGTCCAATTTCCAAACGTTTGGCGCCTTCTTCCGGAGAACTCTCAAAGCGGGAGCGCGTCCTATCGCCGAAGGCGTTGTGTCGCCAGTGGATGGCCGCGTCCAGGTGATCGGATCGCTGCCGTCCGATGGAACGATGATTCAAGTCAAAGGCAAGGCGTACCGCCTGTCTGAGTTGGTGTCGCAAACTGGTGACGACCTGAATCTGTTTCTGGGGGGCTCGTACATCACGGTGTATCTGAGTCCGCGCGACTATCATCGAATCCATGCGCCGATGGCGGCCACGCTGCGGAAGTATGTACACGTTCCTGGCACGCTGTTTCCCGTGAACGCCTTCTCGGCCAACCATATCGAGCGGTTGTTTGCGAGAAACGAACGGACCGTCGGCTGGTTTGAGTCGATGTATGGTCCGTTCATCATGGTGATGGTGGGCGCGGCTGGCGTTGGCACCGTGCAGCTGTCGTTCGATCCAAATGTGAACACCGCCCGTCGCAGGACATGGTATTCGAAGGAGTGCCGTCAAACGTTTGAACGAGGCGATGAAGTCGGTTATTTCACCTTGGGTTCGACCGTGATCGTGTTGTTTCCCAACCAGGTCGAGGTGAAATGGCTGGTCAAGGCCGGCGATCGGGTCCAAATGGGACAGGCCATCGCGCATGTACAGGCCCGTCAGCCGACTGTCGAGTAGGCTCTGAGCAAGGTTTGAGCAAGCTTGCAGCGAGGTTACAATGACTGACAATCCCTTGCTGGGGTTGCCGGGTACCCGGAAAACTTGTACATTGTTAAGGGAGTAACTAGCGTTTATATGAATTGTTGGGGTGAATTGTCGACGTGAAGATCATAATTGCCGGCGGTGACGGTTTCTGCGGATGGCCTACTGCACTGTATTTCTCACAACGTGGACACGAGGTTGCCATCGTAGACAACTGCATTCGTCGTGAATGGGACAAGGAGCTCGGAACACAGTCTCTGACGCCAATTGCGACTATGGAAGAACGTTTGCGCGCATGGAAAGAGATTTCGGGAAAAGATATTAAGTTCTATTTTGGCGACTTGCAGGACTATGATTTTGTAGAACATATTTTTAAAGATTTCGAGCCAGAGGCGTTTGTTCACTATGCGGAACAACGATCCGCTCCTTATTCGATGATCGATCGCCAGCACGCGGTCTTCACTCAGGTGAACAACGTCGTCGGAAACTTGAACGTTCTTTTCGCGATGAAGGAGCACGCGCCTGATTGCCACCTGATCAAGTTGGGTACAATGGGCGAGTATGGAACGCCGAACATCGATATTGAAGAGGGCTACATTCGCATCCAGCACAAGGGGCGCGAAGACGTGCTTCCCTATCCGAAGCAGCCGTTCTCGTTCTACCATTTGTCGAAGGTGCACGACAGCCACAATATCATGTTCACCTGCCGCTCTTGGGGCATTCGCGCGACCGACCTCAATCAAGGTGTCGTGTATGGCTTGTGGACGGATGAAACAAAGCTGGATGAGCGCCTTTACAACCGGATCGACTATGACGGGGTATTTGGCACGGCGCTCAACCGTTTCTGCATTCAAGCAGCCGTTGGGCACGAGTTGACGGTGTATGGCAAGGGTGGTCAGACACGCGCGTTCCTCGACATCAGGGATACGCTGCAATGTATCGAACTGGCGGCTCTGAATCCTGCCGATCGCGGTGAATTCCGCGTGTTCAACCAATTTACGGAGCAGTTCTCCGTGTTGGAACTTGCACAACGCGTACAACGTGTGGCTGCCGACATGGGCATCGAAGCGAAAGTGGCTCACCTCGAAAATCCGCGTGTGGAGAAGGAAGAACACTACTATCACGCGGTGCACACGAAGCTGTTGGACCTGGGACTTCAGCCGCACCTGTTGTCGGATGAGTTGATTCAAGGATTGATCGAAACAGCGCAACGCTATCGTGATCGAGTTGATTTTGAAGTCATTCGTCCGAATGCGACTTGGAGGTAAGGGATAGCCATGCGAATCGCGATGTTTACGGAGACGTTTTTGCCGTCGACCGATGGAATTGTGACACGACTTTGCGCCACGCTCAAATACTTGGAGCGAAAGGGTCATGAAGTGTTGTTGTTTGCTCCATCTGGGTCGCCGTCAACATATGCCTCCGCGACCATCGTGGGCATTCCAGCCTACCCGTTCATTCTCTATCCCGAGAAGCGTTACGCCTTGCCGATGCCGCGCATCGGACGCCGCATCAAACAGTTTCGGCCGGATTTGATTCACGCCGTGAATCCGGCGTTTCTTGGTATCGGCGGCGTCTATTACGCCTGGAAGTTTCGGCTTCCGTTCATCGCATCCTATCACACGAACGTTCCGGGATACGCTCGGCACTATAAGCTGGATTTCCTTGAACCGGCCTTGTGGTGGTACTTTCGAACGCTGCACAACCGGGCGCACCTCAACCTCGCGACGTCCAAAGCGACGTTGCGGGAATTGGAGGAACACGGGTTCCTCAATCTCGATTTGTGGGAACGCGGCGTTGATGTCGAGTTGTTTCAAAGTGCGAAGCGCTCTGAGGAAATGCGCAAACGGTTGGCGCCAGGCGCCGGCCCATCCGATCCCGTTCTACTCTACGTCGGACGGTTGGCTTCCGAGAAAAATATCGATCGAATTCGGCCGTGTCTCGACGCCATTCCCAATTTACATCTCGCCATCGTAGGGGACGGGCCATACCGCCCCGACTTGGAGCGCATTTTTGCTGGAACGAACGCCCATTTTACCGGCTACATGCATGGAACCACGCTGGCCGAAGCATACGCTTCCGCAGACGCGTTCCTGTTTCCGTCGACGACGGAAACGCTGGGTTTGGTGCTGTTTGAGGCCATGGCCGCAGGGCTTCCAGTTTTGGCGGCGGACAGTGCGCCAACGCGCGAAGTGCTGGAGGACGGTCGGGCAGGGTTCATCTTTGATCCGACTTCGACGGAGTCGATGATACAACTCGTCAAGGACATGATTTCCAATTCAGAGCGGCGGGAACAGGTTCGCGCCCGCGGTTTGGAAATCGCCCAGACGCTCGACTGGGACGGGCCCAGTGAGCAGCTTCTGGGACATTACGAGAGAGTGTGTCAGATGCACGCGCTGGTGCCGTCGCCGGTTCAATCCCCCACTCGATAAGGCAAATACGATTCAATCCATGCGGCCACGCGCAGGAGATGTTCGTCTCCGTCGCGTGGCCCTATGATTTGCAGGCCGATTGGCATGCCTTCGATTGTCCCGGCGGGAAGAGTGATAGCCGGCAGACCGGACAGATTCCATGGATTTGTGAACCGGGTCAAGAGCTGGCGCACTGGAACCGGGCCCGATGGAAACACAATCTCTGCGGTGCCAATCCGCGGCGCGGTGATGGGGGTCGTGGGCATCAAGATGCAGTCGACTCGTTCAAACCACGTCTCGAGCTGAGACGCAAATGATGTCTGGAATGCTTTGCTCCCAATATAGTCCTTCGCCGAAATGAGTCTGCCTGCGGATAGGCGTTCTCGGATATCTTTGCCGTACACATCCGGGTTCGAATCCAGTTGGTCCGCGTGCACCGCATAGGCTTCCGCGCTGATGATGTTCCCCTGATGACGCGCAATGACTTCACCATCGAGTTCCACGTTGGCACTGTTGCGAATCACGCCGTCGTGGCTCATCTTCCCAATCAAGTCAATGAACCAAAGAGCCACATCGGCTCGCGCGTATGTCTGGATAAGCGAGTTCGGTATGCCTGCGCGTATCGACGAACCAGGAGCACTCTTCGCCCGAGCCACAGAACGACTGAGTCGATGGCCGCCGATAGCCGCCATGATATCGGTGAGGAGTGCCGCGTCGAAGACGGAGGTGGTGAGTGGTCCGACGTGATCGAGAGATGGTGCCAACGGATAGACCCCTGTTGTCGGAACGAGTCCGAAGGACGGTTTGTATCCGACAACGCCGGTCAACGACGCGGGAATGCGCACGCTGCCACCGGTGTCTGTGCCAATGCTTGCGACGGCGAGGCCTGCGGCCACGGATGCGGCGCTGCCACCGCTGGAGCCTCCCGTGATTCGCTCTGGATCCCGCGGGTTGCGGGCTGGGCCGAAGTGTGGATTCTCGTTGGTCACACCGAACGCGAATTCGTGAAGGTTGGTTTTTCCGAGGACGATGGCGTGCTCTCGCTCAAGCCGTTCGATCACGGTCGCCGTCGTCGTCGGCACGTTGTTTCGAAAATGCCCGTTTCCATACGTGGTCGGAGCGTATGAAGTGTCCAGCAAGTCCTTGATGGACAAAGGGGCACCCGCGAGTTCCCCAAGCAGCTGAGGCTGTTGCTGTCTGACGGCGTCGACAGTCGCGGCGGCTCGTCTGGCTCGTTCTTCACAAACATGCAGATACGCGCCAAGACCGGGGTTTTCTGTCTGGATGTGGCTCAGGCAGGCATCGACCACGGTCGTTGCGCTGAGTTCCCCCGTCATCATCGCTGATCGCAAGCCGAGCAAACCGAGCTTGTCATCCGCCGTACTCAATTTCATGACTCCTCTCGTCGTACGATTCTTCGGTGGTGGTCGTGGTGCTTAGGATATCGCCTGGCGATCTGCGGAGTGTTCCACGACCAAAAATCCGGACCGCTCGAGCTGGTCAATCAGTGCGGGAACCTTTGGCGACGGATGCACCTTGAGAATCAATCGCCGATTCAGATTGCCGCCAGCGTCAAATGGCACGCAAGTCACTACGTCGATCCCGAGTCGATGCGTGATGTTGAACAGTCGTTCCAAGACGCCCTCGACTTCTGGCACGCCGAGGATCAGGCGAACGCAAGGCATATTCTGCGCGAATACGACGGCAAGCGATCGTTGTACATCGCTGCGTTTCACGATGCCAAGGAGTTTGTCGCCTTCGACGATGGGGACGAATGGAATGCGGGTGATAATTTCGATGGTATCTTCAAACCAGTCGGAGAGTGTCAGCTTGGGAACGTCTCGGAGGACACATTCGACGACAGGCTTGTTCAAAAATTCTTCAATATCACCGTCCGGAAACGTGTCTCTCTCGAGCAGTTCAAACATACTTCGTTTGCTCACCAATCCCAGAAACCGATTTTCTTCGTCGACGCAAGGCAAACTCAACAAGCTGCCCATTTTCTGAAGCGCGGCGCCAACGGTATCCGTCGGATGCAAAAGCGTCAGGTGTTGGATTGGCGTCAGGCAGTTTCGGATGAACATGTGCATCCACTCCCCCGTATTTTGATGCCATTATACTATGTCTACAGGAGTCTGGGAGAACTTTGTGTGCCGCCTGAACAGAGAAGAATCCCACGCCCGGGTACGCGTGGGATCCTCTTGTGCCACCCCAAAGGATCTGCACAAATTCTGGGAGAGGAGAAACCGGAGGAAGAGTGGATGGGGATTGTCTCTTCACACGCGGTCGCCTACAACAGCTATCGCCGTTGGTATTCCTATTCTCTCCCTTTGCGTCGCAGATTATACAAGAGTCATGGCCGATGTGTGACATGACTTTGTCTGATAAAAACACGTGTGTTAGTGTGAACCTATACGATATTGTCGAAGTCTGCATCTCGATTGTCCAAGAAGGCGGAGAACAACGTGCGAGTCATCGCGGGAAAGTGGAAGAAATTGACCTTGCAAGTGCCGAGCGGCGGCGCGACTCGACCTACGACGGACAGAGTCAAAGAGTCGATGTTTAACCTGCTGCCTCACCAATTGGACGGACATGTGCTCGATTTGTTCGCCGGCTCCGGCTCCCTTGGGATTGAAGCGTTGAGCCGCGGCGCGACGAACGCGATCTTCGTGGACAAAGACGGCAAAGTGTTACGCACGCTTCGCGAAAATCTGCGGCGCCTTGGCTGCAAGGACGAAGCGCAAGTGTGGCAAATGGATTGGCGGCGGGCTGTCGAGCAGTGGACCCAGTCTGGGCAGCCTATGTCATGGATTTTTCTCGATCCGCCGTATCGGATGAATCTTTGGGAGTCCATTCTCGAGGTGCTGCCCATTGAACTGGTGCACGGCGGAGTCGTCTGTGAATCGCCGAGATCGGTCCAATTGCCAGAAACCATCAACGGTCTGTCGCAGACCAAGGTAAAGGTCTACGGAGATATCTCCGTGTCGATCTACAGGCCGTGGCGGCAGCCTTCAGAGTGAGGAGTTGCGTCATGCGGCGAGTTTTGTATCCAGGTACGTTTGATCCGATTACGTACGGCCACATCGATATCTTGAAGCACGCCTCGTCCTTGTTTGACGAAGTGATCGTCGGCGTGTTTCACAACCCTGGCAAAGTTCCCTGGTTTCCGACGGAGACTCGCGTGGCGCTGATTCAGGAAGCTGTTCGCGACCTGAACAACGTTCGCGTGGATTCCTTTGAAGGTTTACTCGTAGACTATTACCAGAGGGAGTCGTGCGACGCCGTGATCCGAGGCATCCGCAACAGCCAGGATTTGCTCGGCGAGATGGCGATGGCGCATATGAACGCGTCGCTGCTCCCAACGATTCGCACGATCTTCGTGCCGACCTCCGCCGCCAACGCCTTTGTGAGCTCGACGTTGGTCAAGGACGTCGCGGCGCATGGCGGGGATGTCTCGCACTTCGTGCCTCCTTGTGTTTTGCGCGCGTTGGCAGCCAAATTGAACGGATAACGATTCAAGGGGGCGCACGATATGTCGAGTGTGCGAGTCGGTTTAGCGCTCGGGTCCGGTGGTGCCAAAGGGTTTGCGCACATCGGGGTCATAACTGCCTTGGTCGATCACGGCATTCCGATTGACGCCATCTCGGGATCGAGCATGGGCGCGCTGGTTGGCGCCGTCTACGCGATGGGGGCGAGTCCCGGCATGATGCGCGGCCTGGCGGTCGGTTTGAAGCGGCGGCACTGGCTGGATTTGACCGTCCCGAAGATGGGCTTGATCCAGGGGGATCGGGTGCGCGAGGTCGTCGCTCTGATGACGAGACATGGGCGGTTCGAAGACACCAAAATCCCGTTGTCGATTGTCGCGACGGACCTCGTCCAGCGCAAACTGGTGGTGTTCCGCGAAGGGATCATCGCGGACGCGGTCCGCGCCAGCATTTCGATTCCCGGGGTCTTCGTGCCAGTGGTGCGCGATGGCGCAGTCTATGTCGACGGCGGCGTGATCGAACGCGTGCCTGTGCAATCCGCTTGGGATCTCGGCGCCGATGTCGTGATTGGCGTCGACGTGTCCTGTACGCCGCCTGGGACGATTCCGAATTCCATGGTCGACGTGATCATGCAGAGTCTCGGACTGATGCAGGACGAGGTCTACGCCTTGCGTTCGACCTCGCAGACCGTTTCGGTCATTCCGGAAGTGTCGCATATCGGCACGTCGCAATTTGGCAGAGCCGCCGAGGCCATCGAGCTTGGCTATCAAGCTACAGTCGCTCAACTCCCAGCCATCGAAGAGGCGATTCACAAAGCGAAGCGACAAGTGGTCGACGCGAACGAAAAGCCGCTCCGGCTGGCAACGGAAGACAGCAGAGAGGGTGCCATCAGTTGAAGATAGACGTAAAACCATTCATCCGCGAAGGTGAGCTGATCCGGGAAGACGACGTACGTCTCAACCGGATCGCCGCCGCTGTCGTCGACGTCGAATCGCTGGAGGACGTGCACGTCGAAATCAAAGCGACGTATCAGGAGCCGTTGATTGTCGTTGACGGCACCATCGACACCGTCGTGCACTACACATGCAGTCGATGCCTGACGGCGTTCTCCAGACCGCTCTCCACCGATTTTCATCAGCTCTACACGACCGACGCGAATCGCGCCGACGACGACATTCGCTGGGTCGAGGGCGACGAGATCGATCTCACGCCGGAGCTGGAGGAAAGTATTTTTCTGGCGATAGACGAGCGTCCGCTGTGTCGAGAAGACTGTCTCGGGCTGTGCCCGTCGTGCGGTGTCAATCACAATGAATCCACCTGCGCATGCGAGACGGAGACCGTCGATCCCCGTTTGGAAGCATTGAGGGGCTTGCTTTCTGATACTCCTTCGGAGTAAGATATTCGGCGGTAGTCTGTAAAGGGGGTGTCTCGTGTGGCAGTTCAACAACATCGTAGTTCCAAAACGAGAAAACGTCTGCGTAGAACGCATTTCAAGCTGGAAAAGCCGACTTTGGTCACCTGTCCGCAATGCGGAGAATATAAGCTCCCGCACCACGCTTGCAAAAATTGCGGCACCTATAAAGGACGAACGGTTCTCACGGTCAAGTAATCCATATCGCGAGCGAGGCTGTCCCGTGCACAGTTCACATTGCACAGGGGCAGCCTCTTTGTCATGGGTGCCAAATCTCCGCGAAAGAAAATTGAGTTGGAAATCCGCGCCCTCTGGGCGAACGTTTGGAGATGTCGTCGACTGTCATAGACTGAGGAGGCAAATCCATATATTATTATTATGTGGTATTAAGTGAAGCAGCCTTGCACCGGAGATCGATTGGTGGATTTGAAAGAGGGTATTCGTTCTGAAAAAATCCGAGCGCAGGTACGCGCTTGTCTCACTTCTTGAACAAAATCCATTTGCGACGGATGAGCAGCTCGCGGAAAAATTTGGCGTAAGCATTGCGACGATCCGACTGGATCGGAGTGCTTTGCACATTCCCGAGGTGCGTGAACGCATACGCAGAGTCGCTTCGGACCGACGGGACGATTTGCGATCGTTGGACGAGCAAGAGTTAATCGGCCGGCTCGTCAAGCTGGAGCTGAATCGTTACGCCGAATCGGAATTGACCATCCAGGAAGCGCATGTGTTTCGTCGGACGAACATCGTTCGAGGACACGTTCTGTTCGCGCAAATTAACTCCTTGGCCACCGCACTCATGGATGCCGATATCGCACTGACAGCCAAAACCGAATTGAGGTTCTATCGGCCTGTGCGCCTAGGTGAAGTGGTTCGCGCGCGGGTGGATGTCATCGGGGAGCACGGGGACGTCGTTCGTTGCCGGGCGGTTAGCCATGTAAACGCGGAAGTCGCGGTGGAAGGCGTTGTTTGGGTACAGAAGGATCCAGCCAATCTCGGAACGGAGTTTATCGATGAGGGGGAAGCCCAGTGATCACTATGGTCGTGGATGCGATGGGCGGGGACTACGCACCGAATGCACCAGTGGAAGCTGTGCTCCAAGCGGCGCGAACGTTTTCAGATACGCACTTCATCCTCGTCGGAGACGAGAAACAAATCGCCCAATGCGCGAAGGAAGCCTATCCGAGCAACGTGACGGTGAGGCATACGGATGTCGTGATTTCAGGAGAGGATGAGCCCGTCCGAGCTGTCCGCCGCAAGCCGGAATCTTCGCTGGTCCTTTGTGCGTCGATGGTTGCGAATGGCGAAGCGGATGTCATGGTCAGCGCAGGCAATACCGGAGCGATCATGGCCGCCGGCATGCTCGTCATTGGGCGGCTGCCGGGGGTTGAAAGGCCTGCGCTCGCACCGATTCTGCCGACGTTTGACGGCAGGGGCGTACTGCTCTTGGACGCGGGTGCGACGATGGACGCTTCGGCCGAAAATCTGTTGACCTACGCGTACATGGCGGACGCGTATGTCAAACACGTGCTCGATATCGACAATCCGCGGATCGGCCTGCTCAACGTAGGCACCGAGGAATCGAAAGGCAACTCGGTTGTCAAACATACATTTTCCCTGCTTTCACAGTCGAATTTGAATTTTGTCGGCAATGTCGAAGCCCGGGAAATGATGACTGGCGAAGCGGACGTGGTTGTCTGCGACGGCTTTGTCGGCAATGTGGTGTTGAAGCTCGCTGAAGGGATTGGGCTTGGACTGTTTTCCGGAATTCGGGATATCTTGACCAGCTCGTTCCAGTCGCGTCTTGGCGCCATGCTCGTCGGCGGCAAGCTGCGTGAACTTCGCAAACGCTACGATTGGGCGGAGCATGGCGGTGCACCGTTTCTCGGCGTCAATGGAGGGTGCATCAAGGCGCATGGCAGCTCCAATGCGAGGGCTTGGTTTATGGCGCTTTCGCAAGGCAGGAAGTTTATCGTCAGCGAGCTGTTGTCCAAGCTGACATTTGCCATGGAAGAGCGCGAAGAATGAATTTGGACGAATGTCTAGCTCGTTAGGGAGATGAATACATATGAAAACGGCGTTTGTCTTTCCTGGACAAGGCGCGCAGTACGTCGGGATGGGAAGCGAATTGCTGTCGATGTCGTCGGCGGCTCGGATGGTCTTTGAAGAGGCGGATGAGACGCTCGGTTTCCAATTGACGAAGATGGTGCTCGAAGGGCCAGAAGACACGCTGCGCCTGACCTACTATACGCAGCCCGCTCTGCTTGCGATGAGCGTCGCCGTCCTGCGCGCGCTGCAAGAGCGCGTCGACGTCAGGCCCGCGGTTGCTGCTGGGCACAGTCTCGGTGAATATTCCGCGCTTGTCGCTGCGCAAGCCATCTCGTTTCGCGACGCCGTGGCGCTCGTATACCGCCGCGGCCAACTGATGGACGAGGCCTTGCCTGCAGGAACTGGCGCGATGGCAGCCATTCTTGGCCTGGACGAACGGCCGTTGCTGCAAGTGTGTCAAACTGCCGCGCAAGAGACGGGGGAAGTTGTGGAGATCGCCAACCTGAACTGCCCTGGTCAAATCGTGATCTCCGGCACGGCCCAGGCCGTTGCGAGAGCTGGAGAACTGGCGAAGGAAGCCGGAGCGAAGCGGGCGATCCCGCTCGCGGTCAGCGGACCGTTCCACTGCAGCTTGATGCGTGCGGCGGCGGACGATTTTGCGGCGTTGATCGACAGTACCTCCATCCGCGACGCGCAGCTGCCGGTCGTCGCAAATGTGGACGGGCGTGCTTACACCGCGGCGCAGGATATTCGCGATGCGCTGAAGAAGCAGCTCTACAGCCCCGTTCGTTGGACGGACGACGTATTGACCATTCGCGACATGGGTGTGGATCTCGTCGTTGAACTGGGACCTGGAACCGTTTTGTCGGGATTGATTCGCAAAATCGATAGAGGACTTGAAACGTTGCATATCGAAGATCCTGGAACGCTCGCAGCAGTTTGTGAGCGGCTTTCCGCTGAGGAGGCAGGGCGTTGAGCACAGGCAGGGTATCGATTGTGACAGGCGCTTCGCGGGGAATTGGCCGAGCCATCGCCATCGAATTGGGCAAAGACGGCGGAAACGTCGTCGTCAATTACCAGGGGCGCAGCGAAGCGGCGGAGGAGACGGCGGCCGCCATTCGCGCCAACGGTGGACAAGCGCTGGTCGTCCAGGCGGACGTGAGCGTTGCGGCTGACGTCGAGCGGTTGGTCGCTGCCGCGTTGGATGCGTTCGGACAGATCGACGTGCTCGTCAACAACGCCGGAATCACCCGGGACGGCTTGTTGATGCGCATGAAGGACGAGGATTGGGATGCGGTGCACAACACGAATTTGCGGGGCGCGTTTCTGCTCATTCGCGAAGTGACTCGTCCGATGATGAAGCGGCGTCAAGGTAGCATTATCAATATTACGTCCGTGGTCGGCCAGATTGGCAACGCCGGACAGGTAAACTACTCCGCGGCCAAAGCGGGGTTGATTGGATTGACCAAATCGGTCGCCAAGGAACTCGCGTCGCGAAATATTACGGTAAATGCCGTTGCTCCTGGGTATATTGAGACAGAGATGACGCAAATGCTTGGAGAAGAAGCGGCGAACGCGATGCGAGCGGGGATACCCTTGGGCAGAGCCGGCACGCCGGAAGATGTAGCCGCTGCTGTCGCCTTCCTGACATCGAGCAAGGCTCGGTATATCACCGGCCAAGTTCTCAATGTCGACGGCGGCATGGTCATGTAGTATACTGCTGAAGGAGGTGAGAGGATGGCAAATGAAGTGTTTGATCGAGTGAAGAAAATTATTGTCGACAGACTCAGCGTCGATGAAGATAAGATCACGTTGGATGCCACATTTAAAGATGATCTTGGTGCGGATTCGTTGGATATCGTCGAGCTGATTATGGAACTGGAAGATGAATTCGACCTCGAAATCTCTGACGAGGACGCGGAGAAAATCAGTACGGTGGGCGATGTAGTTACATACATCTCTGAGCACCAAGGTTAATGCTTAGGCTTCAAGTATGGCACAGTCCCGTGCGCGAGCCGGGGCTTTCTGCTATTTAAGGGAGGTGAACTCATGGTGCGACGTGTAGTTGTAACGGGATTAGGCGCGGTCACGCCGGTCGGAAACGATGTTCCGACTTTCTGGCAGAGTCTAGTGGCAGGTAAGTCGGGCATTCGAGAGATCGATCGCTTCGATACGTCCGAATATCCTTGCAAGATCGCCGGATTGGTGACGGATTTTGATCCGGAGCGATATGTTGATAAGAAAGAGCTTCGACATATGGACATGTTTACGCAATATGCGCTTTACGCTGCGCATGAAGCGGTGAAGCATTCCGGGCTTGTCATCACGGATGAAAATCGAAATCGAATCGGTGTGTATATCGGTTCTGGCATTGGCGGCATTGGAACGACGCTCAGCAATTATCGTATTTTATTAGAACGTGGTCCGAAGCGCGTCAGTCCGTTCCTGGTGCCGATGATGATAGGCGATATGGCAACTGGACAAGTATCCATCGAGTTTGGCGTTGGGGGCCCGAACAGTTCTACGGTGTCCGCGTGCGCGACGGGATCGAACGCGATTGGCGACGCATTCAAGATTATCGAACGTGGCGCTGCCGATGCGATGATTGCGGGCGGAGCGGAAGCTGCCGTTGTCGACATCGCCTTGGCTGGCTTTAGCAATATGAAGGCTCTGTCTACGCGCAATGACGATCCAACCGGCGCGAGCCGGCCGTTTGAGAAGGATCGCGATGGATTCGTTATGGGCGAAGGCGCGGGCATATTGATTTTGGAGTCGCTTGAACACGCGCAGGCGCGCGGGGCGAAGATTCTCGCAGAGATCGTCGGCTACGGCATGTCTGGCGACGCGTACCACGTGACGGCTCCGGCTCCAGGCGGAGATGGCGCGATTCGGGCGATGCAGGCGGCGCTCGACGACGCGGGACTGCAGACGACCGACATCGACTATATCAACGCGCATGGCACCTCGACAGAATTCAATGATCGGATCGAAACGCTCGCGGTGAAACGGTTGTTTGGCGATCACGCCTACAGGCTGGCGATGAGCTCCATCAAATCGATGACGGGGCACCTGCTCGGCGCCGCCGGCGGCGTGGAAGCTGTGGCCTGCGTGATGACGCTCTTGGAAGGAATCCTTCCGCCGACGACAAACTATCACACACCGGATCCAGAGTGCGATCTCGACTATGTTCCAAATGTGGCGCGCAAACAGGATGTCCAGGTCGTGATGTCCAACTCGTTCGGCTTTGGCGGTCACAACGCTTCATTGATTTTCCGCAAGTACACGGCCGAATAACCGGCTGGAAACACATGCCCCTGGTCAATCCGGGGGCTTTTGTGCAATCAGGGTTTTGAGGGGCCGCCGCTCTTCGAGCGGACGTGGGAGCGACTGCGCCTCAAAATTCCCGAAAGGGAGAGACACAGTGTTGACCAAATGGGACGAATTGCAGCGCCTTGTCGACATTCGGTTTGTCGACCTGAATTTGTTGAAACAGGCTTTCACGCACGCGTCGTATCGGAATGAACATCGCAAGGCGCAAATTGAAGACAACGAACGACTTGAGTTTCTGGGCGACGCAGTCCTGGAACTGATTATCAGCGACTTTCTTTTTCAGACCTACCCGCGCCTTCCCGAAGGGGAATTGACCCGGATGCGAGCCGCCATCGTGTGTGAGGCGTCGCTCGTCATGTTTGCGCGTCGACTGACCTTCGAGCAGTTTATTCGCCTTGGCCGCGGCGAGGAACGAAGCGGAGGCAGGTCTCGCCCGGCCTTGCTGGCCGATGTCTTTGAAGCGTTTCTGGGCGCGGTGTATATGGATCAGGGCATTGAAGCTGCGCGCAAATTTGTCCATACCCATGTCATACCCTATCTTGGCGACGCAAAGGTCGGCGTCGACTACAAGACGGCGTTGCAAGAGTGGGTTCAACAACGATTGGGTGTGCCGCTTCGGTACCTCATCGTGGAAGAGCGTGGACCGGCTCACGCGCGCGAATTCGTGGTGCACGTGCAAATTGGAGATCAGGTGAAGGGCGTAGGCCTTGGCAAGTCGAAGAAGGAAGCAGAGCAGCAGGCGGCTGCGGCCGCTTTGGCGGCATTGGTTGAAGAGAATTCGGGGGAGCAGATGACGAGTGTATCTCAAGCAGATTGAAATCGTTGGATTCAAGTCATTTGCAGACAAGTGCCAAATCGTTCTGTCGCCTGGTCTCACCGGTGTCGTCGGCCCGAATGGCAGCGGCAAGAGCAATATTGCCGACGCCATTCGCTGGGTGCTCGGGGAGCAGAGTGTGCGAAATCTGCGCGGCAGCAAGATGGAAGATGTTATCTTTGCGGGCAGCGATCTCCGCAAACCGACGAATCTGTGCGAGGTTTCCCTGGTCCTGGACAATTCCGATCACCACCTTCCCGTCCTGTTTGACGAAGTGACCGTGACGCGCCGGGTGTTTCGAAACGGTGACAGCGAGTACCTCATCAATCGTCAACCGTGCCGGTTGAAAGACATTCACGAGTTGTTTATGGATACCGGCCTTGGCCGCGACGCGTATTCCATCATTGGCCAAGGCAAGATCGAGGAGATGTTGTCGACGCGGCCCGAAGACCGCCGCGGACCGTTCGAGGATGCGGCGGGCATTGTGAAGTTCAAACACCGCCGAAAAGAAGCGGAACGCAAACTGGACGAGACTCAAGCAAACTTGGTTCGCGTCGAGGACATTCTCGCCGAGTTGGAACAACAATTGGGTCCGCTCGCGCAGGAGCGCGAACGCGCCGAGCGCTATCAACATTTGGCCGACGCCCTCGAAGAGGGCGAAATCACGCTGTTGGTCGTCGAGATCGACCGATTGAACGAACGGTTCAAGCAAGCGAGCGAGGCGGTGCTCGTGCGTCAGTCGGCCCGCGACGCCGCGGCGCAGGCCTTGGCTGAAGTCGAGGAGGCTTGGCGGAAGGAACGGGATCAACTGGACGAAGCTGCAGCCCGCGTCGACGCGTTGCAGACCCAGTACGTTCAGTTGATTGAACGCAGGCAGAAGGCGCAGGGCGACTTGGCGTTGATTGAGCAGCAGATGAGTCACCTGCAGACGACGGAGACGGTTCGCGAACAAGCCAGACAACAGCAAGCCGCCGAATTGACGGACGTTGAGGCAGAGATCGAGAAATTGCAAGTCGCGATGTCGGACGTCGAAGCGCGGCTTGGCCTCAAGTCTGGAGAGTTGGAGATTGCGGCGGAAGGCGCGAGGGAAGGGCGGAAGGAGTCGATCTCGGCCGAGATCGACAACCTGAACGCCGATTTTATCGACGCCAACCACCGTGCTGCAACGTTGCGCAACGAATTGAAAATGCTGGCTGAGCAGGCGGCATCCGAGGCGGGTAAGCGCCAGCGGTACGAAGAGGACGTCGCCAAGTGGCAGGCGCAGGTGGAGCAGGCTGTCTCGCTTTGCGCCGAATTGGAATTGCAGATTGCGGATGTGGAGAAGCGCATGGAAGCGTGCACCATTCGCATTCAAGAGTACGATTCCGCGAGAGATCAGGCTGCGGCCGAGGAGTCCAACTGCGTGTCGGAACTGCACCGCGTCCAGGGCGATTTGCAAGCCCTTCGCGCCAGACTCGAATTGCTCAAAGACTTGGAAGAAGGATACGACGGGTACGCCCTCGGCGTCAAAACCGTCTTGCAGCAGGCCTCACGGGGGGTGCTGAAGGGTATCCACGGGTCGCTCGCCGAATTGATTCGAGTGGACAAGCGCTTTGAACTCGCAATTGAAACCGCGCTTGGCGGAGCCTTGCAGAACGTGGTGGTCGGTACGGAAGTGGACGCCCGCGCGGCCATCCAACTGCTCAAGCAGCGGCAAGCTGGCCGCGCGACGTTTATGCCACTCGATGTGATTAAATCGAGGCGGATGCGCGACGGCGAGTTGGATTCGGTTCGCGGCGAGAAAGGATACGTCGGGATCGCGAGCGATTTGGTGGACGCGTCGGCGGCGTATCGAGTCGCAGTCGAACACTTGCTTGGCAATGTCATCATTGCGGAGACACTGGAAGATGCCAACATGCTTGCGCGCAAGCTCGGCTACCGAAATCGCATTGTGACGATTCAGGGCGACGTCGTGTCGCCGGGCGGTATCATGAGCGGCGGTCACCACAATCGGAAGGGTCCAGGCTTGTTGGGCCGATCCCGCGAGCGCCAGGACGTTGAAGCGCGCGTCGAGAGCTTGGAGCGCAAGGAGCGCGAACTAACGGAGCAGCAGGTGGCTCTGCGCCAGCGCGTCAATGAGTTGCAGGATGTGCGTCGGGACGAGCAGGTGCAATTGGAGGCTTTGGCACAAGAGCGCCAGTCGTTGCAGGGCAGGGTGCGTGACACGATGCATCAGAAGTCGTCTGCGGAAGAGCGGATCGACGCGCTCAAATGGGAATCCCACCAATTGCAGACGGGCCGCGACGCCATCGCGACCCGCAGTGAGACGGCGAAGGCGGAGCTGGAGGCGACGGAACAGAAGCTGGAGCAAATCGCCGCGGAGTTGCGCGAGAAGCGGGCTCAGCTTGCCACGGTTGAAAGCGAACTCGTGACGCGCCAGGAGCAAGTGACCAGCCTTCGTATCGAAGTGGCGACGCTGCGCCAAGAGCGTGACACCCTTGTCAGTCGGAAACAGGAGTTGCTGAATCGCCAGGCGAGGCTGATGGAATCCCTTCGCCAGCTTGAGTCCGAAGTGAGCGAGTCGCGCGTGACCCGCGAACGATTGATTGAGAAGCAACGGGCAACCCAGGAGACTGTTCAATCGCTGTTGGACGCCGTCGCGGAGGGCGAATCGCAAATGGAATCCGTCCGGCGGGATCGGTTGGAACGAGAGGCGGAAGTGCGGAGAAAGGAAGAGATTGTGTTTCGCCACCGTCAGCAGTTGTCGACCGAAGAGGAATTGCTCCATCGAAGCGCGGTCACGGCGGAACGAGCGGACGCAGATCTGGCGCACGCCTTGGAAAAGATGGGCGAAGCCCACGGTATGACGTACGAATGGGCGAAGACGAGGTATCCGCTGAACGCTCCATTGGAAACGCTGGAGAAGGAAGTGCAGTCGCTGCGCCGTCAGATCGCCGCGTTGGGGGATGTCAACCTTGGGGCGATTGAAGAACACGAACGATTGTCTGAGAGAGTTGGTTTCCTGGTTCAGCAGCGGGACGATCTCGTCGGCGCGCAGGAGCAACTGGAGAAGCTCATCGACGAGATCGACACCGAGATGTCGCAGCGGTTTATGGATACGTTCCGTCAGATTCAGGCGGAGTTTGCCAAGGCTTTTCAGGTGTTGTTCAACGGCGGCGAAGCTGACCTGTCGCTGACGAATCCGGACGATCCGCTGACGACAGGCATCGAGGTCGTCGCCAAGCCGCCAGGCAAACGGCTGCAGAACTTGAATCTGCTGTCTGGCGGCGAACGTGCGTTGACGGCGATGGCCTTGTTGTTTGCCATCCTCCGCGTGCGGCCGGTGCCGTTCTGCGTGTTGGACGAAGTGGAAGCGGCGTTGGACGAGGCGAATGTCGCGCGGTTCGCGCAACAGCTCAAATTGTTCGCGGCGCAGACTCAATTTATTGTGATCACGCATCGACGCGGGACGATGGAAGAGGCTGACGCGCTGTACGGCGTGACGATGCCGGAGAAGGGCGTGTCGTCCATGGTGAGCGTGCGTCTGACGGACGATGCGGATTATGAAACCGCGTAAGGAGGTGCGAGTCTGTGGGATTGTTCGATAAATTTAAGCAAGGACTCCAGAAGTCGAGATCGGCGCTGGCCTCCAGATTGACGAATCTGTTTGGCGGCAGGAAGTTGGACGAATCGATTTTCGAAGAGATGGAAGAGGCGTTCATTTCGTCCGATATGGGCGTGGAGACCGCCATGGAGCTGGTGGAGAGCATTCGGACTCGCGCCCGCAAACGGAGGATTGAACAGGCGGATCAATTGCCTGACGTCATGATTGAAGCCATGGTCGAGATGTTGAACATCGAGGGCGGGGAAATGAACCTCCAACCGGACGGTCCTACCCTCGTTCTCGTCGTGGGCGTCAATGGAGCCGGCAAGACGACGAGTATCGGCAAGCTGGCGCAGTACTACAAGAGTCAAGGCAAGAAAGTGCTGCTTGCGGCAGGCGATACGTTTCGCGCGGCGGCCATCGAGCAGTTGGTGGCCTGGGGAGACCGTGTCGGGGTCGATGTCGTGCGCCACAGCCAAGGGGCCGATCCCGCCGCTGTCGTGTTTGACGCCATTCAAGCAGGGAGGTCCCGCAATGTCGACATCATTCTCTGCGATACAGCGGGCCGCCTGCAGAACAAGACGCACCTGATGGCGGAACTGGCGAAAATTCACAAGGTTGCGGCCAGGGAAATGCCTGGCGCGCCGCACGAGGTGCTGCTCGTTCTCGATGGAACGACTGGTCAGAACGGTATGAACCAGGCCAAGGTTTTTAAGGAAGTCGTCGACGTGACGGGAATCGTCATCACGAAATTGGATGGTACCGCGAAGGGTGGCATCGTCTTTCCCATTGTGCATGAACAGCAAATCCCTGTGAAATGGGTTGGCCTGGGTGAAAGTGTCGACGATCTCCAGCCGTTCGACGCGACCGCGTTCGCCGAGGCGATTTGTCGGCCTTGATGGATGTTGCAGATTGCCTCAGCCTCCAGCCAAGATGGGTGTAAAGGGGAAGTGCTTGACAGTGGCTTCTATCCCGGATAATATGAGTGAGGTCACTCGAGTGGGCGACCTCTACGCGTTTTATGAGGCCTTGCTGACGGAGCGTCAGAGGCAAATCATTGAAATGTACCATTTTGATGATCTCTCTCTGGGCGAGATCGGGCAGGCGTTGGACATCAGCCGGCAAGCCGTGCATGATCAACTGCGGCGCGCGGGAGAGCAGTTGGAAGCCTATGAGGCGGCCCTTCACCTCCGGGAGATAGCCTCTCGGCAGCGCGAAGCGTGGGCGATGTTGACAGAGTCGCTTGCGCGATTGCAGGCCTACATCCCTGAGACGGAGCGCAGGCAACTGCAGGAGAGGCTGGATCGGATGACAGAGACGTTGTCGAGTTTGACGGGAGGTGAGGCGAATGCTTGAATCGTTGTCCAATAGTCTGCAGTCGGCCCTGAGCCGATTGCGCGGCAAAGGCAGGTTGTCGGAAGCGGACGTTCAGGCGGCCATGCGGGAAGTTCGGCTCGCGCTGCTCGCGGCGGACGTCAACGTGAAAGTGGTTCGCGACTTTGTCGACCGCGTTCGCGAACGTGCCGTCGGGCAGGATGTGCAAAAGAGTCTGACCCCAGGGCAGCAGGTCGTCAAGATTGTCTACGAAGAACTGACGGAACTGATGGGCGGCGAGCAGGCCCGCATTCAAATGGCTGCGAAGCCACCCACGGTTGTGATGCTGGTCGGGTTGCAGGGTGCCGGCAAGACGACGGCTATCGCAAAGCTCGGGCTGGCGTTTCGACAGCACCAGCACCGTCCATTGTTGGTGGCGGCGGACGTCTATCGTCCAGCGGCTATCGATCAGTTGCACGTGTTAGGCAAGCAAGTCGATATTCCAGTCTTCGATATGGGGACGGACGCGAATCCGGTTGATATCGTTCGCCAAGGCATGCTTGAAGCCGAGCGGCAAGGCGCGGACGTCGTGCTGGTGGACACCGCGGGACGCTTGCATATCGACGAGTCGCTGATGGATGAACTGGATGAGATGAAACGTGTCATTCAGCCACATGAAATCCTGCTGGTCGTCGATGCCATGACCGGACAGGACGCCGTTCATGTCGCCGAGACGTTCCACCAAAGGCTCGGCGTGACAGGGGTTATCCTGACCAAGCTGGACGGCGATGCGCGAGGCGGCGCAGCGCTCACAGTGCGTGCCGTGACGGGATGTCCCATCAAGTATGTGGGTCTCGGAGAGAAGATTGAACCGCTCGAGCCCTTTCATCCGGATCGTTTGGCTTCCCGAATTCTCGGGATGGGGGACGTCTTGAGCTTGATCGAGCGGGCGCAAGAGCGGATCGATCTCGATAAGGCCAAGGAAATGGAAGCTCGGATGCGTTCATCGTCGTTCACGTTGAACGATTTTCAGGAGATGTTCCGACAGGTTCGCAACCTTGGACCGCTGGATCAGGTCATGAAGATGATCCCTGGGATGAACAAGATCAAAGGCATCGAGAATGTCGATCTCAACGACAAACGCTTCATCCGGATGGATGCCATCATCTCGTCCATGACGAAGGCTGAGCGGGAAGATCCGAGTATCATGAACGCCAGTCGCCGCAGGCGGATCGCAAACGGAAGCGGAACGACCGTTCGGGACGTCAACCAGTTGCTCAACCAATTCGAGCAAACGCGGGAAATGATGAAGAAGATGACTGGCATGGGTAAACGCCTGAACCGGAAGGGTGCGATGGGCGCCCTGAAGGCGATGGGCGGATTGGGGGGCCTTCCAGGCTTGAAGGATTTACCCCAGATCCCGGGCGGGGAAGGAGCCTTCTCGGGCGGTTCCGAAGGTGTTGGCGGAAAGTCAAGGCATCATCGAAGCAAGAAGAAGCGAAAATAAGCTACAGTGGAGGTTATACAACATGGCAGTAAAGATTCGTTTGAAGCGCATGGGTGCAAAGAAGAATCCGTTTTATCGTTTGGTTGTCGCCGAGTCGAGCGCTCCGAGAGACGGTCGTTTCGTCGAGGAGATTGGCACGTACAATCCGTTGACCAATCCTGCGAAGATCGACGTGAATGAGGAACGCGCGCTGTATTGGTTGGGCACGGGTGCGCAGCCGTCGGACAAAGTGCGCTATCTGTTCCATCTCCAGGGCATCATGCAGAAGTTCCACGAGCAGAAATTGCAAAAGTAATCAGTGGGCGGCCTTCGGCCGCCCTTCGGAGTGATCGCGCAGATGAAAGAGTTGTTAGAATTTCTCGTGACTTCGCTGGTGGAACATCCAGAGCAAGTTGACATCTCTTCGACTGAGGAAGGCGATACGGTCACGTTCCAAGTAAAGGTGCACGCTGATGACGTCGGTCGCGTGATTGGCCGCCAAGGCCGCGTTGCGAAAGCTATCCGCAACGTCGTGAGCGCCGCCGCGTACCGCCAAAAAAAACGCGTCTTTGTCGACATTCAGTCATAGGAAAGAAAGGACGATCATTGTGGAAATCCGGCAACCAGTCGCTGTCAAATTTATTTTAACCGAGGCGACGAAACAACAGATTATCCAGGAACAGCGCCGTCAGATTGAGCAAGTGATCAATGAGTTGGAGCAGTTGGAAATTCAGGGTAAAGAGGCCATTGAACAGGCCATGATGCAAAGCGGTGAATTGGCTCAGCAAGTCCGCCAGCAAATTGAAAATGAGAAACAAGTGCGCGAAGCGCGCCGCGAAGAACTGTTTCAACAAATGCAACAATTTCAACAAATGGAGCTTGGAACCGAAATTCAGAACATGACTGTCGAGACGACGGTTACGGTGAACGTCGGCGACGATTGGTCGAAGATCCTGTTGGGATCGGAAATCGTGGTGCGCGACGGCATCGTGGTCGACATCCGGCAGAACGGGCAGTCGATCCAAGCGTGACTTCGTACTACACCGTTGGCGTATTGACCAAGCCTCACGGCCTTCGCGGGGAAATGCGCGTATTCCCGCGTACCGATTTTGCCGAAAAGCGATTTGCGGCAGGTTCCAAGCTGTTTGTCCGTCCAGAGGGCGGCAATCCCATCGCGGAAGTCGAGGTGCGCAGCGGTCGGGCGCACCAGAACATGTGGATCGTCGGCTTCAAGGATTTGACGACGGTCCATGACGTGGAACGCTGGCGTGGCATGGAATTATGCATTTCCGAAGAGCAACTGGAGCCTCTTCCGGAGGGTACGTATTACATTCACCAACTCGTGGGTCTGCATGTGTACACGGAAGACGGCGAATATCTCGGGGACTTGGTTGATGTCCTCATGCCAGGCGCGAATGACGTGTATGTGGTTCGCCTTCCGGGACGCAAGCAGGACATCCTCTTGCCGGCGATTCCGGATTGCATTCTCTCCGTCGATCTCGCGGAGTCCCGCATGACCGTTCACCTCTTGCCTGGTCTCATCGACGACGGGGAGGAATCGTAAGTGCCCCTGTCCATTCACGTCCTGACGCTGTTTCCAAATATGTTTTCGGGCGTTCTTCAGGAGAGCATTCTGAAGCGTGCGCTCGATTCCGGCGCCGCCCAGATTCATCTCATCGATTTCAGGAACTATACCAAGGATCGACATCGGACCGTGGACGATACACCGTACGGCGGTGGAGCAGGCATGTTGCTGAAACCGGAGCCGCTCTTCGAGGCGGTGGACGACATTGTCCGGCAGGGCGGCCCGCTCTTGCCGCCGTCCGATCGCGTCGTGTTATTGTCACCGACAGGCCGCCCATTCAACCAGGAACGCGCACGGGAGTACTCCAACTGCGAACGCCTGGTTTTTTTGTGCGGACATTATGAAGGTTTTGACGATCGCGTGCGTCAGCATCTGGCCACGGAAGAACTTTCGCTTGGCGACTTTGTGATGACTGGCGGGGAAATTGCAGCCATGGCCGTGATCGACGCTGTGGTTCGACTCCTGCCAGGCGTGCTCGGTAACGCCGATTCACTTTCAGCCGAGTCGCACACGGACGGCCTCCTCGAATATCCGCAGTTCACTCGGCCCCCCGTATACAGGGGCGCAGCGGTTCCGGATACCCTGTTATCCGGCAATCACCAGCGGATCGCGGAATGGCGGGACAAGCACGCGCTGTATCGAACCTGGCGCCTGCGACCGGAAATGCTGAAACTGGACAATCTCACGCCGCAGCAGCGTACATGGTTGTCCGCATTTGAGCGCGGTGATTTCACCGGGATCGATGTGCAATACGGAGAGCCCTGAGCGGACCGTATCGGCGGTATCACGAGTGTGTCTTTTGTGAACTGCAACAGGCGCACAGTTTTTATGGCTGTATCCCGGGGAGGAGCGCCTGTTGCAGCCAATGTATCGTATGGCGTCTATTCGCGACGTGTTCAAGTAGCTTCATCCGTCGCGTTGGGTATCTTCACGGGCTCGTTTGAGGATATCGTCCATCTGCCCGGACACGACGTGCGCTATCTCGTCGCCTTCATTCCATACGTCGTGATCGGTCGGTCAAGCGAATCGTAGCGAGTCGGAGCGTTTTCCTACGATTCACGGTGGTAGGGGACGTGGGCGGGACCAACCTCATGGGATTGGCTCGTCCGTCAAGCACACAGTCTGGACGGCATCGATTGCGGCGCAATGTCTGTTCGAAGGGAACTTGCGGGAATGTGGACGGGTGAAGCTCACGACATGTCGAGCAGTCTGATGTTCCTGCCGCGATAGCTGCGATATATGGCAGTCGTTCACGCAGCCCTTCTCGCTATCTCTTCCGATTGCCATGGAGGTTCCGTGGCAGTTGCACGGGAGTCTACAGCGCTTGCATAGCGCTTGCACAGCGTTCCCGCTTTCGCTGCCTGGTCGACTTCGGTGATGGTTGTCATCCTCTTTGCGTTGCTCGTTGCATTTCTTTTCGTCTCCTTTGCGTTTCCTTTGCGTTTCCCTGTTGACATCGAATTTGAGCGGTGATATAGTACTCGTTGCCGCTGTTCCGGCGGCCGCCCAATATACCCCGTCATCTCGGGCTTCATCATCTCCTTTCACCCGATCATCTCGCGTGAACATCCGATGAAAAAAGTACCAGGTGACAACGCGTTATCGTCTGTGGTATATTGATTGAGCTGCTTCGAGAGAAGCGCATTGCGGTCAAAGATGGTTCCTTGAAAACTAAACACACACCACGCCAGAGATACCAGTCTTGCGAAAGCGAGACGATGTTCGAGAGAACACATTGATTGAGAGTTTGATCCTGGCTCAGGACGAACGCTGGCGGCGTGCCTAATACATGCAAGTCGAGCGAACCCTTCGGGGTGAGCGGCGGACGGGTGAGTAACACGTGGGCAATCTGCCTATCAGACTGGAATAA
>NZ_BCQI01000018.1 GCF_001544355.1 Alicyclobacillus acidiphilus NBRC 100859
CTGTGAACCGCTTATTCGTCGCGGATAAGATGATTCGACACACTTAAGCGTCTCTCAGCCGCTTATTTCGCCTCCGTTCCGACATTGCCCTGCCTGCCGTTCCAGCCGGCCTTGTGCGGCCCACGGTCCGCTGCCGCAGTGCGATCGCGAAGCCTGGCGAACGCGGAGAGTGGAAGGGAGTGACAGGGTCAGCGGCCGGGTCACCGACAGGGTCACCGACAGGGTCACCGACAGGGGCAAATAAGCGGCCTTGGGCCGCTTATTTCGGCGAAATGGCCCGGATGGCTGGCAAATAGGCGGCCTCAGGCCGCTTATTTGCTTCCATTCCCCCAGAATGGCGAGGATTCAGTCACTTAAGCGTCTGTGAACCGCTTATTCGTCGCGGATTAGACGATTCGACACACTTAAGCGGCCCAAGTCCGCTTATTTCCGCCTCCGTTCCCGGAATTGCCCCGCCGCCCCGCCGCCCGGCCGCCCCGCCGCCCGGCCGCCCCACCGCAGTGCCGCTCCGCAGCATCGCATTGTGTTCAGGTTACGCCAGGCGATAGCGGGGGAAATCGGACGGGAGGATGGATTCCGTCTCGGACTTTGGTCGGATGTCGATGTCGGCCGTCCGGCCGTTGCGGGCACAATGGGGCGGCATTACACTGTGGCTACCGCTGTCGCGGACAAGTGGCGACTATCGACTATCGACTATCGACGGTCAATGGTCAATGGTCAATGGTCAATCGTCGACCATCGATGGACATCCAGGTAAGGTGGCATGTGGTATGCGTAAAAACGTTATTCTCGGATTGTTGATTCTGGCGATAGGCATCATTTATTTGATGGCGGAGATGGGCGTCTTGAGTTCGGGCGCAGTTTGGCTGTCGGGCCCGGTTCTGTGGCCGCTGGTCTTGGTCGCGGCCGGCGTGTTCGGTTTGCCGAGTCGCGGCCGGTTTTCCGGCACGTCCGTGTTCATGATTGTCTACGGCATCCTGTTGTCGCTCAAAGACACCAAACAGTTCGTTTGGTTGAACCACATTGGCGGTTGGAGTCTCTTCTTCGGTGTCGCGATTGTGCTTGTCGGCGTGTCGTTTCTCATGCCGCGAGGTCACCGCTGGCGTTGGCACGTGCCGGTGATTGTGATCGATCACGATGGCCGAAAGAAGCGGTACGGCTACCGTTCGAGTCGTGCGTCGTCCATGCGGCATACGGGGGATGATTCGACTGACATAACAGACGGATCGGATGAGACAATCGATGTGGACGTATCTGCCGATTCGGGGAGCGGGACATCCGGGCGAGAGCGGGGGAGTGGACACGCGAAGGAAGCCGGACAGGTGGAACGAACCAAGAGATTGCTGGGCGAGCTGCACGTCGGTCAAGCGCCGTGGGTGCTGCGCGATCTCGACTTATGGAACGGCCTTGGCGATATTCGCGTGAACTTGGCGACCGCGCATATCGAGGATGGCACCTACACCATTGACGTGGCGGGCTGGATGGGCGATATCCGCGTGCTGGTGCCGGAGGATTTGGCCGTATTCGTTCAGGCGTCCGTATCGCTTGGCGATTTGACAGTGCTCGGTGAATCGCATAGCGGGGCTGGCTGCTCGGCGACGGTGGAAGACCCGAATTGGGCGACAGCCAGGCAGCGATGCCACATCCGAGCGGATCTTCTGCTCGGCGACATCAAAGTGGTTCGCGTATGACGGTGAAGAATGGAACGATTCGGACGCGCTTCGCAACATACTGCGGACTGCTCGGTGCCGCGGCATTTGCAGGCGGCGCCGTGTGTGATCGCCTGGCGGGGTATGGCCAGGCAGAGGTGCGTGGGCACATCGGCACGTGGGCGTGCTTTGGCGTTGGTGCGCTGGTCGTCGGCGCGCTTGTCGGCTACTGGCTTGCCCAGGGGATTCGCCGGCGCATCTACGATATCGAAGAGGCGGCGGTCTTGATCGCCGGTGGAAGATTGCACCACCGCATTACCGAGACGGAAGGGCGCGACGAGATCAACGAGGTCGTTCAGGCGTTCAACGCCATGGGCGAACGCATTGAGAGCCAAGTGGCCGCGCTGCAAAAACTTGCGCAAGAGAATTTCGATCTCGCCCAAACCGCCGAGCGAGCCGCCCAAATGGAGGAGCGCCAGCGCCTGTCGCGGGAACTGCACGACTCGGTCAGCCAGCAGTTGTTTTCGTTGACCTTGCTTTCGGCAGCCCTGCGTGATCGGTGTCCGGCGGAAGACACCGGCCTCGCCGCGCTCGCGGCGCAAATGGAGGTCCTCGCGAGCCAGGCGCAGCGCGAGATGCGCGCGTTGCTCCTGCATATGCGCCCTATCGATCTCGACGGCAGAGGCTTGCGCGAAGCCATCGAAGCGTTCTTGCAGGCCGTCGGGGACAGGCATGGACTCGCGTGCGTCTTTCGCGATGACACGGCAACGGTGCGGGGGAGCGTGATTGACGAACAACTCTTCCGAATCACGCAGGAGGCGGTGACCAACGTGTTGAAGCACGCGAACGCGTCCACCGTCACGGTCACCTTGTCCGAGTCGAGCGCGTACGTGGAATTGACCGTTTCCGACGACGGGCGCGGCATGCCGATCCAGCAGCGCGGCGAGGCGCTCGGGACTGGCGGCGACACGATTGGCCTGAGTGCGATGCGGGAACGCGCCGAGCGGCTTGGCGGCCAATTGAGCATTTTGCACCGTGATCAAGGAACCACTGTTCGGGCGGTCATCCCTTTGATGTCGTCCGGCGGATCGGAGGAATCGCCATGATTCAGGTATTGCTCGTGGATGATCACGATATCGTTCGCCTGGGGCTTCGCACGTATTTGTCGGGCCTGCCCGAATTCCATGTCGCGGGCGAAGCCACAAACGGCCAGGAGGCGGTCGATCTCGCCCTGCGCCTCTGCCCGGACGTCATCCTGATGGACCTCTTGATGCCCGTGATGTCCGGGGTGGATGCCATCAGGGCCTTGCGTGCCGCCGATTGCACGAGTCACATCGTCGCGCTGACGAGTTCGGTGGAGGATAAGACTGTGTTGGAAGCGATCCGTGCGGGTGCCTCGTCGTATGTGCTCAAGACGACCACGGCGGGCGAATTGGCGGAAGTGCTGCGGCGCGCCGCGGCGGGGCAGTCGACGCTCGACCCGCAGGTGCAGCGGACCGTGCTCGGAGGACTGCAATCTGCGGGATCGAACGAACCATGGCAGGAGCTCACCGAACGGGAGCAGGACGTGCTGCGCGCCATCGCCAAGGGCCAAAGCAACCAGGAAATCGCTGACAGCCTCGGCATCGCCGTCAAGACCGTGAAGACGCATATCAGCAATATCTTCGTCAAGCTGGACGTCCAGGATCGCACGCAGGCGGCGATTTACGCGATCCGCCACGGCTTGGACTGAGTCACTCGTCCCCGCTCGCCGTACGGATCAATGGCATGATGATGGGCGTTGGCGCCTTCATGTACGTGGCTGTTTGTACGACCGCCTTGGCGGCGTTCGACAAAGTCAGTGGCTGGCTGTCGTCGAATGCGCCGTCGTTCAGCGACAGCAACCCGAGGCTGACGGCGATGGCGTCTGCGGCCTCGTCGGTCGCCGGGATCGTCGAGAGGTCGGTCGGGTTGAACGTGAACAGGTCCGGGTGCGACAGCAAAGCGTCATAGCCGAGCGCCTCTGCGAGGATATGGGCCGCTTGGCCCCGTGTGATGTCGGCGGTGGGCTGCAGCGGGTGGTTGGGATCGAGCCAGCCTAATTCGTAAGCGGTCACCAGTTCGCGATACGCGGGATTGTCCTGTGCCACACTGGACGTGGCCGACGTGATCTGCGGCGATGCCGCGGCTGTGGCCGCGTTGTATTGGTTGACCGTTCCGAGGGCGTCCTGGACGAGCTTGACGAAGGACTCGACGGTCATCGCCTGATCCGGATGCACGTCGCCGTTGGTGTCGACCGGAATCAGGCCGCGCGACGCCAACAACTGCAACTGCGCCTGATTGGGATCTGTGCCGATGTCCTTTATGGTTCCTGTGTACGGTTGATAGGCGAGCGCAACGTTCTCGACAAATTGGCCTTGCAAGGCGTCGAAGTAGCTGTCCGTGATCGATTGCGGTTCAGGCGTGTACGCCAGTTCGACTTTCGGCGCTGGGGCCGAGCCGCCGTTCGCCGAAGTCGGCTGAACGAGCATATACGACAGTTGCAACGGATATTGCGTCAGATATGCGGATTCTGCGGCGGAGAGATCGACCGCGTTTGCTGCGGATGGAAGCTGCTGGCCGTCCTGTTGCAAATTGAAGTTGAGGGCTTCCAGTTCTCCAGTGTTCGGGTTCAGTTGGACGCTTCCACCTGCCGCTTGGTCCGGAATACCGTTGACCAGCGACACAATCTGGTACCATCCGCTTGGATTGTCCCCGTTTGTCCCGTCTGCGCCAGATACGTCGGCGTTCGACACCAACGCTAGGTTGTCGAGATGGCCCGCATAAACCGTCTTCACAATGTTTTCCGCGTCTGTTTCAAGCGCAGCGGCTGACAAGGTGTGACCTTGCGATGTCTGCGATCCGTCCGACGGGTTCGCGGCATATTCCGAATAGTTGGTCACGTAGCCATAGGTCGCATCCACACCGACGTTGACAATTCGTTTCGGGGCCGCATCCGATTTCGGCAACGTGAACTGAAAATTCCACGTCTGGCTGCCCGCGCTTTCCCACTCGTTTTCCGAGACCAAATCCGCATCCGGCAATCCAAACGCTTGCTCGACTTCGCGCAAGGCCTGTGCCTGTGTCCAATTCACCGCCGTCGAGCCGACTGGGGACGAGGTTGTTCCGTTGGCCAGCGGTGTCGGCCTTGTGTACGCTGTCGGCGTCGATGTGGTGCCGTTCGGCGACAGGTACAGGCCTGTCTGCGCGTCGATCGCGATGGTCGGCCCGCCTTGATTGACGGCGAAAGTTTCATCCCAACCGTCGCCTTGGTTGGCGGGTACATATTCGAGGGCCAACTTTGACGATCCGTCGCTTTGGAAGACCTCGTCGTACTCCAGATGCAATCCGAGCGCTGCCTGATACGCCTTCGTCGCTGCCGCCTTGGACGCGTCTGGCGTTGCGCTCGGGAATGACACGTTGGTCCACTGTTCATCGACGCTTTGGAGCTGGCCGGTTTGGTCGATGACGATGTCAAACCCGTCAAATGGCGCAGGTACGCCATTGACCTCGCGTTCGAAGGAAAAATCGTACGTCGTCGGTGATCGCAAGTCCGTTTCCGCCTGCGGCCGCACTTGCATCGTCACTTGGCCAATTCGCTTGGGATACAATTTTTCGGCCCACGATTGCGCGATACTCGCCGCCTGCGACTGATCTACCGGCGCTGGGAACGCGAATGAGAGATTCGATGGATTGTGGCTGTAGCTCAAGATGGTTCCGTCGATTGCGTCGACGTTGACGTAGTAACTGTCCGCTGGGCCGTCGTCGTCGCTCGATCCGAAGGTGATGTTGTACGAAGGATCCGAGCCGGAAGAATCGGCGACAAACGAGTCGCTTTGCACCACGTCCGACGCTGGGATCGAGAAAAGCTGCCGCGCTTCCTGTTCCGCTTGACTCAGTGTCCATTTGGCCGCGGGAACGGACGCGGTCGCAGCGGCCCCGGACGTGGTCGACGCGAATGCGGCAACCGGCATGGCGGAACCGACGACGGACATGGTGAGTACGGTAAGCGCTTGGCGTGGCGAGAGTAGTCTGTGTTTCATCAGCCCAACCTCCAACTTGTAGGATCGTCCGAAAAACGTCACAGACGCTTCTAGGGACTGGAATCCAGTCATCCAAACTGACGCCTGAGCTCTGCTGGACGTTACAGCGATGTTGCGAGTTGACGAATAAAATCGCTTGGAGGAACGAAATCCGTCGTTCGAAATCCGTCGTTCATGTTGAGGTTTTTTGTCGATTTGGGACAACCTACTTTAGGAACTCAAGTGAGCGAGGAGGAAACGCTGTGAATGCCAAGCGTATTTTCTTGGTTCAAGTTGTGGTTATTCTTGTCATCTTGGCGGGCGCGTTCGTCGGGTATTACTTTTATCACCAGTCGACGAAGTACCTCAAGACGGACGATGCCCAGGTGACGGGTCAACAGATTGTCATCGCTGCGCCGGTCGATGGCCAGGTCACGTCCTGGAACGGATCGGAAGGCACCCACTTCAGCCAAGGCGATGTCTTGGGGACCATTGCCGCACCGGGGGCGAGGGGAACTACCTCGGTTCAGGTGACCGCGCCGCAAGCCTCCACGGTGGTGCAATCGAACGTCGTGGACAACCAGTTCGTCGCCGCCGGCACCCCGCTCGCGTACGCGTACAATCTGAATCAACTGTGGGTGACCGCCAATATCAAGGAAACCCAGATCAAAAACGTCAGTGTCGGCCAATCGGTGGACGTCTATATCGACGCATATCCAGGTACGACGTTTCCTGGTGTCGTGCAACAGGTCGGCATGGCGACCGCCTCGACGTTCTCCCTGCTGCCAACGAGCAATACCGACGCCAATTTCACGAAGGTAACTCAAGTGATTCCTGTTCGCATTCGACTGCAGACGTACACTGGGCAATTGGTCCCAGGAATGAGCGCTTCCGTTCGCATTCACAAGTGAGGAGGTGAGCGATGTGGCCGAACTGGAAGGGAATGCGGCTGGTTCGTTCCCGGATCGATCAGATCGGGGAGAGATCCGCAAGGCCCCGATTTTGATTTCGTTGGTGTTGGGCGCCTTTACCGCCATCCTCAATCAGACCTTGTTAAACGTCGCGATCCCGAAATTGATGACCGATTTCAACGTCTCAGCGGATACCATTCAGTGGTTGACCACTGGGTACATGCTGACGAACGGAATTGTCATTCCGTTGACCGCGTTCCTGATTGGCACGTTCACCACGCGCCAACTGTTCTTAGGGGCCATGATCTGTTTTGGAATCGGCTCCGTTTTCTGCGCTGGCGCTCCGGATTTCATGGTGATGATGATTGGACGCGTCGTTCAGGCAGCCGGTGCAGGTATCATGATGCCGCTGATGATGACGGTCATTTTGAATCTGTATCCGCCTGAAACGCGCGGGAAGGCGATGGGGACCATTGGCATCGCCATGTTCTTCGCGCCGGCCGTGGGGCCGACCTTGTCCGGCTGGGTTGTCCAGAGCCATTCCTGGCGCATACTCTTTTATATCGTCATACCGGTTGTCGTGATCGATCTCATTGTCGCGAGTGTGTTTTTGACGAACGTGACCGAACGCACATTTCCGAAATTTGAGACGACAAGTTTTGTGACGTCGACGCTTGGCCTCGGCTCGCTGCTGTACGGCTTCAGCGAAGCGGGGAACAAGGGGTGGGGTTCCGGCATTGTTCGGGCGACGATTGTCATTGGTATCGTCTTCATCGTCCTGTTCATCATCCGGGAGCTGACGTCGACGCATCCGCTGCTCAATCTGAGGGTGTTTCGCTACACGGGATTTTCGATCGCGGCGGCGGTCAGTTGCGTGGTCAACATGGCGATGTTCGGCGGAGCCCTGTTAACGCCCATGTATGTTCAGAACATCCGAGGCTATTCCGCGCTCGATTCGGGGCTGCTGCTGTTGCCTGGGGCGATTCTGATGGGCATTATGTCGCCCGTGTCCGGCGCCTTGATGGATAAGTTCGGCGTGCGGCCGCTGGCGTTGATCGGACTCATCATCACGGTCATCACGACGTGGGATTTGGGGCACCTGACGTCCAGTACGCCGTTGTCGCACATCATGTGGGTGTACACGTTCCGCATGTTTGGGATGGGCTTCATCATGATGACCGTCATGACGTCCGGCCTCAACCACCTCCCGCGGACATTGAACAGCCACGGCACCGCGGCGGCGAACACGGTGCGGATGGTCGCGGGATCGCTCGGAACGTCGCTCTTGATCACGGTGATGACCAACCGCACCAACACACATTACAACACGTATATCAACCACGTGTTGACGACGAATCCGCAGATCTCTCTCCAGTTGAGCACCTTGACGAACCAATTGGCCCAGATGATGGGCCAGCCTGCAGCCATCGGCAGGGAAATCGCGACGTACCTTCTGTATGAAGAGTCGCAACTGATGGCGGCTGTGCAAGGCGTGGACGACGCCTACCTTGTCGCTGCGGCGATTTCGCTCCTGGCTTTGATCATGTCGCTCTTCCTGCGAAATGTGAAACGCCCCGTGCCGCCGAGCCCGGCGGACCAACCGGAACTCCCGGAAGGTCGCTCAACGCGCCGCGCCATCGTGATACCGAGGAGGACGTTGCGACACGAAACCGAGTAGCGGGGGCGTCCAGGCAGCCTAAGGCTCACAGCCTTGGCTGCCTCGTTGTTCTGACTCGCCATCGGCGGACGGCGCCCGAACCAAGTCGGGTGGCAGTGTCCGAAGCATCTCGACAAATCGAGTGCCTCCGTCCAGGAGATCGGATTGCAGGGCTTCGCGCAGGGCTTTCGCGGTCGACGGCGACTTCGCGGTTGTGGAAATGGCAATTTGAACGACGCCTGCATGTACTGTGCTAGGCAGGTGAAAATCGCTGTGTGCCGCTTTGCTTGCGACGTTGATCAAAATCCGGCGGGCCTGCGCCGTTTGGCGAACCGCTTCGTTGACATCGGCGTCGTCAGTGGCGGCAAAGGCCAGAAACGCCCCTTCTAGGTGATGGGGTTGGTAAGTCTCGGCAATGTATTCGATCTCGCCCAACTCGACTCGGGCTCGCAGTTCATCGGAAATGTGCGGGCTGACGACGACAACCCGGGCTCCAGCGCGAACCAGCGCGCGGACCCGGCGCGTTGCCACACGCCCTCCGCCAACGACCAGACATCGTTTGTCACGGATTTGTAACATGATTGCGTAGCCCAAATGGAGTTCCCGCCCTTTGTCACATTGACTTTCTGCTCAGTTCAGTTTACATTTACGTTATCATTAATTCCAGATATGTTTATCGGAATATGGGGTGAATCGCGTGACCTTGACAATTGACCATACCGATTTAATTGCAGAGCTTGCAAATGAATTTGAATCCGCAGAACCGCAGAAGATTATTGAAGAAGCACTTCGCCGTATTCCGAATATCACGTTCGCATGTTCCTTCGGAGCGGAAGACATGGTGCTTTTGGATATGTTGATGAAGATCAACCCGGAAGCCAACGTGTTCTATCTCGATACCAACGTTCTCTTCGAGGAAACATACGACCTGCGGGATCGGGCTGTCGAGAAGTATGGCATTCCGAATCTTCGCCAGGTGCTCCCGACATTGACGCTCAAGGAGCAGGCGGAAAAGTACGGCGACGCATTGTGGGCATCGGATCCCAACAAGTGCTGTGACATTCGCAAGGTACAGCCGCTGACGCAGGTTTTGAAGGATTACGACGGTTGGATTACGGGAATTCGCCGTGAACAGGCGCCGACGCGCGCCAACGCGAAGACGTTTGAAGTCGACGCGAAGTTTGGTCTCGTCAAGGTCAATCCGTTGGTTCGTTGGACCGAAGGTCAAGTATGGCGTTATATCAAGATGAACGATGTTCCGTACAATCCGTTGCACGACCAAAACTACCCGAGTATCGGCTGTCTCCACTGCACGCGTCCGGTCAATCCAGGCGAAGACCCGCGCAGCGGCCGTTGGGCGGGGTTCAACAAGACGGAGTGCGGACTGCATCCAACCGCGTAACGTGTCTCATCTTCTTCGCTTCGGCGTGTTTGGAGCCGAAGCGACGTTCATTTGACTGAGTTTTGAAATAAATAGGGCACCATTGAATGGGCAGTGAGGTGAGACAGTGGATCAGGAGAAGAAGCTATCCAAGGTGGAGTACATCAAGCAGTCGAGCAACTATCTTCGTGGCACGATTGAGGAAGCGTTGGCCGACGACAGTACACATTTCAGTGAAGAGAATATTCAAGTTCTGAAATTTCACGGAACGTACCAGCAAGATGATCGTGATCTGCGCCGTCAGTTGACGAAAGAAGGCAAAGAACGTCATTACATGATGATGATTCGCGCTCGAATTCCCGGCGGCGTGTTGAGTGCAGATCAGTATTTGCAATTCGACAAGTTGGCCGATGAATACGGAAACGGCACCATGAGGGTCACGACTCGCCAAACGTTCCAGCTTCACGGCATCCTGAAGTCGAATCTCAAAGCGACCATTCGCGGCATCAATGATGTTCTCATCACGACGCTCGGCGGATGCGGAGATCAGGTCCGCAACATCGTAGGCTGCGCGGCACCGCATGAAGGCCCGTTCTACGATGCTGTCCGACAGGATCTGTTGGCGGTCGTTGACGCGACGTCCGCGAAGACGCACGCCTACCATGAGATTTGGCTCGACGGCGAGCGTGTCGATCCCGCCGTGGACGCAGCCAACGAGACCCTGTACGGCGAATCGTACCTGCCGCGCAAGTTTAAGATCGCGTTCGCCTATGAAGGCGACAACTGCGCCGACGTATACTCGAACGACATCGCCGTGATCGCCCATCGGGACGGAGATTCCGTGGCTGGCTACACACTTGCCATCGGCGGGGGCATGGGCCGTACGGCGAGCGACAAGCAGACTGCGCCCCACCTCGCGAAGGCGTTCTGCTTCGTCGAACCGAGCGAACTGGTCGAGGTGTGCAAGACGGTGATTGCGATTCAGCGTGATCACGGCAACCGCGAAAATCGCAAGTTCGCACGGATGAAGTATCTCGTGGCAAACAAAGGCATCGCCTGGTTCCGCGAGGAGGCCGCGCGCCGTTTGGGCTACGAGTTGAAGCAGCCCCGTGACATCGAATGGACGACCTCGGATGATCACCTTGGCCGCATGGAGAGTCCCTCAGGCAAGGTGCACCTCGGTCTGTTCATCCAGAACGGGCGCATTCACGATGTCGAGGGCATGTCGCTGAAGAGCGTTCTGCGGGAGATCATGATTGCGTATCAGCCGCAGGTTCGGTTGACGACGCAGCAGAATCTCATTCTGGCCAACTTGTCGCCGGAAGCCGCGGACGAGATCGAACAAATGCTTCACGAAGCGGGTGTCAAGCTCGCCGAAGAGCATACACAGCTGCGGCTGCGCTCGATGGCGTGCCCTGCGATGCCGACCTGCGGCTTGGCCATCGCCGAGTCGGAGCGGGCATTGCCTGCCGTCATCGACGATCTGGAAAAGACATTGCATGAGATCGGACTTGGAGAGCAGCCTATTTCTGTGCGAATGACCGGTTGCGCCAACGGCTGTGCGCGACCCTATATCGCGGAGATTGGGTTCGTCGGCCGCGTGATCGGCAAATACGACTTGCTGCTCGGCGCAAACGTCGAGGGCACACGGACCAACCAATTGTTCAGAGAAATGGTGCCGGTTCACGAGTTGGTCCCCACGTTGCGGCCGCTGTTGGAGGCGTATCGCGATGAGCGGCAGGCTGGCGAGTCGTTTGGGGATTATTGCAGCCGTGTTGGGATCGAGAGACTTCAGGATCGGTTTGTCCCTGTATCCTAAGTCGCGCATACAGGGGGTTACATGATGGCAACTGGCAAGGTGGTTCTCGTCGGCGCGGGCCCTGGACATCCGGGGCTCCTGACAGGGCGAGGCCGGCAGGCCATCGAACAGGCGGACGCAATCGTCTTTGATCGACTTGCTTCGCCGCGCATTCTGGCCTACGCGAAACCGGAGGCCAAGCTCATCTACGTCGGAAAGACCGCGAAGCACCATACGCTGTCGCAGTCGGAGATCCAAGATGTGCTTGTGTCCCTGGCGCAACGTGGGCTGTTTGTCGTTCGCGTCAAAGGCGGCGATCCGTTCGTCTTCGGCCGCGGTGCCGAGGAAGCCCGCGCCCTCAGCGAGGCCGGCGTGAAGTGGGAAGTGGTGCCAGGGGTCACATCCGCGGTTGCGGTGCCTGCTTACGCCGGCATTCCCGTAACGTTGCGCGACGTCTCACCATCGTTCAGCGTCATGACGGGCCATCGATCCGATTCCGAGGAACCCTCACTGGAACACGACGGCTTGTTGCGCGGGACTGGGACGTTGATTGTCCTGATGGGTGTAGCGCATTTACCCGACATCGTCGAACGGTTGATTTCGAGCGGCAGGTCACCGCACACACCTGTCGCCTTGGTTCGCTGGGGCACTCGGGCGGAACAGACGACGATTGTCGGCACGCTTGCGAACATCGTCGATGTCGCCGCGCAGCGCAAAGTGACCTCGCCCGCCGTGATCGTGGTCGGCGACGTGGTGAAGGAGCGAGACCATCTGGCCTGGTTCGAGCAGTTGCCCTTGTTCGGCAAACGAGTGCTCGCCGTCGCTTCGACGACCAACCAAGCGATGGCCTTGGCGACCGTTGCGGAAACGGCAGGAGCGGAAACCTACGTCGCCTCGATGGAACAGCTCGCCGCGCCGAATCGCGACGCCCTGTCCGACTTTTGGCGGCAGTGCCAGACATGCGCCGCCAGAGTCGGTGTCTTTTTCACCACGTCCTTCGGCGTCCGCACGCTGTTTGAAGATATGCGTGAACGCGGCATGGATGCCAGGCAGCTTCATCGCTTGGTCATTGGCGCCTCTAATCCGTTTGTGGACGAAACGCTTCGCTCTTTTGGTCTGCTTGCCGATGTCAGCTCCCGCGAACAAATGACCGCCGCAGGCGTCGATCTCTGGTGGACCGAGTCGGCGGAGTGGCTGGAGTCGGCCCAGCGGATGGATGGGACGGAGGAAATCCCGGATCGTCGGATCGCCGACAAGGCCGCCGTGATGCGTCGGCTCCCTCTGCTGACGCGGCGACAGCCGCATGTGGATCCCGATGCCGCCATTCTCACCTGGCGGGATTTGCTGCACACTTGGGCTGCCGACGGGATCGACTTTGCGTGGGTCGCGTCGGACGCTGTGAACGTTCTCGACGACTTGGGCCTCAGCCAAGGCGAGTTTCCCGTTCTGTACGCCAAGGCTGGCGTGATGGACGAAAGGGCTTTGTTGAGCGAGATCGACGAGCAAGCGGGGAGCGGAGTGGAGTTGGACAAACGGCAGCGGAGCGGGAGATTGGCGGAGGTTCATAGGCGATGACACGCGGAGTTCTATTTATTGCGCATGGGACGCGTCGGCGTCACGGGATCGAAGAGTGCAACGAATTTCTGCACGCGGTGGCTGAGCGGCTCACCCCGCGTTCGGCCCCGCTTGCGACCTGCGCGTTTCTGGAATTGGAGCCGCCTGGCATCGAGGACGCCGCCGAACAACTGATTCGAGCCGGCGCGACTTCCATCACCATCGTGCCGTTGCTGCTGTTTGCCGCCGGCCACATGAAGTCGGACATCCCAACTGAAATCGCCACGGTCCAATCCCGCCATCCGAACGTCGCCTTTGATTTCGTCGAGCCGTTCGGCGAAGACGACGCGTTTGTGAACGCCGCCGTCGATCGCGCCCGTCAAGCGATCCGCCGCACGAGCCTGCCCGACAATGCCCGGGCTGTGCTGTTTCTCGGCCGCGGTAATCGCGATGACACGGCCCAGACAGCTTTTGAGCGCGTCGCAGACCGATTTGCCAAGCAACTCTCGGCCGCGGAGGTCGCGTCGGGGGAAGTGCCGTTGGCGCCGCTTCCGCCGCGTAAAGTTCAGATCGGATATTTGGCGGGTTCAGGCCTATCCCTCGAAGCTGCGCTGGATTCCCTGGCGGAAGAGGATTTTCGCGAGATTGTCATCCAACCGTATCTTTGGTTTTCCGGATGGCTCACAGACACTTTGCCTGATCGCGTTGAATCATGGCAGCGATCGTCCCGCCAAGCCGCCTTGGTCAACGTAACCATCGCCCGCCACTTGGGTGTCGACATGTCGATGGTTCACGCCGTCGCGCGACGCATTGCCAAGATTGGCTTGTCGCGGCTATCATAGACGTATCTCGGATGCGCATTTTCCTATTCAGGTGGAATATCCAATGATAAGACGATCCAAACCGCTCCTTCTGAAGCTGGGCGTTTTGATTCTGCTCATAGGCCTCCTCGCGCAGCCGGCTTGGCGCTTGTTGAACTGGGGATATCAAACGACCACGACGACCCTCGACATCGTGAAACTGGTTCACCACGACTTTCCCAATATCGGATATATCGAATTAGGCAATAGTTCTCCTTTGTTTCAGAATCGTCTCTTGGCGAAGAACACACTTGGGGTATATGTGCTGTTGACCGACGGCATCGAGTACAACTTCGTCTGGTACAAACTGGCGAAGAGGTTGGTCTTTATTAGCGAGGGCTGGGTCAATCAAGCGGTCGCCAACGGATTTTCGGATTCAAGCCCATTTGTATGATGAGGCGAATGGGGTGCGCCGGCAGCGGTGGGGCGGCGGTGGGGCAGCGGAGTCGCCGGATGCGAATAAGCGGCCCAGAGCCGCTTAAGTGTGTCGAATCATCTGATAAGTGACGAATAAGCGGTCGAGGGACGCTTAAGTGGCGTGGAACCGGCGTGATCGAGGCGTCGATAGGCGAATAAGCGTCGGTGGGCCGCTTACATGTGCCGATCCGTCCGGTTCTACACGAATAAGCGGCTGAGAGCTGCTTAAGCGGCAGCAGCCCATCGCGCCGGCGCACGATCCCGCCCGCCACCGCGATCTCGCCGCGCTCCCGCTCGCCATCCCGCCGCCTGGCATACGAAAGAGGGCTGGCCCGCAGCCCTCACCGCAAGCGCAGCCTATTGTAGATTACCAATAGTACCCATACGGAGACGCCAGCGCGCCCAAGGTCAACCCAGTGAGCGCTCCGAACGCGAAATAGCCGAGTGGTGCGTACACCGGTTGCACGTCCTCGGTGGCGTTTAGGTCACCGAGTGTGGACGCATTCAGTTCTCTTGTGTCCGCTGAAACGGGCGATGTGTGAATCAGGTAGATGCCGTGATGGTGCACACTGTGGAGAATACCAGGATACGCGCGGCCGTTCACGTGGTAGGCGATCACGTGCCGACCGACCAGTCGCTTTGCAACAGGATACAACGGATGTGTCATGCTGCATTCCCCCTCCTTTCGTCCATTCAGCGTATGCTGAAGGGCGGACGCAAGAAGGGGACAGGTGTCCTGTTAGGCGGGTCAAAGCATGGCGGGATCGAACAATCCGAATCTCCGATCCGCCGGTCGGCTGTCGGCAGGGGTGCCGCCGGGGGGATTGGCCGGCGATTCTTGCAGGCGGACACGGTGCAGCACCATCGCGGGCGAGGTTCGAATCGCTCGAAATCCCATGCCCGCAAGGCGTTTGAGCCAAGCGTTGGCGTCCCGATCCGCCGTTGGCACGTCGATGAACGCGGTGTTGCTTCCCGTCAATTCGAGGGCGTGTTGGACCAGCTCCACCGCGGTGTCTTCGTCCTGCGCGACGATGGGACCCAATCTGACTCGACCATCCGCCGGTAAACATAGACAAAAGCCAGACGCGTTGGTGACCGAATCGCTGTCGCCGACAAGCCAGGCGTTTGGCCAACGCTGCACCGCGCGCAGGATTTGTGGACGATAGACGCCGCACAGGGTTTGTTCGAGAGACGCCAGGTGCGCCCAGTGGGAAGCGGGCAACGGCTGGCTTAACGCTGCACCGAATGCCGCACTGCTTACGCGACGATTGCGAATACGTCCGAGCAGGCCTGGCTTGTCCGCTGGATCGCGCGAGAGCCGGACCACGCTGTCGCAATCGACGAAACCGATTTGGCGATACAGTGGGTAGCCGAATTCTGTCGCAATCAACTCGAATGTCGCCGGCGCGGATACAGAATTCATCGCGAATTCGAGCAAGGTGCGGGCGATGCCCTGTCTGCGCGCGTTGGGATGGACGATCACGTTGCCAATTGACCATCTGCCTTCGCCGCGTGGAAACAACGTGATCATGCCAAGCAGCGATCCGCCATCCACCCAGCCGTACCAGGTGCCCGTGTCGAGGTAGAGTTGCAGACGCGGCCAGTCCACAATCCATTCGGCGAGTTGGAGGAGACGGATGATGCCTGGCGAGTCGGCGGCCGACAGTGTGCGAATTCTGCCGTCTATCACGCGAACACGACCGTCTTGTTGCCGTGGACGATGATTTGGTCGTCCAAGTGCCACTTCACGGCGCGGCTCAATACGGCGCGTTCCACCTGGCGGCCGGCGAGTTTCAGGGCTTTCGCGTCGAAGCGGTGATCGACGCGGGTCACATCCTGCTCGATGATGGGGCCTTCATCCAACTCTTCGGTGACGTAGTGCGCTGTGGCGCCAATCAATTTCACGCCGCGATCGTACGCGCGCTGATAGGGATTGCGGCCGATGAACGCCGGCAAAAAAGAGTGGTGGATATTGATGATGCGTTCAGGGTATCGGTGTAAGAAGCCCGGACTCAAAATCTGCATGTAGCGCGCGAGGACGACGACATCGATGTCGTCGCCGAGCAATTCCAGTTGTGTCGCTTCGGCCCGCGTTTTGTCGGCGGGATCGACCGGCACGTGGTGGAATGGAATGCCAAGGCCTGTCACGAGCGACTCGGCGTCGCGGTGATTGCTCACGACCATGCGCAAGTCCGCGTTGAGGTGGCCATCCTGCCATTCCCACAGCAACTCTTGCAGGCAGTGGAGTTCCTTGGACACAAAAATGGCCATCCGCTTTTTCGATCTCGCCGGAGAGTATCTCCACTCCATTTGATAGCGGCTCGCGAGGCTCTCGAAGTCTCGGCACAGAGCCTGTTCGTGATTGGGGAGACTGTCGAGATCGAACTCGATCCGCATAAAAAACGTACCGCCCTCAGGCTCTGTGGTATACTGCGCCGATGCGGTGATATTGGCGTTGTGCGCCGCCAGAAACTGGCCGACGGCCGCAACGATACCGTGCCGATCCGGACACGATATCAATAGCCTGCCTCGATTTTCGTTCGCTTTCGTCATGAGGACACCTCGATGCCTAACTGTTCTTGTTGTTCTTTCGACAGGACGATCATCTTCGCCTTCGATGTCGCCTTCAATTCGCCGGATTCGCCTTCGATTCGGGCATCGACGAGAAGCAAACGCGAAGTCACTTTGCTCGGACGCGCCTCAATTCGAACCCGCTCGCCGACCCGAATCGGCGCTTTAAAGGAAATGTTCAATTCCGCGGTCACGGTCACCAGACCGAGGTTTAATGGCACGTAAGCCGATGCTTCGTCCAGCAAACAACTTGTGATTCCTCCGTGCTGCACACTGGGCCAGCCGATGTGGTGTTCTTCCGTTTGAAACACACCCGTCACGCCATCGCCGTCTCGTGTGAATTTAAGATGAAGCCCATGCGGGTTTTTGTCGCCGCAGGCAAAACAATAATCGTAGCCCAATGCAGACACCTCCATACATGCCACAGAGCCGATGTGTTGGCCCCGTGTCCAATCACCATTATGAAATTTCAAGATTTGCCTAGCAAGCGCCGCCTAGCAGGCGATGACTCAAATTCTACATCTATGTGACAAACTCATGAAATGGTAGAATGAGTGGCGATTGGATCATAGAGAGGGGACGAAACAGATGTCTGTACAACAGGTGGACACCTTCGACAACGGCGCGGGCAACGCGTTCCGATTGTTGAGCCTGCGGCGGAAGGTGCTGGCCATTACGGTGATCAGCGTGCTGGTGAGCTGGCCGATTTCCAGTCTGCTGAATCAATTGGTTCAACATTTGTTTCCCCACGTGCGTTTGGACATCTACGTCAACACGCTGATCAGTCTGATTGTGACGACGGTGTTGGTCACGTACACAGTCCAGTGGCTGATCATTCGCCCGCTCAACCGCGTCATTCAGGCGATGCATTCTGTCGCCGAAGGCAATCTGGCCATTGACGTCGATCACCACACCAACGACGAGGTAGGCAGTCTATCCAGGGCGCTCAATCACATGGTTGGCAACTTGCGTCAGCTCATTACCGAAGTGGCGCAAGCGTCGGAACAACTTGGCGCCGCGTCGCAGGAATTGTCCGCCAGCGCTGAGGAGAGCGGCAAGGCTTCGGAGCAGATTGCAACGACCGTCCAAGAGGTGGCGATTGGAGCAGGGCGCCAAACGGAAAGCCTCGAGCACAGCTCGAAGTTGTTTGAAGCCATGTCCGAGGAAGTGAACCGGATCGTCGAGCGATTCGAACGGGTCCACGAATCTGTCGAGGTATCGTCCCAAACGGCTGAAGCCGGCAGTCAGGACGTCGTCCGCGTGATCGAGCAGATGCAGTCGATTGAGCACGCCGTTCGCGAACTGGAATCGGTCATCCGGGGCTTGCATGATCGGTCCGCCGACATCGGCATGATGCTTGAGACGATCACGCAAATTTCCAAGCAGACACATCTGCTCTCGCTCAACGCCGCAATCGAAGCCGCCCGCGCAGGTGAGGCCGGCCGGGGATTCGCCGTCGTGGCCGGGGAAGTCCGCAAGCTCGCGGAGCAATCTGCGGCCTCCGCCACGGAAGTAACCGGCATCGTGACCACGATTCAGCAAGAGACGCAGCTGGCGCTCGAGTCCATGAGCCTGTCGACCTCCGCCGTCGAAGCAGGCACGGCCGTCGTCCACCAGGTCGACCAGTCGTTTGGACGAATCCGGGCAGCCATCGAAACGGTCGCCGACCAAATGGACGAAGTCTCCGAATTTGTAACGAACATCGCGCACGACGCCGCGCTCTCCAACGAACGCGTTCGCGAAGTGTCCGAAGTCGCCCGTCAGACGGCCATGGGCATGGAGAACGTCGCCGCCTCCACCGAAGAACAACTCGCCTCCATGGAGGAAATTTCGGCTTCGAGCGCAGCCTTGACGCATATGGCGGAACGCCTGCAGGAAGTCATCGGCCAGTTCCGCACCAATTGACCTGGCAGCGACGGCTGACGGGCGCGGAGGAAGCGGAGGAAGCGGAGGAAGCGGAGGAAGCGGAGGAAGCGGAGGGTCGCCTGCGCGATCGCGCTGCCGGCCGGGCGATGGGGCGATGGGGCGATGGGGCGATGGGGCGATGGGGCGATGGGGCGACCGACGCGAATAAGCGGCGCTAGGCCGCTTAAGTGTGTCGAATCATCCGATCCGCGTCGAAATAAGCCGTCGAGGGACGCTTAAATGGCTGAAACCGTCGTATTTTGGGGGGACGCAGGCGAATAAGCGTCCTTGAGCTGCCTATTTTGCGGTCGATCCCGCCATGTCACGCAAATAAGCGGCCGTGGGCCGCCTATTTGCCCGCTCACCCTCCGTCACCCCGTCACCCGGCACTCGTCGCGTCCTCCCGCTACGCTGCCACGCCCCCCACGTCACCCATCGCGATCCCGCCGTCGCAAGGGGAGTTTCGCCCCTTCCGCCCTACGCTTCTTCCACCGTCGGCGCCAGATCCGCTTCTGTCGGATAGGGTGCGTCCGCGAGAGACGCGAGGGTGTACGGGCGCAGCAACTCAGGCAGGATGCGGCGGACTGAGGTCGATCCGATGCGCTCCGGGTTGAACGAGTGAATGGGCATCACGACCTGCGGCTGAATTTCTTCGATGATGGCGCAGATCTCGTTTCGGGACGCGTGCCCGGTGGAGCCGATGGATTCAAACGCGAGACCATAGTGTTCGAGCCAGCGGAGCATGTTGTCCCAGGCGGGATCGTATGGGCCCAAGGGCGATCCGTTGGCGTGCATGAAGACGCCTCCGGCCTCTGGCGCGATGTCGGAGAGCAGCCAGAAACGGTCGTACGTCAGTTCCATGAGATACGACGCTTCCCGATGGGCGACGTCGTTCGCGGTCACACTGGGAATTTGCTTCTCTGCGATCCAGTCGCGGACGGGTTGTGAGAGTTGAATCGAGGGATCGGACCAGACGGCGAAATCGGCGAGGCCCTCGAACACATGCACGAGATATGCGGTCTCCGGCTGGAGAATCAGGGTGCGGCCGGTCTGCTTGGCGGCATTGTAAAATGCGAGATAGCGTTCCGGATGGCGGCGGTAGGCGTTGAAGTAGGCGCCGCCTGCGCTGTTGGCGGTGAGCTGCAGGGCGAGATCGGAGAGCTCGGCCTCGGTCGTGACGGACTCTTCGCCAATGGCGCGCGTGCCTTCAATAAACAAGGCGTGCGGCTGGAACGCTCGCGCCAATTGCGCGAATTCGCGCGTCCACTCCGGGTGCGCTCCGTGGAGGCGCAAGTCGCCTGAGTAGAGCAGGCGGACGTCAGGCGTCTCGATGAAGATGGAGCTGGCGCCTGGGGTGTCGTGATCGACCCGGTGAAAGTGAACGGAAATGGGGCCATGGGAAACACGAACGCCGTATGCAAGCGGCGTGTAGTCGAGTGTTTGACCTGGGCCTTCTCCAATTTCGTCCAGCGCGCTCAGCATGCGAAAGGTGTCGGTGCTGAGAAAGACGCGTGTGCCGCTGAGAACGTAGGGCAAGAGCCCGGTGTGATCCAGGTGGCAGTGACTGAGCGCGATGGCGAGCTTCGGGTCGGCTGGAGCGGTGAACAGATTGTCGATGTCCGGGGCGACGCCGACGCGAACGAGATCGCGAATGCCGCGCTCCCGCAACGTTCCGTCGAAGATGGGAATGTCGCTTCGAAACGCGCGTCCCATGTCGAACAGCAGGCGATAACCATCATGTTCGACTTGAATGATATTTCCTCCGATTGTACGGGTTCCTGCGTAGAAGGTCCACGTTGTGGTAGCCATCCGCACACTCCTTTTGTGCAACGTTCACACGATACTTCATGCAATGCCTGATCGACATTGGATTCGCCGTCTGCTTGCCAAGTCCTTGCTTGTCTTCCGTCAACCTTCTATAAAATCGTAGCAGATTGGAAAATTCATTGGCTGACTTTACGGAAAATTAACCTTTCTGTGATAGAGTATCAACTGACAAAATACGCGCTGTGGTCGAATTGGATCGAATGCGGCGCGTGCTCAAAGAGAGGAGTACCCGAATGCGCCTTCGAAGGACGATGACCGCGTATCTTATGCTGCTGCCTACGTTGGTCTTGATCGGTGCGTTTACCGTCTACCCCATCTTCAAGTCCTTTATCATCAGTTTCTACGACTGGGATATGCTCAATCCCGTCCGAACGTTTGTCGGGTTCTCAAACTACGTGCATATCTTCGAGGATCCGCTGTTCCGCACCGCGTTGTTCAACACGCTTCTCTATGTCGTTCTTTTTGTGCCCATTGTACTCGTGGTAGGCCTGGGCGCGGCGTTGCTCCTCAACGCGAAAATTCGATTCAGACCGTTCTTTCGCACCGCGATGTTTCTTCCGTACGTGACTTCGCTGTCGGCGACAGGCATCATTTGGTCCTGGATATTCAACAATCAATTCGGCATTCTCAACTATCTGCTCCATTTTTTCGGAATCCAGCCGCAGGATTGGCTGAACAATACGCATTTGACCATGTTTAATTTGGTTCTTCTGAGCGTTTGGCAGAACGTCGGTTACGTCGCCGTGGTATTTCTCGCAGGGCTGCAAGGCATCAGCCGCCAGTACTACGAAGCCGCCCAGGTCGATGGCGCTTCCGGCTGGCATCGGTTGAGGAACATTACCATTCCGCTGCTTTCGCCGACGACCTATTTTCTCCTTTTGCTCACCACCATCGAAGGCTTCAAAGTGTTCCTCCAGGTATACGTCCTCTACGGCGAGACGCCAGGGCCCAACAATACAGGCTTGACGCTGCTCTACTACATGTTCAACGAAGGCTTCAACGATTATCGAATGGGCTACGCTTCGGCCGCGGCCTATGTCCTTTTCCTGATTACGTTCATCTTCACTCTGGTGCAGATGCTGCTGTCCCGCCGCGTGCACTACGACGGCTGACACGTTTTTCCTGCGGCGGCTGGCCCGCGTTTGCGTGCGGTCGATCGCGGCGGTGTCCGGCGTGTTCCGTCGTTCCACAAATTTCAGTATTCGAGGTGCCCTATGCGGAAATGGTGGATTTATCTCCTACTGATTCTATTGGTTTTGTTCGTCATTGGACCATTTATCTGGATGTTGTCCAGCTCTGTGAAACCTGAGGGTGAGGTCCTGTCGCAAGTCCCGCACCTTTTCCCGTCTCACTTCGAGTGGGGCAACTATGTCGCGGCTTGGAAATCCGCGCCGTTCGGCCACTACTTCCTCAACTCGTTCCTGATTTCCGCCGCTGAGACGCTCTTCGATCTCACCTTTGGCGCGATGGCCGCCTTCGCGTTCGCCCGCATCGAGTTCGTCGGGCGCCGCGTCATTTTTGTCATCCTGCTCGCGACGATGATGGTGCCGGGCGAAGTCCTTTTGATCCCGAATTACATCACGTTGACCAACCTCAACTGGATCAACACGTATCAAGGTCTGATTGTGCCTTGGATGGTCAGTGTCTTCACGATCTTCCTGATGCGCCAATTCTTCCTGTCGATGCCGCAGGATTTGTTCGACGCGGCGGAAGTGGATGGCTGCCATCCGATGCGGACGTTGTTCGGCATCGTCATGCCGCTTGCGAAACCGATATGGATTACGGCCGGTTTAATCAAGTTTGTCGGATCGTGGAACGCTTTTCTATGGGTTATGATTGTGGCGAACTCGCCCAACCTGTACACCTTGCCCGTGGGGCTCGTCAATTTTTCGTCCAACGTCGGCACGGTCTATAATCAACTTATGGCCGCTGCGACATTCAGCGTCGTACCGCTGATTGTGCTGTTCTTGGTCGGCCAACGTTATTTCATCGAAGGCGTAGCTAGATCGGGGATACGGTAAATGGATATGAGTCGCGTGAACCAACTGAAAGATTGTCGTTTGTTTATTTTCGATCTCGATGGCACGGTCTATGGAGAAACGGAGCACTTTCAAACGTATGCCGACGAACTGACTCGCTTTGTCCCGCAGGACAAGCAGCAGCAGTTCCAGCAGGAAGTCATGAACGCGTTGGCTGAAAGCGGGCGTTCCCTGTACGGCAAGGTCTATGCTCGCGACACGGGAGAAGTCGTCGCGGTGAATGACGGTAAACAGAGCGAAGCCCATATGCACGTCGACGATCCGTGGGGATTGCTGCAAGTGAAAGCGGCCGTCTACGGCGTTCCTGAAGAAGCGCGAAACCAGGCCTTTTTGGCAACCCGAGATTGGATGGCGGCCGAGGCGTTCGCGATGCGTCCATTGGTCGGTTTTCGCGAGGCTTTGCTACGGCTCAAGGCGGAAGGGCGACACATGGTGCTGGCAACCAACAGTCCTGAACCCGACAGTCGATCCATTCTGACCAAACTGCAATTGATTGACGTGTTCGAGGATTTCGTATTCAGGGCGAAGAAGCCGTTCGAGACGCTCAACCATTTCCGCCGCTGGCTGGACAAGTACGATGTGGCGCCGGAGTTTGCGGTGAGCGTTGGAGATCACTATCGAAACGAGATTCTGCCGGCGATTCAACTCGGCATGAAAACCGTGTACGTCGACAGGTATATTCGCGAACCGCGTCCGGATGTGACGGTCCAAGTCAATCACCCGGAAGAACTGACGGCAGTCCTGCTGGGGAGTTTGAAATCGCCCCTCTAACCGTGCGACAATGTGGGTAATCGCATGAGGGAGGGTGAATGCCAGTGGAGTATCGCACGTTGGGAAAGACGGGACTCAAGGTCAGCGCGCTCGGCTTTGGCGGATCGGAGATCGGCCATGGCGCCGATGAACAGACGGTGGATCGTCTGTTGGGCAGCGCGCTCGACGCCGGCCTCAATTTGATTGACACCGCGGCCTGCTATGGGCGCAGCGAAGAATTGATTGGACAGGCTGTGGCGCACCGCAGATCGGACTTTGTGCTTTTCAGCAAGTGTGGGCATGCGTCTGGGCTGCCGACGCCGGATTGGGATCCGAAGACCATCGAAGCGAGCATTGATCGCAGCTTGCAGCGTCTGAAGACGGACGTGATCGACGTCATGCAACTACATAGCTGTGGAGTCGAGATACTCCAGCAAGGCGACGTGATCGAAGTGCTGCAGAAGGCCAAAGAGGCGGGGAAAATTCGCTTCATGGGTTACAGCGGGGATCGGGAAGCGGCCAAATACGCGGTCGAATCCGGCGTCTTCGACACGCTGCAGACCTCCATCAACATCGCGGATCAAAGCGTGCTCGACGAAGTTCTCCCGCTGGCTGCAGAGCGGGGCATGGGCATCATTGCCAAGCGGCCGGTTGCCAACGTGGCTTGGCAATACGACACAACTCCGTCGAACAACTACTATGTGGAGTATTGGAAGCGGCTCAAGCAGCTCGACTTCGAATTCACGCGCGGACCTGTGGCGGACGCGGTCGGCACGGCGCTGCGATTTACGATCTCGACGCCTGGCGTGACCACGGCTATTGTTGGCACCACGAGTCCCGGCCGTTGGCAGCAAAACGCCAATTATGTGGATGCGGGCCCTCTCGACAAGGAAGTGTATGACGCCATTCGCAACCGCTGGCGCGAAGTTGCATCGGCTGACTGGGTCGGTCAAACTTGATGAATTCGACGGTCGCACAGCGCTGATCGCGGCAGCGATGGATGTGAGCGTGACTGAAGGTGAAATAGCGGGCAAATCTGCCCGCTATTTCTTTTTGTTCGACGGGTGCTGGGGATCGTGCGCGGACATTCCCAGTCATGCAAAGAGGGTCTGTCCCGAGCAGATTGGCTGCTTGTGGGATCAGACCCCTGTCACACTGTACCTATTCTCTCTTGTGTCGCATGTTAGCAAAGTGATACAGATTTGTCTAGGTATTACTCAAGCCTCAGGTGGAGCTTGCCAAATGACGACGCCGTTTTGTCCGCCGAAACCGAAGGAAGATGACAGGGCACGCGTGATTTTTGCCTTGCGGCTGACATTTGGGACGACGTCCTTCGGGGCGAGTTCCTCTTTGTCGTGGCAGTTCAGTGTCGGCGGCAGTGTTTCGGTTCGGATGGCCTGGATGCAGGCGATACTCTCGATAGCACCCGCGGTTCCCAGCATGTGACCGACTGCGCCTTTGATGGACGACACCGGGATTTCGTCGATGTGTTTGCCGAACGTTTCGCGAAGGGCTGCGGACTCGGCGAGATCGCCAGCCGGAGTCGCGGTTGCGTGCGCGTTGATATAGTCGATGTCATTGGCTGATAAGCCGGCGCTGCGCAAGGCTTTGGACATCGCGAGGGTTGCACCGCGGCCCTTCGGGTCCGGTGACGTTTCGTGGTATGCGTCGTTGGACGATCCGTAACCGACGAGCTCGGCATAGATGTGCGCCCCGCGCGCTTGCGCGCGTTCCAGGGTTTCCAGCACGAGCATTGCGGCGCCTTCCCCCATGACCATGCCTGTGCGGGCCTTGTCAAATGGCCGAGACCATTCGCTGAACGACTCCGGACCTTCGGTCGCGAGCGCGCCAGCGGCGCGCAATCCGGCAAGGATGGCGGGGCTGAACAGGCATTCCGCGCCGCCAGCCAGGACCATGTCCGCTTCGCCCAAGCGCAGCCAGTAGCTTGCTTCGCCGATTGCGTTGGCGGACGATGCGCATGCGGTCGAGTACGTCATCACGGAACCCTGGATGCCGTAGTGCATCGCGATGCTTGCGCCAGCGGCGTTCGGGATCGACTTTGGCACCAGGCGCGGGCCGACGCGCGACGAGCGGCCGGAGGACAGGCGCGCGGCACCGTCTTCCAGCGTTTGTACGCCGCCGAATGCGCAGCCGATGGAAATGCCGATGCGAGACGGATCATATTCGCCGCGCAAGGCCTCGGGGCTGGGGAAGCCCGCGTCCGCAAGCGCCTCCATGGCCGCGACCAATCCCATTTGCGTGAACCGATCGCTGTTTTGGATTTGCTTCTTATCGAGGTAAGGGGCTGGATCGAACGACGTTGCCGCCGCGACGACCGGGGCCCACCCTCGCAAATATTCGTCTTCTGTTTGGCGAATCGCTGACTGACCAGTGACGATTCCGTCCCAAAATATCGGCACCCCGACCCCGAATGGCGTAACGGCACCCATTCCGGTGACCACGATGCGCGTTTGGTTCGCCATGTTTGTACTCCTCTCAACACCACGATAGTAGAGCAAGTGGTGAACACCCTTAAATTTTATGACTAGGTCATAGTTCGTTATACTTATGATACCATGTCACTGTGCACATTACGACGATTTCCTGGAGATAAGGGGCTTCAATCGCGTGTTTGAAGCGGATCGGACGTGCTAAGATATGAAGATGTGCGATACATAGGGAGGTACAGAGGTGGGACAAACCGTTTCCAATCGATATCAGGATAAAGTGGTGTGCGTCACAGGCAGTTCGCGCGGCATCGGACGCAAATTGGCATTGCGTTTCGCGGCCGAAGGAGCCGACGTCGTCATCAACTATTTCCGCAATGGGGACGCTGCGCGTGAGGTTGCTCGCGAAATCGAATCACTCGGTCGCCGGGTGTTGCTCGTCCGCGCAAACATGGCGCAGGAAGAGAAGATTGTCGCGATGTTTGACGAAATCCGCAACGCGTTTGGCAGGTTGGACGTGTTTATCCACAACGCGGCCTCTGGCCGCAATCGGTCCGCGATGGAGGTCGACACCAAAGGGTGGGACTGGACCATGCAGGTCAACACGCGGGCCTTTCTCGTCGGCGCGCAGCAAGCGGCGCAGTTGATGCCGCAGACCGGAGGTGCGATGCTGGCCTTGTCTTCGTTTGGCTCGGATCACGTCTTTCCATACTATCTTTCCGTGGGTTCGAGCAAGGCGGCCCTGGAGTCCATTGTGCGGTATTTCGCGATTGAGCTGGCGGATCGGAAGATCAATGTCAACGCCATCTCAGCAGGAGCTGTCCTGACCGATGCGCTCGACCATTTCCCGGACATGGACAAGACGCTTGCCGAGGTAGAACGGAAGATGCCGTACCATCGGATGGTCACGCCGGACGACATCGCCAATCTCGCGCTGTTCCTGTGTTCGCCGGAAGCGGAGATGATCCGCGGCCAGACCATCAAAATCGACGGCGGAATCACACTGTTGGTGCCGTAGTCGACTCCGGATTGGGACGTGATGCAAACATGGACGGGTACAGGTTCAATCACGAGCTGCGCGTGCGCTGGTCCGAGGTGGACGGGCAGCTGATTGTATACAACGCCAACTATCTCGCGTATCTCGATCTCGCCTACTCCGAATATCTGCGACGCGAACTGAAGCTGGTCGAGGGCGTGCCGCCCACCGTGATCGTGAAATCGACGCTTGAGTTCAAGTCGCCGGCGAAATTCGACGACGTGCTGCAGATCTGGGTGAGAACGGTCCGCATCGGCACGAAGAGTTTCACCGTCGAGTTCTGTATCACGCGGGACGGGGAAGTCATCTTCGAGGCTGAGACGATTTACGTATACATCAATCCTGACGGCACGTCCGCGCCGTTGCCGGACAAGTGGCGACAGGTGCTCGAGTCGTACGAACGGAGGGAACATCAGTGAGATTTGCAGGCAAGGTTGCCGTGGTAACGGGCGGCGCTGGCGGCATCGGCCGGGCGAGCGCGCGTTTGCTGGCTGAGCAAGGGGCGAAGGTCGTCGTGGGAGATCTCAATCAGGCCGCGGGGGAAGCCGTCGCAAGCGACATTCGGGCCGCTGGCGGAGAGGCCGCCTTCGCTCCGGTCGACGTGGCGGACTATGAGAGCGTCGCGAGGCTCGTTCAGACGGCTGTCGAAACGTACGGCGGGATCGACATCATGTTCAACAACGCCGGCATCTTTGGCGACGGAAGTCAAAACGTGATCGATATGCCGATTGAGGCGTATCACCGCATGATTGCTATCAACCAGCACGGCGTCTATTACGGGATTAAGGCCGCCGCTGAACAGATGCGTGCGCAAGGGCGCCCTGGCGTCATCATCAATACCGCGTCCATTTACGCGTACATCGCCGATAAGAACCAGTTTCCTTATCACGCGAGCAAGGCGGCCGTGATCGGCATGACGAAGGCGGCTGCCCTGGAACTGGCCAGGTACGACATTCGGGTGGTGGCGATTGCGCCGGGGATGATCGACACTGGCTTGGTGGATCAGTGGCGGCAGGACGAGCGCGTCTGGAACACCATCCAGAAGGCGCACATGCGGCGCAAACTGGGTACGGCGGATCAGGTCGCGCAAGTGGTCGCGTTCTTGGCGAGCGACGAAGCGTCGTTCGTGAATGGACACGCTTATTTCGTCGACGATGGCGCCGCGTCGTTCAAGCGGTGAATTCAAGCGGCGAATACGACAACGGCTGGGTTTCCCCCTCATCAAAGGGGACCCAGCCTTTCTTATGTTCCAGTCCGCCTGTTCCGGTCCGCCGTTCAATCACGGCCAACGGCGGCGCTCCGGCCCTGATGGTTACACGTGCATCAGCACGTGGTCTTTCTCGCTGCCCGACAAGGCGTCCGAGATGAGGTTGACTTCGCGAACCATTTGGCCGAATTCGGCGAAGTCGATGGTCTGATCCGCATCGGACAAGGCTTTGGCCGGATTCGGATGGATCTCAACGATCACGCCGTGCGCGCCGGCGGCGATGCCAGCCCGGGCCATGGGACGGACGAACGCCGCTTTGCCGACGCCGTGCGATGGATCGACCACAATCGGCAGGTGCGACAAGTGCTTGACGACCGGTACCGCATTCAGGTCCATCGTGTTGCGCGTCGCTTTCTCGTACGTGCGAATGCCGCGCTCGCACAGGATGACGTTCGGATTGCCTTGCGCCAGGATGTACTCGGCAGACATCAGCCACTCTTCGACCGTTCCAGAGAGCCCGCGCTTCAACATGACCGGTTTCATCGACTTGCCAGCTTCGCGGAGCAGCGGGTAGTTTTGCATGTTGCGCGCGCCGATTTGCAGAATGTCGACGTACTCGGCAACGAGCGCCACCTTGTCTGGCTCCATGACTTCCGAGATGATGGGGAGTCCTGTCTTCTCGCGCGCGATGGCCATCATCTTCAGGCCCTCTTCGCCATGTCCCTGGAACGAGTACGGGCTGGAGCGCGGTTTGAACGCGCCGCCGCGGAGCAGGTGACCTCCGAGGCGTTTGACAGCTTGTGCGATCTCGACAATCCCCTCGACCGACTCGACAGAACACGGGCCAGCCATGATGGTCGGCGTTTGCCCGCCGATGATGTGGCCGCGAATGTCAATCACGGTATCTTCGGGATGAAATTCGCGGCTGGCCAGTGGATACGGGCTCTTGATGGGCACGACCTGGACGACGCTCGGCATGGATGCGAGCTTTTCTGTGAGGGCAGCGTGATTTCCAGGGACGACGACGGTTGTCGGGCCGGCCGGATACGGCGTCGCACCGGCTTCCAATACGGTGTCCAACACGTGTTTCTTCTGGGCGTCCGTGACTTGTTGATTGAGAATGATGACCATCATGCTTGGCTCCTTTCGCGTCCTGCGCGGTCGAGTACGTCTCGGGCTATCACCATTTTTTGAATCTCCGCGGTACCTTCTTCAAATCGCTGCATGCGCGCGTCCCGGTAAATCCGCTCGATCTCGCTGCTCTTAAAGTAACCGGGTCCGCCGTGGATCTGGAGCGCTTTGTCTGTGACGCGCTGCAGCATCTCGGTGCCGAACAACTTGGCCATGGCGGCTTCCGTCGTGATCGGCAAACCAGCGTCGAATTTGTCGGCTGCGTAGAGAACGAGCTGCTTGGCTGCTTGGATGTCTGTCGCCATCTCGGCGAGCCACATCTGAATGGTCTGCCGCTTGGCGAGCGGCTGGCCGAAAGTCACACGCTCCAGCGCGTGGTTCGCGGCCAGTTCGAGCGCGCGGCCGGCCGCGCCGACGCACGTCATCCCGATGGCTGTTCGCGACGGGTCCAAAAAGCCGCGGAATGCGACTTCGAGGCCGTCCCCTTCGCCGCCGAGGCGATTGGCCGCGGGCACGCGGCAATCGGTCAACCTCAGGTGGCCGTGCGCGGTACCAGTGACACCCATCGCAGGCGGCATCAACTCGATGTCAAGGCCTGGGGCATCGCGCGGCACCAGCAGCGCGAGCGTCCCTTCGCTACCTGTCGAACCTTCGAGCCGGCAGAAGAGGAGAAAGAAATCGGCGACGTCGCTGAAGATGATCATCCATTTCTCGCCGTTCACCAGGTATTCGTCGCCGACGCGCCGGGCCGTCGTCTTGATGTCGGCGCCAGAGCCGGAGTGAGGCTCGGTCAGCGTGAAGGTGACCTTGTGCTCCCCGCGAATGAACGGCAGGACGAACGTTTCCCGCTGTTCGGGCGTCGCTTTGCCGTCGATGGAGCGCCACAAACTGTTCATCACGTGGACGATGACGCGCATCGATCCATGCATTCCGGCGAATTGCTCCAGCAACAGCAAGTACTCGCGAAACGACAGGCCAACGCCGCCATAGTCGCGCGGCGCCGCCAAACGCAGGTACCCTCGTTCGTTCAACTCCTGCCAAATCGCAGCCGGGACAGCGCCGGATTCCTCAATCCGCTTTGCCCAGACCGACGCGGGGCCGCGGACATACGACTTGACGTCCTCCATCCATTCGTCGAAGGTGCGGTCCTTCACGGACATTCCTCCCAATTCATTCACTCACTTGCTTCGCGGCTCGATTTTGCCTTCTCGCGTCAACTTTTCCGTAACGTCGTTGCGCAGCACGTATTTTTGAATCTTGCCGCTCGCGGTGCGGGGCATCTCATCGATGATCTCCAAGCGTTCCGGCCAGTAGATCTTCGCCATCTGATGCGAACCCAGGAAGTCGGTCACTTCCGATAGATCGAGCGACGCGTATCCTTCGTTCAGGACAACGTAGGCGCAGGCGCGTTCGCCCAGCCTGTCGTCCGGCATCGCGACGACCGCGACGTCCGCCACCGCCGGATGCTGATACAGCAGATTTTCGATCTCGACGACCGGAATTTTCTCGCCGCCGCGATTGACGACGTCCTTCTTGCGGCCGGTGATTCGCAGATACCCATCTTCGTCGATCACGGCGAGATCGCCCGTGTCGAAGAAGCCGTCTGGCGTGAATCCAGCCTCAAACCACTCGTGGTGGTGCAAGTACGTCGCGAACATGGCCGGCGTCCGGATTTGATAATTGCCTTCTTGGCCCGGCGGCAATACGTTGCCATCGTCGTCCACAACGCGGATCTGCATGCCGTCGATGGCGCGGCCATCCGTGCCCCACAATTTTTCCACCGGATCGCCCGGTCGGCCCACGGTCACCAAACAACCCTCGGTCGATCCCCACGCGCCGACGATGCTGCAACCCAGCTTTTCGCGCGCCGTCTGTGCCAATTGCCGAGGAATCGCGGCGCCAGTCGCGATGAACAGCCGCAGTCCGCGCGGAGGTCGTTCGCACTTCGACAGGTCGGAGAGAAACGGCATCGCGGCCTGAACGAAGGTGGCACCGTGCGTCTCGATGGCGTCGCGCGCCCTGTCGACATTCCAAATCGCTTGGTAGACGCCGCAGCCGCCGATATAGAACGACACGAGCATGCCGTAGAGGAACCCGGTCTGATGGGCGAGCGGCGAAGGCACCCAAATGTTGTCGTCCTCCGTCAGCCCAAGCGTCGTCGTGTGCGCCTGCAAGGCGTTCGACAGGCTCTGGTGGGTATGGAGCACACCTTTCGGCTCACCCGTCGTGCCTGAGGTGTACAGGAGCTGCGAATAGCTGTCCGCCGTCGCGCGCCGTCCGCGCAAGACGTCCATGGCCTGGCTGTCGGCCAACGCCGTTTCCGGCGCAATCAGTCCGCCGAGCGTGTTCACGGTTGGATCGACCGTGCGGCTGTCGATCACGACGACGTGTTCAATTCCCTGCACTTCGGCCTGAACTTGGTCCGCGAGGACGCGATAGTCGAAGCGGCGGAACTCATCTGGAATGACGAGCAGACGGCTGCCGGAGGATTGCATGATAAATTTCACTTCGCGTTCGCGAAGCGACGGCAGCAAGGGGCATGGCACAGCGCCAATTCGCCACAATGCCACGGTCAGGACGATGAACGGCCAACCGCTCGGCAACTGATACGCAACGGCTTCGCCTGGTTGGACCCCGAGGTCCAGCAGGCCGAGCGCGCAGCGATTGGCGAGGCGATCCAATTCGCCGTATGTGAGTGTCGTCGTGGTGGTCTCACCGAGATCGACGACAGCGAGTTTATGCGTATGCTGCCGGATAGCTTCATCGAGTTTGTCTAGAAAGAGCGGAGAAGACATGGCCGCCTTCCTTTCATTCCGTTTTTCATACCTGGTCATATAAGCATTCTAACGGGGGTTGTCGACGAATTCAATACCAGGTGTTAATATCAGATTATAATTTTGCCTCGAGAATATGTCTCCCAGCTTTTTCGAGAGATTGAAAGGAGAACCTCGCAGTGGCCGCAACGTCATTACATAGTCGTCCTCGACAGTACCCGGCGTTAGGGAAACCAGGGCGTATTGGAACGTTGAATTTGCCGCATCGCATGATCATGGGATCGATGCATATGGGTTTGGAAGGGCGCAGAGACAAGCTGCAGCAACTCGCTGAGTTCTATCGAGCCCGTGCGCGCGGCATGGCGGCGCTCATCATCACCGGCGGTGCGGCTGTGGTGCAGGAAGGCGGCGCGGACGAGATGTTCGTGTTGACGAACGACGACGACTGCCGCATGCTCGCCGAGTTGGCCGCTGCCGTCCACGAAGTCGGCGGCAGAATCGCGCTTCAGTTGTTCCATTCGGGGCGCTACGCCGTGTCGAGTGAAATTGGCATGCAGCCAGTCGCACCCAGCGCGATCCCGTCCAGGTTGACGCGCGAGACGCCGCGAGCCTTGACCACGGATGAGGTGGAAGCGACGATTGAGGCTTTTGGCGAGGGGGCTCTTCGGGCGAAGGAACTGGGGTTCGACGCCGTGGAAGTGATGGGTTCCGAAGGATATCTGCTCAACCAGTTTCTCTCGCCGTTGACGAACCAGCGCGACGACCAATACGGTGGCGATTTCCCCCGGCGAATGCGGGCTTCGCTGGACGTCGTCCAGGCCATCCGCAAGCATGCGGGCGACGATTACCCAGTCATCTTCCGGATGTCTGGCGCCGATTTGATGCCAGGCAGCACGACGATGGAGGAGACATTGGCGTATGCGCAGGCGTTGGAAAGGGCAGGCGTCGACGCGCTCAACATCGGGATCGGATGGCACGAGTCGCGGGTCCCCACGGTGCAGCAGGTGGTGCCGCGCGGGGGATTTACGGCCATTGCCGGCAAGATTCGCGAAGCCGTAAAGGTTCCCGTGATTGGTGCGAACCGCCTGAACGTTCCGGAAGTCGCCGAACGGGCTGTCGCCGAAGGCTATCTCGATTTCGTCGCGCCCGCCCGGCCATGGCTGGCCGATGCGGAGTACGGAAAGAAAATTTTGGCTGGCGATCGCGCCGCGCTGAACGTCTGCATCGCGTGCAATCAGTCTTGTCTGGATCACACCTTGGTGCAGCCGCACCTTCCTGTCAGTTGTCTGGTCAACCCACAGGCCGGGCAAGAACTGCTGTGGCCAATCGCGAAGGCTTCGACTTCTCGGCGGGTGGCCGTGGTTGGCGGCGGTCCAGCAGGGCTGGAAGCGGCCGTGACAGCCGCGCGACGGGGCCACAAGGTGGTATTGTTTGAACGTTCGGCGAGTCTTGGCGGACAATTTCGGATGGCTGGAAAAATTCCAGGGAAGTACGAATTCTACGAAACGATTCGGTACTATACTGAAATGCTTGAACGGCTCGAAGTGACTGTTACAATGCAGACAGAACCTTCGCTTGAGGAACTGGCTGATTTCGACGACGTCATCGTGGCGACGGGCGTTGTCCCGCGCATTCCGGATCTTCCCGGCATCGATTTGCCGCACGTCGCCACGTATGCGCAGATCCTTCAGGGAGAAGTCGCCGTCGGACGGAAGATCGCCATCATCGGCGCTGGCGGCATTGGCTGCGATGTGTCGACGTACCTGGCCGAAAGCAGTCACGCGACGCCAGACGCGGTTGGCTATTTCCGATCCCAATCGCTCCCCGAACCTGCCCCGCTCAGCCGCGACATTACCGTCCTGGCCCGCAGCGACAAGTACGGCAATGGCATTGGTCGGAGCACGCGTTGGGTCGTCAAGCAGGAAATGAGCCGATTGGGTGTGCGCGTGATGACCGACGTGCAGTTCGTGCAAATCGTCCCTGACGGCGTTCGTGTCGAAGTGGCGGGGGAGCAGAAGACAATCGAAGCAGATCAGGTCATTCTCTGCGCAGGGCAGGAACGTGCGCCGTTGTTCTCGGACGCGGACGCGTCGGCTTCGGACAATCTGTCCGAGGCTTTGGCCGGACGAGCCCGCGTGCACATCGTGGGAGGGGCTCGGGAAAGTCGGGGCATCAACGCGGCGCGGGCCATTCGCGAGGCGTTCGAAGCGGCGTATCGGATCGATTGAGCCAGGGCCAGGGACAGAGTCAGCGATGGACGCGGATCGCACAGGCATCGGCGTCTTCATACATAATTGTTCGAGAGGGGTTTGGACAGGTGTTACTTGAAGGAAAAAAGGCGTTTGTCACCGGCAGCAGCCGAGGGATTGGGCGGGCGATTGCCATCGCCATGGCCAAGCAGGGTGCGGACGTGGTGATTCACTATCGCAGGGAACCTGACGAAGCTGAGGCAACTGCGGCAGTCGTTCGCCAGTTGGGGCGCGAGGCAATCGTCGTCAAGGCGGAATTGGAGAGTCAGGAGGAGTTGAACGCGGCGTTCGACGTGATCGAACAGACGTGGGGCAGGCTGGACGCGTTCGTCGCAAACGCGGCGGCCAGCGCCTTCAAGCCCATCGAAGCGCTGAAAGACTACCATCTCGATCGCACCTACAAAGTGGTCCTCCACAGTTTCGTGTTCGCCGCGCAGCGATGCCTGCCTCTGATGGAAGGCCGAGGCGGCCGCATCATCGCCATGTCGAGCATGGGGAGCACGTTCACCTTGCCGCGGTATTCGACGCTCGGTTCCGCCAAGGCGGCGATGGAAGCGATGACACGCTATCTGGCCGCTGAATTTGGTCCCAAGGGCATCACGGTCAACGCCATCAACCCCGGTGTGGTCGATACGGAGTCGGCCCGCTTTTACGGCGGCGACAACTACGACGACTATTGCCGGGACGTCATCGCTCACACGCCGCTTGGCCGCCTCGCGACGCCGGAAGACGTCGCCGACACGGCCGTATTTCTGGCGAGCGACTTGTCCAGGTTCCTGACCGGCCAAGTGATTCGTGTCGACGGCGGCTTGACGCTGTCCACCGGGGGATTTGAAAGCTTTTAAAGCGTCGGCCCAGATTGCGCGACAGCCATCTGGCGAAAGCATCCGAGCGAAGAATTTGCTAGGATAGAGACTGGATGAATGTAAAGGAGAAGATTGTACATGGCAGAGGCGTTAAACAGAGAACAAATCGAAGAACGGGTCCGCAAAGTCGTGGTCAACCAGTTGCAGGTTGAACCGGCGGACGTCAAGTCGGAAAGCTTGTTCGTGGACGATCTCGGTGCCGACTCCCTGGATCTGACGGAATTGGCCGTCGCCTTCGAGGATGAGTTCGAGATTGAAATTCCTGAGGCTGATTTCGGCCAATTGTCCACTGTGGCTGGGGTCGTAGCTTATATCAGCGGACGCTTGGCTCAATGACTTGGACGAACGGGCGCGCACTCGAGGCGCCCGTTCGTCGTAAAGAACGTGTCCGAAAAGTGCCGGTATCGACACTTTTCGGACAACCTCACAGAGGGGGTTGCCAGATTGTTTGACTTTGTTGGAAGAACGTTGTCAGAAGCCCGTGCGCAGGCTTATCTGGATAAAGGTTACTGGACGCAGGAGTCGTTTGTCGACGTCCTGGAGGCGGATGTCAAGGCGTATCCGGAATTCGTCCATCAGGATGAGGAGCGCTCCGTGACCTACGCCGAATTGTGGGCGGAAATTGAATCCGTCGCCGCTTCGTTGTACGAGATGGGCATTCGCAAGGGCGACACCGTCGCGTTGCAATTGCCAAACGCGCTCGATTATGTCGTCGGCGTGTTCGCGGCTGCTCGAATTGGCGCCATCGGCGTGTCGCTGCAAATCGATCTCGGTCGTCAGGCGATTCACTCAAGTCTCCAGACGTCCAAAGCGAAGGTCTGGATCATCGCCGATCATTTCCGCGGACAACCGCTGTACGAAATGGCCGAGGAGATTGCGGCGGATCTGCCCGCGCTCAAACAGGTGGTGCTGCAAGGCGATCCTGAACGGGCGCCGGAGGGCGCGGTGACGTTTGCGAGTCTGCGATCGACCGGAAAAAAACTGACGGACGCGGAATTGGCGGACAATCGCCCAGGTCCGTTGGACGCTTTTCTAATGGTGTTTACATCGGGGACGACGGGTTCCCCCAAAGGCGTCGTTCACCTGCACGCCAATTACTTGTGGGCGTCCCGCGCCTACGCCAAAAATTTTGGCTACGAACCGGGGGACGGCGTTTTGTGCCTGGCGCCAATCTGCCATCAGACTGGCATGCTGGCGGGCGTGATGATGACCATCGCGAGCGGCGGCCGAATCATGTTGCTGGAGCGGTTTTCGGCATCCCGCGTGATCAAGTGGATCGAACAATACAAACCGGCTTACCTCGTTGGCGCGCCGCCGCATGTGATCCACGTGACAAATGCGCCAAACCTGAAGGAAGCGGATACGAGCAGCGTCAAGTTGTTCATTTACGCTGGAGCGCCTGTTCCGAGTTCGGTGCTGGAGAGGCTGCAGCGCGAAGGCGGCATCAAAGTAGGCGGCATGTTCGGTTGGTCGGAAGGCTTTTTGGCGACGGCGACTCGCCCGGACGATCCGCTGGAGGCGCTCTCGTCCACGGTCGGCTTCGCCATTGAGGGCACGGAGGTGCGCCTCGTCGACGAAGACGGCAACGATGTCAAGCCGGGCGAACCGGGAGAGATGTGGTCCCGTGGTCCGAACTTCAGCGCAGGGTACTACGAAAATCCGACTGCGGCCCATCGCCAGTGGGACGCGGAAGGCTGGTTCCACTCCGGCGACGTGCTGCGGCAAGACGAAAACGGCCGATATCGGTTCATCGCTCGCGCGGACGACATCATCAACCGCGGCGGCACGAAAATTGACCCGAAGACCATCGAAGACGCCATCGCGCAACACCCGGCAGTCGAGAATGTCGTGGTCGTCGGCGCCCCGGACGAGACATTGGGCCAACAGACCGTCGCTTGCGTCATCCTGCGCGAAGGGCTGGAACCGTTCAGCCTGCCCGAACTGCGCGACTTTTTGGGCAAGCAGGGATTGGCGAAGTTCCAGTATCCGGATCGGCTGGAGTTCATGACCGAGTTCCCGACGACACACTCTGGGAAGATCAAGAAGAAGGATCTGCGCGAACGTTTTCGCCTGGAAGCGGAAGCCAAAGGCATCGTATAACGAGCTAGGACGGTCCTGAGAGGGAAGATGGCCTTGCAGGCCATCGCCGTTCTGCGAGGGAGCAGCGAGGAGGACAAACATGAGCATTTTGAACGCGTCGGAACTTGGAACCATCGCGCCGAATCGACCGCACTATGACGAGGCTCTGGTTCGCCGGGCGAATGAGATCCGGAATCGAGTGATTCAATTCCGTCAGGAAGAGGCTGGCGAATGGGGTCAGCAAATTGAACGGGATGAAAAAATCCCGGAAGCCTTGTGGGTGCGCTTGCGGGAACTTGGATTCCACAAATTGACGCAGCCGCAGTGGGTTGGCGGCGAAGGTTTGCCACTTGGGCTGTATTTTCCGATTCTCGAAGAGATCGCCCACTGCCACGGTACGATTCGCATGATGTTTCACGCCTACAACAGCATCTGGCGCACGGTTGGACAAGGTACAAAGGAGCAGCAGAAGTACTGGCTGACGAAGATGGTGAACGAGGGCGCCCTCGTCGCGTTTGCGTTGACAGAACCGGACAACGGTACGGGGATCGACTTGCGGACGACAGCCACCTTCGAAAACGGGAAATACGTGCTCAACGGCCGAAAGCATTTGATCACGTTCGCGGAAGAGGCGAGTGTGCTTGCCGTGATCGCGAAAACCGAAGGCGGAGCGGGCCGCGGCGGGTTGACCGCGTTTCTCGTGCCGCAGGGCCGCGCTGGCATGAAACTGGAGCCCATGGCGCACATGATGGGCGACAAGGGCTGCTCGCACGCGGTCATTACGTTTGACAACTGCGAAGTCTCGGAAGACGAAGTGCTTGGCGAAGTCGGTGAAGGATTCGGCGTCGCCGTGCGCGGTTTTCTGGATCAAAGTCGCGCGTGTATCGCCCAAAGCGCCGTTGGCCTCGCCCAAGAAGCGCTTGATGTGACGATGACCTTCGTCCGCCAGCGGGTGACCTTCGGCAAACCCATCGGCAGCAGACAGGCCGTCCAGATGCGCTTGGCGGAGATGCAGATAGCGGTGCAGGCGGCTCGTCTTCTGTGCCTCGACGCGGCATACAAGTACGACGCTGGCGAAGATATTTCTCTGGAAGCGGCGATGACCAAGGCGAATGCCATTCGCATGGTTGGCGACGTCACCGACGGGGCGCTCGCCTTGTTCGGCGGGATCGGCTACAGTGTGACCAGTCCGGTGGAGCGTTTGTACCGCGACGCGAGATCGCTCTGGTTTGAAGAAGGCACGGCAGAGGTCCAGAAGATGACCATCGCGGAGCAGATGCTGACCAACGCCCGCAAACGGGAGCGGGCCGCGCGGCAGGCAGAGTGATGAGGGCGGTTCAATTCAGCCCGGAATATGGGCTGCAATACGTCGATATGCCACGTCCCGATTTGCGGCCGGACGAGGTGTTGCTGCGTGTGGACGCCTGCGGTGTTTGCGGCAGTGATCGACAGGTCATCAAGGGAGAATCGGCGCCCCAGGGAACGGCTTTCCCGGTCATTCTCGGCCACGAGGTGGCTGGCACCGTGGTCGACTGCGGCGATCACGGTGCAGAGTGGCCTGTGGGCACGACGGTGATCGTCCATCCGTTCACCGCGTGCGGCACGTGTGCGGCGTGCGCGCGCGGCCAAGACAACCTGTGTATCCGCCAGGGGTGCATTGGCTACACGCGCCCGGGTGGATTCGCCGAATTCGTCGCTGTGCCTGTGGCCCAACTCGTCCGTCGGCCGGAGACGCTCGACCCAGCGGGTGCGGCCCTGCTCGTCGACGCGTATGCGACCCCATACCGCGCCCTGATGGAGGCCGAGATGGAGCCAGGCCGCACAGTGCTCGTGATTGGCACCGGGGGCCTCGGCCTCGCCGCGTTGCAGCTGCTGCAGGCCTGGCCCGCCGCGTCTGTTGGGGCTGTGAGCCGCCGTGCGGAAGGCGTCGCTATCGCGGAGTCGTTCGGCGCGCATCTTGCCGTCACCACGGAAGACGACCCTCGGAGTGTCGCGCGAAGTCTGCGTCGGTGGTCTGGAGCCGGGGGAATCGACATCGTGATCGATACCGTGTCGGATCGCTTGAGCGTCGCGTTTGCCGTGGATGTCGTCCGCAATGGCGGTACCATCGTCTGCGTCGGCATGTCCGCGGACAGCGTCGAGGTGCCGATGGCGAAGCTGGTGCGCCGCGGGATCCGCGTGATTGGCAGCTACGCATCGCGGAAAGCGGATGTCGAATCCATGGTCCGGTGGGTCGCTGAGGGTCGGTTCGATCCGGCGAAATTGATTGGTGAACAGTTGGACCTGAGGTCGGTTGCGGCGGCGTTTTCGCCAGCGAGATCGGCCGGGCGTGTCGTCGTCTTGCCGAATCAGGCGGATGTCGGTGCGCAAGGCGGCTGACGCGGCGGCTGGGAGTTGCACATTTGTGGACCGGAATCGACAGGAGGGAAGCCCGTGCCAAGTCAAGCATCCGTCATCTTTTCGATAGCTTGCAGATTGCTCTGGCGCGACGTTTGGCTGCCGCTGCTTGAGCGATCCCACGACTTGCGCGACGCCCTCGAGCGGGACCTCATCGCGTCCGGTGAGGACGAGCAGGCCTTGACAGATTGGCTTGTCAATCTGTTTGACGCCGAACAGGCGCCTGTGTCGCTCGGTGGCGTCCGTGAGGCTCTGTACCACGCGTTTGATTCGTTCCGGTCCATGCTGTCGGCGGAGGATCGGCACGCATGGCAAACCCGCATTCTCCAGGATCCGGTTGCGGCAAGATCTAAAGTGGAGACGCTCCTGCTGGATTTTCCCGACGTACCCATTGTCACATCCTACTACTGGCGCAGCGATCCTTGGCGGATCGCCTGGGTGTTGCACGAAGGTACGTGGTGGCAGTGCCGCTTCGATCCCGCAGCCATTCAGGCCCGCGGCCCCGAAGGGATGGTCGTTCGCCCGTTCACCGAAGTCCTGGCGTCGTTCACCGCCGTTCACCAAGACGCCGCGGTTCGCGCGGAGCAGTTGCACGCTGAACGGCTTGCGGTTCGCTTTTATTCGGGCGAGCACATCGTCTACCCCTGGTTTACGCAGCGATCGGCCGCAATCGCCGACGCTGGCTTGAGCGATGATGAGAGGAAGAGAATCGATGGCCCGTGATGATCGCGCAAAACAAAGCGACCGGACTAGCACGCCGGAGGAGAGGCTCGCACGCGGCAAAATTTGGTTGATTATGCTGGGGATCCTCGGCGGATTGATTGTCATCTTCAGTGTCGCAGTCACCAAGTTCGCTTCAGGCATCTCCATCCTGGGCTTCGTCATTGGCTTTTTTTGCATGGTGGTTGGCGCCATGGCCGTATTTAGCAAACGGGACAAGTAACGCCATCGGCGTGAGCGGGCTGAACTTGGGCTCCTGGTGGGGTAAAAAGGCAGGAGCGGCTCTCATAGAACCACTTTGCGCAATCCATCCTATGCTCGTACATCACAAAGGATGGAGGGATCGAAGTGGCGAAGCCGGACAATCGCAAGGACAACGTTGAACACCTGCAACAAGCCCTGAATCACACCATGGAAAATATGCGCGAAGCAGAGACGATGTTGGAAGCCCATGGCGACGACATGAACCCAAAGGACAAGGCCGCGCTGGAACAGAAGAATCGGCGCCGTATGCAAGCGATTGAAGGATTTCGTGAAGAAATCAAGGATGAAGCACACTATCAGGAGCACAACGAATAAGGACATCGCCAACCGCATGAATATGGTGAGTAACAGCAAAAATCGGGGGCCCATGTGCGGCCCCCGATTTGCGTGAAAGTTGTCAATACGCTTTTGCGAACCACACCGCATGAACCGATTTCTGGCCGCAGGCGACGCAGGATTCAGGGTGTGCCGGCGGATCGAACGGGATGTTTCGACTCGTTGCCGAGCAAGCGTCTTTGACGGCTCGTTCACAAGCTTCGTTCCCGCACCATCCTGCGAGAACCAAGCCGCGATCGCCGTTGATATAGCCGACGAGTTGTTCCATGTTGTCGGCCACGTGCGATCCTTCCTGAAGGCGCCGCGCTGCCGCAGCGTACATATCCGACTGGATGGTGGTCAACAACGCTTGCACGGCCGATACCAATCCGGTCAACGCCACCGGTATTTTGTCGCCCGTATCGCGACGGGCCAGGATGGCCTGGCCGTGTTCGAGATCCCTCGGCCCGATCTCGATTCGGATTGGAATGCCGCGCATTTCATACTCGTTGAATTTCCAGCCTGGGCTCACGTCGTCGCGTGCGTCCATCTTCACTCGAATGTCACGCGCCTGCAGCTCGTCCAAAATCGTCTGCGCAGCCGCAACGACTGGCTCCCGCGATTTCGGCGGACCAATGGGGATGACGACAACCTGCGTTGGAGCGACCTTCGGCGGAACAACCAAGCCGCGATCATCCCCATGCACCATGATGATGGCCCCGAGCAGGCGGGTCGAAATCCCCCAGGACGTGGTGTACACGTACTTCAACTGGTTGTCCTTGTCCAAATACTGAATGTCGAAGCCTTTTGCGAAGTTTTGGCCAAGGTAGTGCGAAGTCGCCGTTTGCAGAACCTTTCCGTCCTTCATCAACGACTCCAGCGAGTACGTATCGACTGCGCCGGCGAATTTTTCGCTGGGCGTCTTTTGCCCTCGAATCACGGGAATGGACAGGAAGTCCTCGACGAACGTCGCGTAGATGTCCAGCATTTGCATGGTCTCCGCGCGCGCTTCCTCTTCCGTAGCATGCGCTGTGTGGCCTTCCTGCCACAAAAACTCGCTCGTCCGCAGGAACGGCAGCGTTCGCTTCTCCCACCGAACCACGTTCGCCCACTGGTTCAAGAGGACCGGCAAATCGCGGTACGACTGTATCCATTGAGCGTACATGTGGCCAAACATCGTTTCGGACGTCGGCCGAACCGCAAGGCGTTCCTCCAGCGGATCGCCGCCGGCTTCTGTCACCCAGGGAAGTTCGGGATTGAAGCCCTCGATGTGTTCTTTTTCCTTCTGAAAGAAGCTCTCGGGAATAAACAGCGGAAAGTAGGCGTTGCGGTGCCCGGTCCGCTTGAACGCTTTGTCCAGTTCACGCTGGCATGCTTCCCAAATTTCATACGCGTCTGGCTTGAACACGATACAGCCACGAACCGGAGAATAGTCCATCCAGTCCGCCTTTTGAATGACATCTATGTACCAGCGCGAAAAATCTTCCGATTGTGGTGTGATCTCTTTGACAAATGCCTTATTTTCCTTCGCCATTACGGGCCTCCTAGACAAGGGTATCCTTCCTGCCATCTTACGGAATGCAACAATCGGCGTCAATTACGGTATACTCAACACACAAAGGAATACGGGAGTGAGCGCTGTGGACAATGTGACGCATGCCTGTCTCGGGATGGGTGTTTACGGAACCTACGTTGCCCTCACAGGCGACGCGTCGACTGGAGCCGTGGCTTGGTTGGCTTGTGGAGCGGCGGTTGCCGGCGCGGAGTTGCCTGATTCAGATATCGGATTTCGGATTTTCGGCGACGCTGTGAATTATTTGTACCAGCATCGCCAAGCATCTCACAGTATACCTTTTTGGATTGGCTACTCCTTGTTGACCGGAGCCATCTTCAACCTGTTTATCGGACACCACTTTCTGCTGTTCACCCTGCTGGCGTTTGTCGGCGTTTTGACACATATCGGTTCCGATGTGCTGACCACATATGGAACGAAAGCGTTGTGGCCATTTTCGGGCAAGCGGATTCGCGGAGACGTGTTGTTTGTCACAGAGCCCATTTTCGTCATACTGGCCGTGATTGGCGTCATCTTTGGCAGAAATCCAGCCAATCATCCATGGCTCGTTTACACGTTGGACGGCATCGCGCTGCTTTATACGCTGTGGCGGTGGATCCTCCACCATTGGTTGTTTGGTCGTGTCGCCAACCACGTGCGAGGTATGGCCGAATCAGGTCAATTTGCATCTGCGAATCCACTTCGTTTTCGTGTCACTCCTGCCCTTGTGCCCATCCCGCACGGGTACAAATATGTTGTGACGGACGGGGCTCGTTTTCAGTTCGGCTCGTTCACTTGGCGCGGCGAACCGATGGACGAAGCGGTGGTGGAGACAACCCAGTCGCCGGAGGTGGCATTCGCCTTGGAGAACAGCCGGGTGGGCCGGGCCATGCAATGGTTTTCGCCCATGTTGGTGGCAAAGCAGGAAACCGAAGGAAGTCTGACGGTCGTTCGCATGGCTGACGCCGGTGTGCGTTACTTTGACACGTTGTCGTTCAGCGCCGCTGTGGATATCGCTCGTACGACCGAGGGCGAGTTGGTGCTGGTCAACGAGGGCCTGAGAACACAGTCGGTCGACTTGCCGAAATCATTCAGCGACACATGGAAGCGCGTGGGCAGACGGATGCGCTTGACCATTCCCACCCCAAAGGGTTATCGATCCGGAAGATAAAACCCCCGATTACTTGTCAGCCTGATGACCTGGGTCGTCATTCGACTTCTGTTTGGCAAGTTGATCTCTTTCCCGTAAACATTCGGCCAACAATTCGAGCAGGCGCGACGGATTTTCCAGGGCGTCTGCTTCTGCCAATTTACGGGCGATTTCCTGATAGTCGGCTTTCTCCTCCGCCGCTGAACTGGCAACCGACACGGAATTCGGCGCTGAATCGGGCACGGAAGCGGTCGATTGGCCCGAAGACCAAGGCAAATCGTTCGCAGCTTGGTCGTCAAAATAGGAGAGCGGAACACCGTACGCGTGCGCCAAGCTGGCGACGACTGCAAACGACGGATTCGGGCGAGACCCGTTCTCCACCGCGCTCAAGTGGCTGATGGAAATGTTCGCCTTTCGCGCTACTTCCGCAAGAGTGTAACCTCGTTCTTCCCGGAGTTGCCGGAGCCGCTGCCCAATTTCCACTGGAAGACCTCCAAGCGTCGTCTCTATGTCTACAAATGTAGAATGACTGTCCGCCAAGGTCAACGTGTAAAATGAAAAATTATTGATCTACTGGTATGAGATACAACGTGACGCGTTGTCCAGTGACAAAGCAGCGGCGCTTCCAAAAGGTGTGGAACGGGTGATCGATCGGTTCTCCTGCATAAGTTTCCATAGTGGACCAATTCAAACGGTTCATTCCCCGCATAGCTCGAACGTTGTTGGCCGGAATGGCGCATACCAGCCAGTCCACGCCATACACATGTCGTGCGAGATCGACCGCCCGTTCTTTACAGTACCTGTTCATTCCCGTCCCCCGAACCTCTGGCACCAGGTACGTGCCAAGTTCGAGAAACCGTGGACTGGTATCGTCGCCCGGATGCAAAAGCAGCACAATCAACCCCAGCGGCCTTCCATCCTCGCTGGTTAACACGTCGATTTGCCCCTCTTGCAACCACGAACGAAACGCCCATTCGGCAAGTTGTTCCTCGAACCGATCATCCGTGCGGATATTGGAATCCCAATCTGGATCATCTCGATGCAGCCGGTACAGTTCGCGCAGGCAATCCCAATCGTTTGTTCGGAACACCGCCTTGCTGTCGGATTGAGGCGGGCCATCCATGTCACCATTGGCCATGTTTTCACTTCCATTCCACAATCGAAAAATAGAACTACCGGAATCTGGGGGATTCTGATATGATTTTCACAATAGTAGAAAACACTTGGAGTGGTTCAATTGACTGAACTGGCTCAGCGGCTAAAATACTACCGCAAATTGCGCAAGATGTCAGTTAGGGAGCTCGCAGCAGCTTCCAATGTGAGTGTAAGCTATATTTATGCCATCGAATCGGGGTCGAGGGGCAGCAATGTCGCGAAACTCGGACGGATCGCGCAGGCATTGCAGGTGCAGTTGAGCGATTTGTGGGGAGACGCTCGCCGCGATGGCCAAGATGAATGAACCGTGGTTGATTTTGGAGGAGGCCCGCAAGCAAAACGGATTTACACAGGCGCAGTGGTGTGAAGGAGTGTGCGCACAATCGCAGTACTCCCTCATCGAACAAGGCGTACTCGTTCCTGACGATACGTTGATGGATGCATTTTTACACCGGTTGGCTCTCCCGGCAGCGTCGAGGGAGGATTTGGGCGAAGTTTGGAGACAGCACCGCCGCGCTATCGAACTGCAAATTCGATGGTGGCGGGCGTTTGTTCGAGGAAGCGCGCCATCTGTCGCGTTTGAAGCGCATGGGTTCGAAGCGGACGGGCAGGGGACGTCCGATTTGACCCTCGAGGCAGAGTGCTACAGTCTGTGGTGGTTGGCCAGAGATATGTCGCATCGGTCGCTCGGACGCGGTGCGGATGCAGATCCGGACCCTGTCGCATGCAAGGTATCGGCCTTGTGGAGGCGCGTGATTTCCGAAAGTCATCACATCCCCCGGCACATGCGAGCGCTTGGCGATCTTCGGTTGCGCGTCGTGCTTGCTTCCGTCGAAGCGATGGCGGCGAATCTCCATGGCCGGCACCAATCCAGCTGTCTGTGGCTCGCGCGCGCGAACGATATGATCTTGCAGATCCCGAGTTATTGGGTGTAGGGTGAACTAAGGAGCTTACGGTAGAGGTGGCGGCGCGATGGCTACGGAAGAACAACGCGGATACGAAGATGCGATTCACCAAATCCACAAGGCCTTGGAGCGGAGAAAGCATCATTTGTTGGAACAAGCTCCGAAATCCTGCGACGATGACACAAGCAAGCAGATTCAGATCAGGCTGTCTGAAATTGACCACGTGATCGAGATTGTCCGATCACTCCATCGCTAGGCAGGTTGAGAAGCGTCTGCTACACTTTCTTTAGTACGTCCACGTGGTAAAGGATGAAGGGCATGACGCTCGAAAAATTGCGATCCGCTGACGTTGAGCATTTGTTCAAGGCCATTTTAGCCTTGGAGACAGAAGAGGAATGTTTCAGGTTTTTTGAGGACTTGTGTACAATTGGAGAGGTCCATTCCCTTGCACAGCGGCTTGCGGTTGCCCGGATGCTGCGAAATGGAGCGACCTATCATACGATTGAAGAGGAGACCGGGGCAAGCACCGCGACCATCAGCCGAGTCAAGCGCTGCCTGTATTACGGTGCGGACGGGTATCGCCTGATTCTCGATCGGATGGAAGAACGCTCATAATTTGGCTCGCGAAAACATTTGACATTTCCCAACCTTCTTTGTAGTCTGCATATGGTGCGCAGATGTTCAATTTGGTGTATTTTGGACTGCGTTGCGGATACTTACGTATAGACAAGTCGTTTGCATGTTGTGTTCAAGTCATGTTGTGTTTACGTATGATATCGACCTTATAGGGAAAATAGGTGACGAATAACTGTGAGACTCTTGGAGCAGGTGCAGGAACTCGGACAATTACTCCATCGTTCTCAAGATCAGGTGGAATTTAGTGAAGTCGCAGAATTTTTAAGCAAAGTGATGGCAAGCAACGTTTATATCGTTGGCCGAAAAGGGAAAATTCTTGGGTACGGCGTGGCAGAACACGCGCTGACCGAGGAATGGCTGGACATCATGACCAAAGATCAGCGTTTCCCAGGGGACTTCAACAAGCATTTGCTTCGAGTTGAACAGTCCATCGCGAATTTGACGGAAGAACAAAAGCAGCCGTTCTACGTGTTCTCGCCGGAAGAGAATGCGTCGTTCAAGGCCAAGTACATCGCCATCACGCCGGTGATTGGCGCGCGTGAGCGGCAAGGGACATTGGTCTTCGCGCGCTCGGAGCGTCCGTTTGATGAGGACGATATTGTGCTTGCCGAGTATGGTGCGACCATCGTGGCCTTGGAGATTGTCCATTCGCGTCAACAGCAGAAGGAAGAAGAAGGGCGCCAGCGGGCATTGGCTCATCTTGCCGTAGAATCGCTCAGCTTTTCAGAACTGCAGGCAGCCAAATATTTGCTCGACGCCGTCCGCAATGCCGCTGACGGGATCGTCGTGAGCAGCCAGATCGCGGACGAGCATGGCGTGACGAGATCGGTTATCGTCAACAGCATCCGCAAACTCGAAAGCGCAGGGACCATCGAGAGCCGCTCGCTCGGTATGAAGGGGACACACCTTCGCATTCTCAATCACTTCGTCGAGGATGAAATCACGCGCCAGTTCGAGCGGTAAATATGTGCGGCGCGGCGGCGGCTGGCGTGTGGTGCGGTGCCCGGGTGTCCCGCCCGATCGCGCCAGTCCGCCGCCTCGATGTGATTGTATCGCTTGGACCGCGAGCTGACGTGGCAAACGCAGCGGATCGAATGGAGCGGGACAGGGACGAATAAGCGGCCCACGGCCGCTTATTCGAACGAGAACGGATAGAATGGGGAAAATAAGCGGCCGGTGGCCGCTTATTTCTCCGAAATCGGGCGGATGGCCTGGTGTGGGGGCGATTTAAGCAGCCCAGGGTTGCTTATTCGTCGTGGATCAGACGATTCGACACAAATAAGCGGCCCTAGGCCGCTTATTTGCTGACGCCGCCGCCCCGCGGAGCGCCCCGCCCGATCGCGCCAGTCCGCCGCCCCGTTTGGTTTTTTGCGGTGGTCCGGCGTTTCAAGGCGATACAAAGTTGGCCGGACTTCATCGGGACGACCATGTGTCGCCGAGTTGGCTGTAATAGTAGCATAGGGTGCGCAGCCCTCGGTCGAAGTTGTCGAGGGAAAAGCGTTCGTTTGGCGCATGGAACCGATCCTCGTTCAACCCAAAGCCCATCAGGACCACCGGTACCTTCAGCAGTTGCGAGAACGTTTCGACCACCGGGATCGATCCGCCCATCCGCGTGAACACAGCCTTGTTTGGATATGCGTACGCGTACGCCTCAGCGGCAAGTTGAATGGCTGGGTGATCATACGGAGCCAAGTACGGTTTGCCGCCGTGTCCCTTGTGGAAGATGGCGACGGCGCCTTTTGGCTGGTGCTTTTTCACATGTTCGGCGATCCGCTCCAGCACATGGTCGGATTTCTGGTTTGGAACCAAGCGGCATGTGATTTTGGCCGTAGCCACGCTGGGGATGACGGTCTTTGTGCCTTCTCCTTGAAAACCTCCGGAAATGCCGTTGATCTCGAGTGTGGGACGGACCCACACACGTTCCAGCGTCGAATAGCCCGGTTCGCCATGCAGAGCGGTCAGCCCGAGCGACTTCCTGTACGCTTCGTCATCGTGGCCCAGCGTCGCGTAGCCCGCTCGCTCTTCTGCCGACGGTTCGAGGACGTCGTCGTAAAAGCCGTCGACCGTGACGCGGCCGTCGGGATCGTGAAAGGTGCTGAGCAATTCGACCAAAGCATGGACGGCATTCGGCACGGCGCCGCCGTAGAGGCCGGAGTGGAGGTCTGACGAAGCGGTTCTGAGCTCGACTTCGCCCGCCGCCAGTCCGCGCAAACCGTACACGATGGCGGGCAGGTCCGGGCGGATCATCGTCGTGTCGGAAATGAGCACCATGTCGGCCGCAAAGATGTCGCGGTGCTCGTCCAGGAAGGCGTCCAGGTGTTTCGATCCGACTTCTTCCTCGCCCTCGATGCAAAACTTGACGTTGACCGGCAGCGTTCCTCGCACCGCTAGCAGTGCTTCGAGCGCTTTGATGTGCAGAAATGTGGGCCCCTTATCGTCGCTGGCCCCGCGAGCGTACAGATGGTTGTCGCGGACGGTCGGCTCAAACGGCGGCGACTCCCAAAGCTCAATCGGATCGACCGGCTGAACATCGTAGTGGCCGTAGACCAGCACGGTCGGCGCGTTTGGCCTGTGCAGCCAATCGGCGTACACGACGGGATGGCCAGGTGTGTCCATGATGGCGGCGTGATGGAACCCGGCCCTGCTCAAGCTGTCCCGGATCCACTCGGCCGCCCGGCGGACGTCGCCGCGATGTTCGCTGAGCGCGCTGATGGACGGGATCGACAACAGTTGCTTGAGTTCTTGCAACTGGCGATCCCGCTCTTTGACCAAGTAATCTTCAATGTCTTGCACTTGGCATACTCCTCTCTTGGCTTGTCGAACAGTGAACGCTTCTCTTCGCAAACGAGCATACCGTAAAAGCGCGGGACAGGGAAATGGAAGGGCCAAAGCCAAGTTAACAAGTCGGCATGCAGAGTTTTTTGCTGACAGCGAACGATGTATACTCATAAAGAATGTCGGCGGCGCCATGGAGCAGGAGGAGATACAGGGATGGACACCCAGGAAATTGCCACGCATTTAGTGCGCAATAGTTATCGCATGTTCAAGGGTCGCACCTGTCATCCAGAACCGGATGCGATTCGGCAAATAGTCCTCTTGGTTAGAGCATCCTTGTTGCCCAACTATTTCGAGGTTCAGGCTCAAAGTTCATTGACTGCGACGATAGAGCAATTGCGCAAAGTGCTGACAGAACAAATTCATCGCGCCACATATCAAGAGTGTATGGGAAAGGGCGGCACCGCGGAGACGCACGACGCCGCACGCAACACGGCAGACAAATTCATCGAGCAATTGCCGCTGCTGCAAGACCTGTTTTATGAAGACGTGATTGAAACATTGAACGGTGATCCTGCGGCCACAGGCAGCGACGAGATCATCTTGACGTATCCTGGCGTATTGGCGCTTGGTATTTATCGCATGGCCCATCTTCTCTATGGTTTGAACGTCCCGTTGCTGCCGCGCATGATGACGGAATATGGCCATCGCCTCACGGGTATCGATTTGCATCCGGGCGCGACGATTGGGCGTGGCATCATGATCGATCACGGCACGGGCATCGTCGTCGGGGAGACGGCGGTCGTCGGGAACCACGTGAAATTTTACCAGGGCGTTACGCTCGGCGCGCTGTATTTTCCCAAAGACGAGGCTGGGGAACTGATCCGCCAGGTCAAGCGCCATCCGACCGTCGAGGATTACGTGGTTTTGTACGCCAATTCGACGGTTCTGGGCGGAGACACCGTCATCGGTCATCATAGTGTGATTGGATCGAACGCGTGGGTCACTGAGTCCGTTTCGCCGTACAGCAAGGTCGTGTACGAGACCGAGAGCATTGTCCGGCCGCGCGGGATTCAACACTCCTGACAAGCGTCTTGGAACTGACGATAGATTTGGACAGATTGAGAAATCTTTGGCTGGGGCATGGAAAAATTTCCGCATCTGTGTTAACGTTGTGGTAACCCTTTACCCCTGATTGGGCCACCTGCAAAGGTGTCCCTCTTTTTTTGTCTTCATGCATATCGATGCGAGGTGACCACGGCATGACGGACCATTATGTCTATGTCGTCGAGTGTTCGGATGGTACGCTTTATACAGGGTATGCACGAGACGTAGCACGGAGAATTGCGGCGCACAACGCTGGAAAAGGCGCCAAGTACACACGCGGAAGGACGCCTGTCCGCTTGGTCCACGTGGAAACGTTTGAGGAAAAATCAGACGCGCTCCGCCGCGAGCGGTCATTGAAGCGGCTATCGCGCCCGGAAAAGCTGAAGCTCGTGCATTCGCATACCATATCCCTTGAATCATCTCCAAAAATTCTATAGACGATACGCACGAAATGAAGTATTCTGATTCCCATGGCAGTCCACCAGTGGAGGATCGTATGGGAATTCTTCTGCTTCGCACCAAATACGGCTTTCTTGTATCGTCGCAATTCCTTTCGCAAATTGGCGACGCGTTTTTGCGCACGGCCCTACTCGTTCTCGTGGCCAAGCACTTTGGGACGAGTCCAGTGGGCATCAGCTTAATCCTAGTCGCCGATTTGCTTCCCTCTATCGTGTTGGGCCCGTTTGCCGGCGTGATCGCGGATCGATACAACCGCAAACACATCATGCTCGCGGCCGACTTGCTCCGGGCTCTCGTCGTTCTCGGACTTCTTGCAACGCTCGGTCTTCATTCGTTTTTTCTCACATTCGCCCTGGTTTTGATTCTTGGCTTTGTCACTTCGTTCTACGGTCCGGCCAAAAGCGCGGCGATTCCGGCGATCGTCGGCGATGATCACATCGGCGATGCCATTGGTCTCTCCCAGTCCGTGTCCGCACTGACACAGATTGTCGGCATGGCCTTGGGCGGTGTGTCCGCCGGCTTATTTGGCATCGGTCACTCGTTTTTGATGGACATGGTCTCGTTTCTGCTCTCCGCGGCTCTCACGCTGCCTCTGCCGAGCCTGGCCGCTCCGGCTAGCGAGGGTGAAGCAGGGGGGATGTTCAATTTCGGCTTCGCAGGCGGCTTTGACGCGATTCGCGAAGCCCCGATCCTTCGCTTCCTGCTCATCATGCTTCTCCCTGTCACGTTTGTGCTCGGCATATTCAACACGGCACAGTCGTCCGTGCTCTTGCAGTCGTTGCACCTCTCATCGTCCATGTATGGTTACAACGAGGCCTGTTTCGGCGTTGGCTCGATTGTCGGCGCCACGTTGGGATCGCGATTGCTCAAGCGAATTCGGGCCGGTTCGCTGCTGAACGGCGCCATCGGGGTGCTCGGTCTCTCGTTTGTCGGCGTTGTCGGTGTCGTCTGGGCGCGCGATCACGCCTCCTTTCTGACATCGATGGCAAGTGCGTTCGCATGGTCCGCCTTGCTGGGCGTGATTGTTCCCATCATCAACGTCCCCGTCAATACGCTTTTTCTGCGTGCCACGCCAGCGCAGGTTCGCGGCAGGTGCGCGGCCCTTCTGCAAGGCAGCGTCAACCTGTGCACGTTGATTGGACTCTTGATGGCCGGTGTGCTGGGTTCCGCAGTCGGCAGTGTCGCCATGACCTGGGGAAGCGGCGTGCTGCTCGTCCTGATCGTGTTGTGCATCCCGTTTGCCAAAGGCTTCAAGTCGCTCCAAATGGACGTCAAACAGCCCAGCCCTGGTGACCATCGCAGCGAGGTTCGCGAGCCAGTTTCCCTCATCTCGCCAGCGACGTTGGCGGCGCCGGCGCCAGTATCCGCCGTGATCGAGGACATGCATACCCTGTCGCTGCTGAACGAGCCAGAGGGGTTGGCTGTCATGGCCGCACTTGAATCGGGGCCAAAGGCCATCGACGAGCTTCACGTGGACCTCGTGAACGTCGGGATCGCGGTGTCGCGGGATACGCTCGACACCTTGCTGAACCGCATGGCCGACTCACACCTGCTGACGCGGTTGGATCTCGACGGCATCCCGCAGTATCGCGCTGCAGGAGAGTACAATGTGCCTGTCGCAGTGCTGCGCTCCAATCCTGCTTACGCAGAACAAGCGCTCTTGCGCTACGTCGACGAAGCTCGACGACGGCTGCTCGACGACATATACGGTCAAAGCGGGCTACCGGGCCCAGGCAAGGTGCGCATGAGCCTCGACATGAAACTCCTGAGTGAAGAAGAGTGGCTGCGCCACAGCCTGAGGGGTGAATCGGCTGGATCCGCGGCGGATGATGACGGAGAAAACGGCGGATCGGGAACGGCGAGCGATGCCGCGCAGGATCCGGATGGAAAGCACCTGTATGTTGAAGTGAGGATGAGCTACCGGCTGAGGTAAGTCGTTCGACTCATTGCGTACCAGGGAAGTGGCCAGGGCTGCGGGCGGGAAGCGGAGGGGGCGACGCTCGGCCCCCGCCTCTGTTACGGCCCTGAGCGCAGGCCGGGTCGTCTCTCGCCCCTCCGGCCCACGTTTCAAGTCACTTCCCGACGGACAGCGTCAACCGCTTGCCGTTTACGTCCCAGTCTTTCGTGAGATCGGCGTCGGCCAGCGGGGCATCTGCGAATTCGCGAATCAGCACGGTTCCTGCGATCCTATCCGCGTTGCGCCGCAGGATGTCCAAGACGTCCTCGTCGCCGGCGGCGTAAAACCGCACGTGGTGGGTCACGCCATAGTCGACTTCCTTGCGCATCATCTGCATCTTCGAAATGATCTCGCGAACGAAGCCCTCTTCCACGAGTTCGGGCGTGAGCGTGGTCTCCAAACCGACAAAGCCGCGCGCGTCTGCCGAGATGAGCCCTTCAAAGCGCGCCGTGTAGCGGATTTCGCCGTGCTCGCTGGTCAGTGTCTCGCCTTCGATCACGACGCTGCCATCGCGCCGGAACGCCTCAATCGTCGCGGCGTCCGCAGCCTTTGCGGCTTGGTTCAGCTGCTGCGTCTTCTTGCCGAAGCTTTTGCCGACGGCGGCGAGATTCAAGTAGATCTCGGGCCGTGCGACATCGTCGAGTTCCGCGAACACGATTTCCTTCACGTTCAACTCGTCTTGCAGAATGTCCGCAAATTTCTCGAGTACCGGCGCGTCCGCTTTGGGTACGTACAATTTCGACAAGGGCTGGCGCGTCTTGATCTTGCTCTCGTTGCGCAAGTGGCGCCCGCCTTCGACGACGCGAAGGACGGTGGCCATCTCGCGAATCAGCGACTCGTCAACCAGGCTCGGATCGGCGACGGGGAAGTCGCACAGGTGCACGCTCTCTGGCACATCTGTCCGAGCGCCGTTGAGGCGCACGATATTTTGGTACATGTCTTCCGAAAGGAAGGGCGTGATCGGCGCGGCGAGCAGGGCGACGGTGGAAAGCGCCTCATACAAGGTCAGGTAGGCCGCCACCTTGTCGTCCTCCATGCCGCCAGCCCAAAACCTGTCGCGGTTGCGGCGAACGTACCACGTCGAGAGATCGTCGACGAACGCTTGCAGCGTGCGCGCGGCCGAAGTCGCATCATATTTCTCGAAGGCCGCGTCGACGCTCTGGATGGTCTGGTGCAGCCGCGCTATCAGCCACCGATCCATCAGCGGCCGATCCGCCGCCGGAATGGGCTTCGCCGTCGCCGGATCGAACCCGTCAATCTCCGCGTACAAGGCGTAAAACTGGTGGATGTTTTGCAACAGATCGATGAACTTGCCTTTGCTCTCGGCGACCGCCTTGTGATAGAACAACTGCGAATTCCACGGCTGCGTGTTCGAGACGAAGTAGTAGCGCAGGGCGTCGGCGCCGTGCATGTCGAAGGCTTCGAACGGATCGATCACGTTGCCCTTGGACTTCGACATCTTCTTGCCCTTCTCGTCGAGCACGTGGCCAAGCACGAGGACGTTCTTGTACGGGGCTTTCCCGGTCACGGCCGTCGAGATCGCGAGAAGCGAGTAGAACCAGCCGCGCGTTTGATCGATGGCTTCACAGATGAAATCGGCCGGGTACAGTTCATGGAACCGTTCCTGGTTCTCAAACGGGTAGTGCAACTGCGCAAATGGCATGGAACCCGAGTCGAACCAGACGTCGATGACTTCCGGCACCCGCTCCATCGTGCCGCCGCAGCCGCACGCCCACGTCAGTTCGTCGATGTACGGCTTGTGCAGCTCCTTCGGCAATCGGCCCGCTTTCGCCTGCAGCTCCGCTTTCGAGCCGATGCACTCCAGCTTGCCGCAGTCGGCGCACCGCCAAATGGGCAAGGGCGTTCCCCAATAGCGGCTGCGGGAGAGGTTCCAGTCGATCACGTTCTCCAAAAAGTTTCCCATTCGGCCGTCGCGTACGTGTTCCGGGATCCAGTTGACCGTCTTGGCGTTGGCGATCAGCTGATCCCGAACTTCCGTCGTGCGGATGAACCACGAGTCGATGGCGTAGTAAATCAGCGGCGTATCGCAGCGCCAGCAGTGCGGGTACGAGTGCTCGTGTTTGTGTTTGTCGTAAAGCAAGCCGCGATGGGCGAGCGATTTGACGAGATCGACATTCAGTTCCTCGTCCTTCACGAAGCGGCCTTCGTAATCTTTGACGTCGGACGTGTAACAGCCTGTGTAATCGACGAAGTTGATAAACACGATACCCGCGGCGCGGCAGGCCTTGTAGTCGTCTTCGCCGTGCGCCGGGGCCATGTGGACGATGCCTGTGCCGCTTTCGGCCGTCACGTGGCTGGACGAGATGACGATGTGCTTCTTGCCCTCCACGGTGACGTACGGGAAGACGGGTTCGTACGCGGTGCCGGCCAGACTGGCACCGCTCTTCTTCTCGATCACGCTGTCGCCTTCCGCCATGAAGTGATCTTTCAGATCTTCGGCGACCCACACGTTCTCGTTGTGCTCGACTTTGTGGATGAGCACGTAGGTCAAGTCGCTGTGGACAGCCAAGGCGACGTTGCTCGGCAGGGTCCAGGGCGTCGTCGTCCAAGCCAGGATGTAGGTTGGCCGGCCATCGACGTCGCCGTCTTTCACGCGAAACTTCGCGGTCACCGACAGATCCTTGACGTCGGCGTAGCCCTGCGCCACCTCGTGGCTGGACAGCGTCGTTTCGCAGTGCGGGCAGTACGGACTCACGCGATGCCCTTGCTCCAACAGGCCTTTGTTGAAAATCGTCTGCAGCAAGTTCCAAACGGATTCGATATAGTCGTCCGTCAGGGTCATGTATGGATGGTCGAGATCCGTCCAATAGCCGAGCCGCTCGGTCAATTCGCGCCAAGTTTGCTCGTACGTGAACACGCTGTCGCGGCACGCCTGGATGAACTTTTCGACGCCAAACTCCTGAATTTGCTTCTTCCCGCTGATGCCGTATTTTTTCTCAATCTCGATTTCGACAGGCAGCCCGTGCGTATCCCAACCGGCCTTTCGCATGACGTGATAACCCTTCATCGTGCGATAGCGAGGGTACAGGTCCTTGAACACGCGCGTCAACACGTGCCCAGGGTGCGGCCGGCCGTTTGCCGTCGGCGGCCCTTCGTAAAACACCCACTCTGGTCGACCTTGGCGATTGGTATCGCTCTTGTGGAAGACGTCGTGCTGTTCCCAGAAGGACAGCACACGACTCTCTCTTGCCTTCGGCGCTTCTTTTGCATCCACTTTCCGCAGTGCCATGATTGCTTCCGCTCCTTTTGTCTCTTCGGGCTCACATAAAAAACGCCCGTCCCTGTGAAGGGACGAGCGTGTGCTCGCTGTACCACCCAACTTAGCGACGCCGCCCCAAATGACAAGGACTCGCCGCTCCATCAGCCGAACGACAGCCGCGCTTCGCCGAGATCGCCTTTCCGGTTCTTCTCTCCGGTTTTCGGCCAGACTTGCGGCCTAACGGACCATCTGTTCGCCCTCGATAACGGGAGGAACCCGAAACTGCCTACTAAGCCCAAACCCATCGTTCAGCAGTTGCCTCCGAGGTGATCTTCGCCGACCGAGCGATGCGCGGGCTTTCACCGTTCCCCGCTCGCTAACGCATCCTCTTGCCGCTACTCGTCCTCTTCACAGGCCGTACATGTGTCGCTTTGTCAAACATAGTATACCGAAGTCGTTTCGATGTGCAACTGATGCGGGCACACGAACTGGTCGCGAATTGGACATGAAGTGGATGCGAACTGGCAGCGCGTTCCATCGGAACATCGCTCGGAAATTGGGCGGTGACGCGCGCCCGTCCATACTTGTACAATGGGAAGAGACTTGTTGTACCATCCGGAATGATCACGGAACGACGAACACGCAGGAATGCGGAAATGGTGGAGATAGCGATGTTGACCATCACGACAGAAGCCAGGCGCGAGCTGATTCGGTTTGCCAAAGAGGAGTTGTACGAAGGCGAGTTCATTCGAATCGCCCGAGCCTACCAGTGCGGCGGCCCGCGGTTTCAATTGACGGTCGACGACGTGCGAACGCAGATGGACGTCGCGATTTCGCTGGACGGCGAGGTCCTCGAGGCCGACCGCGGGCTCGATCACGACGTGGCCATCGTGATCGACAAGACGTGCCTTGGTTTGTTGGCCAATGCGCGGATTGACTATGTGCAATCCGGCTTCGTATTTGAGGAGTCGGTAGGGGCGGTGTGCTGATTGGGGTGGCGGCTCGACGAGGACGCGCAAGCGATTCAAGGCAGGGATGCGGTGGTGCCACTCCTGCCGAAAGAGTTTCGTTTGTTGGCCTTTCTGTGCAGCCATCCCAATCAGGCGTTCAGGCGCGAGCAATTGCTCGACGCTGTCTGGCCAGGGGAGACACCTGTGGATCGGACGGTTGACGATCACGTCTATCGCCTTCGCCGCAAACTTTCGATGGCAGGCGCTGATGCGAGCGCGCTGCAAACGGTACGTGGGCACGGTTACAGGCTCGCTCTGCCGAGCGTGGCGCCGAACGGCCAAGTGGTGCGCGGAGATTTTGCCAGGTCTGCGCAGATCGCGCTGGACCTGTCGTTCCAAGCGTCGCTTTCCACGGACAATCCCCTTTTGGCTGATCCGATGTACCGGGATCAGGTGCGGCAGATGTTCTACCAGTACGTCCTGTTCGGCCACGGCGTCGGGATCGACATCCTGCGCGAGAATCCCGCAATCTTCGGGATCCAGCGCGACACCGAACTGCGGCTCGGCGCGTGGGACAAGTGCGGGGACATGCGCGCTATCCTGGCCGATTCCGACGCCACCTTCACGGAAAAGTCCTTCTGGCTGCTCTCGTACTATCACCATATCGGCAACGACGAAGCGAAGGCCTGGGCATTTTGGAGGCGGGCAATCGAGTCGTATATGCTGCCGGCCCATCACCATCTTGAGGCAATTTGCTTCGCCTTGCCAGACTGTTACTTGCGCCTCGGCAGACTGGACCTGGCGCGACAAGCCATCTCCGATACGTTGGCCACATCCCTCGCCATGGATTATGCCGGATATATTCCGCTCGCGAAGCTTCAGGCTGTCGAACTGGAACTCCATGCCCGCGATTTCGCCGAAGCAAAGCGTAAGTTGGTTATCGCCAAAGAGCAGCTGACCATCACACCGTGGCAGCGCGAACTCGCGAACGCCAGCATCCTCGAGGGATTGCTCCACGCCGCACGCGGTGATGGCAGGGCGGCGGACGCTCTCCTGCGGCGCGGCATCCAACTCTTGTGGGACAGCGGGATTGTGTCCCACGTCATCATTCGCTTGCGGGACATCCTCTTTTTCTTGACTCGTGTACTCGATCTCCCCGAACTCCGCCGGCCGTTCTCCGCGATGTGGGCCGATCTCTCCAACGAGCGCGACTTTCCAGGTCTCGCAAAGGAACTCGAACACCTGTTGGATCGGCATCTCCCGCCATTGCGGGAGGATTCGATCTCGGCGGAACGGTATCCAGGCGTGATCGTGCCAGTCTCCTCTGATATTCCTCTGACAATTCCCAAGTAGAGTATGGGAAAACGATCACGTCGGAGGCTCACCCATGACTGTCCTCAAGAACCGCGCGCTCGCCATTCTCTTTGGCGGGCAATTGATTTCCACCATCGGCGACAATCTCTACGGTATCGCGCTTCTGTGGTACGTTCTCCAACTGACTCACTCGAAGAGTGCGCTCGCCGTCACAGGCTTTGCCACCTCGTTGCCGCCGATACTTGGCGTGTTCGTCGGCGTATGGGTTGATCGGTGGCGGAAAAAGCGCACGATGCTTGTGTCCGATTTGCTCCGCACCGCCATGCTCACTGCACTGTTCGTGCTCACCGAATTCGCACATCCGGTGTTTTGGTGGGTCGTCGCGATTGTGGTCATGGTCGAAATCGCGGGAACGTTCTTCTCGCCAGCCTTCGCCTCGCTGTGGCCGCGCCTCGTCAAACAGGAGCAGTACACATCCGCTTCGGGACTCAGCCAGTCCATCACAGCCTTCGCATCCCTCGGCGGCACCCTGGGCGGCGGCACGCTGATGGCCTTGATGTCTGCCCCTGTCATCTTCCTCGCCAATGCGATATCCTTCGCGATCTCCGTGGTCAGCCTGATCTTCGTGCGGATCGACGAGCGCGCCCAGCCGAGCGCCAGCATGCAGGTTGACGGGGCGCTGGTTGACAGCGGGCAGCCCGGCGGCGGGCAGGTGGACGGGTCCCGCGAAAGTTCGGTGCCGGACAGGTCGCGGGAGGAAGGACAGTCCCGTCGCGACTGTGCAGTCACGGCTCTAGCGGCGGAGTGGAAAGCCGGCATGTCGGTGATTCTAAAGTCCCGATATCTTCTCCAATCTGCCGCAACGGCGTGCTTCAACAACATGTCCCTTGCCGGTTTTACCGTCGTTTACACCGCATGGGTAAACGACGTTTTGCACCGGAATTCGCTGTTTTTCGGAATCTCCATGGCCGCGTTGTTGGTGGGCGTGATGGTCGGCGGCGTCACCGCCTCGACTGTCGCAAGGCGAATTGGCTATCGTACGCTCGAGTCACTGACTCTGATTGGCCTCGGTGTCGGCGTCTCTTTGACAGGCGCATGGGCGAACGTTTGGTGGGACATGGCGATGTTGCTTCTCGCTGGCCTGATGTTGGGACTCGTCGACGGAGCCGGAGGTGGTGTCAGTATCTTGCTGGTGCCCGAGGAGGCGCGCGGCCGGGTATTCTCGACACTCGGAACGATCTCGCGCTTGGCAACGCCGATTGGCATCGCCGCATTGGGCAGCCTGATGGTCTACGAGCCGCTGTGGATGGTTTTGATGTTGACCGGGATCGGCCCCTGTTTAGGCGGGATCAGCTTTCTCATGCCATATTCACGCGCGATGTGGAACGAGGTGGCGCTTAAGATGAAACGGTAAGCCGAGGCGGGCCGCCGGGCCCTCGGGCCGGATAAGGGACAAAAGTACCGCTACGGCGGCGGGATCGGGAAGGCAGGCGGGCCGCCGGAGCCGCCGGCCGGATAAGGGACAAAAGTACCGCTACGGCGGCGGGATCGGGAAGGCAGGCGGGCCGCCGGAGCCGCATAAGGGACAAAAGTACCGCTGCGGCAGCGGGATCGGGCGTGCAGGTGAGGCGCCGGGTCCGGATAAGGGACAAAAGTACCGCTACGGCGGCGGGATCGGGAAGGCAGGCGGGCCGCCGGAGCCGGATAAGGGACAAAAGTACCGCTACGGCGGCGGGATCGGGAAGGCGGGCGGGCCGCCGGAGTCGGATAAGGGACAAAAGTACCGCTACGG
>NZ_BCQI01000019.1 GCF_001544355.1 Alicyclobacillus acidiphilus NBRC 100859
AAAGTAAAAGAGAAACCAAACGAAATAGCCGCCAACTTCGCTGGCAAACCAAAACAATCCCAGTAGAATCAAAATCATCGCCGCAACCGCGGCCGTTCTCTTGAACGCTGTCACGTCAAGACGCTCCTCGGCGACGGAACGGGGGTCGAGCTCAGGATATCGTCGATGACCCCTTCGACAGTCACTTCTGAGAGTTTCGCGTCTTCGGTTAACATGATGCGATGTCCAAACACGTATGGAGTCAGATGCTTGACATCGTCCGGTATGACATAATCGCGATCCGAAACAAATGCCAGCGCTTTCGACGCGTTCAACAGCGCAAGGCTTGCGCGTGGACTTGCGCCAAGATAGACATGTCTGTGTTCTCTCGTGCGTCTGGCCAGGTCGACAATATAGTGTTCGATGGATTCATCCACTATGACCTCATCCACATCTGCGCGCCAGCGAAGAATCGCTTCGGGGCCGATTTCGGTATGAATTTGGTCCAAGTAACTTGTCCGACGTTTCGACTGCAGTATCTTAAGTTCCTCATCCTTCGTTGGATAGCCTAACTTGAACTTGAATAGAAACCTGTCTAATTGAGCCTCGGGAAGCGAGTACGTTCCGTTAAATTCAATCGGATTTTCTGTGGCCAACACAAAAAACGGTTCTTCGAACTCGTATGTCACGCCATCCACCGTGATGGCATGTTCATCCAGCGCTTGCAGCAATGCGGATTGCGTCCTTGGGGATGTCCGATTGATCTCATCCGCTAGAATGACTTGTCCAAATATAGGCCCCTTTCGGAACTTGAAAATCTGCTCTCTCTGATCGAATATGGAGAATCCTGTAATGTCCGACGGCAATAAATCCGGTGTAAATTGAATGCGTTGAAAATTGCAGCCTAGAGCCCTTGCGACTGCTTTTACGAGCATGGTCTTGCCAACACCTGGAACATCTTCGAGCAGGCAATGTCCGCCTGCCAGGAGGGCCGTCAAGACCAATCGTATCCCTTCGTCTCGTCCGACGATAGCGCGATGGATGGTCTCTACAACTGGTTTCAATTCGGCTCTCCAAGTTGCTGGGGATGGAAATCGATTCGCTTCCGGCAAGTGATTGCGCCTCCATCTGGACAAAGGATCCAAGAACGCCGGTGGACTCCGATGTGACAAGTCAACCAGCGATGATTGGCTGGTATTCATTTTGATGGATAGAATGAGCAAACGCAAGATAAGTCGAAACGAATACGATTTGCAAATCGATTCGATTACGAGGTTTGTTCGCTGAGCTTTTGTCGATCACGTGCGGACAATCGCCCTCTGCTTCGGAGATTCCGCCATCCTCGGGCCAGACCATAGGCCGCAGTGGCGATCGCAGCGACGAAAAAGCCTACGGGCAATCCCGTATCATAGGAAACGAGGATCGAAATCCAAACGGTTACGACGGCGATTGCAACCGACATGCCAACAGCCCGCATGGGGTGATGCGTCACATAGCTTGCCGCCGCGGCGGGCGCAATCATGAGACTGAAGGTCAGTAAGGCGCCGACGATCGGCACCGTGATCGCGGTCGCGAGGCCCACAATAACGAGGAAGCACATTTCGATTTGGCGCACTCGAATGCCTCTTGCCTCGGCGCCCTCGCTCATCACCGATGCCAGCATCAAGGGGCGGTAGAGGATAACCAACGCCGCGACGCAGAGAATGCCCAACACGGCTGTGTCGACGATTTCCACGCCGCTGACGCCAAGGACCTCGCCGAAGAGGAGTGAATAGATTTCAGGCGCGTAGACATCGTGCAAATTGAGGAACAGATCACCGGTGCCAAGCAAAAAGGTTAAGATAAGTGCGGTGACTACATCATGACGGCCTCGTCTGCTGAGCCACCCGATGCTGAGCGCCCCACCCACGGAAAACAGGGCTAGGCCAATCACCGTATTGACGCCTAGCAAAGCGGCCCCTGCGGCACCCGCAAATCCGCCTTTCGGCAGAGCGTGCGCAACGAAGGCCGATCCGCGCAAGACGACGAAAAAGCCGATAATCCCGGAGATCACAGCGACAATGGTGCCGCTTATCCAAGTGTTGATCATAAAGCTTTCTGAGAACATCCCTGGGCTAAGAATGGCGTTCCACACTGTACTCATGCCGGATGGCCTCCTTTCTGCGGGACTCTGTTTGGGTCTCCCGTGCCACCGTCAATGGATGCCGCAAACGAAACCGAGAAACCAGATAAAATAGGAGGATCAGACTGGTCACAAAGAAGCTCACCGGCCATCCGCGCCCGACCGGCGGCCAATCGTAACTGTCATAGGCGAGCAGGATGCCCAACCATGTCGCAGCGATCCCGATGGTTGCCGACCAAACCATTGCCAAGCTGGTGCGCTTCGTTAACCGAACTGCTGTTGCGGCTGGTCCGATGAGCAACGCGGTGCTTAGCAGCGCGCCAATCACCAAGGAAGATTGCGCGACGGCCATGGCCATGCAGCACATGAAGAAAAAACTGACCCACCGCACGGGAATGCCTCGCGCCTTGGCCAAGTCCGCGTCAAGAGAACTGAGCAAGAGCGGGCGGTACAGAATGAGGAGAAACAGAAGCGTTAGCACCCCGAGGACGACAACCACGGGTACAAGCGACGGATCGAAAACGAAAATAGAGCCGAACAGAATCGTCTCCGGAGCGCCCGTCACATTGGTCATCGTCGTATCGAAATACAGCAACAGCGCGCCGATCCCCATAACGAGTGCGTGGATCACACCCGTGGTCACATCTCGCCCGCGCCGCCGATGTCCGTGGCCCAAAACATCGCTTCCCGCGCCTGAGATCACTCCGGCACCAAGAAATCCCCACAATGTCGCTAATCCGAAGAGAAATGTCGCGGACGCTCCTGTCGCGCCGAAATCCCCCAGCGCGTGGCCGAGATACGATTGGCCTCTGATCACGACGAACACTCCGACAACCCCTGAAATGATCGCTACTACAGCACCCACCAAAACCGCATGCCCCACCGAGGCGTTTGTAAAGAAACCCGGAGCGAAGAGAACATGGAGCAGCTTTTTCAATCTGTCGCACCGCCCATACTATCGAGGTGTTGTGTCGGTTGGAGCAAATCGGTCGAAACCTCGTTGTTGCCGCCAACCACCAGAATGCGACCGCGGACCCGAATCACCTCGACATCGTATCCATACAGTCGACTCAGGACTTCGTTCTGAACCACCTCGTCAACGGTTCCGATGGCGGCGTTTCCCGCGGCCAAATAAACAATTTTGTCCATGACACCCAGAAGTGGATTCATATCGTGGGCCACGAGCAGGACCGCGATGCCTTGGTTCTGCGCGATGCTGGACACGAGACGCACCACTTCATGCGCGCTCCGGATGTCGAGATTCGACAACGGTTCATCCAGCAGCAGGAGTTTGGGCTGGGTCAGGAGAGCTTGCGCAATCAGAAGCCGTTGTTGTTCGCCCCCAGAGAGCCTTCCAACCGGAGCGTCGGCGAAGTCGAGGGCGTCGACCGCCCTCAACACTTCGTCCACTTTCTCCCGGCGCGATCGCGATGGAAGCGGGATCCCCCAACGATGGCCATCGAGGCCCAGTGCGACTAAATCGCGCGCGCGAAGCGGCGTGTCTGGTTCCAGATGGATCTTCTGTGGTACGTACCCTACGAGCGGGTTGCCGTGTTTGACAGGAAGTCCGTCGACGGTCACAGATCCTCGATTGGGCGTAAGCAGCCCAAGAATCACTTTGAGCAGCGTTGTTTTGCCGGCTCCATTCGGGCCAATCAGGCCCACAAATTCTCCAGGTTGGATCGCGAACTCAATATGTTGGAGCACGAGTCGATTGTGAAACTGGACGTGAACGTCCTTTAACGTCAGCACATCGCCGTGACTTCCTCGTTGCGTGATCTCCATCAAGACAATCTCTCCGTAGACACGTGGTTTTTCAACGCTTTTTCAAGATCCTTGACTTCATCCAACATCCACGATTGGTACGTGTAGCCTGTAGGCATGGTTTCGTACACACCTACCACAGGAATATGGTTTTGTTTCGCAAGATTCAGAAGAGATGTTGTCATGGTGTCCACGACTTGCTGATTGTACAAAAATACCTTGACCTTGTGCTGCTTGAACAGGTTCTCCTGGAGGGTGACATCCTGTGGGGCGGGATCCGTCCCATTCATGACTGCGGCCTGAAATGCCCACGGCGTCATATTTTTGGTACCTGCTGCTTGAAGCATGTAGTCGGCGACAGGTTCGGTGGTCGCAACCGGCGCATTCGGGAATTCCTTTTTGACGAGAGCCAATTCCTTGTACCACGGCTGCAGCGATTGATCGAACGTCTTTTCATTCTTAGTAAAATACGATGCCTGTGCAGGGTCAAGCGCGGACAAATCTTTCACGATTGCCTTTGCAACCTGCGGCATCGTGGTCGGTTTATACCACAGGTGAGGATTGGGCGTATTATTCGGCAACCCGAGCACGGTCTGGACGTCAATCACCTTGCGTTTCGCATTCGGCGACGCGGATTCTAATTTACCCATAAAATCGTCATAGCCAACGCCGTTCTGGACCACCAGTTGCGCTGAGGCAATGGCTTTCGCCGTTTGTGGACTCGCTTCGTATGTATGCGGGTCCGTATTTGGATCGCTCATGATGGAAGTTACGTGAACGTATTTGCCGCCGATTTGAGAGATGACGTTTCCGTACTCATTTTCCGCTGCAACCACTTGAATAGGAGAACTGACAGTCACGGAAGCAGCACCGTTTTGACTGGATGCGGTTGTTTCCGATCCTGTACCACAGCCTGCAATACCTGCCACTGCCAATCCGAGCGTTCCGCCAGCCAAGGCTGCGAATTTTGCGCCGTTTTTCAAACTCCCCAACTCCCCTATCGATTGTATTCTCGAATTCCTATCACAGTATATCGGCATGATTACGGTTTGTAAATAGGAACAATTACGATATGCGGAGGCGATGTGGGATACACCGGCTACGATCCCGACGATTCCGTGTCTTCCACGGTGGGCGAGAAATACAGTCGCTCGATTTCAAGAAAATTGACAAATGGGCTTCCATCCACGCCAGACGTAGTAAAATTGTCAACGACGAAAAACTGCGACATAATGACATGGGAGCAACCATCTTGGGCAGTGCGGCCTCAAGACCGTATCATTCAGGATTCAATTCGCACCGAAGAAGGGAGACAGAATTGTGGAGCTGACAACAGATGCGATATTGCGAAAATTGAAAGATGAAGGTCTGAAGTTTACAGGGAAGCGCCAGGAGACGGTGGATTTTTTTGTGCGAAACAAGGATAGGTATCTGTCTGCGAAGGCAGTGCATGAATATGTAAAAGAGAAGTTTCCGAGCGTTAGCTTCGACACCATCTATCGAACGTTAACAACATTGCTGGAGCATGGAATCATAGAACACATGGAATTCAGCGATGACGCTGCAAAATATCGGCTGAAATGCCATGAAGAACACCATCATCACTTGGTTTGCCTCCAATGTGGAGCTACGATTCCTCTGAATGAGTGTCCAATGGATGGAATTGGTGATAAAATCCAAAATTTCAAAGTGATGAATCATCGATTTGAAGTGTATGGGTATTGCGAACACTGCCTTCCCGCGTAATCATCTGCTTCATCGCTAGAAGGGAGGCCATCACGAGCGAGGTGTTCTTCACCTCCCCATGGTGGACGCAACCCTATCGGACTCCACTCGTTTGCTTGGTCGGCAGGATCGCCTGGATCCACTCTTGAACGTGTCCGACCTAATTTCCTGATTGTTGCGTGATTGCTGCGTGCGAAAGTTGTCTTTGTCTCACCATGAATGGATGGTATGAAACACCTTACATAGACACCAAAAATGTTTTCGCATGAATTTGTCATCGTAGTTGCAAACCAAAACGTTTTGGTTTAGACTCACTTCTGTGAATGGGCTTTCAAGTGGGGGAAGTGATTCTAATCCCAACTACGATAAAAGATGTTGCGGAAGTCGCCGGTGTGTCTGTTACGACTGTTTCAAGAGCGTTGAACGGGTACTCGGACGTCGGTGAAGAAACCCGACGCAAAGTGCAAAAGGTTGCAGAGGAGTTAAACTACAGGCCGAGCGCTGTCGCCCGCAGTCTGGTCATGAAGCGGACAAAAACCATCGGTCTTCTTATCTCCGAGATGATGAGCGACAAGTCTGGGCATCACTTTACGTTTGAAGTGTTGCGCGGATTGCACGATGCCCTGGCGAAGAACGGGTATGATTTGATTTTCGCCAACACGACGACAGCGAAACAACGCTTGCTTTCCTATTTGGATTTCTGCACAGAAAGACGGTTCGATGGCGTGATCGTCATGGGTATCCGACTCGACGATCCGTATGTGCACGAGGTGACGGAGTCTCCTTTGCCGAGCGTAGTCATCGACATTCCTTTGTTAAGCAAGCATTGCGGGTATGTCATGACTGACAATATTCACGGTTGTGAACTAGCCATTCAGCATTTGACCAGCCGTGGACACCGCAATATCGGATTTGTGAATGGGCACAAGGAGGCGGAAGTGAGCCGCCAACGTCTTCGGGGCTATAAAGACGCATTGGAGAAATGTGGTCTTCCGTTTGAGCCATCGCTTGTCTACGAAGGCGATTTCTCGGTTGAGAGCGGCGCAGCCGGGCTGGAGGCTCTGCTGTCTGCGAATCCTGATTTGACCGCTGTCTTTTTTGCCAGCGATCTCATGGCTATTGGCGCCCTGCGCTGGGCCCAGCAGCAGGGGATCAAAGTGCCTGGCGATGTTTCGATTGTTGGGTTTGACAACATCGAACTGTCCGAGTATGTTACGCCGGGATTGACGACGATTCATCAAAGGCGTTACGAGATGGGGGTAACCGCTGCGAATTCCCTTGTCGCCATGTTGGAAGGCGATATGGCTCAAGGACGTGTCTTACCTCCTGACATTGTGATTCGCGGAACTACTTAGGGGAACGGCTTGGGGCATCTACGTTTCAGCTCCCTGTGATTTTTCCCAAAACGTTTTCGAAAGGTGCCGCATAGACATGGAATTTAACGTAATTAAAGAGAACGATCTGTTTTATCTCTCGGAGAAAGGGAATGTTCCGCTGGAAAACCCTTTCGGCTATGGGCTTTATACAAAAGATACGCGAGTGCTTTCTCAACTCGAATTTCAGGTTCATCCGAATATGCTGATCGAGCTCAAAGCGGATGATTCTGGGAACTATGAATCAGTCTATGAGTACACCAACAAGGAAGTCATCGAGGATGGCGATCTCAAGGTTCTTCGCGAATCGCTGCGCATCCGTCGAAGGCAGTTCGTAGATGGAGCGCGCATGTATGAAGAATGCGTTGTCGACAATTACGCGCAAACCGATGTTCACTTCGACGTGTTGTACAAACTTGATGCGGACTTTCGAGACATGTTTGAAGTTCGAGGATTTTCTCGAGGGCAAGAGCCGGGAACCACGATGGTCGAGCACGGTGACTCGTGGTTGCGATTCCGGCACACTGCAAACGACGGAGTGACAAGTGAAACGGTGGCACGGATCTTTGCGCTTGGTGACAGCGTCGCTGTGAGCGTGTCCGATAGGTCTCTCGTGGGAAGCGTCCGCCTGCCGGCTCAAGGGCAAGTTCGATGGGTTTTTGTCGTCGAACCGAACATCGGAGGTACAGGGACTCTTGCTGTCCTTTCCGAAAACGTTTTGGAAAGTCAGTTTGAAAACGCTCGGGTCTCTATCCTCGGAAGCTATGCCGAATGGCTGTCCGAAGCGCCCAAAGTCGAGGGAGATCCGGACTTCAAAGCCTGGTACGACCGGGGACTGCTGGACGTTCGAATGCTATTGACCGACATTGGCTATGGACAGTTTCCTGTTGCGGGTGTGCCTTGGTTCGCCGTTCCATTTGGCAGAGACAGTCTCATCACCTCACTTCAGTTGCTGCTCGTCAACACCAAGGCGGCGAAGGGTACATTGGCGACCATGGCGGCTTATCAAGGGACAAAGGTCGATCCCACACGGGATGAGCAGCCTGGGAAAATCATGCACGAATTGAGAGCAGGCGAATTAACCAGAACAGGTGAAGTCCCGTTCGGCCCATACTATGGAACGATTGATGCGACGGCTCTATTCCTGAATTTGGCTGCGGATTACTATGCATGGACCCGCGATACGTCGTTTGTTCAGCAGCTGCTTCCGAACGTCGACAGGGCTTTTGATTGGATCGAGAACTATGGCGATCGCGACGGTGATGGGTTCGTCGAATATTTTCAAGAGGCCAGCAAGGGAATCGCCAACCAAGGTTGGAAGGATTCCGGCGATTCGGTTGTCCACAAAGACGGCTCCTTAGCACAGGCGCCGATTGCGCTTTGCGAAGTTCAGGGTTACACGTATCGCGCTTATCACCGTTGGGCACAAGTCTACGAAGCTTTTGGAGATGTTGAAAAGGCCCATGCATTCGAAGCGAAAGCAAAGCGGCTGCGAGACGATTTCATCAAATCGTTTTGGATCGACGAAGAGTCTTCCGTGGCGTTGGCTCTTGATGGAAACAAGAACAAAGTCGCCAGTCACTCGTCGAACATGGGGCAAGTGCTTTGGAGTGGGATCTTACCTGATCATCTCGCAGCGCGTTTGAAGGATCGTCTCTTGCGTGAAGACATGTTCAATGGATTTGGCATTCGGACTCTGTCTTCTGATGAGAAAGCCTATAATCCGTTGAGTTACCATAATGGCTCAATTTGGCCGCATGACAATTCGATGATTATCGCTGGAATGAATTTGTATGGTTTCACGGATGGCGTCGAAAAAATAAGCCAGGCGTTGCTTTTGGCCGCTCATGGATTCGCGCACATGCGATTGCCCGAACTGTTTTCAGGGTTCGGAGCAGATGAGGTCAATGAACCATTGCCATATCCAGTATCCTGTTCTCCGCAAGCATGGGCGGCGGCAACGCCAGCAATGGTTCTGCAATCCATTTTAGGCCTTGAACCACCCATGAATGACACTTGGATCCGTTTGAACCCCATCCTGCCGACAGGGATAGACAGACTGACGGTTACTGATGTTCGTGTTGGCGATGGTTATTTAGATGTATCTCTGAGTCGCACGACCTCGGGAGATACCGCTGTACACGTAAGCAGAAACACGACAGGCAAAGCTCTTCGGCTGGGGTTCTAAAATCATTTCCTTAGGGGGAAAAACGATGAAAAAGTATCAAATCGCTACTGTAGGTGCCTCAATTGTCATGGCAGCTGGTATTATCGCGGGGTGCGGCACCAGTTCCCAGAATTCCAACTCAACCCCATCTGCGCCGTCAAACCAAGCGGCGGCCAGCGTCGCACCTGTAGACCTTTCCGTTGGGATCGCGTCTTCGGGCCCTGCTGAAACCGCCTTGGTGAACAAGCAGGTGAAAGCGTTTGAAAAACTGAATCCAAACGTGCATGTGACGGTTATTCCTTTCAATGGGAATGAACTGCAAGATCTGCAAACAGAATTCCCGGCTCATAAAGCGCCAGATATTTTCTATGTTGACTCCTCTATCGCTCAACAATTGGAGGCCTCTGGCGCTGTCGCTCCGCTTGATTCGTACATCAAGGCCGACGGCATCAAGACAAGCGATTACACGCAGTCCTTGATGAAGGGTTTCCAATGGCAAGGTAAGCAGTACGGTATTCCAAAGGATGAAAACTCCTTGGCGCTTGAGTCCAACATGACTCTGCTCAAGAAGGCAGGCATCACGACACCGCCTAAGACCTGGGAAGAGTTTGAGAAAGATGCTGCGAAATTGAAGGCGAAGGGTATTGCGCCGCTTTCGATGCCCATTGACGTCGCGCGGTATTATCCGTTCATCCTAAATGGCGGCGGAAGTTATTACAACGCTTCCACAAACAAGGTTACCTTTACCAATCCGAAGAACATTGCGGGGCTTAGTTTCTTCATTAACAACATGAAAAAGGGCTACATTGTAAATCCGACCGACCTTGGCGGGTCATGGGCTGGTATCCCATTCGCGCAAGGCAAGGTCGCGATGGTTGCGGAAGGCGCATGGTTGCTTCCATCCATGCAATCGACCGCACCGAAGATGAAGTTTACCATCACCGACTTCCCCACACAGAACGGGAAGGCAAACAACATGGTCTATACCGTTGCGTATGAGATGAACGCGCAAACGAAGAACCCAACTGAAGCTGCGAAGCTCCTGTTCTTCTTGACGGGCGCACAAGCTGAAAAGATGACTGCGGCTTCCGGACTTGCGATTCCGTCCTACATCCCGGATCAGGCGGACTTCCTGAAGGCGAATCCTTCGTACAAAGCATTTGTTGATGGTACGAAGACAGGGACGGCTTATCAGTTCGGTCCACAGGGAAGCAACTTTGTGACCGCCATCAACAACGCAACGCAGGCTGGCGTGTTGAAGAACCTGAGCCCAGCGAAGGTTCTCAGCCAGGCTCAAAGCACGTTCGAAAGTCAATCGCAACAATAAGCACCCTAAGCATAAACGGTTTGAACCCCCCGCTTGGTGGGGTTCAAACTGCTTAAAAGGGAGGATTTGCTTCGAGCGAAGGAGGACAAGCAGGTGAAACTATCTGCATGGAAAAAGAGCAAACTGGAGCAAGCGATGGTTGGGTACATGTTTCTGCTGCCAGCTGTTGTCGCTTTGTGTGTCTTTCTGGTTGGCCCCATTTTTTACGCGATATATGTGAGCTTTTTTCGCTACAATTCGTTGAATGTGAGTCAAAAGCAATTTATCGGACTTGAGAATTTCGTTCATTTGTTTCACGATCCGATGTTTGGACGGGCGTTGTTAAATACATCGATTTATGCTGTCGTCGTTGTCCCTGTCCAAACAGCCATCGCTTTGTTTTTAGCCTTGATTGTCAACAGCATCAAAGGAAAGACCTTTTTTCGAGTCGTTTATTATTTACCAACCGTTACGTCCACCGTCGCGACGAGTCTGATGTTTATGTTTATCTTTGAACCTCAAGGATTATTGAACAGTTTCCTTAAATTGTTTGGAATTCATGGTCCAAATTACTTCAACAGTCCTACGTTTGCCCTGCCAGCGATTATTGCATTGGCTGTTTGGTCCAGTGTCGGTCAATTTATGATTATATATCTGGCTGGTATACAAGACCTGTCAGACGAAGTGTACGAAGCTGCAGCGCTTGACGGCGCCACGGGCTGGAAGCTGTTGCGTCACATCACGTTGCCGCTTCTGCGGAGAACCACGTTCTTGAATGTCGTGTTGTCGCTAATTGGCTGTTTCCAAGTGTTCGATCAAATGTACGTCATTTCAGGTGGAACTGGCGGTCCGCTCAATTCGACCTTGTCCGTCGTGCTCGATCTATACAACCAAGCAACGTCGGGGAATATGGGCTACGCTTCCGCGATCGGAATCGCTCTGTTCATCATCATTTTGATTCTAACGCTGATTCAAAAACTCATTTTCGAAAGAGAAGAAGCGTAAGGAGGTACGGTCATGCAGAAACGAATATCTCCCGCATTTTATGTGGTTGCCATCGGATATTCCTTGATCGCTTTGGTACCTTTTCTATGGTCCATTTATACGTCGTTCAAACCGACCAGTATGGTTTATCATACGTGGGTGCCTTTAAAGGATTTAAGCTTCGGCAGTTACAAATACTTGTTTACTTCACCACAGGTCGCATTTGTGCAATGGCTGCTGAACAGTATTATTGTAGCTATCATCGTGACAGTTGGTAATCTCATCGTCAACACGCTGGCTGGATATGCGTTCGCGCGCTTGAAGTTGCCTGGGAAGGGCCCCTTGTTTTTGGTCTTCCTTGCCGTGATGATGATTCCTGGTCAAGTCATCATGGTTCCGATGTATATGCTTCTGGGGCACCTCGGGTGGATTGGCAATTACTCAGGGCTGACCATTCCCTTTTTGATGAGTCCTTTCATGATCTTTTTGGCACGCCAATTCTTCTTGGGTATGCCAAAGGAACTTGAAGAAGCGGCTCGCGTCGATGGTTTGGGCACGTGGGGGATTTTCCTGAAGATTTTCCTGCCGATGGCGCGGCCGCTCATGGCAACGCAGATCATCTTCACGTTCCAAGGCAACTGGAACTCGTTGATGTGGCCTTCGCTGCTCACGACAGGTTCACCGAACGTCTATACCTTGCCTGTCGGATTAAACTCACTATACGGTCAGTACAATGGCTATTGGAACAACATTTTGGCAGGCGTTCTGTTGCTTACGATACCGATGATCATCATCTTCTTCATTTTCCAGCGCCAATTCGTGCAGGGTATGGCGACGAGCGGTATCAAGTAACAGCTTCCACAACAGAAAAGACAGTACGCCGACATGGTGTATTGTTTTTTCTTTTTGGCCGTGAAACGTATGCAAAGGGGATTCTTGTTTGTGAATCGTACATGGTGGAAAGAAACCGTGGTGTACCAAGTCTATTGGCGCAGTTTCTTTGACAGCGACGGCGATGGTTATGGAGATTTGGAGGGTGTCATTCAGAAGCTTGATTATATCCAGGATTTAGGGGCGGGTGTCATATGGTTGAATCCCTGCTATGAGTCTCCGGATGTCGATAATGGGTATGACATATCAGACTATTACTCGGTGATGGAAAAAGCAGGCGATATGAATACGCTTGAACGACTGATTCGAGAAACGCATCGACGCGGGATGAAGTTGATGATGGACGTCGTTCTCAACCATACATCGGATCAACATCCATGGTTTATCGACGCTCGTTCGTCAAAACAAAGCAAATACCGCGATTATTATATCTGGCGTGACAAGCCAAATAATTGGCGCTCGTATTTCACGCCGTCTGCGTGGGAATTCGACGAGGCGACAGAACAGTACTATTTTCACTCGTTTGCGGTGCAACAGCCAGATCTCAATTGGGACAATCCGGAGCTTCGGCAAGAGATGTATCGTATGTTGCGTTTCTGGCTCGATAAAGGGGTGGATGGATTTCGCCTTGACGCGATCGCGCTTCTCGCAAAACAAGAGAACTTTCCAGACTCCGACGAACCGGAGAATCTGAGCTACCTCACGAACAATCCCAAGCTTCACGATTATCTGCGCGAGATGAATGAAGAAGTTTTTTCGAAGTACGACATCTTTACCGTTGGTGAAGCAGGGTTTACCACACCTGAACAGGGTCTGCTCTATGTGGATGAGCGTCGACGCGAGTTGAATACGATCTTTCACTTTCAAGTGCTCGACGAAATGCCAACATGGGATTTGAGGCGCTTTCAAACTATTCAAACGAACTGGTATGAAACGCTGAAGGGAAGAGGCTGGAACTCGCAATTCCTGAATAACCACGATCATACACGTCTTGTCACTCGTTACGGTGATGACACGCGGTACCGTGCGGAGTCGGCCAAAGCGTTCGCCACGATGATTCATACGCTTCCTGGAGTCCCTTATATATACCAAGGTGAGGAAATTGGGATGACCGGTGTGCGTTTCGATTCAATCGATGACTATCACGATGTTGCCATGAAGAACAAGTACTACGAGGAGGTTGGCAAAGGACACGATCCCAAGGACGTATTCGAGTCGTTGGTGAAGCTGTCACGCGACAATTCCAGGACGCCAATGCAGTGGTCGTCGGCTTTGAATGCCGGTTTTTCAACGGGAACGCCGTGGATCAAAGTAAACCCGAATTACACGTCCGTGAACGTGGAAGAGGACTTGAAGAGGCCGGACTCCATTTACCGGTACTATCAAGCACTGATTCGATTGAGAAAACAGTACGGCGTGATCGTTTACGGGGATTTTGCCACAATACCCTATTCGGACGCGGATGTGTATGTGTACACGAGGAGATTGGGTACGGAACGAATCCTCGTCATTGTGAATTTCTCCCTCTACGAAAAGCGATTGGCCCCCATCGCGGAAATCGCTCTCGACAAGGCTCAATTGTTAATAGGAAATTATCCTGAAGTGGCGCAGCCTGATACATTTCGGCCCTTTGAGGCGCGCGTGTATCACCTTGCCTGAGGAATGTTTCATCCTCCTGTTGCATCGGAGTCGATGGACAGGAGGACGAGACGTTCGCTATTCGAGGTTGGCGTGTCTGCTGAACATGGTGGAGGCGTTGGTTCCTTGCCTGTTCATCAACATCAATATCAATGCGTCGTAAAAGAGCATCAAGCTCTGCTCAAACAATGCGCCCATCGGTTGAATGGATTGATACCCAGTCTCCGATCCCGTCTTAGGCTGAGCGGGCAATTGGACGGCGATATTGGATAGTCGGCCAATGGTCGATTCGGGGAAGATGGACACCACTGCGATCGACGCGTTCAGGTTTCTCGCCTTTTCTGCCATGACGAGTAAGGTCTTGGTCTCCCCTGAACCTGTTCCTACAATCAATAGGTCGCCCTTGTCCAAGTTCGGTGTGACGGTCTCTCCCACCACATAGGCTTCGAATCCCATTTGCATCAGACGCATTGCAAATGCTCGGCCCATCAACCCAGATCTGCCTGCGCCAGCGACGAAGATCTTGTTCGCTTGGAGGATGTACTCGACGAATTGTTCAGCTGTCTCGTCGTCGATCGCGGCGACGACGTGAGACAGTTCCTGGATCATTTCCCTTGCGCAATCTGTGATCTTCATCCGCGTGTCAACCCTGTTCAATGATTTTCTTCATCTCACGTGCTACCGAACGTTTATCGGCTTCTCCCGTGATGCCGCCGCCAACAATGACGATATCAGGTTCAGCTTTCACCACTTCCGGCAAGGTACTCAGCTTGATGCCACCCGCAACGGCGGTCTTTGCATTCTTGACCACACGCTTAATCGTTCGCAGGTCCTCAAACGAATTCTGCCCGACCGCCTGAAGATCGTACCCCGTGTGAACGCAGATATAATCGACTCCAAGTGCGTCGACCTGTTTGGCGCGCGTTTCGAGATCCTTGACACCGATCATGTCAACGAGAATCTGTTTGTTTCGTTTCCTGGCTTCTTCCACCGCTCCACGAATGGTGGCATCTTCTGATACACCCAAGATGGTGATGTAGTCTGCACCGGCTTCGGCTGCCTTCATGACTTCGTATCCACCAGCATCCATCACTTTCAGATCAGCCAAGACCTCGAGGGCAGGGAATGCGTCCTTCATGGCCTTGACTGCATGAAGCCCTTCATTAATGACAATCGGCGTGCCGATTTCTACGATATCCACATACTCCTGAACTTCTTTCACAAGCTCGATTCCATCAGGAATGTTGACTAAGTCCAATGCCAGCTGAAGTTTCATGTTGTTCACTTCTCCTTCACCGTCTAGGTTGCGCAAGCTTGGGGGTTTTTCGGAGCATGCCCCCAATGGGTTGAATGTGCTCGACAAGCGTCCATGCTATACTGAATGGGTTGTTCTGTTAAGTACGCACTTTTTCGTGACATACTACCGAAATGGAAACCATGGATTGGAGCGATGATGGTTGATTCCTGATGAGTTCAATTGCGAGAAAGAATTGACGTTGTCTGTGATTGGCGGAAAGTGGAAGATGATCATTTTATGGCACATTGGGTTAAGCAGTCCGCAGCGATTCAGTTCGCTTAGAAGATTGTTGCCCAAAGTGACACCGAAAATGTTGACTGCTCAGTTGCGAGAACTGGAAAATGACGGGATTATCAACCGGAAAGTATATCAGCAGGTGCCGCCAAAGGTTGAATACACGTTGACGGAATATGGAGAGAAATTGATGCCCATCTTGGAATTGATGTATGAGTGGGGGAAGCAATATGCGAAGGATATGAATATCGTCTTGCCCGAGCAATCCTTATCCGCTTCGTATGACAAGGACGCCTATTAATGTTGGTTCAATTCTTGACACGACACTCATGGCAACCCATAATCAACATGACACTAAATGGTGTCCAAACTGGGCGTTTAGGGGGAGCTTCATACGCAAGCTCTGGACGATGGATGACCTGCGTTTGAACCAATGATACGAGGAGGAAACAGAGTGAGTTCAACACTATCCCTGGATTTTGAATTTAAAACATCCATTGAAAGACTTTGGTCCGCACTAACCGATTCAAACCAGATTGCCCAATGGGCCTGGAGCAACGATTTTAAACCGGTGGTCGGTCACAAGTTCCAGTTTCGAGCGCAACCGGTTCACGGATGGGATGGAATCGTAGAGGGCGAAGTGCTCGAAGTGGACGAGCCCAACCGTCTATCGTATACCTGGGTCAGCGCCGGACAACATCATACAGTCACCTGGACACTACACGAAATCGGAGACGGAATAGTGCGGCTTCATCTTGATCAAACGGGCATCACCGGCGGAACCCAGGCTGTTGAAGGCGCAAAATATGGCTGGACAGGCATGGCAGGTCAGCTCAAAAAGCTGCTGGAGCAATAAGCCAATAGGCCGAAATAACACAGCAAAACATGATAGAAACAGATCACTTCATGGTGTGGATCATTCCATCAAGTGATCTGTTTTTCTCGCTCAAATAATGAACGGGATCGGACGAATTCCAAATAGCCCCCCGTATGGGATGAACAGGCCTGGATACGGAAGAAATTGTGTGTGTACAATGTCCGTCCTACCATCGATGTGATCAATCCCGATTTGTATGTCTGAATCATCCATGTCAGCGCCGCTTGCCACCTGTGTGTGATGAACAAGGATGAATCCATCCCGCAGCGCTCTGTGTACGATGCCGCGATGAACGCCGTACACAGATTCACAATGCACATATTTACCGACATAGTGACGGATGGTTTCTTTCGTGTAGGTCACGGGCAACAGCCTCCATACAGTTTAGATGCCTACACCATATGTGGATATCTGTCCGTGTTCCTGTACGAATGCCTATTTTCGCCTTTAGAAAAACATGTTTTCCATATCCTGGGCAAGCAAGTTCCCGGCCAATGCGTGCCCCGCCGCGTTGGGATGCCAACTATCCGCTTCGTAAGCTTTAATGTTTCCGCCGTGACTTGCGATGTAGTTGTCTTCCTGTGTCAAGAGATCGATGATGTGAATATTGGGATTGTGGAAGGATTTAGCCACTGCGAGTTCAGCGTCGATATATTGCCATACTTGTGTCTTGTTGTAGGTGTAAGACGCGTATGTGGATGCCGGTGTCACAATCACAACCGATGCACAGTGATTGAGCGACATGGCAATTTCTTTGTACACAGATTTTTTGATCTGCGTGATGGGGGTCTTCTTGTAAGAATCATTTAGCATACCGAAAGAAATGACGACCATATTCGGTTTGTTTGTCTTTAACAGGCTGCTCATCCTGGAGGTATATTGAATGGGCCCAAACGCTTCATGTGACTCGTTCACAAAATGGTAGTCCGTGTTCTCCTTGGCGTTCACTTCTCGAAATGCGCGCGCCAGATAGCCGCCTTCGCTCTTTGCGTCATCCCAGCCTAGGGCAGCCGATCCTCCGATCGCGACAACCTTATATGCCTTGTTGGTTCCTGGAGTCACTGGGTGTATGTTTGCGTGTGTTGCTGCTGCAGGGGCGTGTCCAAACAACGATAAAAAGGTTGCAATCAATGCTGAAATTGGTTTCCACATGTTTTCTATCTCCTTCAAAAACGACCGCTGCGAACGTGCAACTGCCGAAATAGATTGTTGAGATCACGAAGAGGCGGCAAGGCACTTGTCGTCTATGGTACAGATCCTGCATTGAATGCGCCTTGAAGAAATTTTGAGGTTTGTATGTATGCGGAGGTAAAAGGAAAACAAGCTAAACATTGCCGTTGATATGATACGCCGTGAAGCGGTATCTTCAAAAAATGACTGTAACTATCCACGACAATACTTAACGAATGGGAAGGAACGCTTCATGATCCACGAAACACCGTCTGAACAGCGTCTACAGAGACACTTGCGCCCGAGGCACGTGTCGATGATTGCGCTTGGGGGTGCAATCGGAACCGGTCTGTTTGTGGCCAGCGGATCGTCGATACATACAGCTGGCCCTGGAGGAGCGCTCATCGCGTACATGATCGTCGGCGTGATGATCTATTTTGTCATGACAAGCCTTGGCGAAATGGCGACGTACATGCCAGTCTCGGGCTCGTTTGAGACCTATGCGTCCAAATTTGTCGATCCCGCTTTTGGGTTCGCGATTGGGTGGAATTATTGGTTCTCGTGGACAGCATGCGTACCAACCGAACTTTCTGCCGGTTCCATCGTGATGAAATACTGGTTTCCTCACAGTTCGGCGATTCTTTGGAGCGCCATTTTTCTGGTCATTTTGTGCTTGCTGAATGCCTTTAGCGTAAAAGGGTATGGAGAAGGCGAGTATTGGTTCGCTGGGATCAAAGTCGTAACGATTATCCTGTTCATTGTTGTTGGGATTCTGATGATCTTTGGTATTTTAAGTGGACATTCCACTGGATTTCGCAATTTTACGCTCGGAGGAAGTCCCATTCACGGCGGCGGCATGGCCATCTTCAGCACGATTTTAGTGGCCGGTTACGCGTTTTCCGGCACAGAGGTCGTTGGACTGACAGCAGGTGAAAGCGAAAACCCGGGGAAGAACATTCCGAAAGCGATCCGAACGGTTTTTTGGAGAATACTCATTTTTTACATTGTATCCATCTTTATTATCGGTATGTTGATTCCGTATACCGATCCGAACCTGCTCAACTCAAGCATTCACAACATCGCGGTGAGCCCGTTCACGATTGTGTTTAAGCGGGCGGGATTCGCCTTGGCGGCGGCGGTGATGAACGCGGTCATTCTGACATCGGTCCTGTCGGCTGGCAACTCGGCTGTGTACGTTTCGAGCAGAATGCTGTGGGCGCTTGCGAAAGAAAGGAAGGCTCCGGCGATATTTGCAAAAGTCAGCAGACGTGGTGTGCCTATCAACGCGATGGTCGTAACCATTCTGCTCAGTCTTGTCGCGTTCTTATCATCGCTTGTTGGCAATGGCGTGTTTTACACGTGGATGTTAAACATTGTGGCACTTAGCGCGTTTATCACTTGGCTTGGCATCACGGTCAGTCATTACCGATTCCGCAGGGCATACGTCGCCCAAGGCAGAGATCTGAACCAGTTGCCGTACCGGGCGAAGTGGTTTCCGTTTGCACCGTTGATCGCCATTGTGATGTGCATCATCGTGATTTTCGGCCAGGACTACAACATCTTTTTAGGAGGAGCAATCGACTGGAGGAAAATATCGAGCACGTATGTTGGAATTCCTGTGTTCCTTCTGCTTTGGTTCGGCTACAAATGGGTGAAACAGACCAAGGTTGTGCGGCTGACAGAGTGTAACTTTGCACCGAACGAGGCCGACTAGCTTCGATTTGCAACCTTCTGCATAAATGCGACGATGTCGCTGCCGATCTCGTAGGGCGAGGCGTTGACCAACCTGATTTGCTTCACCAGCACTTGCTTGTTGCTTTCCGTCGGCTGGTCGATCACGTTCAGCGCGTCCAGCCCGCCCTGTCCTTCTTCGCCGAGTTTGGTAAGCCACGGCTGGATCTCACGAAGCAATTCCTTGTCCGAGATGGTGGGCGGCAATGTCGCAGGCAGTTTGGCCAGCGTGCGGAATTCGGCTCTCAACCGGTTTTCCGCTGACGCTCTTTGGGACTTCGCTGCGGCGCCCCAAAACGCGGAGATCATGGCTGTGGTCGGCGCGTAGCCTGTGGGGTTCAAGACACTGGTCGTATTGAATTCGGCAAACGTCTCGAACAGCGCGGCGTTGGTGACGCCTGGCATTTTCGCGATGGATTTCAGCCAATCCTCCTTCGGTTCATAGCTGCCGGGATTCCGGAGATAATCCGCGATGGTCGTCAACGCCAGCTTTGAGGCCTCTGGCTGCAACATCGGGTTGCTGATATAGCCCGATACGTGATTCAGCAGCGACGGATCTCTGCCCTGAAGCGGGCCCATCATGAGCTGGTGGCTCATGTTTGGGTCATACGTGTAGTCATTGACCGGATAATTGTCCCAAAGGATGGGCTTTCGACCGAGAAGCCGAGTAATGGTTTGCGCTTGTTCACTCGTGATGGTTGCGTTCAGCACCCATTTGCCCGTCCAGATGACTTGGATGGTCGGGCTTAAGGTGGAGCGGAGCGTTTGCCAGTATGGGCCGTCGATCAATCCATAGTAAGAGGTCGGAGTCAACCAGAGCTGAAAACGGGGGTCCAACTTTCTCTCGTCAGACAGGATTTGGTTGGCCAAGGCCATTTGCGCCTTTGCGTAATTCGCGCCATAGACCTTTTCATCGGCAGGCTTCAATGTCGTCTCGATGTCGTCGAAGGACAGCATGAACGTATGGACTCCAACGGATCGAAGCTGGTTGATCTTCGCTTCCAGCGTTTTTCGATCCGACGGTGAACTGTACGTGATGGACTCCTGCATGGCACTCGCAGAAGTGCCTGTCATGCCTGGTGAAATCGAGTAGACAAATTGCACGCGATCTCGCTGTGCGGCGCTGACCAACGCCTTCATTTGGGCGAGTCGCGCGGCGGGATACGGGGCGCGCCAATCGACACGCTGATATGGGTCGTCTTTGGGCGCGTAGACGTACGTGTTTAGGTTTTCTCGTTGCATGAACTGAAACAAGCCAATTCTCTCCTGGTTGGTCCAGGGAGGTCCGTAAAACCCTTCAATAATTCCGCGAATCGCCACCGGCGCTGAACTGGCTAGCGCGACCGGTGTGTGTGGGAAGCTGCTGGCGACGCACGCGGTGCCAAAAGCGAATACGCCTGCAATCAGTCGTCGATACCCGCGCATCTGTGTTCCTCCTGAGTCCTTGTTAAGAACGCGATTCTTGCTCGGATCGGAGCTATCTCTCCGGGAAAAACGTCAAGCCAAGCTGTTCCACAAACATATCGGTTGAGTATCCACGGACGTCTCTTTGGAATACATACGGGTCACTCATTAGGGCCATCAACAGCATATCGGCCCGAAACACGCTGTTGGGTTCCAAGCGGTGTTCGTCGGCCATTTCGTCGAACAGTTTGACGAAGATCTGATGCAGAGTGTCATATACGGGATTGGGTGTCGTGGACTGGGCTCCGTTCAATGGCGAGGATTGCTCGACGCCCCGAAGGAGTTGAAGCTTCCTTTCTCGGAATCGAATGAACAGATGGATAATCCCCCGCAACCGTTCCCTCGGTGGATCGGACGCATGTCGCCGTAGATACGCCCCGATGTCTTCAAAGAGTTGATCGATATTGTCCTTAATGAGATCCAAACACAATTCGCTCTTGTTCCTGTATCGACGATACAGGGTCCCCGAGCCAATTTGAGCTTCGATAGCAATTTGATTCATGCTGACGTGTTCAACGCCATGCTGTTCAAACAGCTTCAGGGCCGCGCCCAATATCCGCTGTCGGTTGATGGCGGCGTCGCGGCGTTCCGCCCGGGGACGGGTGTCTTCGGTGTTTTTCACGTTTGATCAAATCCCAACATCCGAATTTCATGCGTCTTCCACGTTGTTTGACAAACGGACAATTCTCCACCTATCATTAAGCGGAGATATCTCCGCTTGATGCGGCCTTTTGAACAAAGGGTATCATGAGGTCGGTCCGGGAAACAAGGCGTTTTCCAATCGTGCATCACACACATTCACCATGAGGAGTGACGAGTCATGTCGGGTGGAACCCCTTTCTCTTGGAGGTTCGTGGCACCGTTGTATATGGGCTCTACACTGAATCCCATCAATAGTTCGATGATCGCCACGGCGCTCGTACCCATCTCCGCGGCGATGCACGTCTCCGTTGCCCAGACGACCACACTCGTTACGGCACTCTATCTGGCAAGCTCCATCGCACAGCCAACCGCGGGGAAGCTCTCCGAAGAGTTCGGGCCCAGACGAGTCTTTCTGATCGGCATTCTCCTCGTTCTCTTAGGCGGTGTGTTGGGCGGGAGCGCGAGAGATTTGGCCACGCTGGTCGTGGCACGGGTTTTTATCGGTGTCGGCACCTCGACTGCTTACCCTTCCGCAATGCTCCTGATCCGTCGGCGTGCCGAGGCGGCTGGGATGGCGAAGCCGCCCGGGAACGTACTTGGGGCACTTCAGATTGCTGGCGTCGCGACGGCTGCTGTCGGGCTCCCTATTGGGGGCGTGCTTGTAGACGCGTTGGGGTGGCGTGCCACGTTTCTTGTCAATATCCCCTTCGCGATCGTCGCGTTTCTCATGGCTTCGTTTTGGATTCCGAAGGATGAACCGATCGAGGGTACGAAGACAATCCGCGAGGTTGCGTTGCGCATTGATGTGACGGGCATCCTCGCGTTTGCCGCCACCATTACTGCGCTCATGGTATTTCTCTTCTCGTTGCCGAATCCCGTGTGGCCGGCCCTTGCGATATCCGCTGTGTTGGGTGCCGCTCTGCTCTTCTGGGAGCTGAACGTAAAACGCCCGTTCATCGATGTGCGTTTGCTTGCCAAGAATCTCGCGCTCACTCGCACGTACACCCGGTTTGCTTCGCTGACGCTGTGCATGTACACGGTGCTTTACGGCGTTACCGAGTGGATTGGAGCGGCACGAGGTGTATCGTCGTTCGAAGCTGGATTGCTCTTACTTCCGATGAGCGTGATTTCGGCGTTGGTGGTTGGCCCCATCTCGAAACGGAATTTGGTGCTGGGTCCGCTGCTGGTGTCCGCTGTGTCCTCGATTGTTGCGTCTATCGGAGTGCTGGTTCTCACCAGCAGCACGCCGATCATCTGGATTTTGGTGGTCACCAGCGTCTTTGGAGTGACGATGGGAACGATGTCCAGTGGAAATCAGACGGCGCTGTACACGCAGGTAACCGCGGATCAAATTGGAACGGCTTCAGGTTTGTTCCGGACTTTCGGATACATCGGATCCATCGCTTCTTCGGCGCTGATCGGCGTTGTCTTCCATGCGAAAGTCTCCGATATCGGCATGCACCGTATCGCCGTGTTCATGATGGCCGTCAGCGTCTTGGCCTTGCTGCTCACGGTGATGGACCGCCGACTCCGAGAGGCTTCGAAAAACATGCGTGCCGAATCGTAATTCGTCAGCGGAATCTGCAAATGCATATCTCCGTCCCCCCATGAAATGGATAAGTTATTGTCGTTTGTGGAATAAATATCCACGAATCGGATGACTGATATCGGGGTGAGGGGGGCAGGTATGCGGATTCGCCGATCTCGTCCAAGAATCAAATTGAATAGCGTCAAACCCATACTCCCAGAGGATCCTCGGACTGTCGCGGAGCAGTCAACGACAACCCCTCCCGCAAAGTTGTTTGGACATATTGAGGAGAACCTTTCCTATTTTCGTTCTGTCTTTCACCATGCCTCCGACGTGGTCTTCAGAGAATTTCGGATCGCGGATGGTCGCAGCGCAGCCATTATTTACGTGGATGTGCTGTCTGACACCAAGTTGATCGACTCCGACATTTTGTCGCCCTTAAGCGAACATGAACCCTCGCCACACGGGCCTGAGCATGAAGGCAGGTTGACGTTGGCCCAAATTCAAGCGACATTCGCCCACACTTCGGGTGCCGAACGGGTCGCGACGTTGGAGGATGCTGTCACCGCGATCACGACTGACATGAACATTCTTCTGATCGTCGACTGTGAAGATGAGGCACTTGCATTGACGGCTGGGGGAGGTGTTGGCCGAGGCGTTGAAGAGCCGAATACGGAAGCCGTGATCCGTGGACCGCGGGAAGGGTTCAACGAGAACCTTCGCACTGGCATTGCTCTGATTCGGCGCAGAATCCGTTCAGCGGATTTCAAAGTGGAGACCATGAAAGTCGGTCGGTATACGAAGACGAATGTCGGTATCTGCTACATCGAGGGGATCGTGGACAACGCTCTGGTGGAAGAGGTACGTACGCGTATTGAACGGATCGATACTGACGCCATCATCGACTCCGGATACATCGAGGAGAACATCGAGGACAGTCCGTACTCGCCATTTCCGCAGATTCAAAACACCGAACGCCCGGACGTCGTAGCAGCATCTCTTCTCGAAGGCCGGATTGCCATCCTCACGGATGGATCGCCATTTGCATTGATTGTCCCAACCGTATTCTGGTCTGCGCTGCAGGCGTCTGAGGATTATTACGAACGTTATCTCATCGCGAATGCGATCCGATTTTTGCGGTACGCTTTTTTGCTCATCAATTTATACTTGCCGTCGTTGTACGTCGCAGTGACGACATTCCATCAAGAGCTTCTGCCTGAAAAGGCCCTGCTTTCCATCGCGGCGGCCCGAGAAGTTACTCCATTTCCGGCCGTGGTAGAAGCGTTGATTATGGAGATTACCTTCGAAGCCTTGCGAGAAGCTGGCGTGCGACTGCCCAAGACCGTCGGATCGACCATCAGTATCGTTGGCGCATTGGTGATCGGTCAGGCGGCTGTCCAAGCGGGTATCGTTTCGGCACCGATGGTGATTGTGGTTTCGATCACGGGCATCGGATCATTTGTCATTCCCCGATATAACTTCGCCATCACGCTTCGCATGCTGCGTTTTCCCATGATCCTGTTGGCGGCGTCACTTGGATTGTTTGGAATCGTGGCAGGGACAATCGCCATCATTCTGCACCTGAGCGCTTTACGTTCCTTTGGGGTTCCATACTTGTCGCCAGTAGCCCCCTTCATTCGCAAGGGCATGCAGGACACATTTATCCGCGTTCCGCATTGGAGGATGTCTTCGCGGATTTTTAGCAAGGCCAATCCACAGCGAAACACCGAGGCCACGATGCCGAAAAATCGTACCCCAGCAGGCAAGATGCAATCGTAGAGGGGGATGGCGGTGAGTTCACGCGTGCGAAAGATTTTCGCGATCCTCGCGATCTGTCTATTGTGTACGGGGTGTTGGGATGCGACTGAGATCGATCAGTTGGCGATTGTCGTCGCGACCGGAACTGATCTGGAGCAAAGCGGTCAAGGCAACTCGGTGCTCGCCACATTGCAAATCGCGCTTCCCAGCGAGTTGGGATCCACAGGCGGAGGATCGCCCACCACGAAGACCGGTACCAACAATGCGTACGCATTGGTGGAAGCCGAAGGGGCGGACCCTGTCTCAGCACTGGACATTGCGAGCAAAAGACTATCCCGGCGATTGTTCATGGGAGAACGCAGGGTCACAGTTGTGGGCGAGGATTACGCGAAGTTCGGTTTGAGCGATATCGCCGACGAGATCATTCGAAATCCCCAATCGCGACTTCGAACATATATGGTGGTCGCGTACCACAATACGGCGCACGCGATGCTGCAATTGCCGTACGCCTTGAATCGATTGCCTGCCGACGCCATCGCGGATTTGGAGACCGAGCAGTACTTGCCTCCCGTCGACGCGAAAGTGTTCCTGCAGAAGTTGTTGTCCAAAGGCGATCCGTTTTTACTTGGTCTTGAACAGCTCACAACGTCTTCCACCGTGTCAGATAGTCAAGACACGGTTGGCCTTACGCACATCGCTGTCTTCCACAAGGACAAGCTCGTTGGATGGTTAAGCGGTCCGAAGCTTCGGGGCTTCATCTATATCTATGGCCGGATCAACAGGGAGTACATTACGGTCAACATACCAGGGGTACCAGGCTTTATCAGCGCAAGAATGCTCGGTATCAATACGTCGAGGCGCATTCACATAAACGACAAAATCCCAAGCATTACAATTCGCACGCGATGCCAATTTGACATCGTTCAGAATGGCACACCTTTGGACTTAAACATACCCGAGAACATGGAGAGGGTGCGTGCTGCTATTGGACAGGAAATGGCTTCCCAGATGCAATCGACGATGGATACACTCCAACACCAATACCAATCCGATCCGTTCGGCTTTATGGATACCATCCACAAGAAGTATCCGAGGGCGTGGGTTGGTATGGAGAAAAATTGGCGCGACGTGTACAGCAAGATGCCGGCCGTGATTCAGGTCAAAGCTGACATTCGCAACAGCGGTATCACGGGGCCGTCCATACGGGGAACGGATTCCAACACCACAGAGATAGGGGAACCCTAATGTTTGCAGGTATTTTGGTTTTGGCTGCTGTCGTCGGTGTGACGTTGTTGATTGATTACAAGAAGATAGCGCGGGAAAAACATATACACCAAAAAATTGTATATTGGGTCATCTTCTGCGTTGCGTTTGTGGGTATCGCCGTATACATTTTTGACCCCTTGGCGCCAGATTTGATAAGCATCTTTCAACCCGAATACACCCCAATCAAAGAGTGGGTGCAATCATGACGAACGCCACACAAAAGCCAAAAGAACAAGTGTCCAATCTCCAATTGCTTATCATTGTCATCGCGAGTACAACCGCATTCGGCCATTTCGTCTATGTGCGTCTCGCAATTCTGTTTGCAGGGAGAAACGATTGGATATCCCTCATCATCGCGTCCATCATCGGGACGGGGATTGTGTATTTGCATCTGAAGGTAGCCGTGAAGCCAAATCGTTCGCTCATCGAACACGTGCTCAAGGTATTTGGAAAATATCTGGGCGGCGTATTCTCCGTCGTTTATCTGTTGTTTTTTACCTTCGCCGCAGCCATCACCATCAAAGTGGTTACAGACTTCATGGGTCTGATTTATCCCACGACGCCGCCAGCCGTTTTCTTATTGTTTGAACTGTCGCTGGTAGCCTGGGGGGTGTACTCAGGGGTCGAGGTCATGGCGAGGGCGATGACCATTCTATTGCCTCCGATGATGTTGTTGGGCGTTTTGGCTTCACTGCTGTCCGCGAAAGACAAGGACTTTACGAACGTCTACCCCATGCTGCATGCGGGGGTATCGAGCATTGCCTTCGGAACCCTGGCCTTTATCGCCATGTTCTCCGAACTGGTTGCATTCTCTGTCTTCGCCGACCATGCCAGCGATCAAACGAAGTTGCCGAGACAATCACTGTATCTCGGGCTCGTCTTGTTTCTGATGTTCTTGTCGCCAGCCACGGGACCCATCATGGTATTCGGCGAAGGACTCGCTAAGGAGCTGGCGTTTCCGACCTATACGGAGATCCAATACATACGGATCAGCAACATCATCGAACGTTTGGATATCGTTGGGATTTTGCTGTGGACCATCGGCAGCTTCTTTCGAATTACGATGTTTATGTTTGCCGCAGTGAAGGGAATGTCCAAGTTGCTTAATTCGGATCGAATCAATACATTCACATTTCCCGTTCTGCTCTTGACAGCAGCCGTGAGCTTGAGCTTGCTGGGATCGTCGCGTGAAGATCTGTACCATTTTCTTGGCGCCTATTACATCTACATCGCGCCTTGTGTTGGCCTCGGCCTGCCGTTGTTGACCGGCATTGTTTACTGGGGGAAAAAGCGATTTACGGGGAGAGCGAGACAACAAGGGGTGCAAGGACCGTGACAGGAACGAAATTGCATTTCGACACAGAACCTCCTTATTACGCTGTGATTTTTACCGCTCAAAAAAATGGAGACCGCGCGAGCCACGACGCCATGGCTGCTCGCTTAACCAGCTTAGTTCAAGGAATGCCTGGGTTTCTTGGAATTGAGTATGCCGAGTCAGAACGCTGTATCATGGTTTCGTATTGGGAATCCAAGGAGGCCATCCAGGCGTGGATGGCTCATTCGGAGCATCAAGCGGCGAAGGACCTGGGCAAGGAAACGTGGTACGAGACGTATGCGGTCCGCATTTGTTTGGTCGAGAATCAATACGGCAGTTGATCAGGTTGCGACGGCGGGGATAGCGGGGGAGTCGCTGGTTGCGGGTTGCGGGTTGCGGGTTGCGGGTTGCGGGTTGCGGGTTGCGGGTTGCGGGTTGCGGGTTGCGGGTTGCGGGTTGCGGGTTGCGAATAAGCGGCCCACAGCTGCTTAAGTGTGTCGAATCAGCAGATTAGCGACGAATAAGCGGCCCACAGCTGCTTAATGAGCCAAAGGTGCGCCATTTCGGGGGCAGCGGGGGCAAATAAGCGGCTGAGGGCCGCCTATTTGCCTTCGATTCGACCAGTTCGCCGAAATAAGCGTCCTGGGGCCGCCTATTTGCCGTCTACCTTCGCCAACCTTCGCGATCGCGCCGCTGTTTGCCTGCAGCCAGCCGCATGATTCCGTGCAGTGAGGCAGCGACGGCGGAGACTGCGGCGGCAGGGGAGAATCAGCGTCTGCTGGCCATTTAAGTGTGTCGAATCGGTCTGTTTGCAACGAATTGCACTGAAACCTTGATGGCGGCAACGAGAGCGAGGACACATCCCGCGAACGCAAAATACGCTCGAGTGCCGACATGTTGGCTGATGATGCCGGCGATCCCGTCGCCTAGCGGGATCGAAATCCATGCCGACAAGCGAAACGCGCTCGAAGTGCGGCCGAGCAAGTGATCTGGTATCAGCGTTTGACGCAGGGTGGCCGATTGTACATTCCACGCGACCAATAACACGCCAATGAAGATTTGCATTCCACACATGATGATCGGGTTGTTCGAGACGGATAGAACGATTGGAGGAACAACCTGCAGAATGGAAGAAATGGTGAGCCATCGGTCGACACTGACGCGTTGATCTGTCCATCGATGGATGAACGACCCAAGCAGCATACCGGCGCTTAGTCCGCCCATCATGATGCCGGCCCACCATGCCGGAAGAACGAGTTCGTGCTGAATCCGATACAACAATGCCACATCCATCCCTGGTCCAACGAAATTGACGAGTGTCGAAAACACCATCATATAACGAATTGGTTGGATGGCCCATACGGTTCCAACGCCTTCTCGCACATCCCGCAAGAACGAGTTTTTCTTTGCTGTGTATTCCGAAATTTTATGTGATTTTGCCGAAAAGGCCCTTTTGATGGGGAATATGGTCAAAATGGAAACAACGTAGGAGCCCACGTCAAACAAAATCGTATTTGCGGGTGCGATCCAGGCTATCGCGATACCCCCTATAATTGGCCCAACGCTTTTGCTCATCGACAGGGATGTTTGCAGTAGGTTATTTGCTCCCCGCAATTGATTGGTTGTAACGATGCTGGGCAAACACGCCGCGTAGGATGCGTCAAAAACCGCCGAAAATCCGCTGAGTCCCGCCTGAACCAGATAGAGCAGGCATAATGGTGCGAAGCCTGTCACGAGTGAGGTTGCTGGAATCGACAGCAACAAGACGAGTCGTGCGGCATCAGCCACAATCATCAGGGCTTTCCGGTCGAATCGGTCGGCCCATACGCCTGCAGGAAATGAAATACACAGATAAGGTATAAATCCAATCGCGAACGCAATACCAGTTTGTGTGCCAGAGCCTGTGATCTGGAGAAGTAGCCATGGGATCACAAACGTCGTCATCGCCGTGCCCAATTCGGAGACCGTCCGTCCTGCCATCAACCAATTAAAATCGGCGTTCTTCCACAGGGCTTCAGGTATGGGTTGATTCCTCGGAGTACGCTCATTCATGTTTGCTGCGCTCCTAACAGCGCTCGTAACTCCGTGCCAACTCGTGAAATGGCCTCATGATTCAGTGAATATATGCCATCTTGAACCTGAACCAAGTCAGCCGTGCGCAAGAGGGTCAGATGATGGTGAATATTCGACTTGGTGGCGTTCAGTCGATGGGTTATTTCAGCGAGCGACTTCGGAGACTGACGAAGTAGCGTGAGTAATCGAAGACGCTGAACGTCTCCAAGGGCTTTGTGCAATGCGGCCGCTTGGTTCATTTGGGCATGCGTAGTGCCCCAGGGAAGAAACTCGTCTCCAACAGGGTAGTAGTATACGACACACTGAGCCAGATGATTGATGATGGTAAACGGTCGATATGCGAATTGGGGGACAAGCCAAAGCGTATTCACACCAGGATGCGGCTGCAGTTCACTCCCTCTCGTGAGCAGCCGAATGAGTTCACGAGATGTCAATCCGGTGGCGAGCTGTTCGGCATGTCGTCGATCCTGTTCAAGCGCCATCATTGTATCGGCCATACGGAATCCTTCGATTTCCTTATACCAATACGTTAATAGATTCACGAGATGTTCTAGGAAGTCATGCGACTTCACGGAGAACAGGTAACGCAAGTTGAGGTGAATCACAGGGTTGTCTGTGTGAACCTCAATCAGGTGTCGCTGCGCTGTTTGATTTCCGGCGAGGGCATCGTCCAATTCCGATACGTATATCTCACCTAGGTACGGAGCCGCCAGTTTCGTAAGACAGTGTTCATTCTCCTGGATCCAGTTGAGAAAAAGCTGGACGTGCTGTTCCCATGGGGAATTCCATACGTGTGGGCACTGATGCGCTAAGAAGAGCAAGCTACGCCATGTATGCACATGGCCGGACAAACTTACTTCCTTGTGCAGTGTGTCTGACATGCGATCTCGCATGGAGCGGAAATGCTCCAGGCTGTGATCCAGTTTATCGTATATTTCCTCTCGGGTAAAAGCTGCGATGCTTAAGGCGCACTCAAATACAGACGATGAGCTGAATCGGAGTGTGTAGTCACTCGGAACACCAAAATCTAATGTCTTCATCGTAGCATTCTCCATTACTTTTATTTTGAATTCAAAAAATATAGAACGATGCTACGATGAGGAGGGTAGTTTGTCAAGACAAGGTCAATACCTTCGCTGAATATCGTCCCATTCCGATCCGGGGGAGGAAATGGCCACATGGATTCGAATGTATGAAGGATTGAACTTGTGCGTCATGGACGCAGCATGCAATCGGCTTCTGCCGTGATGTGGACCAGGACTTGCGTATGATGGAATTGGTGATGCAGCATCATATCAATCTCTGTATGATTGAGAAGGTTACCATTGGGATTAAGGCTGTACTGGGTCATGTCGAATTGTGTATAATTTTGGCGGATATGAAAAGGTTGTCAAACATTGTGCAAAATCAATGGCAAACCTGTGCGAAAGACAGGGACGCAAAGCCACGTATCTAAGGACGAAGGATGTCTATGATAGACGGGTTGCCGAGATGGTTATCGTATCTCGTATCGATTTCATAAACATCTTTGCGCCCAAAAACCGACAAGGTGGGCGGAAGCAAAATGTCGATTAAATCAGTTTTGAAGAGGCTCTTGGTGGACGATCTCTTTCGTGAACCAAGCAGACCTGAGCCTGTTTTACCTAGTACTTCGCAAAATTCCAACCATTCTGTACAACGCGACCTCGCCATCGTGCACGGTACCGCTTCCGTTCGAGATGGCCAAGTGATCGTTACCGATCCCATCAACGACGGTTCGTATGCTACGATTGTGATCCCTGAAAACCCACTGATACAAGTTTATGTGAATGGAGAACGAGTTGAGGGCGAAACGGTGGTGTCCCGATCACATATCGTGGATATCCAATTTTCCTCGATTCAGCCAAGGGTGTCGTACGACGTGGTGGTGTCTGACGACGAGTTGTCTGTCTCGGTCAGGGCCAACGTCGTGAAAGGTGTAGAATTGCATCTGAAAGACGATCGTGTGCCAAAGAGGCGGCTAAAACTGGAGATTGAGGAAGTGGATAGATACCCCAACCCGGCGTCGCCAGCAGTTATTCTAGACCTTTTGTACAAAAACGGATTTCACGGAGTCATTGATTATCCGGCCATCCATCGCTTGTGTACCGCGCGCGGCACTCAACAGGAGGTCGTATTGCGCGGGAGCCCGCCGCGTCAAGGAAAGCCTGCAAATCTGAGGCTGTCGACCAGTTTCCAAACGGAGCGAGACTCCTTGTTTCGAACAGTGAGACTCCCGAAGGTTGCCATCGGAACGACCTGCGCGGTGATCGAGCCCGGATTCGAAGGCGTGCCCGGCGTCAATGTCTATGGTGTACCGATTCTGCCGGCGTCGACAACACCGCACTTACCGCGATTAGGGGATGGTGTCACGGATGTCAACGGCGACATTGTCGCAATTCGAGAAGGGCGACTGGTGTATACGAAACATCGCATCGATGTTGTGCCAGAATTGATTTTTGAAAGAAATTTGTCTTCGGACGATGGCAAAATCGAGTTTGACGGAAATATCGTCGTTCATGGCTCTATTCGAAATGGTGCCATCGTGAAAGCGTCTGGCGCGGTTATCGTGTATGGCGACATCGAAACGTCGTCCGTGATCGGTGGACAAGGAGTATTGGTTGGCGAAGGCATCTACGGTTCGACCGTGATATCTGGGCATCACCAAATCGTGTATGACCGTTTATTGCAATTATTAAATCGTATGATTCCTGAATTGAGTCGTTTTGGACACGAATACGCGCTCATGATCGCACATGCCATCAAACGGTTTGACGCACATACCACGATTCCGAAGATACCTGGGATTCTCTTCGAGAAGAGGCACAAGCGTTTGGCGCAGATGGTGGAACAGTTTGTGGATGAAGGTTCGGTTGAGTTGTCGAACATAGATCCAATCTATCGAGACTTACGAGAACTCATTGAAACCACATGGTCGCGCAACTATCGTCAGAATGTTTCACAGAAGGACTGTGAAATTTTTTTAGATAAACTGATTGCGTTCAGGCGGAGCCTGGAGTCTTCTCCAACGCAGCGAACGGTTGTTCACGCCAAGCACGTGGCGTCGAGCACCATTCGCAGTGTTGGCAACATCGTCGTGAAATGCAATTGCTATTCAAGCAACTTGGAAAGCGGCAATACCGTGGCCATTCAGCAGGCATTGCGCGGAGGTTTTGTCATCGCCCGCAAATCGGTCTATGTCACTGAGCTAGGCAGTCCGTTGGCTGTGGAAACCAGCGTCCGTGTCGAAGACTTCAACGGGTTCATACGAGCTCAGGTGAATCATCCCAATACGTTGTTAGAAGTGCACGGACGAAGAGTACGGACGTACAACACGGAACGAAATATCCGATATGGGGGAAGTCTTCAATATGATCAAGATCGTGATCGTCGATGATTTCAAGGAAACTGCGGAATCGCTGTCCATGCTTTACGGGCTGCGAAAAGACGTTCAAATTGTAGCGCTGGCCCACAATGGGGATCAGTTGTGGAGCATTTTGCAGGAACACGAAGTTGATTTGATATCGCTGGATATTCAGTTGGGGCGCGAAAATGGCCTTGAGCTGTGTCAAATCATTCACCACAAATATCCCGAGATTTTTACGGTGATATGTTCTGTGGAGGCGACCATCGAAAACCAGCGTTTGGCCGCAGAAGCAGGTGCGTCGTACTTTTTGGCGAAACCGGTGAGCATCGCGGATATCTCGGAGGCTATAGATTTGTTTTTGCGTTGTCAGCAAGATGCGGGTACCGACTCGAGCTCGTTAACGGCTGAATCGCTTGACGATCTTTTCGACTCACTCGGATAGAATGTTCGATCAACCGACAAATTTCTGCAAAGACTTCGTAAATAATCTATCGATCTGTGTCGAAATATCATATAATCAAAGTAACAGCAAATATTGGCTGTTGTTCATGTAGGCAAACCTGTTCGAAAGTCAGGGGCGCAAAGCTTAGGGTCTAAGGGCAATGCCTATGATCGCCTGGTTGCCTGAATCCCACAGTAAGGGGAGAGATTGATTGTGAAAAAGTTTATCTTGTCAGCAGCAGCCGTCGCTGGAATCTGGGCGGCGACAACCGCACCGGTATTTGCGAATGTCGTTCACGCAAACGGGAGCACTGGAGTTCCATCTGCGGTCGGTTCCAATTCTGGCAGTGTTCAGGGACAAACAAATCGTTCGACGACAGGTACCACGATGAAATTCACGAACGATGGCTGGGCCGTGTTAGTGTAAAAGTTGTTCTTTACATATGGAGGAAGGAGCTCATTCCTTCCTCCATTGTCTTGATATTGAAGCCGATAGGGGTAAAACGTATATGACACATACGAAACCAGTTTTGCCTGCCTTCGACGAGGTGGACCACGGTATTCGGATTCTCGAAGAAGAGCGCAGAAGGATTGCCCGTGATCTGCATGATGGGCCCGCTCAGACGTTGACCAATATCAGTATGAAACTCGAAGTCTTGAAAATGATGATCGATTCTGATGTGGAAATGGCAAAGAATCAAGTCGATCAACTCCATAAGAAAGTCGGTTCCGTGATTCGTGAAATTCGCCATTTGATTTACGATCTTCGTCCAATCGCGGTGGATGAAGTCGGCTTGTTTGAGGCGACGAAAGCCTTATGCACGCAGCTTCAGCAAAACTGGAATGTGCCCATCGAAATACACGTGCCGGACTCGGTTGAATCCAAGTCGATTGCGCCTGCCAGGCAAGTCGCTTTGTATCGGTTGATTCAAGAGATCCTGAACAACATGAAGAAACACGCGCAGGCAAAGACTATTACGTTGACCGTTTCGCAAGAGAACGATGAACTGCGAATTACGATTTGCGACGACGGTGTTGGCTTTGATCCGAATCACATTCCTGCTGGTCACTACGGACTTCTCGGCATGAAGGAACGGGCTTTGTATCTCGGCGGAACATTGGAGATTGATTCTGTCATTGGAGAAGGCAGCACGTTTGTGATTCGTGTCCCCGTGCGCAAAGGGTGACGGATAATGAACTGGGATGAAACGTTTGGCGTTGCCAAGAGCATACTGTCCAAGGGACTTTTTCATATGGCAAACAGCATGTTTCTGCAATTGGAGAGTCAGATAGCTGAACATTCTGACGAAAATGCGGTTGGCGAATTGTACGACGAGATCGGGAAAATCTATCTTCTGAGATTTCCGGATTACAAGAAATCCATTCAATACTTCACAAAGGCCATTGAATATGCAAGCGATGAGGACTCCAGAGCGAAATACACCATTCATCTGAGTGTCGCATATTTGAAAATGTCAGAATTTGACACATGTTATCGGTATTTGACAGGCTTGGTGGAAGATTTGAGCGGCATGTCCGACCAGACCAAAGGGATGCTGTTTGCCAATTTGTCCGCGATTCAAGGGATCAATGGATTTTATGATCAAGCCATCGTCAGCACAGAACGCAGTGAGCAATTCTTCTCGAATACCCAAACGCCGTTGCCCGAGTCCATCCTATCGAACAACCGAGGGTTGGCTTATCTTGAACTCGGAATGTACGATGAGGCGGAATGTCACCTAAAAAGAGCTATGGAGCTTGGTGGACGGGACTTTATGGAGCCATTGTCGGAGTTGGGGCGGCTTTGTCTGCTTCAGAATCGATTGGGAGAAAGTGTGCAGTACGCCGAACGTGCGCTTGACGTCATTTGGTCGTCCATCATCAGCTACAACAAGGAGGAAGTCGCCCGCCTGTGCAACTTGTTTGCAAATATTGCGATTCGAATGAGACAAGTCGATTTAGCCATGAGCCTCGGCGAAAAAGCGCAGGTCCTCTTTGGGCAATTGGGCATGTGGAGACAGTGGCAAAACCTTGAGTCTCAATTGGAACACTGGGCGGAAGAGCAGCCCCATCCCTCCACGTTAGGTGACGATCACGCAATTTCACTGGGGCGAATTCGACATTTCTTACAATGCTTAGAAGCGTTGAACTTGCAGGAATTAAGTGGCTCGGAAGTCTCAAATCTATTGGACGTCCGCAGTTACTATGTTCAGCGCTTTGGAATTGAACTGGAGTTGCCTGAACAGGACGTCCACAATTTGATATTGGCCTCTCGGTTTGCGGATTATGGACTTACGGCGCTGGAGAGCGAAGTCGTCATGGATCCCATGCGCTCGGAAGTCGCCTTTGAACAATACAAGCTGCATCCATCACTTGGGGTCAAGATGGTAAAAGCACTCAATCTGTCCGATCCCATTGCCGCAATTATCGCGGATCACCACGAAAACTACGACGGCTCTGGATATCCGGTGGGGAAAAGCGGGGCCCAAATCAACCATCTCTCGCGCGTGTTTCGCGTGGTAGATCGATATGCCAACGGGATCGTCATGGAGGATATGTCCCATTTTGAACTGATGGATGATATCGTTTCAAAGCGCGGGACAACTTTCGATCCGGAGATAGTGGACGCTTTCGTAACCATGCACAGGGTATAAGTGCCGTTTGGTGGCTACCTCCCCTTGAAACATTCCACCTGACCTGCAAAGCATAGTCGGAGCGAACCGGCCCGAGGCCGGTTCGTGCATTTTGTGGCGCCGTGGGGATGGGGATGGGGATGGGGATGGCCTGAATAAGCGTCTCTCAGCGGCTTATTCGCAGAAATCCGCCGGATCGGCAGGATTTAAGCGGTCCAGGGCCGCTTATTCGTGTCGAATCGGCGGGATCGGGTCGGTTTTCCGCAGCTTAAGCGTCCCACGGCAGCTTATTTCGCGGCATTTGCCCGGATTCAGGCACTTAAGCGGCCCAGGGCCGCTTATTCGTGCAGCCCTCGGTCCAGCGCCCGGTCCAGCCCTCGGTCCAGCGCCCGGTCCAGCGCCCGGTCCAGCGCCCGGTCCAGCGCCCGGTCCAGCGCCCGGTCCAGCGCCCGGTCCAGCGCCCCGCCCTGAACCTCGGTTCAAGTGGAACAAATTACCTGGCGTTCGCGGGCTGTGTATTTGTTACCTGCATTGGAGACCGTAAGGTCAGTGCATTGGGAGGGGGTGAGGTGATTGCAACAGCCTATTCGATTGGGTTCGCATGAAATGATGGAACTTCACGAGCTTCTCAACTTCAAGACGATTTGTGCGGCGAAAGCGAAAGCCATTGATGGATTGGTCACGGATGAACAACTTAAGGCGCTGGTGCAACAAGACCTGCAACAATCTCTGAAAGCGTTGGATGAGTTGCAAACGCTCTTGGGGCGTGCACAAGTTCAGTAACAAGTTCAGTAATCGGAGGGATATGGAATGACAGATCCGGGCACAAACGCCAATCCGAATATGGGAAAACCGCTGGATATAGCGGACTTTACCGACCTGATTGGGTTTGCCAACGCTTCTGCGGCGCTGGAGTTTTTGATCACAGTGAAAAGTGGGATTCGCAACGCTGCGATGTCTCTCACGGAGTGCGCCACCCCCGAAGTCCGCGCCGTGGTTCGAAACCAGCTGTTTCAGGCCTTGGACATGCATGAGAAATTGTCGCAACTGATGATTGATAAAGGGTGGCTGCACCCGTACAACCCGGGAGAACAAATTCAGATGGACGCCAAATCCGCGCAAAAGACCGCTGAGATCGCAAAATTGCCGTTGTTTAAAGACAGAACCAAAGTGCTCGAGACATTCGACACACCACAGAGACCTCACTAAGGAGAGAGTGATCATGAAGGCGGTCACCTATCAAGGGATGAAGAATGTCGTGGTCAAAGAGGTGCCAGATCCAAAGATCGAAAAACCAGACGACATGATTGTCAAAATCTCGAGTACCGCCATTTGCGGCTCTGACTTGCATCTCATCCATGGAATGATTCCCAATTTGCCGACAGACTATGTGATTGGTCATGAGCCGATGGGTATCGTGGAAGAAGTTGGACCGCAAGTCACCAAGCTGAAAAAGGGCGATCGGGTGATCATCCCCTTTAATGTGGCGTGCGGCGAGTGCTTTTACTGTACGCACCAATTGGAGAGTCAGTGTGAGCGAGCGAATCCGTATGAAGATACGGGTGGTTTTTTCGGGTACTCGCACACCACCGGAGGGTATGCAGGCGGTCAAGCTCAATATATGCGCGTACCGTTTGCCAATTTCACGTCCTTTAAAATTCCAGACAATTGCGAGGTCGAGGATGAAAAACTCGCCTTAATCGCAGACGCGATGAGCACCGCGTATTGGACTGCCGACAACGCTGGCATCAAGAACGGCGATACGGTGGTCGTCCTTGGATGCGGCCCGGTTGGCTTGTTGACGCAGAAATTTGCTTGGATGAAAGGCGCGAAACGGGTGATCGCGGTCGATTATCTGGAGTATCGGCTGGAGCACGCCAAACGCACCAACCACGTGGAAATCGTCAACTTCGAGAACCAGCAGGATACCGGCGTGTATCTGAACGAGTTGACGCAAGGCGGTGCTGACGTCGTGATCGATTGCGTGGGCATGGACGGAAAAATGACGCCGGTCGAGGTGTTGGAGTCCGCGTTGAAACTTCAGGGCGGAACGTTGGGCCCAATCGAAATCGCGGTCGAAGCTGTCCGAAGAGGTGGGACGATTCAGATCACAGGTGTGTACGGATCGCGATATAACGGCTTTCCGCTTGGGCACATCATGAATCGAAATATCAATATCCGTTCGGGACAGGCCCCGGTAATTCACTACATGCCCTACATGTACGAACTCGTGTCACAGGGAAAGGTCGACCCTGGCGACGTGATCACCCACGTGTTGCCGCTCGATCAGGCCAAACAAGGATATGAACTGTTCGATTCGCGATCAGACGGCTGCATTAAGGTGATTCTGAAGCCGTAATCACCGTGAACTTGTTCAAAGGGGGAGCAAGATGGAGCAAAAGGCGTTCGCAATCCATGAGACGATGGAAGTTCACGAGCTTCTGGCCATGAAGAACGTATGTGTGACCAAATCTTTGACGATGCAGGTGCTTGTGAGCGATCCACCCTTGTTAAGCTTGCTCAAGACGTGTGTCGCGACGGATCGGCGGCACATTCAGGAGCTGCGAGATCTGATGTCCGATGCGCGCATCATGACGAACCACCAAGGAGCGACCCGGCCATGAACCCAATTCTCGAGACGTTGACTGGGACCGCGGCGATGACAGACCAAGTCGTGGCGTCCGATTTGTTGATCACAAGCAAGTCATGCGTGTGGAGTTATGCCGCGGCGCTCACGGAAACCGCTTCGGCGGACGTCCGGGCCGTACTTCGCAAACAATTGGAAGACGCCATTCACGTTCACGAACAAGTCTTTCAGTACATGATGGAACGTGGGTGGTATCACGCCTACAATCCGGAGGAACAGATCCGACTCGACCTGCAAAACGCCGAGACGGCGCTCAACCTCCAGTAAGGGTGTATGTGGAGTGGAGTCGGATATTCAAATGTTGTCATCCGACTCCACAATCGCCTTCAAATGAGACAGGTGGTTGTCCCAATACCGATTGAAGAAAGAGAGCCACTGTTGAAGTTCGTTCAGGGGATCAGGTGTCAATATGTACCGGGTCTCTCGGCCAATTTTGCGAGCGCACACCAGCCTGGCATCAGCCAATACTTGCAGGTGCTTGTTGATTGCCGTCCTGCTGATGGGGAAACGCTTTGCGATTGCGGCTATCGACATTTCGCGCTCCGCTTGGGCGAGTAATGTGAGCAACTGGCGGCGTGTGGGATCGGCAATCGCTTGAAACACATCGCGCTGGAACTTGTTGTTGACCAAATTGCCCATCTTAGCCATCGAATCGGGAAGGTAGCTTTTCCTTGACGATGTTCTCCCATCCGCTGTCCATGATGTCGCGAACCATCGGATGAGGCTGACCAAACTCCGTCACTTTCTCGGGGTCCCAGCCGGAATGAATCAGAGTGAACTCCGTTTTGTCTTCCAAGCGCTTCAATTCAAACGACAGATGCCAGTCCTTCCCCCAGTCAAATCCTACGCGGTGAGGCGGATCCAATTCGGTCACTTTACATGGCGAATCTCCATAGGGACCTGCATGAAGAACGAATTCGTGTCCCAAAATCGGTTCGAACGTGTTTGGCATCCACCATGAAGCGATTCCGTCGGCTGTGGACACAGCTTCCTACACCTTCTCGATTGGCGCGTTGAGTACAATGGTTTTGCGGATTTCCGGAAGTGCTTCCCGAGCGCCCATGGTTATACCTCCAAAGATTTATAACACCATTTGGTATCGAATGAACATCGCAATCATAACACCAAAAGGTGTTATGTCAAGGTCCATCTTTGATTTTCCTGTTGTGAGGCTAGAAAGAAGACGAATGATCGTTGCAAGAGAGGAGATAAACGCAGTCTTGAACGACGGGCGACAGCATGAGCCATCGCCCGTCCAACTTCAGATTAGTAACCGGATGTTCCGTAAGGAACGAGAAGAATGAAGAGGACGAAGATGATCAAAAAGACCACCGCCCAACGGGTGTATGCACCAAATGCTCCGTCATACATGTTTTTCACCCCCTGGTTGACAAGCATATTCGAGAATATGTCAAGCTGAGGTGTCTTGGTAATGATGTTCACCCGATTTAGGGAGCCGTTTCATGGCCGATCACGAAGCTGAAGGTTAGAAAAACGTATTCTCAGGCTGCGTCCGATTCGGTGGGAGCGGAATGGACGGAACAATCCCCAGCTCCGGTTGACGAAAATTTGGTTGTGGGAGCTGGGGTGTCCGCGAGATATCGAGACGTTCATGCAGTTTCTCAACGGATGTGCTGATACTTTCTAGTTCTTCGCGGATGCCTGGCAAATCCTTGAGTTGGCGTTTCAAGGCGCGTAATTCTCGAAGCACTTGCGATTCGGAACCTGCCTTGTTTGCGGGAAGAGACTTCTGTTTTCGTATCATGTGGGTGTCGCACTCCTCATTCAGCAAGATTGGGGTATTGCACGCGGTGGAGCAGGACGAACCTTCTCCAGATTGCATTACAAAGTATGTAGCGCCCCAATCTGTTTGATAGAGGTATTTGTCCAACTGTTAGAACAACCTCAAGATTTGTGCAAACCAAATCTATCTCTTGCGAGTTGTTCGTCTACCCGCATTTGCTCGATCAACGCCTCAGTCGTCGTAAATTGGATTTCGTCCCGCGCCCGGCGCAAAAATGAAACGGATAGGTCCTTGCCGTACAAATCGCCGTCAAAGTCAATCAAATATGCCTCTACCTCGTACGATGTACCGTTTACAGTGGGCCGATAGCCAGCGCTGATCAACGTATACCAGTATGTATTGTCCGTGGCCTTCACGCTGTGAATTTCGGCGATTCCCTCGTACACCCCTGGCGCCGGCAGGACAAAATCGTCAATGCCGCCGAGATTCGCGGTTGGAAATCCCAATTTGCGCCCGAGACCTGCACCATGTACAACCTCACCCGTCAGCGTATAAGGGCGGCCAAGGAGGGCTTGGGCGGCTTCCACACGCCCGGCTTTGACGTGGCAACGAATGTCAGAACTGCTGACGACGCGTTCGTTGACGGTGACAGGTGGGACTACAGTGACTGGCACGCCGATCCGACTGCATAGTTCGACGAGTTCGTCTGTCGTAGAATGAACTCCCTTTCCGAAGTTAAAACCATCTCCGACCACCACTCGCTTCAGGTTCAATCCGGCGAGATGCTCCAAGACGAAGATTTCAGGCGACGTCTTGGCGTATTCCTCCGTAAAGTCGATCTCGTACAGTCTATCGACACCGTATTGCTCAAGCAGTCTCCGTTTTTCTCGTACCGGTGTCAGCGCGCGCTGATAATCGGGATCGCGCTGCAAAGTCCAACGAGGATGCGGCCAAAGACTGATGACGCCAAGCTGCCCGCTGCCCGCATATTGTCTGGCGGTTCGAATGACGGCTTGATGGCCGATGTGAACCCCGTCGAATTTCCCAATACACAACACGAATTCGTCGGAGCTTCGAGGTGGTGCGTACGCGACTTCGAAGATTTCCACGCTCATGTCCTCCGTTTCGTTGACGATTTCATAACCAATCTCTTCACCGATCTCTGCATAGAGCCCGCTTGGTCATTGTAATCATTCGGTGTCGATCGTTCAACGAGGCAGAGGCCTGTCTATCTTCATTCGTTAAGTGGATCTACGAATCCAGATTAGCGTTGACTAATATTTAGTCTAAATTTAATACTTGCCATGTACAAAACAGCAAGAGGTGATCATGTGGCACTCCTATCGCCATCGCAAAGGTTGGACGAACTGTTGGGCAACGACAACAATCGCGTCGCTGGATGGATCGGCGACGCGATATACGGTGTAAATGATGGCTTGGGCGCCATTTTTGGAATCATTGCGGGGGTTGCCGGATACACGTCCGACAGCCGTACGATTTTGATCTCAGGTTTATTCGGCGCGTTGGCCAGTACGCTGTCGATGGGGGCTGGCGCCTGGTTGGCCACGAAATCGGAAAACGAATTGATGGAAACGACCTTGGCGAAGACCCAGCAATCCATCGAAGCCGATAGAGACCGCGAGATCGAAACGCTGGCCTTGATTTATCAAGTGAAGGGGTTTAACGAGGAGAACGCTCGGCACATTGCGGAGACCATCGCCGAGGACGACGAAATCTTCCTGAAAACCGTCGCTCAAGAAAAACATGGTCTGCATGAGTCGATCAGGGGAAATCCGTGGTCATCTGCGGTGTCGGGATCGGTATCGACATTGATTGGCGCCATTGTGCCAATGATTCCGTTCTTTTTCACCAGCGGCACAACAGCGTTAATCTTAGCGGCTTTGATCTCGATTTTGGCGCATTTTGCGGTCGGTGCGGCAAAAAGTTTGGTTACAGTCCGTTCCTGGTGGTCCAGTGGTTTGGAAATGACCATGGCGGGGATTATCGTGGGCGTGGTGTCGTATGGATTGGGATTTCTGGGAAACATCGTGTTGAAGTAGCCAGCCAACTGGCCACGGAGCCATTTTCGACATGCAACGCGGACCGGACTGACTCTGTTCGAATCATGCTGAACAGAGTCAGTCCGACTCCTTCGCGTTTTACCAGAACCACAGTCCCCAGAGCAGGTAAATGATGAGGAACGACACTGCCCAACGGCCCCAGCCGTAGCCGGCCCAACCTCCATAACCTGCGCCGCCGTGTGGCCCATATCCCCCTACCGCGCCTGGACCATAACCGACAGCCGGGTAACCGCGGCGGCCGAATCCACCCCACCAAGCCAGGGCTACATCGAGTCGATGGCTTTCGTCGTCGGTTATCTCGGTGCTCGCGAGTTGTGCGGGGATATATTGACGCGGGGACAACACAATCGCACTATCCTTGGTGATCCGTTCAACCTTTCCGATGTGGTATCCGTATCGGGTCCGAAAGCCGACCCACTGGCCCACATAGCGTTGGCATTCCGCTCTTGTACACACATCCATCCAGCCTTTCGATGTTTGGCCCCGGCAGCGGACAACCCGTCGTGATCAATATACCGGCGTCGTCGTGCAAGTCGTTACATAGCTCGGTACGAGCAGGAAGAACAGGACGAAAATAATCAGAAACACGACTGCCCAGCGGGTGTAAGCGCCGAATGTTCCACCGTACATACAATCGCCTCCCCTCTAAGTCATTGCTGCACACTATGCTAAGAGGCACGGCTTCGAGGGCGGTGTTCGTCCGCAGTCTTTGCAAAAATTTTTTGGCCGACGATCACGTTCAGTATGGCGGCGGAAAGGTAGGGGATATTGGGACTGGAGGACGATGTCTTACGAGGCGTCAGACGATGCGATTCGACAGGTATCCGTCCGCGAGAAGGCGATCGCGCTGACGTTTGACGATGGACCAAGTCAAACGTTTACGGCGGTCGATCACGGTTACGCCATGGTGCTGTGGAGCGTGGACTCCAAGGATTGGGCGAATCCCGGCACAGCGACCATCGTCCGCAATGTTGTGAGCAACGTGCATCCTGGCGATATCGTCCTGTTTCATGACCAAGGCGGCGACAGAACGCAGACCGTGGAAGCCCTCCACCAGGTGCTCGATAGGCTCAGCAGGAAAGGATACGCGTTTGTGACCGTCAACGATCTGCTGGACATCGCGTCGACGGATGAGCGGGGGCAGCATTATCCACCCCGGATTCCGTCTGGCGTATCCTAGAGCGGGGCGGATTTGCAGTTTATCGATCGCGATGCTGAACAGCTCGTCTGGCAAGGTGGTTCTGACGAGCTTGGCGAACCGCTTCAGGGTGGCGAAGCGTCAGCATCAGTGCGCGCCCAAGCAGCAGTCCGGCGATGGAGAACAAATAGGGCAGCGAACTCGACGGCCCGTGAAACGCGGCGCCCGCTCCGAGCAGTGGCACGAGGGCGAAGCGGAGTCCGTAACGAATCGGGATCGAGACAAGCCAAAGCAGCAGGGACTTCACGGAACCGGCAACCATCCACACGCCGTTCTCTTGGTAAACACGTACGATACGGCCGCGGATCAGGCCAACCAAGAAACTGAGCGCGAGCGTGAGCATCAGTGAAACCCAACCTGCCCAAGCGATCGAAGGGTTGCTTGCGGCCTCATAGAGCGCGTAGGCGCCGAGAATGAGCGGCAGGACCAGCAGTCGTCCGCTTAACGGCCGCGGCGTGAGTTGGCGTCGAATGATCAAGATCAAAATGATTGCGCCTATGATGATATCCTTTGCAATCGGCATCGCTGCAGTCGGCATGGCGTTTCCTCCTAGATGGCTTTTTCATCTAGGAACAGCTTACACGCAAGAGGGCCCATCCGACGTCTACGCACGGATGGAAATCGACACGTGATGGGCTGGCCTGCGTATATCTTGAGATATAGACAGTGCGGCCGGAGAGGGAGCGTGATGGGGCAACTTGTCGTTATCGCACCATTCCCCTGCGAAGGGCGAACACGACAGCCTGGGTTCGATCATCCACGCCGAACTTTTGCAGAATCCGGTGCACGTGCGTCTTGACCGTCCCTTCCGAAATGGAGAGTTTCGCCGCGATTTCGTCGTTGCGCAGTCCCCAAGCCATTTCTTGCAGAACCTCAAGTTCCCGGCCAGTGAGTTCCTCGAACGGTGCGACATCTTCCGGCTGCTCGATCCGGGCGTCCTCCATCGCTTGCGTCTTTCGCAATGAAGCTGGTGCATCGGATGGGGCGGCCTTCAGGGCTTTCGACAGCGCCTCCGACGCCGCAGGTGTACGATACAACGCTTCTCCACGGCAGACAGCCCGAATACTATCCAGCAAGTCCATGGCATCCGCGTCCTTCAATAGGTAGCCGACCGCACCTGCGCGAATTCCGTCATAGACGTAGTCGACCACGTCAAACGTCGTCAGCAGCAGGATTTTCGTGTCCGGCAGCGCGGCGAGGATCTTGCTCGTCGCGGTCAGACCGTCGCCGCCAGGCATTTGGATGTCCATCAAAATCACATCCGGCTTGGTTGCCAAGGCCAGCTCGAAAGCGGCCAAGCCGTTCTCGGCTTCTCCGGAAACGCGCATATCTGGCTGCGTATCGATGATGTAGCGAAGGCCGTCGCGAATCAGCCGTTGATCGTCCACCAACATCACCTGGATAGCTGCGCCGTTACTGGCCGACATTCGATCTCACCTCTTGCGCGGATGGTCTTCTCCACGGAATCGTCGCTTCCACGAGGAAGCCGTGGGGCGACACTGGGCGACAGCAGCATTTCCCCCCGACGTCTTGGCATCTCGCCGACATGCCTCGCAGGCCAAATCCTGCCTGGGGCGGTTCGGACGGATTCGCCTTGCCATTGTCTTCGACCTGCAGTCGCACGAACAGGATCGGTCCGGCATCGGTCCCGTGCACCGATTCCACGCGATCCAGGCGGACGGTTGCGCTGGTCGCGCCGCTGTGGCGAACCATATTGGTCAACGCCTCTTGCAGCACTCGGTATAGCACCGCACCGGTTTCGAGCGGAAGGTCCCTGGTGTCATCCGATGGGCGAAACACGATGTCGATCCCGCTGTTCGCGCGCATTCCATCGACGAGCGCGGACATCGCCTGGATGCCGGAGATGGGCTCCGCATCTGCGACGTCGCGGACGGAACGACGCACTTCGTCGAGGCTCTGGCGGGCGATGGCGACCAAATCCTTGATTTGCTGCTCGGTGCCTTGGACATCGCGCTGCACGCGAAATTGCAATGCTTGCAATTGGACGACGAGCGTGGTCAAAGCGTGTCCCACGCTGTCGTGGATGTCGCGCGCGATGCGGTTTCGCTCTTCCACCACAGCCAGTTGCATGGCCTGAACCGACATGTCCTGCAAATCGGCATGGGCCGCCTGGAGTGCGCGATGGGCTTTTTCCAACTCGGCCAGATATTGAAGCTGCGCCTCGCGCGCCCGCCGCCGAATGCCGCTGTTGCGCGCGCCGACGAACACTCCGAGCAGTCCCGCCATATAGCCCGCGTACGCCACTGGGTGCGGGCCAAACGGGCGCTCGACGACCAACGGAATCACTGCGGCCGCAACGCCCATACCGCCGATCCACCACGTCCATGGCTCTTGCATCCGCCCACCGGCAATGCCGACGATGAAGTAGATCAGTGTCGCGCAAATCAACGTGTGCTGGAACGAAAACTCCCATACCACCGTGATGATGGCGATGAGACCATAGGGTATCGCGTTCCACGCTGCGGACAGTCGCCGATGTGGAATGAGCGCAATCACGCCGCAATAGATCAAGCATTCGGCCACATTCATCATTCGCGTGAGCGCCGGACCATGGGTCATCGAATCCCACAGTACAAAGACCACAGCGAGTACGATGGCCGTGCGTCGAAGCAGCTTTGCCGTATACTGTCTCTCGATCATCACGGCATCATGCCATCGGCTAACGAGTTTCGCATCCATCCGCACATGGGCGTACCACCTTTACGAGCACTGCCTTTGGCCACTATCTTACCTGTCCACCGCGTCCGGAGCCACAATTTTGCTCACACCCGTTCGCCGGCAGGTCAACTCGACGCCGCCCGCCGCAAGCGCTCGTCTGCTCACCGTTATGCGGTGAGGCATGCCGAGCAGGTCGGCATCGGAGAATTTGACCCTTGGTGTGACGTCGCGATCGTCATACAAGACTCGTTCGGCACCGAGCTGTGTGTACAGGCGTTCCGCCAACTCCGAGATCTCGGCGTCGGTTCCAATTTGGACGAGGTGATACCGATAGGGTGCCACGGACTCCGGAAAGACGATTCCCTTTTCGTCGTGATTGTCCTCGATCACGCACGCGAGTGTCCGTGTGATGCCTATTCCATAGCATCCTATCACCATGGACGTCAGCGAGCCGTTTCGATCCGCGTACGTAGCTCGCATCGGTTCTGAATACCGGGTACCAAGCTTGAAGATGTTGCCGCCGTGGACAATCGCATGTTCATTCCTCCCAAACGTCAAATAACCCCCGTCCAAAAGGACGGGGGGTGATCCCGTGGTACCACCTTCGTTGGCCGCGCGGGCCCACTTTGTTGCCGCCCCAATCTCGGCGCGGCCATCCGCTGTAACGGGCGGAATCCCGGACGGCTCGTCACCATCGGCTCAGAGGTGGGTTCCGAATGGATGCGACGTCCGATTTCTCACCAAACAATCGGCTCTCTGCGCATCGGATCCATGCGTACTTGCCTCGTCGAAGCTCCGTGAAAACTTTGATTTCCGCGTACTATACACGAGGAAGAACTTGTCTGTCAATCTCTCTGTTGTTTGCCATGCGGTTCCTGTCGATGGAACAGGTCCTTGTTGCGAATCAAAATGAGGGCCAAAATGGTGCCCGCCGTCAAGAAACAGCCGGCGATGATCAAAATGTGAACCGTCGCGTCGACAAATGAGGTCCGGGCGATGTGCTGGATGGTCGGGAAGATAGGCTGGCTGCGGTAGGATGCTGCCGCGCTGCTCAAGCCAAGGCTCCCTGCGATGGGGCCGGCCGATTGCACCCCGTGAATCATGCTCGTTTGCGCGCTTGCCGGCAATCCGGATTTTAACGCTGTGATTTGGTTGTGGACCAGCGTGTTGTATCGGTTCGACAGCATCGCGCCGAGGAAGGCGATCCCGAAGGAAATCCCCACCTGCCTGCTCACATTGCTGACGCCAGACGCCATGCCGATTTTCGAAGGGTGTACCGTGCCCATGGCCAGGGATGACAGCGGTGGGTTCGCCATGCCGTTCGCGATCCCGGCGATGATAAACGCTGGCAGAAGCACCACCCAGTCCGCCGCTTTGTCCGACGGGGAGATGCGGGTCATGAGGAAGACCGCGATCGACATCAGTCCCAACGCCGTCACCAGCAGCCACTTAGGACCGAACTTGTCAGTCAGCCTTCCCGACAACGGCGCGCCAATCAATACGAGCGCGCTCATCGGCAACGTCCGAAGGCCGGCCTGCAATGAGTCGAAACCAAGGAAATTCTGCAAGTACAGAGTCAGGTAGAAGAACAGCGAATACAGGCCTGCGCTGAGGCAAAACGCCGCGATCGCCGAGCCCGTGAAGCTTGGATTCTTGAACAGCCGCGGATCGATCATCGGATGTTTGATGTAAAGTTCCCCGGTGATGAACACCGCGAGCGCCACCGCAGCGATGACAAACAGCGTCAGGATGTAGCCGGACGTCCACCCCTTGTCGTTGGCCTGCATCAAGGCGAGCACCAGGCAGAACATGCTGATGGAGAACGTAAGCAGGCCAAAGACGTCGATGAACCTCGAAGCCCGTTCATCCTTCGATTCGTGAATGGCCCACGCCGACAAGATGATGCCGATCACGCCAATCGGCACGTTGATGTAGAAGATGGACTGCCAGTTGACCTTTTCCACGAGGAGGCCGCCGACGAGCGGACCAATGGCCGTCGCCAGGCCCGCGACGCCGCCCCAAATGCCAAATGCCGCGCCGCGTTCTCTGCCGTGGAATTCGGTGGAGATGATCGACAGCGACAGCGGCATCATCGCCGATCCGCCGATACCTTGGATCACCCGCGAGATATTCAACACGTCGATGTGCGACAGCCCCTGTACCGAAACATCGCCGGACAGGGCGCACAGCAGCGATCCTGTGCTGAAAACCCCCAAGCCGATCATAAAGATTTTCTTTCTCCCGAGGATATCCCCGAGTCTCGACGACGTCACCAGCACCACCGCCAACGCGATGGCGTAGGCGTCAATGACCCACTGCAAGTCCGAAAATTGTGCATTCAGGCTCTTCTGTATCGTCGGCAAGGCGACGTTTACAATTGTCACGTCCAGCAATGCCATAAACAACCCGAAACACACGGCCGCCAAGGCCCACCATTTGTGCGATCGCTGAGGCGCTGTCTGCGCCTGTTCCCAACTCGTGCCCATTCTACGTATCGCTCCTCGTCACAATGCGATCACGCATGCGTGTCGCCCAGTCAATGTCCATTTCCCAGATTTTTTTGGTGTGTTCCATCATGCTGATTGGATTGGTGAGATCAGAATCGATGCGCTCCGCTCGCGCCCGCAAGTCCTCGATCTCGCTCTCGATATGGTACAAGTGCGTTTGGCAGTAGTGGATGTAGTGCTCGATGAGGTATATCTGTTCATCCACGGGCAGCAAGTCAAAGAACACGTACTTGAATCCAAACAGCCTGCGATAGTCGCCAAGGTTGGATGTGGTGTCGAGCATCAGCCTGTAAAACCGCTGCCTGCCAGTTTCCGTGATGCGAAAGGCCCGATGTCGATGTCCGCCGGGATCAGAATCGTCGTCCACCGCCTCGACGAATCCGTCTCGCTCCAGTTTGTCGAACAGCGGGTAGAGCCGTCCGCTGCTGAATTTTGCGTAAGGGCCGATCATGTCGTTGATGATTTTCGAAATCCTGTAGCCATGTGTCACCGTCTGCATAAGAAAACCAAGAACAATCAGTTCGTACATCCATTCACCTCCGATCCCCGAGCATCTCACTCACATAGATATATCACATTGATATAAAATCGCAAGTTGAACACTCCGGGATGTCGGCGGATCAGGCAGGTGAAGACGGATTAGGGCTGATGAAGACTGCTGAGGAAGCGGATCGAGTTGTACATCCAAGTCAAATCGATCCGCCGAAGGTGAGGTACAAGAGGAGGATGTTCAGCGCAAGGATGATACTTGCGGCAATCGATGCGGCCCAGGTGACGATCCGGCGGTTGACGAGCACGCCCATGATGTCGCGTCGGCGCGTGAAGTAAATCAGCGCGATGACCGGCATCGGCAGGACGAGGCTGAGTACCACTTGGCTGATGACCAAGGTGCGAGTGGGATCGAGGCCCATTGCAACGACAACGACGGTTGGGAGCATGGTGATAATTCGGCGGATCCAGATCGGGATCGTGAATCCCACGAAGCCTTGCATAATCACCTGGCCAGCCATGGTGCCCACTGCGGAGCTCGATATACCGGATGCGAGCAGCGAGATGAGAAAGGCGACTGCTGCCGCAGGCCCGAGTAACGGCGTGAGCGTCTTGTAAGCGGTGGATATGTCCGCGATCCCTGTGTGCCCGGAAGCGTGAAACGCCGACGCAGCCATGAACATCATCGACAGGTTGATGAGGCCGGCGAGGCCCATGGCGATGATGACTTCTTTCGTGTTAAACCGGAAAATGCGCCGTTTCTCTTCGTCATTGCGGGCGATCACCCGATTCTGCGTGAGTCCGGAATGGAGATACACGGCGTGCGGCATGACGGTTGCCCCAATCACACCCACAGCCAACAGCACCGAATCTTCGTTTCCAATCCATGGAACGACGCTGTGGTAGGCGATTTGGCCGAACGCAGGCTTTGCCAGGATCGTCTCCAGTAAGTAGCACAGCGCAATGATCACGACAAATGCGGCAATAAACTTTTCCAGCGGCCGAAAGCCAAGGCGCTCCATCATCAAAATAAGGTACGTCACGACGCCGGTTACCAACGTGCCAATCAGCATCGGGATGTGAAAGAGCAAGTTCAGTCCCAATGTCGCCCCGAGAAATTCCGCGATATCAGTCGCCATGGCGGCGACTTCAGAAAACCCCCACATGACGTAAGATAGCCAGTTGGGGAAGTATTCCCGACACATTTCAGGCAAATTCTTTCCCGTCGCGATCCCCAATTTCGCGGACATGTTTTGAATCAACATCGCCATCAAGTCGGCCAGTACAATCACCCACAGCAGTTTGTAGCCGAATTCCGATCCACTTTGGATGTTTGTGGCGTAATTGCCGGGATCGATATATGCGATGCAAGCGACAAAGGCAGGTCCAAGGAACGGAAGAAGCGCACGCAAGCCGCGTCTTTGGTTGTCGATCGAGGCACGAGCCGCACGAACTGCCTTGCTCTCCACCTCACAAGAATGCGTACTCACTTCGAGCACCACCTTTCTGTATACGGTCGAAATACGGTCGAAGCTTGATCACGGTTCAATCTCGATTGCGGTTCCAATTAGGGTTCAGTTCCGAGCACGGTTCAATACCGATTAGAGTTCAATTCCGATCGCAAGTGAAATTTGTGTCCAAGAAACAATTTTGGTTTAGGGAAACATTTCTGAAGTCATTATAGTACTTCATTCCGAAAATGTGCACACATTTTTAGCCTAAGGAAAAATCTTTACAATAGGGAAACATTCGATCGCGCTCGATCATCGCTGTTGATCATCGCGGTTCGATCGAGTGAATGCGGTAAGTTGCCGCGACAGAATCAGGCGGTGGACACTCCGAGCGTGGTTCTGTTTGTTTCCCTTACATTGGATATCCGGAATTGATGACGCTCTTCGGCGCGATCCGCTGCCACGTGCGCTCCGATCCGGGTGGCATAAGCTTCCCTGGGCCGCTTATTCTTGTCGAATCGGCCGGCTCGGGGGCAAATAAGCGTCGCATGACCGCTTATTTGCCGAAAGTGTGGCGAGTTCGCCCCGATCCGGGCCAAATAAGCGTCCCACGGCGGCTTATTTCGGACGAATCGGCCGGGTCAGGGCAAATAAGCGTCCCAGAGCCGCCTATTTGCCGCCTATTTGCCCGCTTATTGACCGCTTGTGCATTGCCGCACGTGGGACGTGCTCCGAAATCTGTTAGATTCCTCTCCACTCTAGCCAGTTTGCGAGATTACCTTCTGATATATTTTTCGAAATAATATAATAGATATATGCTGGCGTTGCCGGCACTCTGTGGTGCGCACTCTGCAACGCGCAAACTGTGACTCACATCGCACTCTCACCCGGCACTGCGTAATCATGAGGCAAAAGGAGAGAATGGAATTGGCAAAATCGAATATTGGCGTGATCGGGCTCGCCGTCATGGGCAAGAATCTGGCGTTGAACATCGAGAGTCGGGGATTTTCGGTTTCTGTGTACAATCGATCCCGCATCCGCACGGATGAATTGGTGGAAGAGGCAGGGGAGAGGCGAATCCAGCCGACATACTCCATTGAAGAATTCTTGGCATCCCTTGAAACACCCCGCAAGATTCTGTTGATGGTGCAGGCAGGTGGGCCCACGGACGACACCATTGAACAGTTGCTGCCTCATCTGAGCGAAGGTGACATTCTGATTGATGGCGGCAATTCGTACTTCGAAGATACTCGTCGCCGCAACCAAACTCTCGAGGCGAAGGGGATCCGCTTCATCGGGACCGGTGTTTCCGGCGGGGAAGAGGGCGCGCTTAAGGGACCAGCCATCATGCCGGGCGGACAGCGGGACGCGTACGAATTGGTCGAACCGATTCTGACGGCGATTTCGGCGAAAGTCGACGGTGAGCCTTGCTGTACATATATCGGCCCTGATGGCGCTGGGCACTATGTGAAGATGGTGCACAACGGGATCGAATATGGCGATATGCAGTTGATTTGTGAGGCGTACCACTTGATGAAAGACGTCCTCGGCCTGTCGACGGAAGAGCTGCATCGCGTGTTCTCCGAGTGGAACGAGGGTGAACTCGACAGCTATCTCATCGAGATTACGGCGGACATTTTCGGCAAGCGCGATCCCGACACAGGCAAGCCCATGGTCGACGTCATTCTCGACACAGCCGGCCAGAAGGGCACTGGCAAATGGACGAGTCAAAGCGCGCTCGATCTCGGCGTTCCCCTTTCCATGATTACGGAATCCGTCTTTTCTCGCTTCCTGTCCGCGATGAAAGAGGAACGCGTCGCGGCGAGCAAGATCTTGCGCGGACCTGATGTGCCGCCGTTCGAGCAGGACAAGGAGCAGTTTATCGAAGCCGTGCGCCAAGCCTTGTACGCGAGCAAAATTTGCTCCTACGCCCAGGGTTTCGCGCAAATGCGCAAAGCTTCCGAGGAATACGGCTGGGACTTGCAACTGGGCAACATCGCCATGATCTTCCGCGGTGGGTGCATTATCCGCGCGCGTTTCCTGCAAAACATCAAAGACGCGTACGATCGCGATCCGGCCCTGAACAACCTTCTTCTCGATCCATACTTCCAAAGTGTCATCGACAAGTATCAGGTGGCATGGCGCAAGGTGATCGCGATCGCCGTCACGCACGGCGTACCCGTGCCAGCGTTCGCCAGCGCCTTGGCCTACTTCGACAGCTATCGTTCCGCGACGCTGCCGGCCAACTTGCTGCAGGCTCAGCGCGACTATTTTGGCGCTCACACGTTTAAGCGCGTCGACAAGGAAGGCGTGTTCCACTTTAACTGGATGGCACACTGAGATCGTGCGTTCCGCGGTTCGGGTGGCTGGCGGCGGCAGAGGGGGCGTTTCGTCCCTCATTGGCCGCTTCTTACATCGCTCGAACCAGCGCGATCACGACAATGCCCGCAAGCATCGTCCACAGTGGGCTGCGCGTCCACCAGGCCGTGGCGATGGCGATGGCCGTCGCGCACCAAAATGGCCAATCGACGTGGCCGTTGGTGGCCGGATGCAGCGCGATCGCCGGCGCGAGCAACGCGGCAAAGACGCCAATCGGGATGTAGCGCAACCCTTGCTGGATGCGCGGTGAAAGCGTGAGGGACCTGCCCAGCAGCAGCGGCGGCATCCGGGTCAAATAGGTGGCGACGGCTGCCAATCCAATCGCGATTGCGTAGTGAATCCCGTTCATCGTTTATACACCCCCACGCAAAACGCGGTGATGGCGCCTGCGAAGACGGCGCCGGACGTGCCAAGGAAGTGGTAGGCGGCGGTGGAGGTGGCAGCGGCGGAGATCGCGGCGACGACATGCCTGCCGCTCTTCACCTGCGATGCCAACAGCCCGAGGAACGCGCCGATGTAAGCGTAGTCCAGCCCAAACCGAGCTGGGTCGCCGATGAGGCCGCCGATCGCAAAGCCGAGCGACGAACTGAGCAGCCACGGTCCAAAGATGGCGGTGCCTGCCCCGGCGAAGTAGGCAGCTTTCACCCGAGTCGACGTCGCCTCGACCATGGTGACGCTGTAGCTCTCGTCCGTCATGCCGTGCGCGAGCCAGAGGATGTCGCGAACTCGGAGATGCTTCAGCGAGTGGCCGAGCGTCAGGCCGTACAAAATTTGGCGAGCGTTGATGAGCAAGGCCCCAAACAGGATGGTCCACACGGCTGCGCCTTGATGGAGCAGCGAGAGGATTGTAAATTGGGACGCTCCAGCGAACACGAACGCCGACATCGCGATGGTCTGAAGGAACGTGAGATGATCCGCGCTGTGGGCCAAGGCACCGTATGCGGTTCCATAGGCAAACACGCTGAGCGACAGGGGGAACGTGTCGGCGAGCGCACGTCGAAATCCTTTCGTCGCGGGCGTATCGGAGAACCTTGGAGAAGCGGGAGCGGTTGTCGAGCGCATACGCGAACCTCCTGCGTCAGTTGTCAAGCAACCGTCGTTTGGTAGATTCTTTCGTGGTGTGTACAATTTCAACAGGGAGGCTGGTGCAGATGACCGTCAATATGGCTTCATATCTAGGAAAAGGGCTGTCACCGCAGCAATTCATCGACAGCATGACGCGCAATCGGGAAGCGTTCACGGACTGGTACCGTCGATTTGATTGGCCGTCGGACGACAGCAAAGAGTTCTTTCACAATCTGGCCGAACGATCGACCGATTTGCACTGCGTCGTCATCGCAGCAGACTGGTGCGGAGACGTCGTTCGCAATGTGCCCGTCGTTTTTCGCTTGATGGAGACGGCGTCGATCCCGGCCGAAGTCCTCATCCTGGAGGAACATCTCGATCTCGTCGACAAGCACTTTCTAACGATGGGCGGCCGCTCCATTCCGATTGTTCTCTTTGTTCAAGGCGACGGAGAGATTGTCGGGCGCTGGGGACCTCGACCCAGCTATGTCCAAGAGGTCATGGTCGAATTTAAACAAAATTATCCGGACAAGTCGGCACCAGATTACGAAGACAACCTCAAACGCGCACGCGCCGAACTCATCCGGCGCTATGGCGAGGGCACAGAGTACCAGCCTCTCGTCGTCTCAGAGATTCAGACGCTGCTTGAGGGCCTTCTGACCCCATCCAAGTAAACACCCATTTATATGCGAAACAGTTGATGGCTGCCGGGGTACGGGAATTCTGTATCGTCTTCCGTCAGCCCTCGACCGTTCGCGCCTTCGGCGACGTCGATGAGCCAACGTGTCATCGCCGCCACCGGCATTTCGGCCATCTGTTCGAACGAGAAGAATCCAGCGCCGTCGACCTCAACCCCGTCGGCGATAGGTTCGCCGCTTTCATAGGTCATGTCGAATGCGACGTATAGATTGTGCTGCTGGCGGTGTTGATCGCGCAGGGCAATCACGCGGTTCAGCTTTGCCACAACGCCTGTCTCCTCGAAGACTTCACGTTCGACTGCTGTGCCAATGGTTTCGTCGGGATCGCAATAGCCCCCTGGATTCGTCCACATCCCTTTGCCAGGCTCTTGAGCACGGCGAATCAGCAGGTACTTGCCCGCGCGGCGGATCAACGCTCCCACTCCGATGCTGAATGCACCCCAATAAATAAAGTCGCATTGAGGGCACGCCGGTCGCGTGGTGTCCCCAATCACTCTGGGTTCAAGCAAATGTCCACATTGCAGGCAGTACTTGGCTTGCATCAGTCTCATCTCCAAATCGTTTGGATGCGCTCCCGACCATACCCCGTTGCCAATCGCCGTCGCCCTATGCGGCCGTCACTCCGTCGGCAGCGTCTTTTTCGATCTCCGGCGCCTCGTCGTCGCCTTGCGTTTGCTGATCCGCAGCTTCATCTCGCGTTCGGTCTGCGTATACTTGGTGATCATCGCAGGTGTGAGCTTGCCCTGTGAAGTAAACATGCTGAAATCGAACGGCGTTTTCAAATCGTCTTTGGAAACGGCCATTTCATCGGCCAATGCGTCTTTGTCGAGTACTTCCCGCTCTCGAAACGAAGGAGACAAGACGGCGAGTTCGCCGTTTGGCAGGGGCAAAATCAACTCTTCCGACTCGCTCTCTTCGAAGAGCGCTTCAAGTTCCTCAAAGATGAGCTTATTCTCTTCGTTGCGTTCCTTTGCAATTTCTTTGTTCTGGAAATAGCGGGCTACGAGTTCTTCCATTTTCAGTCGTTGCTGTTCAGCCTGTTCAGTCGCCTGTTCAGTCGCCTGTTCCTGACTTTGCACGATGTCGTGTTCTACAGTAGACATACTAGAATCTTCCTCGTAATACAAGATGGTCCTCATTGCAAACGCGTCGGGACAAGAATTAATGATACATGATGATGCCTTTAGCTGTCCAAATCATCCGATGGCAGCGCGGCGAAGAATGTTGCGCTCTCCACCATAGCAGTGCAGTCCCCTTGATCCTGGAGGCCAATTTCGAAAATAAAATCCCGCTCCACGATGTACGGCTTCAGGGCTCTCCAGTCAATTCGGCCTTGGCCCAAGGGCAGCGCGTCGTGCACAACTGTGCCAAGGCTGTCGACGACGTGGTAATACCTTGTGTACGGAAACAAAGCTCGCACGTCTTCCACGAGTCTGCGATTATCTCCCTTTAGGGACATAAACGAATGGCTGATATCATAGCAGACGGGTAGTTCCAGCGGGGCAACAATGTGTGTAAGCCAAAGAGGATTCATGTTGGAAAAGACGCCTGTCGGTGTGTTTTCCCAGAGAAACCATTCTCCCATCGTGCTCCGGACGTCCTCGATCGCGTCTCGAAGTTCGATGGACCGAGCCTCAACTTCCGCATTGTCGCCAAGGTTCAGCCTACCACTTGGGCCCCTGGAATAGTGCGGGTGGACGACGCAGTATACCTGATGTTCTTGGCAGATGTCGTGAAGCACCCGACAGGAGAATCTATAATACTCAAATACTTCCGGATCATCACTCAGGATGTCGAGATATTTTCCTTGGATCTTCATCGGATGGTGAAGGAACACCTTGATGTCGAGGCCCTGCAGTTGCTGAATGACAGCCGCGATCCGCTCGGGTTGTTCCACATCCACTTCGAATAGGTGCAATTCCATCGTCTGCGGCCGATACTGCAGTCGATCCGCAATCTGATCCGGATCGAGCGAACTCTTCAAATGTCGATATAGCAACTGTCCATGCGCATTCGTCAAATTCAGTTCCTCCTTGAAGGCGTCCTCCATAGCGGATGGATTGAGCGTCAATGGCCTAGGACCAGCTTCCATAGGTTTCAGGGCGATCTTTACAAGGCCATCCCTAGTGTACGTGGCTCTATCAATTCCTGCCAGCCATGTCGTATCATGATTTGGTAGACGATGGCGTGCTGACATTGCGCCATGTGGAGGGAATACCATGAAAATTCTTGTCACAGGCGGCGCGGGCTTCATCGGATCGAATGTCGTCGACGCGTACATCGAAGCGGGTCACGACGTCGTGGTTGTCGATTTACCCACCTGTCGGCGCGAAAACGTTCATCCCAAGGCGAAACTGTATCTCGCGGACATCCGCTCCAAGGACTTGGCCGATATCTTTGCTGAAGAACGGCCGGATGTCGTCAATCACCACGCAGCGCAGAAATCTGTGCCAAAGTCGGTCCAGGATCCGGAACTGGACGCAGATGTGAATATCCTCGGCCTCTTGAACATCCTCCAAAACAGTGTACGCGTTGGCGTCCAAAAAGTGATATTCATCTCGTCAGGCGGCGCGCTGTCAGGGGATTCTTCCATTGTACCGACACCAGAAGATATCGATCCGATCATGATTTCACCCTACGCCATCAGCAAATACGTCAGCGAAAAATACCTGTATTTTTACCACGTGACCCACGGACTCCGATATACGTCCCTGCGTTACGCGAATGTGTACGGACCTCGCCAAGTCCCTGAAGGCGAGTCGGGCGTCGTCCCGATTTTCATGGCGAATTTGTTGGACGGCCGCCCATCCACATTGCGATCCTATGCCGACATGCCGCGAGGAACGACGCGCGACTACGTCTATGTCGGCGACGTCGCACGAGCGAATGTTCTGGCGTTGGACAAGGGAGACAATCAAGCGCTCAATATCGGATCGGGCATTGAACTCTACATCGAAGATATTTACCACGCTATGGAAGACGTGGTCGGCGTACAAATCCCTCTCATACGAGCGAGTGAACGAGTGGGTGACGTGCGGCGAAGCGTTCTCGATTGCACACGCGCCAAACGCGAACTCGGCTGGGAACCAAGAACCGACTTGCGGGAAGGATTGCGAAAGACGTACGAGTACTTCCGTCAGGCCTAAGTCGTTGTAGGGAGTAGGGAGTAGGGAGTAGGGAGTAGGGAGTAGGGAGTAGGGAGTA